>CBFICR010000234.1:0-1010 GCA_965661105.1 Pseudohongiellaceae bacterium | reverse complement strand
TTTTGGAATAAAGATGAGAGGAGATTGGCTCATCATTCCGGCATTGGAAACTCCAATATTAAATGCATGGCCTTTTGAAAACGGTAGATCTTCATACGGTTTTTTCGCGAGTAGATATAGACCAATTATACTCAGTGTTCGCATTATGTTAATGAGGCCTGCTAACACGTTAGATTGCACTCCAGTTAGAACCCGAGAAGGTCTGAAAATGCCTACTGATATGGACAAGCAAAACCAAATGGAAGGTGTGAAGTAGAGATCATAATGTTTTGGACTCTAATTCGTTAGAAGGAAAATTGAATTATTATGGGAACTCAAAATTTGGAAATTAAAAATTCTCGAGGACACATGCTATATGCCTCGCTTGAATTACCGAGCAACCAGCGACCGCATGCTTATGCCATTTTCGCACATTGTTTTACATGTTCTAGTACATTGGCCGCTGCCAAGAATATAAGCCGCGCAATGACCAATCATGGTCTTGGTGTCGTTCGTGTCGATTTTACGGGATTGGGAAGAAGTGAAGGCGAATTTTCGGACAGTCATTTTTCTGGCAATGTTCAAGATCTGTTGGATGTTCATGCTTACATCAAATCAAAATTCATGGCTCCGAAGTTGCTTGTGGGCCATTCTTTGGGTGGCGCAGCGGTAATAGATGCCGCTTCTAAGCTAGAGGGTGTGAAAGCGGTTGCCACAATTGGCGCACCTTCTAGTGTTGAACATACAAAAAAGCATTTTTCGCATCGTATAGATGAAATTCCAGAAAAAGGTCAGATAGAGGTAAATATTGGTGGTCGTCCGTTTAAAATTGACAAAGAATTTGTTGAAGGGTTTGAGTCAACTGATCTATTGAAGATTGTTAACGACTTGCGAAAACCAATTTTAATTATGCACGCACCATTTGACAAGATTGTTGAGATTAAAAGTGCACAAAAATTATTTGTGAATGCCTTCCACCCTAAGAGTTTTGTGAGTTTGGATGGAGCAGATCATCTGCTGACAAAAAAACA
>CBFICR010000233.1:0-1030 GCA_965661105.1 Pseudohongiellaceae bacterium | reverse complement strand
GTGATATTTTGAATCTCTTTTATAGAACAACAAATACAAAAGCTTTAGTCAAGTCGGGAGACCAGAAGAATAGGAAAGAATAGGAACAATCAAATCCAAAAAACAATAAGACTCCCACTTTGCTTTCTATATTTTAAAATATGGTCTGCCCCCTATTATTAAAATTTAATTCTCAGCCACATTTTACTTCCTTTCTTGAGAACGGAGTTGGTCTCCACTATTCTTGTTTTTTAAATACCAGAGACTAGAGGAAAAGAATCACTTGGCGATATTCGATACCAGTAGCTGGGGAATGGTCCAGACCATTACCATTTTTTTATTTGCCAGTCTGGTGATCGCCGTAGCAGGAACCCGGCTCACCCACATTGCAGACCGGCTTGCGGATCTGACCGGGATGGGCGAAGCGATATTCGGGGCTGTGCTTCTGGGCGCTGCAACTTCCCTTTCTGGCAGCGTTACCTCCATGGTGTCGGCATATCAGGGGTTCCCCGCCCTTGCGGTGAGTAATGGAATCGGAGGCATCGCTGCCCAGACCACCTTTCTGGTGGTGGCGGACCTGTGTTATCGCAAGGCCAACCTGGAGCACGCGGCGGCTTCGCTGGAGAATATGGTGCAGGCGGCGCTTCTCATGGTGCTGCTTTGTATTCCCCTGCTGACCGCACTGACTCCGGCAATCTCCTTCGCCGGGGTGCATCCCGCGTCCCTGGTCCTTATACTGACTTACTTATCCGGCTTGCAGCTCATGAAACAAGCCCACATTGCACCGCTTTGGCAGCCCCACCGCACCAGCGCCACGCAACCGGACGTGCCGGAGGAAGAAAAAATCGATGCCAGAGATCAACTTGGTATCTGGCTAACATTCGGATTTCTTGTGGCTATTCTGGCGGGTGCCGGATTGCTGGTGGCTAGTACCGGCATTAGTCTGGTGGAGCAGACCCCACTCTCCGAAACCGTGGTGGGTTTTCTCTTCACTGCCGTGGCCACATCTCTACCAGAACTGGTGACCACAGTGGCCGCCGTGCGTCGTGGC
>CBFICR010000232.1:0-1040 GCA_965661105.1 Pseudohongiellaceae bacterium | reverse complement strand
TCTGTTCCTGCTGGAACGCGATGAGCGACTGGATCCAAGCAACACTACTGGTGGTGCTACCCTGTTCAAGAATCTGAATGATCTGAATTTTAGCGGCATGATAGCCGGCGTGGATTTAGGCTTGGATACAAACTCTGAAAATATCAACATACTGGCAGGCCTGAAATCAACATTGGATGGTAGCAATGTCTATTTCCAGAATCGGGTCTTCGATAACGGGACAGAAATAAATGATGATATTTATATCGTCCCGCCAGCCGGCTTTGGTGATGATGTCGAGCGCTATGATGACAGTAACAGCTGGTTCCAGATTGGTTACTGGAATGATGACTTTACTGATAATGTCGATCTGTTAAGTGACAATCTTGATGCAAGCACCCCTGATGCAGCGGCTTTCCCCCTGGCCTGGGCCAATATCCTGAAACCTGTTAGTGACTTCAATTATCTGACCGGGGTTTTCTCTACCAGCTGGGCTGACTCTGAAATCCTGGGTGTTATTGATCTGGGGAATGGCTTTGAAGAAGAATTTTGGGATATGGAAATGAACTTCCTGCTGGATTTTGCCAGCGGCAATATTTATGACGGCTCCTTCCGGTTTGGCGACTGGTGTGGGGAATGCTCGGATGATTTCTGGTTTGAAGGCGACCTGAGTGGCAATATCGATCAAACTGCGACCAGCGGCTTTGTTGTCGAAAATGTCAAATATGTCGAGGGTTATTTTGAGTCTTACGTATATGACTTCCTGCCTGGCGATACCGCAAAAATAACCGGCGCGCTTACTGGCGACCCTGGCTCTGGTGATAGTTCCCTGGTCGGCGTGTTCTATTTTGATTCTCCCGATGCTGAAGCGGTAGGCAGTTATTTTGTTGATGGTTTTGTGGAAGACCGCCTGACTTACGATCAGCTCCAGGGCATGCAGAACAACATTGGTTTACTGATAGATGATACCGGACCCGGACATATTGAATCCTTGTTCAGTGACAGCAGTGCATCCAATTCACCTCAATTCGGTTTTATTGACGACGTGACCAACGACCAGT
>CBFICR010000231.1:0-1049 GCA_965661105.1 Pseudohongiellaceae bacterium | reverse complement strand
GGACGATATAAATATCATCATTTATTTCTGTCCCGTTATCGAAGACCCGATTCTGAAAATAGACATTAGTCCCATCCAATGTTGAGTTCAGACCAGTCAACACGTTTATGCTGTTATCATTTTCATCAGCCCCTAAATCCACGCCGGCCATCATCCCGGAAGAGGACAGGTCGCTGAGGTTTTTGAACAGACTAGCTGCTCCTGTGCTGTTGGCTGGATCCAGTCGCTCATCGCGTTCCAGCAGGAACAGACCGGCGACATAATCCGGGCCACCGGTTTGATCAAAATTGAAACCTCCAACAAAGGCGTCATAGACATCATAGCCAGAGCAATCGATACACCCGGTGAATATGCCATCTACATCACCGGTAAAGTCCCCAATATCACTGCCCTCGCTGAATATATTTCCCGAAACAGGGGCTGCATCCAGGTAGCCGTAATCAAGGCTGGCAGTGAAGTTGGCTTCCCAGCTAACAGCGCCACCGCAGCCATCAGTACCATCTACGCAGACGCGGATAAAGCCATTGCTGATAGCTGTGGACGGTGTTGCATCAAACATGACATCAAAGGTAGCAAAAATATCGGTCACGGTACCTTCATAGGAATCCGTCATGCTCAGGTCAGAAATGCGTTTGGCGTAAGTAAACTTGCCGTAGGGAGTGAGGTAACCTGAAGAATTGGTCACCGCCCAGAACAATTTATCAAAGCCGGTTTCGGCGCTTTCACGGTCCTTCGAAACATAGGCGATGCCTTCACCCAGAGAGCCGTCATCCCAGTAACCCCAGGTGACATTGTTATAGGGAGATGTCTGCATGGCATCGGCGCCATTACGTCGGAAAACCCATTCAGGCGTATTCGGGCTATTTAATTCTGCCGGGACAGTTTCGATGAATGCTGGTGTCGTGTTATCAAGTTCAAAACCTGCCAGGGCAGGGAACAGCAAGTCATCTTCAAACAGAGCATCATTACCCGCAGAGACCAGAACATTGCCAGGATTGGTCGCCATGATAAAGCCAAGTTTTTCAAATTCTTCGGGAACGGTGGTGACT
>CBFICR010000230.1:0-1064 GCA_965661105.1 Pseudohongiellaceae bacterium | reverse complement strand
GAGTATGCAGTGAAATCTCTTTTAACGTTTATTCTATTTTCTCTTGTTAGCTGTGGTCTTTTTGCCCAGCCAGACACCTCCGTTCAGGACAAAATTCTTGCCGCCATGGCCAGCGACATCAGGACAGATCAGGATAAAGCCAGGGATATGTATAGAAAACCTGACCAGGTACTTGAATTCTTTGGGCTGGAAGATGATATGCGCGTTATAGAAATACTTCCCTTTGGCGGTTGGTATAGCAAAATCCTTGGCCCTGTTTTACGTGAGAATGGACATTTTTATACAACCCAACCCGATCTGGGTTCCTACAGTGAGCCATTGGATCTGACACTGGCCTTGCCTGGAATGGACAAGGTAAGCAAACTGGATTACAACCCCCGCAGAAAACAGTCTGCGCGGGATATCTTTATTGGTACTGGTGGGGATTGGGACGTAGAGCCCGTAGACATGGTATTAACCTTTCAGAACTACCATAACCTGAACTATAAAGATCGTATGGCTCTCAATGAAACCGTTTTCAACGCTCTAAAGCCCGGTGGAGTCTATGGCATTGTTGACCATACAAGACGTCATAACGAGGCCGATACGCGCACAAATGGCAGACGCGTCGATCCATTACTGGTAGTGAAAGAGGTGCAGGAATCCGGCTTTATTCTCAAGGATTATAGTGACCTGCTGGCCATGCCCGATGATGAGCTGGTGCTGGAAGTGGGGCAGCCGCAAGTCAGTGGCAAGTCGGATCGTTTTACCCTGCTGTTCCGCAAGCCGGACTAATCCTGTTTCTGAATAAAAACCGTCCATAAAAAAAAGCCCGCATTAATGCGGGCTTTTTATGTATGGCGCACCCGGCACGATTCGAACGTGCGACCCCCTAGTTCGTAGCCAGGTACTCTATCCAGCTGAGCTACGGGTGCGAAACTTTTACTTCTTTCTCGTCGGATGACGGTCTGCGACCTTATCCGACCTACTACTTCAACCTGCATTCAGCCAGGTACTGCTCTTTATGACCCAGCTGAGCTACGGGTGCGAAACTTTTACTTCTTTCTCGTCGGATGACGGTCTGC
>CBFICR010000229.1:0-1094 GCA_965661105.1 Pseudohongiellaceae bacterium | reverse complement strand
CTGAACTGCACAAATGAGATTTTTGCCACCGCCTGCTGCATGGCAGAATTGGTCACTTTTGGCAGTAAAGTCTCCCTCGCGGGCTGGATAAAAGCGGATATAATTCCATAGGTGCAGCCATACAGAAGAATATGCCAGAAATCGAGGGTGGCAAACTGCACCAGCAGACCGATCATCAAAAACGGCAACAGATTCAACAGGTAGAGGTTGCGCAGATAACGGCTCAAATGCTTGTTGGCGGAAATTGCCCCGCCAAGCAGAATTAGCAGCAGGTTTGGCAGCATCAACACCATCTGAGCTATGCCCAGCATATGGGCACTCAAGCCCAGATAGGAGACCACAACCCATGGATAGAGAATATTCTGTAATCCACCCGCAGCGGAGCTGGCCCCTACGGTTCCAAGATAGTAGCGAAAACGGGATTCAATCTTATCGGTTTGCGTGGCAGTATCCGCAGGAACATCACTCATCTCGCCCCCTGCCGATCAACTTGATAGCCAGCACCAACAAAAATGCCAGTAGCGCCAGCCCCCCTAACATCATCAACACCATGATCAGGCCGGAAACCAGCTTATCTGAGGGAACACCCCAGACTTTTACGGCTCCCACCAAAAATGCACCGCAGGCAGTAAGCGTGGTTAAAAAAGCGATGACTTCTCGATGGTTTATTTGTCTCACTTGCCAGGCCCGCTTATCTCTTATTTTCGTCAAGGAAAGCCAGTAGTTGCGCTTCGTCCATTACGGGGATCTCCAGCGACTGGGCCTTGGCAAGCTTTGATCCTGCTCCCGGTCCGGCCACCACGCAATCGGTCTTGGCTGAAACACTACCCGCTACTTTCGCCCCCAGTGTCATCAACTTCTCTTTTGCCTCAGCCCTGCTCAAGGCCTCAAGACTACCGGTCAATACCCAGGTTTTTCCCTTCAGGGGCTGATCATTGGCGTCCGGTTTCACAATGGGCGGCCAATTGACCCCGGCAATTTGTAACCCCTGCACAATTTCAAGATTTTCAGGCAGGCTAAAAAACTCCCGTACAAAATGGGCTACAACTGGTCCCACATCATCCACCTCTTTCAGCTCGTCCTCTGACGCTCCA
>CBFICR010000228.1:0-1128 GCA_965661105.1 Pseudohongiellaceae bacterium | reverse complement strand
CTCTAAATTAAGACTAGGCGCCAGTAATTCAAGCCATTTTTTGAGTTTAGTATCATCCAGAGAACTTTGAAGCCTATTTGGGAAGTCGCTTATGTTTAGCTTCCTAATTCCATAAAGATAAACAACATAAGCAACTAAATCTGCCATTTGGATGAAAAAAGATTCTTTTGAATCTTTTGGCAATGGATCCTCTATCAAAGATTGAATCTCCTGCCGAATGGAACCAGTGCCAAATTGGGACGGAATATAGTTAATTCTCTGAATTGCACGGGTTGTTGATCTCATTTTCCCAACTCGTCCTTCATCTGTAATTATCAAAAATTTAATATCTGGATTTTTCTTTGGATCAATGTCGTTTTCGATTCGTTGTACTGAGTAAGTTAAGGAAGTGCTTAAAACATCATAATCTTGCTTCTTGATTTTTGTTTTATTAATTAAGATATTAATGATACGCACATCAAGATTTCCAATGAACTCACAAAGCTCTGAAACTATTTCTATTCTTTGTTCCTTTCCTATTCCTAAATCACGGTAAGGATTTTTATCAAGTAAAAACTGTTTTGTATGAAACTCCATTTTTATTGGAAGTCCATATTTTTCTTTTAGACTTCGACGCATCCTTACAATACTGTTATGTAGCTCACGCCAGTTAAGATGATCGAAATATATAGCTGATAGGACAAACAAGGGCGATGAATAAGATGGAAATCCGTCGTCGCCTGATTCATCGTAGTAACAAATTTTCATGAACTTTCCCTGTTGTCCAACTGATTAGCTAACATTTTTATACCGAGCGAGGTCGGTTTGTCATTTGGGTGTTTTTGTTTCTCTCTTACTCAGTGATTCCATTCCTAAAAAAAGCTGTTCAATTGTTAACCGGAAAGAAAACGAGACGGCGCGTTTTTCTTCTTTAAAGGGCTCGTTTGGTTTAAAGGAGAAGGGGTAGTTTGTTGAATAATAAAGCAAAAAATCCTTAATCCCTTAAAAACACGCCTTATTGCCTGGTAAAGGGTGCCACATTTTTGACAAATTACAAAATATGGCCTAAACCGTAGTCATAATTTCTTAACATGGACGTTGGAAATGAACAGTCCGTTTCTGGAATCGGTCCGGGTGCCTTGCGTCTTC
>CBFICR010000227.1:0-1167 GCA_965661105.1 Pseudohongiellaceae bacterium | reverse complement strand
GCGTTGACCTTTCTTGACAGGTGGTCGACATGCCTGCGAAAGTTCGCCTTGTCTCGCGCACTGCCTGAAGGCCAGAGACACACTAGACTTAATCAGGGGTTCCCTTGATATAAGGCAATACTCTCCTGCAGTTTTCCCCTAAAGTGTGGGTAAGTATTTGTTTTTTTATTCTGGAACCTATCCCATGACAGACTTTTCTTTCATTAATGCATTCAGTGGTGGCGTCATGATTGGCTTTGCCGTCATTCTGATGTGGCTCTTTCTAGGCCGCATCACCGGTATCAGTGGCATCATCGGTGGCATCGTCATGCCGGAGAAAGGGCAGGTAAGCTGGCGTGTTATTTTTGTTCTCAGCCTGGTGACAGGGGGGGCAATTTATCCCTTCCTGTGGGGCAAAGACCTGCCAGTTACCCTTGATTATTCCTGGCCGGTTTATCTGGTGGCAGGTCTGCTGGTGGGCGTTGGTACGCGCATGGGTAGTGGCTGCACCAGTGGTCATGGGATTTGTGGGCTGGCCAGGCTTTCAAATCGCTCCATCGTCGCAACGGTAACCTTCATTGTCACCGCGGCGCTTACCCATACTGTATTCAGTTTGATAACCGGTTAAGGAGAATAATAGATGGAATCTACAGCTAAAGGCATTCCGCTTAGTAACCTGGTTATTATTATCACCAGCGGCATTTTGTTTGGACTGGGTCTGAGTGTTTCCGAAATGGTTAACCCGGCTCGGGTACTGGGATTTCTGAACATTCTTGGTCCCTGGGATCCCACCCTGATCTTTGTCATGGGCGGCGCACTGACAGTCGCCGTACCCGGTTTTCAGTATGCGCGCCTGATGCACAAACCCGTTCTCGGAATCAGTTTCAGTATGCCGGCAAAAAAAGATCTGGATAAAAAACTCATCCTTGGTGCTGTACTTTTCGGCATTGGCTGGGGCATAGCAGGTATCTGCCCTGGACCGTCACTGGTTGCGCTTAACTCGCTTGATGGCAGGATAGTGCTGTTCGTAGTTGCGCTGCTGGCGGGGCTTCTTCTCCACGATAAAGTACTGTCTTCCTGAAACGCGTCTTCATGTAGCACTCCTGAACTTCCCGGGTATTTTCTCTTACACAGGTTCAGTGGCCTTACGGGTCACTGAATTTTCCCCCTTGAAATTTCTCTGACTGA
>CBFICR010000226.1:0-1170 GCA_965661105.1 Pseudohongiellaceae bacterium | reverse complement strand
GGATTGCTGCATATTTGTCACCAGACGATTAACTTCGGTATCGATGGATTGAAGTTCACCTCGGAGAGCGGCGACAGCGCGGGCATTAAGATTGTGCTTTAAGTAATAGACCTGATCGCGAAGACTGTCCAACACGGGCTGCACACTTCTTTCCGCTCGCCACATGGCAGCGATCAGTTGCTTGCTGCGGAATTTTGTATCCTGCAGTTTTCTGGCTGAATCTGCGCGCAGTGAGGCGCTTTTGATTAGCTCAAGCTCCTTTTCCCACTCGTCAAAGAGATCCTCGGAAACATCCTCCACTTCACGGATGCGATTGGCGATTTGTGCGGCAATTGATTCGCTCTCTTCGAATTCGTCGCGCAGTTCGTTGTACACCGTTTCAAGTTCTCCGCCATTAAATGTCACAACAGAGCGATATTTCTCCAGCGCATCGCGAAACTGAACCTGGGCTTCCTGCTGGATATCCCTGGTATCTTCAATTCTGTCCACCAGAATATCACGCTTCTCTACCCCAAATTTTTCCATCGTTGAGTAGTAGGTGGACTCACAACCTGCCAAAACCATCAGACCTGCTAAAAAAGCAAATATTCCGGGTAGTCTGGTTTTCATTCCCAATCCTTCGATCTGCTTATTATTTGTAGAGCTTCGCATAGCCTTCCGGTCGCCTTTTGAAGCGTTTATATTCCCACTGATACTGCTCGGGAGACCGCAGAACCAACTGCTCTATACCTGCGTTTAACGCACACACCGAAACCTGTGCATCTTCATCGGATATAGATTGATCCGGCTCCAACAGTACAATATTAAAACCACCCTGGACACGCTCGGCACAGCACAGGATTACCTTTGCGCCACTGCGACGCACAAGGCTGTGGACTAATGTCATCGTCATCGCTGGAACACGAAAAAACGGTGCAAACACACCACTGCTCTTATCGGGCTCCATATCTGGCAGTATGCCAACAATTTCGCGGCGTTTCAGCGCCTTTAGCAGCTGCGCTACACCTTTGGCGTTCGTGGGCACCAGGGATGCGCCAGCTTTCTTCCGCGCATTTGTCAGCAGGTCGTCCACATCAAAACGACGGGGAGGCTGGTAAAGGTTGGTAATTGGTCCCCGCTCGCCAGCCCAATACCCCATTAACTCCCAGTTCCCCAAATGAGGGCAAATCA
>CBFICR010000225.1:0-1228 GCA_965661105.1 Pseudohongiellaceae bacterium | reverse complement strand
CAGCAATACGCCCATTGATTTGTATTTCTCCTGTGGATGGCACAATGGTTTTTGCCAGTACTTTGAGCAGCGTACTTTTCCCGGCTCCATTCTGTCCGATCACCCCCAGCACTTCTCCTTTTCCCACTTCAAAAGACACTGGTTTAAGCGCATGAATTTTTTGATAACGTGGCTTACCGGTCAGAATTTCCTTAATCCGGTCAATTTCTTTTTCATAGAATTTGTAGAATTTAGAGACTTCATGTAACGAGATGGCAGCATTTGTCATGACAACACCTCACGGATATGAGGAATACTGCGACGGAAAATCAGCCAGGCTGGACCTAGTAATAAAAACCAGATGAGAAAGGGACGACACAGATTTAACCAGGAATATTCACTGCCCTGAACCAGGCCATGTATTACTGCCATTAAATCCGAAAACGGATTTAACCAGATAAACTGCCTGAAACCTTCCGGCAGCATGGTGGGAAAATAAAGAATCGGGGTGAGAAACATGGTGATCATTAACAGAAATGGAATCGCCTGGGTGAAATCCTTGATAAACAATCCCAGTACCGGCAACAAAAAGCAAAGGGGCAATAACCAAAGCATCAACATGGGCATCACCAGCAGGGAGAGCATTGCTTTTTCAGGACCACCCAACAGTAAATTAAGAATGAAATAGACTGTACCAAATACCAGGCACGGAATAGTCATAATAAGCAGAGGAAGTATTTCCAGTGGAAACGGGTTTCTTCTATATAAAGAACTGAATTCACGAAACATCATGGTAGAGCGGGTAAGAATTTCAGCGATGCACAACCAGGGAACCATGCCCGACAATAAATACTCAAGGTAATCTGGCCCACGATTGGCGCGCATGGCAAACACAATATCAAATAGAAACCAGTAGCCAAGCACCTGCAATGTGGGCTGAACAAGGGGCCAGAGCTTACCCAGCACTGTGCCTGATGTCCTGTTCACAATATCCCGCTTGACGAGAATTGAATACAGGGAGCGGTTTTTATAAACCGATCTCAATGGCGTTACCAGAGAGTCAATGACATTTCTAAAATACGCGCTGATCAGGTTCACTCTGGAAACTCTTCGTCAATTCTTATTACAGGTCTAATGGGGATATTTTGATAGGGGTTAACTTTCAGGATTGTCGGCCTGGAAGTGGCAGAAGACACATTGACAATCTCGGCAAATCCCGTCGTACTCACGTCCACTTCTACCAACTCAT
>CBFICR010000224.1:0-1230 GCA_965661105.1 Pseudohongiellaceae bacterium | reverse complement strand
TGCTAACATAGTTATTATAGGAAATGCCCCTGGCGCTACTGGAGAAACAGTAATATTGTCAGAATTTGTGGGCAGTTAAGAATTTCGGTTAACGGTTCAATTCCGTAATAGTGCGCTAGCGCGTTAAGCTCTATACCTACACACGCGTTCGTAGGTGGGTGATCCCGACCGATTTAAATTTAGTATATAGACAGCAATCTATACTATATACAAATACTAATAGACGACTAAGCCAGTAGCGAACGTGGATGACGATCCAATAAGCCGTTGAAGCAGCTGAAAACTTTTAGTAGTAATATTCTACATAAGTCTCATATAGAAAAAGATTGCATTTCATAGACTATGAGTGTAGAGGTTTTTAGTAAGTATCTTGACTGCCGGAATTTGGAATACGGGGGTGTGGACTAAGCCTATATGGAAAAACATATAAATACAAATAGTATGTTTCTAGCTCATGGCGAAAACCACCTTAGAAGTAACAGCTAGACGTAATCTTCTTATGTAGGTTCGATTCCTACTATAGATACTTATTAAAGACTGTGCAGAAGAGGAATAAGAGAGAGAGATAAGTTGTCAGTGCACATGTAAAAGTGGATTAGCAGAGACTCAGTACACAGACTGAGAGTAGTAGCTATTTAGCCTTGAAATACTTATTCATCTTCTGATCTTAATGCCGGTGTGGCGAAATTGGAATATGCACTAGACTTAGAATCTAGCGAGCGAAAGCTCATACGGGTTCAACTCCCGTCACCGGTACCAAATTACAGGTATCCGATCGCACGAGTAATCAAGTGAGAGGTTTAAATTCTTATTAGTATAGAAGCCTTTACTAATAATCAGCTTAGGATTAATATATGAACTTATATGAAATAACACCAATCCAAGATCTAGTAGTTAAATATACAGGTAGAAATAAAATTCCTCATAATACGTATACTACTAGAGCACCATTAAAAAGTCAGTACGAATGGACAAATAGTTTCTTTGTCTGTGCTAGTAATGAGTACAACGCTAGACTATTAGCGCTTGGTAATGATTATGCAAATAACTTTGTAGAGCCAGAAAATATATTAAATAGTGAAGTATTTAGTTGTAACAAAATAGAATTAGACCAAGAACGTGTTATTTATGTAGACGAAGGAGCGATGTAGTATGTTAATATTAGTATACCAAACAGAAGAAGATCCTACTAATATTATAGTACAATCTTTTTCCACAGAAAAAAGACTA
>CBFICR010000223.1:0-1231 GCA_965661105.1 Pseudohongiellaceae bacterium | reverse complement strand
TCTAGTGAACAGGTGGCGATTCATCTGGGGGAGTAAGATTAGCTGGCTTGGGAAGAGTGTATATAACCGAGTCTGATTCCTGGGATAATGCATAAACACTTGAAAATAACAAAAAAAATAAACCAAGGACTGTCCTTTTCATAATATTAGTTTCCGATGTTTCAAGATTGGCGATCAATACTTAAAGTAGAAGATCATGTCAGCAAAAAAACTATAACCGATTGTTTTCTATTCGTAAATTTAAAATGATGTTTTCTGACCCTGATTATTTTTTTCCTGACTGTGCAATAATAAGGTTCAAACCGGTCTGATCTATACCCACTTTATTGACAGGTTCCGCCCATGCGCACGCGACTTCACAAAATCCTTTTTTTTCTTGTCAGCATACCCCCCCTTGCGGGCTTTCCAGCCTATGGTCAAAACGAGTTGGGTAGTGTCAATTTTGCAGTTATGGCTCTGGACGTGGACGCGGATAGTCGGCGCCTTATTGAAAACACCTTGGTCGAACGACTCCGGATGAACGATTATCAGGTGTCAGAAAGCTACCCGGTAATAAATAATGTGCGGAATATTGATACCGAGACTATTCGCTCACAATTGGCCACTGCGGATTTCGATGCTGTATTGATTATACGCCCACTGGATATTGGTAGCCGGGCCACCATAGACAGTGTTCAGGCTTATCTGACCCCGGATCGGTTCAGAACCATTGCAGAATTTGTCGAGGATTACCGCGGTGATAACTTCAATACCCGAGCGGTGATCCATATCGTCGGCTATATTCTGGATGAAACCCGCTCCCTGCCAGTGTGGCAGGGCGTGATGTGGTTTGATGATGAAACCCATTCTGTTGATCAGAGTGTCAATAAAATTGTCGATCTGGTGGAATACAATCTGAATCATTACCGCCCCAGTATTCGACAGCAACTGGGTCTACCCCCTTTATCCCAGGTGGATTAGGGACAATGAAGAATTTAAAAAGGGTAATGAAGAGAATAAAAAGGTAGTGGATTATCCTATGTTCCTTGGTTTATAGGAATTTCACTTCGACCTTATTTATTAACAGGCTAGAAAAACTGGCTTTGAACTAGTTGGTCGGGAGTTCGAATCTCTCCGGGCGCGCCAATAAAAAACCCACCTTAAGGTGGGTTTTCTTTCTGTTCAGTACCTTTTAACTCTGGCCCTTAATATTCTGTTTGCCTGAAGCATCCTGTTGATACTTTTCAATGGG
>CBFICR010000222.1:0-1265 GCA_965661105.1 Pseudohongiellaceae bacterium | reverse complement strand
ACAAGAGACAAGAGACAAGCAAACCGTAGGTCGGATAAGCGCAGCGCCATCCGACGAGGATAAAGCGCAAAGTTAAAAGTTAAAAGATACAAGAGACAAGCAATCCGTAAAGCGCGGCGCCATCCGACATGACACACAAAATATACCTCAGCAGGGTTGCAAAAGAGCTATAAGGTATTATCGAAAAAAAAGGATAAACGGTCATTAATCATGAGTGATGATAAAAGCACAGGGAATCCCATTTTTGATATCTGGTTGAATAACCAGGAGCAATTCCTGAACGCCCAGCAGCAGTGGTTAAAACCTGGCGCAACGCAGGGCGCAAAAATTCCCAACACCAACCCCTTCATCAATGCCGACTTCCTCGATCGCTCCATGCAAAGCTGGCAGCAATGCGAGCAGCAGTACAAGCACTGGATGAAGGTAGCGGAAAACTGGGTCGGCGGCAGCAAGGAAAATGCCTCGTCGGAAGAAGATTATTCGGCCCAGGCCCTGACCCACATGTTAAATCCCACCACCTTCATGCAATCCGGTTTCGAGATGATCGATCAGGTGTTCAGCAAACTGGTAAACGGTCCCGAGTTTGCCGATATTGGCATGCTGGAAAACAAGGTGATGAAAACGGGTCAGGAGTTCCAGGAATTCCGGGAGGCAGGGCAGCGTTACCAGGAAGTAATCTCCGGTGCATGGCTGCGCGCCTACCAGCATTTTTCCGATGAGTTTTTTGATCGAATGAAAAATGAGGATATTGGTTCCGAAGAAACGCTGCAGCGCTGGCTGAAGATTGCCGATGAAGAAATGGTCTCCACACTGCGCTCCCAGGAATTCCTCGACGCGCAACGTGAATTGTTTGCTACCGGCACAGCCTCCAAAATAAAGTACCGCGAATTTGCAGAACTCTGGTGCGAGGCGCACACCATCCCCACCCGCAGTGAAGTGGATGACCTGCATAAAATCATTCATGAATTACGCCGCGAAGTGCGTGCCATGAAAAGACAACTGAGCAAGCAGGCTGCAGGAGAACCTTCAGCAGAACCGGCAGCAAAGAAAAAGGCCCAGCCGCCAAAAGAACAAAACAAAAAACCGGAAAAGAAAAGTCCAGCGAAGAAGAAAGCGCCACCCATAAAGCGAATTCCCGATATAAAAACACCGGAAGTAAAAATCGACCCAAAACAGTCGGCGACAAAGAAAGCGACGAAAAGAAACGACGAAAAAGAAAGCAGCGGCGACTAAAGCCAAAGCCAAAAAAGCACCGGTAAAGAAAA
>CBFICR010000221.1:0-1352 GCA_965661105.1 Pseudohongiellaceae bacterium | reverse complement strand
GCCTCAGTGGTCAGCAAATCCAGGCCTGCTCCACCATGAACCACGATGGCGGATGACAGATTTTCAGGCGAGACACCTTTTGCCGCATGCAAATTCGTAGAACGGGCCACCATCTCAAATTTCCGGTTAACGGCATCAGTCGGCCCGGCTTCAGAAACATCGAACGCGATTTTCAGCTGGGTGCCCGCCGGTAATTCGACACCGGTCACCGGCGCATAGACGCCATAATCCGGCACCGCGGTGCCCGGAACAAAATCGTCCCTGCCGGCCAGAGCTGGCGCAGAGAGACCCAGTAGTATTGAGAGGCTGAGAATAAGTCGAATCATGGTGACTTCCTGTTCTTGATTAAAATTGTTGTGATAATTAGGGACAGTAACTTTACCGGAGACGCTGAACCTGGATGTAACCTTTGTGGGACTGGGAGGAAAGGCGGTACGAACTACCCCAGCGCGAAGGGTAGATCCGGACCTCGTCGCCTTCCGCCAGAGCAAAGCGTCTGGTTTGCATTTGCTGCCAGACCTGGCCGTTTTCCAGAGTAATAATGAAACGGTTGCGATTGAGCTCCTTGATCTCGGCCACTCTGGCGATCAACTCATTTGCCGGCGCGTTCTCATTGACCTTCTTCTCGGGCAATCCAAAATTGTTTTCGACGCTTTCAGCTGGTGGAATGCTGGCGCTTTCTGCTTCTTGCGCTACTTCTTGCGCTGCTTCTTGCGCAACTTCTTGCTGAGTCTCGGACGCCGGCTGGGGTTCAATCTGTGGGGGAGCCTGTGGGGAAGATTGTGCCGGCTGCTGCCTGGAATCTTGGGGGATCGTCACGACCGGCAGGTTCTGCTGCGGTATAGAAGTGCCACGATCTTGCGCCGCGTTCGCCTGTTCCTCGAAACAGGCCAGGCGCTCTATCGGGCTGACTATACCCAGGCAGGGGCTGGCATCCATAATGACCGCGTCGGTATTGTCCGCCGCGAACACCGCGGCTGATACCAGCATGCACAGGGAACATGGCAAGGTTTTATTGATTTTCATGTTCGTATTTTCCCTTTAGGGCGCCTCTATTAATTGAATCGCCATTCTACCAAATCAGGATGATTTTTCAGGCTTTTATTTCAATCAATGGGTTTGCCAAATCTGGCTTAGTGGGAGTTCAGAAAGGAATAAAAAGGGTCAACCAAAGAGGCTAAGCCCTTGAAAAAAAACGGCGGGCCTTAAGGCCCGCCGTTAATGGTTTTACAAGGTCACTATTGCTTTATGTTAGAAACGCGCTTTCATACCGAGGAAGAAACGGCGCCCTAACACGTCATAGTAACCTGCGTTGGTTATCCCGGCACCGGAACTGGCCAGTTGGGGAGCGG
>CBFICR010000220.1:0-1357 GCA_965661105.1 Pseudohongiellaceae bacterium | reverse complement strand
AAAGGAGAAGTGCTGGGGGTGATCGGACAGAATGGAGCCGGGAAAAGTACGCTGCTCAAAGTACTCGCAAAAACCATTGTGCCATCCACAGGAGAAATACAAATCAATGGGCGTATTGCTGCCTTGCTTGAGTTGGGCGCCAGTTTTCATCCTGAAATGACCGGTCATGAAAATGTGTATTTAAGTTGTGCTATTCAGGGCTTAAGCAAGAAAGAAATAGCGCTTATCTATGATGAAATTGTGGCGTTCGCGGAAATTGGTGAGTTTATAAATCGACCGGTCAAAACCTATTCAAGTGGTATGTTTGTTCGTCTGGCTTTTTCTATTGCAACGCATATAGACCCTGAAATCCTCATCATTGATGAAGCACTGTCGGTTGGCGATGGTGCATTTTCCAGAAAGTCATTTGATCGCATTATGGACTTCAAGGATGCCGGCAAGACAATACTTTTCTGCTCTCACTCCATGTACCAGGTTGAAGCACTTTGTGATCGGGTAATTTGGCTTGAAAAAGGTGAAATTAAAAAAGTGGGCAGTCCGGTGGATGTTATTACCCAATACAGTGAGTTGGTTCGAATGGCTTCTCCCAAGGATGAGTCGCTTGATAAAAGCAGTGTTGAGGAAAAAGAAAATTTTCAGCATGAGGTGCATTCAGCTGACGTAAAATCGATTCCGAGCATTGTGGATGTGATTGTTCGAGTCGGTGAAAAAGTCAGCAATGTTCATAAACTGGTAAGTGGAAATGATGATCTGGAATTAACAGTTATTTTTGATCCGGGTGAAGGTGTTCCTCTGGCCAGTGTGGCCATTGCATTTTCCGGAGGCGATGGCCGAATATTATCAAGCACAGGCAGTGTGCACGATGGGGTGGTCTTGTCCCTGAATGAAAAGGGTCAGGGTGTTGCCAAAGTGGTGTTTCCAAAACTGGCCCTGCTCAGAGGTAATTATTATCTCGATATTGCACTGTTATGTGAAAAAGGCATTCACCTGTATGAAACCATTCGCCGGGCTGCTGAAATTCATGTGGAGCAGAAAGGCCTGGAGCGCGGCTTTGTGGTATTACCCCATCGTTGGGAAGCCATTAATGACTGATGGGTTTTACAGTGATTGACACTTCAAACGAACTAACACCAAGTTCAGAATCAGATCTGGTGGTTCGTGTTGCCAATAAGGAAGACGCGCCAGCAGTTTGTAATTTGTTTAAAAAAATATTTCAGCAGGAAATGACACATGAGCATTGGCGCTGGAAATATGATCGACCCTATAGCCGGGAAATCGTTGTCTATAAAAATGAAGAATTGGTAGCACACTATGGGGGTGTAGGGTCGCAGGTGTTGCTGGATGGCAAAGAAAGTAC
>CBFICR010000219.1:0-1389 GCA_965661105.1 Pseudohongiellaceae bacterium | reverse complement strand
GGGCATTCTCCTATTGGGGTGGGAGAGGTAGAACATACCCAGACTGGGGTCGTAGGTGAAACCGTTTACACCGTTACCCGTGGTATAGACCATCATGGTCGAGGAGCCGTAAATCACGTAGCCCGCAGCCACCTGTTGCCTGCCAGGCTGAAGGAAGTCTGCTTCGGTGACCGGAACTCCCATTGGGGAGACCCTCTTGTAGATTGAGAATATGGTGCCGACGGAGACATTTACATCGATGTTAGAGGAGCCGTCCAGCGGATCCATCAACACAACGTACAGCGCATCCTTGTTATGGCCTTCATCAAAGGTTACGTAGTTGTCCTCCTCCTCTGAAGCAATACCGCAGGCCACGCCCCGTGCCGCAAGGGCCTTGATGAATTTTTCATTCGCAATAAGGTCGAGTTTTTGCTGCTGTTCGCCTTGAATGTTCTTGTCCCCGGATGCACCCATGATGTCACCGAGTCCCGCTTTATTGATTTCGCGATGAACAATTTTGGCCGCTAGCCTGATCGATGAGAACAGTGAGGTGAGAGCGCCAGTGGCCTCGGGGTACTCCCCCTGGCATTTGATAATAAATTCACCCAGGGTGACAGTTGTTTCCATTTAGAAGTCCTAAAATCCGGTTTGTATCGCAGGTATAACCTCGCCTAAGGTTATAGAGGACGCTATTCTCCCACGATCTTTATGGCTTAACAAACTTGAAGCGAATTTGCAGGGTGCTTCCCATCCACTGTTGTTGGCCGGCTATCGCGCCAATCATTGCGCTAAATCCGGGTTATCGCCTATGCTGAGTAGTACAACACACGCTCAGGAAAAGTGGAACTTGCTGAAATATCGCCCATTAAACCGATTGCGCGGGTGCAGAGTCCCCATTATGATGGCCCCCTTTCTGTAAGTATCCTGGCCTATGACTAAACCCTCTGGACAGATCACAATCAGGCAATACGCCGGGCAGCAAGGGCTTGATTACCAGGCCAATGCGAATCTGGAAAGCTTGCAGCGGATTTTTACTATTCCCGAGTCGAGTGGCGCAACCCTGGCCAAGATCGATGCGGACATATCCAGCAATCTGGACGGGTTCCTTCACGAGCATATTGTTGCAGTGGAGAAACAACTCTCCGAGATCGAAACCGCGTTCTCTTCTGCGGAAATACCCGAGCAGCCCTTTTACGTTTCTGCCTACACCGATTTCATCCTCAAGCATCTGGTAGCCCAGAGTGTCAGGACATCCGCTCCGGGATTTGTCGGACATATGACCTCGGCATTGCCCTATTTCATGTTGCCCTTGTCGAAGATTGTCACGGCCCTTAATCAGAACCTGGTAAAAGTCGAGACATCCAAGGCGTTTACCCCTCTCGAGCGCCAGGTTTTAGGCATGGTGCACAA
>CBFICR010000218.1:0-1396 GCA_965661105.1 Pseudohongiellaceae bacterium | reverse complement strand
CTTTCCCCGTCATAGAACACAACACCTGCTGCGAATTGTTTTCCGCAGGCCTCTTTCAATTTATTCAAGCCTTTGAAATCTTCCTGTTTTACGGTGGCTGAGGCTTTTACCTCAATACCGGCCAGCTGCTGTCCTTGACTGATGATGATATCGACCTCTACTTTGTCTTTGTTGCGAAAGTGATAGAAGTCCAGGTTCTCATCATGCCAGCCTGCCTGCTTTTTCAGTTCCTGATAAATAAAGGTTTCCAATAACTGCCCTAATACTGCTTTATCTTCCCAGAGTGTCTTGCTGTTGATGCCGAGAAGAGCGCAGGTCAACCCCGTATCAGTCATGTGCAGTTTGGGGGTTTTGATAAGACGGCTAAGACGGTTGCTGTGCCAGGGTTGTAATTGTTCTATCAAGAACAATTGTTCGAGCAATGTCAGGTATTCGCGGATAGTGGGGCGGCTCAGGGCGAAGGGTGAGGCCAGCTCGGATGCCACGAACAATCGTGCTGTCTGGGAAGCCGCCAAAGCAAGCAGTTTCGGCAGGATGTCGAGATTGCGAATACTGGCAATGTCCTTCACGTCACGTTGAATCAGTGTGGTGATGTAATCCCGGTACCAGGTATTGCGTCGTTTTGTGCTATTGCGTGCAATTGCTGCAGGATAGCCGCCTGCACAGACTATCTCTGCCAGGGACTCCCCCAGATGCGCACATCCGCCCTTGTTCAGGCCTGTTCCGAAATCAGCATTAAACAGCTGAGTCAGGAAATGGGGCACGTGTCCTGCTATCTCACTTTGTGCCAATGGCCGTAACTGTATTATTTCCATACGCCCTGCCAGTGAGTCTGCCAGCTGCGGTAGCAATAACACATTAGCTGACCCGGTCAGCAGAAACCTGCCAGGCTTTCGGTTCTGATCGACACTGGCCTTGATGGCCAGAAAGAGTTCCGGCGTACGCTGGATTTCATCGAGGATGACTTTCTCAGGCAGGCTCTGCACAAACCCCATGGGATCAGTTCTGGCCGCTTGCAACTGGTTGTCATCGTCAAAGCTTATATAACGATAGTCCAGATCATTACCTATCGATTGCGCCAATGTTGTTTTACCACATTGTCGGGAGCCATGAATTAACACTACTGGCGTATCTTGTAACGCCTCGCGCAGGTTGGCTTCTGAAAACCTTGGGTACACAGTTATTCCTGTTTATCCGGTGAATATTGAGTTAATTATGCCCGATCAAGCATAAATAATAGTTCGTCCAATTGAAAGTAATAATTCGTCTATATGAAAATAGAATGCCGTCCAAATGAAAGTTTATCAGGGTTAAATTGAATAAGGTGGAAAAAATTGATTCATTGAACAACAAGAATAGAATGAAAATTTAGAAGAAAATTTAGGGCAGGCATAAA
>CBFICR010000217.1:0-1423 GCA_965661105.1 Pseudohongiellaceae bacterium | reverse complement strand
CGCCTTTTGTTCTGGTTGCCTACATCACTACGATGCTGGCCTCCGATGTTCACTACGGAAAGATGATGTTCAAAGCCTTGTCTGAAACAGACGAGATGACGGATCTGCTGAACAAGCGTTCTTTTATCCCCATGTTCAACAAGGCCGCTGAAGTAGCAATGAAATATAACCAGCCATTGTCTGTCATGATGATTGATGCGGACAACCTGAAGGAAGTGAACGACAAGTTTGGTCATAAAGCGGGCGACAAGTTGATTGTTACTATTGCCGGTACTATTGAGGATTGCCTGCGTACCTCGGACATTATTTGCCGCTATGGTGGTGATGAATTTGTAGCACTGCTACCGCAATTGCCAGCCACACGTGCCGAGGAAACCGGAGAGCGTCTGCGAAGTGCCGTGGAAAACACGTCTTTTGATACTGATGGCAAGAAAATTAAATCTACAGTCAGTATTGGTATTGCTACCTATCCCGATGAAGTCGGCAATGTTTTTGAACTTCTCGAAAAGGCTGATGAAGCTCTCTACGAATGCAAGCGCACAGGTCGTAACCGGGTCACCAGCTATTCTTCTGCGCAAGTTGCATCCAGTGTTGAGCATGTCTCAACCGCCACCTTATATGAAGTGAAACAGGGCGGTTCCAGAAAAACCGATAAAACCTGAGTTCCTAGCCAGCCATTTCCAGTAACACCTTCAGCGACCCTTTTTTATTGGCCCGGGCTATTGCCCGGGTTGCATCGGCAAGAGGAAAAATATCCTGGGTTAGCCCTGCTGGATTAATTGCCCCACAAGCAAGCAGTGCCACTGCCTTGTCCATCGGGCCACAGCGTGAGCCCAGCAGAGTGATTTCATTGACTACGAGAGGGGCCGGATTAAACTCCAGATTGCCTTTATAAGTAGATTTCAGCACCAGAGTGCCGCGCGGAGCAGTTAACTGCACCGCTGTGTCAAATCCCGAGGGATTTCCGGTGGCTTCAATTACCACCGGGTATTTAAGGTCAGGTGGTGAAATACAGAAAGAGATATTATCCAGACCCAGTAATTCCAGTCGTTCCGGGTGATGTCCAAGCAGCGTCACTTCCAGTCCCGCCTGCGCAAGGCTTAAGGTAATCAATAAGCCCAGCTTGCCATCGCCAATGACCAGCACGCCTTCGTGCCGGGTAAAATCAACCTGCTCCTGAATTTCCAGAGCCGCGGCCAGGGGTTCAGCATAAACAGCGAGGTTATCATCAAGAGAATCGGGCACTATGACCAGATTTTCCTCAGGTGTTGTCAGGTACTCTGCAAAGGCGCCATCCTTGCCATGAATGCCGAGAGCGGATCGCTTTATGCAGTGATGGGGGTTTCCGGCCAGACACATTGCGCATTGATGGCAGCTGCTGTTGATATCAGACACGACGCGTTTGCCGATCAGAGAGCGGTTG
>CBFICR010000216.1:0-1440 GCA_965661105.1 Pseudohongiellaceae bacterium | reverse complement strand
AGCACTACCAAATGTTCATTTCGGCTACGAAAAGAATACTCTTGATGGTCACGATAGCTGTATAGTTGTTCCGCCACTTGACGAAGAACTACCAAATGTATTGAAATTTGCTAAACTATGGAAACCAACACAATGAATTTTTCAGAAAACCCAATTACCGATTTAGCAGATTGCATTGCTCATGCTCAATACCAGGGCTTTTCGGATATTGAATACGAAGACAGAGATTGGCAACACTATCGTGATACAGGTGAACACAAGGCTGTTCCTAAAACTCGCCGCCCTACCACAAGAGACTTTGGAGTCTATTCTATGTTCACCCAAACATGGGGCAGCACAGCACTTGGACACGGTGGTATGGGCGGAGCAAGCATGACCACGGCATATACTGTAGTGTTGGAATGTTATCACACAGGTGAGTTTTTGGTTTACTTCGGCGGGACATTCTGTTATGCTGTTAGCAGACGCAGTAAGAATATTGATCAGTTTGTAGAAGACTGTAAAAATCACTGCTTGGAGAGCAAGCGTAAAAGCGAGAAGTATGAATAATGGATCAACAATATCTACGCAAAATTGCAAACGCTTATATACAAAAAGGCGAAAATATCGCCAATGATGCTGGGCATGCCGGTGAATGGGGCGACCGAGGCGGCGGTGCTATGGTGCGTGAAGCGCAAGCGTTTTTGGCAGGATTAGACAATCGTTTGCCATACACCTGGGATAGTTTTGTTGCAGAGATTGAACGCAACGAACAGCACGAGCGGGCAGAATACGAACGACTGAAATCTAAGTTTGGTGGATAACAATGAGCCACGATAGAGGATGCCCTTGTGGCAGAGAAAAATGGGATTATGCTTCCTGCCCTGAAGAAGATTGTCATAAGAAGGAAACAAAGATGGAAGATACTGATTGGAGACCCAGCCCCTGTCCCGAATGTGGAGAAATTCGTGAAGCGGCAAGATATCCTGTTTGTAAAAATGTCATTTGCCAAGTAAAACACTATGCCAAAGAAAGCAACAAACGTACTAGAACAATGACTATGAAAACAGAACCCAAACGCTATGTGTGGATCCGTGCTGACGGTGAAGCTAAGATTGTTGATACTGACATCGTTGAACTGTGGCAAGGACCATACTTTGACAAGGAAAAAGATCGCATCTACGAACTCGGTGCTGAGGTGGAGATTAAAGTTACTGTGTCTGTTAAAAACAAGACAGTGTATCGCGAAAACGCATCGGGCTATCGCACACCTTTTGAGAATAGAGACTAAAATGAAACCAGTTGTAAATGGTAGAGCAAGTATCTGTCAATGGGAACTGGAGTTTTACTTTCGTGATAAAGATCAAGTTCGCAAGTTTGTAAAACTACTACTAATGAAAGACGAAATTGACTTTGACTTCGAATATGAAAAAGTTCTTGACGACACTAGTGAACTACACT
>CBFICR010000215.1:0-1478 GCA_965661105.1 Pseudohongiellaceae bacterium | reverse complement strand
CTCTGGCCTTCAGGCAGTGCGCGAGACAAGGCGAACTTTCGCAGGCATGTCGACCACCTGTCAAGAAAGGTCAACGCAGTAGCGCGTGCTGCCTGAAGGCCCCGCAGGGCGGGGCCTGAACCGCCACGCTGCGTTGTTGCAGTCCTTGCTAATAGTGACGCTATGAGCGGCGGACTGCGCCTAGCATCGTAGCGGTTCAGATCCTCGCAGAGACATACTAGACTTAATCAGAGGTTCCCTAAGGCTTTTTTCCCCACGACAAGCTAAACTACGCCTCATTACTGCAAAACAATGAGTTCATGTTTTGCAGGTGATAAAAAAAACCTGAAAAAATAGTTACACTTTCAAGCACGCACAAGAATAATCAATCGGGGCAGCCTTCGTGGGGAATATCAGACTACAAACCAGTCATAAACTGGCACTTAGTTTTGCGATTCTGTTTATCGTGGTGACATCTGCATTCTGGTTATTATTTCAGAATGAATTGAACCGCTCTTTACGCGAATATAGCGATATTCTCGGTGCCTCTCTTGCGGAACAAACAGCTACCTCTGTACGCGAGTTGGTGCTGGTCAATGATCCGCTGGGATTGAATGTTGTACTTACCCAACTGGTGAGAGACAGCAATATTGTTTATGCCACCGTTTTTGATGTTGATGGCAGGCAACTGGCAAGTGCGGGCAAAGCCACCGTCAATAACGCAAACTCAACTATTCTTCCCCAGCAGCCAGGTTTTTACAGTGCAGATATCACTGTGCAGGACGCTATTGCCGGGTCAATCCAGCTGGAACTGGACAGCTTGGCTGTTGCCGGATTCCAGTCACGTATGCGCAATCTGTTTTTGCTGGTATTGACCATCTCTTTAATTCTGGTGGTCAGCACCGCATTTGCCTTATCCGGCGCAATTACCTCCCCCATCCTCGCCATGATTAATACCATCACCAGAAAAACCGGGGATGATGAATTAACTGACAGTGATCAAAGTGAAACCCAGCGTCTGGAGCTCGTTCTCGATGGTCTCCTGTCTAAATTTCAGGACATGGAAGAAAAGCTGCTGGAAACCGGTGTCTGGGAAAAGGCTGACGAAGAATCTGAAACCGCACCCGTAAAGGTGAATGCCAGCATGCTGGTAATCAAGGTGGTCAATATCAATACGGCGATCGAGCTTTTGCACCCCCCTACACTTGCCAACCTGTTACGGGAATATATTTTTTATTTGAAACAGGCAGCAAGCCTCTTTGGTGGCTCTTTCCAGCGCCAGAGCGGCGACTCAATACTCATCAGTTTCGACACTATTGATTGCAAGGACAGACATAGCATTAATGCATTGCAGTGTGCCGGACTATTCCAGCTGATGATGAGCAAAATTAACCTGCGCCATAAAGAAAAAGGTGAACAGGTACTTGAGTTCAGGATGGCTATTCACAGCGGCGACATCTTTCTGGCACCAGGTCTTTTCAGTGATAATGTAAAAGAGT
>CBFICR010000214.1:0-1503 GCA_965661105.1 Pseudohongiellaceae bacterium | reverse complement strand
GAAACTCCTACAACGATTGCAGCGGTAATCAGGTACTTGGTGGTCAAATATATTAAATCAGACATAAAACGTACCTCTTGGCTTATCCACCTGTTTGATCAACATGACGCCAGTGAAAGAGTCGGTATAAAGCGGGTAAAACGATTAACGTCAAAATGGTGGAGGAAATAATCCCGCCTATCACTACGGTAGCCAAAGGTCGCTGTACTTCAGACCCGATACCGGTATTCAACGCCATTGGGACAAAACCAAGGCTGGCAACCAAAGCCGTCATTAAAACAGGTCGCAAGCGTGTCATTGCCCCTTCAACAATTGAGGCTTCGAGATTTCCAGTTTCTTTCCAAAGTTGATTAATAAAACTCAACATAACAAGACCATTGAGAACCGCTATTCCCGATAGCGCGATAAAGCCCACTCCTGCGGTTATGGAAAGCGGCATTTCTCTAAGCCAGAGAGACAACACACCACCAGTCAATGCCAGAGGGACACCGGTAAAAATGACCAATGCATCCCTGAAAGTGCTGAATACGATGAGTAGTAAGCCAAAAATCAGCAATAAAGTTGCTGGTACTACCAGGGAAAGGCGCTGGCTTGCCGATTCCAATTGCTCGAAAGTCCCCCCGTAATCGAGAAAATAGCCCGGCGGGAGCTGTACTTCATCCGCCACTCGTAGCTGGACTTCTTCAACAAACGAGCCAAGATCCCGTCCCCGGACATTGGCAGTCACTACAACTCGCCTCAAACCATTTTCACGGCTGATCTGGTTAGGACTGGTCACAAGTTCCATGTCTGCCACTTCCGCCAGGGGTACATAACCAACATCATTCAGACTGGTATGAATGGGAACCGGTAGGCGCTCAAGGCGCTTGAAATCCAGGCGTAATTTTTCAGGCAGTCTTACCATGAGCTGGAAGCGTCTGTCGCCTTCATAAATAATGCCTGCTGACTCCCCGCCAATGGCTGCAGAAACCAGAGTCTGTACATCTGCAACGTTCAACCCATAGCGCGAGAGTACGTGACGTTTCGGACTGACTGTCAGCATGGGCAATCCTGTCACCTGCTCCACCCTGGGATCAGCCACCCCTTCCACACTCTCAAGCACTTCCAGGATTTCCACGGCAGAGGCTTCCAACTGTACAAGATCATCTCCGAACACTTTAATACCGAGGTCGGCCCTGACACCTGAGATCAATTCGTTGAAACGCATCTGGATGGGTTGGGTAAATTCATATTTATTGCCAGGCAAAACGGAGATGGCTTCTTCGATCTCTGATACCAGGATTGCTTTGGGTTTATTGGGATCCGGCCACTGCTCCCTGGCTTTCAGGATAATAAAATTATCCGAAACACTGGGCGGCATAGGGTCGGTTGCCACTTCCGGTGTGCCGATTTTGGCAAATACCTTGTCTACTTCAGAAAATTGCCCGATTGTATTTTCCAACATGAATTGCATTTGCACGGCCTGGTCCAGTCCCGTACCAGGTATGCGCAAGGCATGCAGGG
>CBFICR010000213.1:0-1530 GCA_965661105.1 Pseudohongiellaceae bacterium | reverse complement strand
ATCACGGGGCCCAGAGCAACCTGCCCCGTCGCGGGATTACCCACGGGCATATGCGAGGCTTTTTCGGCCAGTTTTGCAACGAACTGATCATGGATGCCTTTTTGCACAAAAATACGGCTGGAGGCCATACAAATCTGACCCTGATGAAAAAAGGCCCCGAAGGCGGCATTATTGACCGCTGCATCAATATCGGCATCATCGAGAATAATAAGTGCGTTGTTGCCGCCCAGCTCCAATGACACTTTTTTCAGATGATGACCGGCGAGCTCACCGACACGTCGGCCGACAGCGGTGGAACCGGTGAACTGAATCATCTGAACAAGAGGATTGGTACACAGCGCTTCGCCGGCTTCCGCCGCGCCTGGCAGTACATGGAAGACGCCCTTCGGCAATCCTGCGTCTTCAAGCGCGCGGGCAATGGCGAAACCGCCGCCCACTGGTGTTTGGGGATCAGGTTTGATCACCACGGTATTGCCGCAGGCCAATGCCGGGGCAACGGCGCGCATGGAAAGTACCAGGGGAAAATTGAATGGGGAGATGATTCCGACGACTCCTCTGGGGACTCGCTTGGCCAGGCTGATGCAATCGGGGCCTTTCAGGCTTTGCAGTATTTCGCCACGCGGTGCGGTGGCAAGATGGGCGGCATTTTGGAGGATAGCGACCGCCTCGTTCACTTCGTGCTGACCCTTGGGAATGATCCCGCCGGATTCAAGGGCCACATAGGTGGCTATTTCCTCAAAGTTTTCCTGCAAAATGGCGGCCGCCCTGTAAAAAATATTGGCCTTTTCCCGGGCGCCCATATTCGCCCACTGCTGCTGGGCCGCTTCAGCCATAACACAGGCATTGTTGACGTCTTCCTGATTGGCAAAGCCGACTGTGGCCATCGTCTCGCCGGTACCCGGTTCTATCACCTCAATGGTTCCCGCCGTGGAATCCACCCAGTCACCGTTAAAAATCTTGCCGGTCCAGGCGGACTGGTTCAGAAACTCATCTTTCAGGTTAGCCATAATCTACTCCAATGGTTGTCAATGCACAGGAATAATAACCAGCCTGTTCTGGCCAGTCCAGCCTGTCACCAATGCCGGGAAACCTGCAATAAGGCGGTGTGGGTGTCCCCCTATTGCCTGAAATATTATCAATGGACAAATCACTACGTTGATAACTTAGTGGAACAAACTTTTGGTACATGCGTATGGATGCAGTGATTTTTGATCTCGACGGCACACTCTGGGATACCTGTATACCTGTGCCATTGCCTGGAACCAGGTGTTCAACAGGAATGGTGCCGATAGTGGGACGATAGCGATAGTGCGATAGTGGGACACTCACGATTTACTAGGCCAGATCCAGCCTGAAAACAAAGCCCTCGGCATTCATGCCGGGGGCTTTTTATAGGGATAATGGATAACAGGGCACACACTTTTCTTTTGAAATTATGAAAATTTGGGTGATGAGATGGACGCTCCCAGCAATCGGCGTCGCAATGCGCCAAACTGACAGTGCATTAAACACATTTGGAAGAAAAAAAAG
>CBFICR010000212.1:0-1533 GCA_965661105.1 Pseudohongiellaceae bacterium | reverse complement strand
GCCATTGTTGACAAGAGATATCCTTTCCAGCAAGTGTTTCTGGTCGCTAGAGTCCACTCCGGTATAACTACCCCAGCGGTCAGCAATAAAATTATCCGTTTCTACAACCAACACATCCCCTTCAAACCAACCCCTGGACTGGCCAAGTTTGGATGGTTGAACTGAAGGCAAATCTTCATTCAAGGAAATAACCCTGGTTTGATCTGCACCTTCATAATCCATTATGATCGTTTCAGCATCCGGCCTTTCTATCTTAATCGGATAAGGCAGGGTTGTTGATTTCGGAGGACCCGGGTCAAGACAATCCAGCTGGGGATTTTGCAACTCACTAAAATTATCCACTTGAATCTGCGCGTAATCGGTATAGGACCAGTCCGCTCTTGGTCTATAGGTATACCCAAACCTGGCAGTGTCTCTGACCCACAAACCTGTCAAATCCGTGGATGGCTCTACAGGAGCATCATTCCTGCCATCCATGGTCAGTCTTGTACCGTCACTCTTTTCGGCCCAATTAAGCCCTGAGTAATATCGATTCGGATTTTTGTCGGCTGGACCTTCCCAGGTAATAATGTCACCGGGTTTAAAGCTATCGGGTCTCCACCCCTTCTCTTTCATTCCTGGTGGATGCAGCATTTCAATGCTGTATTCAACCACCTTACCTTCAGAATTAGGGGCATCCACACTTAAAAAGACATGTGGCATCTTCCAGCTGTATTTTGTAACAACGCCTTTATGAAGCTGGATATTATTACGATCCAGACTGGCATGGGAATGGTGTGCACTGGCTATTGGTGAAATTAATAATACCAGCCAGGACAACATCAATATGCGGTAATTAGCTGATTTTATAGTCATATTTAAATCTCATAAAAAGCATATTTTACAACTAAAAATTTTATAACAAAGTTTCTGAAACTGTCGTTTTGCAGATATCTTGGTAGCAAAAATTTATTCCCCAAGACCCGAATCAAGGTAAAGGAAATGGATATGGAAGTAAAATACTGCATTATCTATATGTGTAATAGGTGATTACCTATATTTTATGAGACATAAACCCAGGGCTCAGGTAATCAAGTAGTAGCGAATTTCCACCCCGTTGGGCAAACGCACGCCTTTGCAAACAAACAGCCGCCGGTTCATCCAGGCATATTTTTCTGATGCGGTTTCAATCCGCGGCACCGTGCGAAAATAATACTCGGAAGGATCGACAATTTCGCCGGAATTGATTCGTGCGATGACGTCAGGTGAAGCCTCACGCATACCCGGCGCATCGATATAGATCAGCGCACCATCATCCGCCTGCAAGGTGTAGCGAGCGTGAATATCACTCATGCCATCAGCTCGCACAAGCTGCCAATCGGCTCCGCCGGGAAGGACCTGTCCCTTTAGTTTTGGGCCTGTTACGGTTCCCCCGGTAATACCGATAATACGGCGTTCACCTATACCGGTGTTGCCAACTATCAGCGGCGCTTCAAGGCTTGCTGTTACTTCAAACACAAATTCCAGAGTGGGATCTTCATTGGCAGTTGCCCC
>CBFICR010000211.1:0-1548 GCA_965661105.1 Pseudohongiellaceae bacterium | reverse complement strand
CAAGTCACAAGTCACAAGTCACAAGTCACAAGTCACAAAAAAGGCGACTAAATTAGTCGCCTTGTCGGATGGCGTCCCTGCGGTCCTTATCCGACCACCAGAAAACCCTTGAAGCCTGAGAGAATGGTTGCTTGTCTCTTGCCTCTTGACTCTTGCCTCTCGTTTCTCCCGCCGCCTCCCTGCACCGCCCACTTTTATCCTTTATCCTTTATCCTTTTTCTTGTCTCTTGTAATTATTTTAGAATCGACTACCTACTGTAAAGTACAAACTCCTGGGTTGTCCCACAAAATAGCGATCACCAGTGAAATCAGAAAACGCCGTATAATCAGCACGTTCTGCATAATCAGTATCCAGCAAATTGGTTATTCTGGCGGATAAATACCAGTTGTTTCCGGTATCTAATTGATAACGCAGATTCAGCAGATCATGTCCTTCATAATAATTCGTGTTGGACTCGTTGGTGTAATAGGAATCCATGTGCACCCATTCCAGGTTCATGCTGCTATTATTGCTCACCTGCCAATTCAGTTTGGCATTACCGGTCCACTTGGGAGCAGTATCCATGTCTTTGCCATCCAGTTGCACTGTTACTCCCAGAGGAGCCACATCCGACTCGTATTTGTGACGGGCGTAGCTGGCAGTAACACTCAGGCTCCATTGTTCACTCAGGTTAAAAATTGAATTCAGCTCAATGCCTTTATGGCTGGTTTCACCACCACTGACATTATTACGGCCACTGTCCTGAAAAATGACATTATCTTTCTTCATGACATAAGCTGCCAACGTGTAGGATATATTATCGCGGCTGGCACGGTAGCCGACTTCAAAACTTTCCATTTCTTCAGATTCAAGGTCAGCGACCAGCTGATTTTGCTGCAATCGATAAAGTTCTGTTGCCTGGGGCGCACGAAACGCCAGCGACAGATTGCTAAAAAACTGTACATTGGTATCAAGATCGTGGATCCAGCCCAGCTGCAGGGAATAGTTGTCAAAATCATCGGTACGATCTGCGGGCCGACTATAGCGGCAGGTGCCCGCAGGATTAAAGGCTGAAGGGGTGCAGGAAGACCCGTCTTCTGCAGTATTGCCATCAATCATCCGGTTATCGTAGTCATATTCCAGGAATTCATAACGCAGACCAAGGGTCAGTTGATCCTGTTCTGTACTCTGGTATTCCATCAATACATAGGGGGAAATCATGGTGGCATCCACAGTAAAGTCATATTGTTTGCCCGTTGGGAAAGAGCCAAAACCAAAAGCCTGGGTCTGCTTCAGGAAACCTTCCGACATTTCAAAATCTACGCCGCCAGTCCAGCTAAACGGACCATTACCTTCAGAGCTGTACATGGTCTGTAGCCCAAACGACTCATGGCCATTTTCTTCCAGCGGGGTTCCCGGCAGAAAATGCATAAGGAAAGTCATATCGGTATCACGATAGTATGGGGTCAGCACCCAGCTGCCATTTTCAGTGCTACCCTCAATACGGCTGTGCAAACGTAAACTCTGGGCATCACGAAATGCTTCCGGGTTTTCATTGGTGCTTTTTA
>CBFICR010000210.1:0-1557 GCA_965661105.1 Pseudohongiellaceae bacterium | reverse complement strand
ATTTACGGAACTCTTTTTACTTTACACTTTATTCACGTCGGATGACGCTGCGCTTATCCGACCTACAACACTCTTTGTTATCTCTTGCGACTTGTAACTTGTACCTAGCAGCCTGCGGCTGCGTCACTGCCGCTCAATCAACCACTGCGCAATACTATCCCCCACCAATCCCTGCAGTTTACTGCTGACATAGATGCCGACATGGCCGGCGGGCAGGCAAAGGTCGGTGTAATCGTCGCTACCCGCATATTTACCCAGGGCAGCGGAGCATGGCGGGGGAATAATATGATCGTGTTTGGCAAAAATATTTAATACCGGCATGGTGATATTGGCCAGGTCGACCTTTTCGCCGGCCAGTTCAAATTCGCCCTTCACCAGTTTGTTTTCCTTGTATAGATCAATCAGCCATTGGCGTGCCGCAGCGCCTGGATGGTTGGGGCGATCCGCCAGCCATTTTTCCATGCGTAGAAAATTCAGCAGTTTGTCATCGTCGCTGGCAGCAGTGAGCAGGTCAAGATTGTATTTGGTCATGGAACGTATTGGCGTCATCGACGAGAATACCGCACCCATTAATTCACCCGGCAGATTACCAAAGGCATCCAGTAATTTTTCGATGTCTTCGTCTTCCAGGTTGCGAATCCACAGGTTGAGAAAACCATGGCTGGGGTCATCGTCTTCGCTGTCGGCGGCAAAGTCGATGGGCGTGATCGACAGGATCATGTTTTTGACTTTTTCCGGAAACATGGCCGCATACATGGATGTGAAGGTGCCGCCTTCGCAGATACCAAACAGGGTAAGTTTGTCGATGCCATTTTGTTCGCACACGGCATCAACGCATTGATCCAGGTAATGACAGACATAGTCATCAAAATTCAGAAACTTGTCAGCGCGGCTGGGATAGCCCCAGTCCACTACATACAGATCCACCCCACGCCCCAGCAGATTGCGCACCAGGGAGCGATCTTCCTGCAGATCGATCATGGTGTAGCGACCTATCAGGCCGTAAACGATGAGTACGGGATCGGTTTTAATCTCAGTGTTTTTATCCAGCGCTTCGTAGTGATGCACGGTCACTTTGTCGGAGGCAAAGATCTGGGTTTTTGGCGTAGCACCAACAGCCACGTCCTTCATATCCAGACGCGAGATCGCTTCCGCCCCCCTGGCAATGCGGGAACTGAAATCCATCATCGCCGAATAGGGTTCAAACATCTTGTCGAGATCTTTTTTCACGTGGTTTTTTGCCTGTTTGTCAAAAAGTTGTGCTTAAGTTAGTGCTGTATTTTCTTGTTCGCGCTTGTAGACTTGGCTTTTAAGCGCCTGTATTTTTTTTCAATTGTTATTCCTGGACAGTGTCTGGAATTCTTGTCGGATGGCGCTGCGCTTATCCGACCTGTTTATCCTGTAAAGTATCTTTTCATGTTCAGCCTTCTCAATGAATCCCGGTTTTTGCCTGAGGGTTTTTACGGAACTCTTTTCACTTTCCGCTTTATTCCTACGAGAGTCTACCGAACTCACTGAACTGCTCACCTTTATCCTTTATCCTTTATCCTTTTTCCT
>CBFICR010000209.1:0-1567 GCA_965661105.1 Pseudohongiellaceae bacterium | reverse complement strand
TGCAGAATCAATAATAAATTGCACTAAACCTATAGAGATAATCGACATGACGACGATTACCACAACAATTTCAATCAGGCTAAAACCTGCACTATGATTACTAAACCTGAATGCTCTAACAAACCTTCGCTTATGCATCAGAAATTACCCCTGTAGGCACTGAATTCCCAGCTCAGGTTTAATATGGTGTGTTCCACGGTAACAGTAATTAATTTTGCGTCCGTTTCATCCAGCCCATGCAAAGTGAGAACAGCGTCATCGCCCGCATAACGAACGGACACAGCGACTCTGAAATTTTCATATCCTGTGCGAGTATTACCTTCGGCATCTTCCAGGGGACCGGATTCGCCAGCACCTTCCTGCAAGTTATGAAAATCATCCACGTCATCGAAGGTTCTTCTGTTTTCTCCACCATCAGGTCCAAAGGAAGCTTCAGCAGTACATCGCCCTCCCCCCACAAGACCAAAACACGGCGGAACCCGACTCTGGGGGGTACGCTCATCGAAACGTCTACCCAGAATTTCATCGAGATAGGAATAACCTAGAGCAACTGCACGGGTTTCAATCAAGGTATTGGAGCTCTGGCTTAAGCCAAGACCTACCATGCCAGCCACAGCGGCCAGCGCAATACCAAGGATAACGATGGTAACTACAATCTCCACAATAGTCAGACCAGACTGGAAGTTGCGATTATGAAAATGACTAGACATCACAATCACCTTCATAGGCATAGCCGGCCGGGGAGATGCACACCGAAAACACCGGATTGTCATTGATACAAAGACGAATGCCATTAAAGGAAGCATCTACGGTTTCTGTTGAACCGTTGTTGGTAAAATCAATAAGATCGCCCTTGCGATCATAATTCACCACAAAATCATTCATAACAGCGGTGTCATAAGCATTCGCACAGGTATTACCACTAGCCACAGCAGACCCTGTTTCAAGAATGACATTTTTTGCAGGGATTGATATTGAACGAACAATGGATGGAGGGCTCCCTGCTACCGCAGAAATTATCCAGTCACCACCAGAGGCATCAATCTGAAAAGACGCATCATCTCTTCCCAGTGCTGCCTGCTGCGTAGCGTGAGATATACTGATAATGGCATCCTGGGTACCGGCAGCATTAAAGGCTGAGCCAGTTAGAAAGCGGGAAACAGCAACGGTGCCTACAATTCCTATCAGCACAATTACAATTACCAGTTCAACAATACTGAACCCTGAGTGCTTTTTTGAGGAAAGTAATGTCATCGCTTTAACTTTCATTATTCTGCAATCATGTTGACCTGAATATCTTCAATATTCTTGTTATCAATCCCCTGGAAAATGCTGAGATCATAATTAAAATCCCTATTCGGAAACAAAAATTCTGCTTCTTGCTGTATTGTATCGGCCTGATTCTCGTCCCCTATTAATTTATTAGCTACCACCAGGAATTGATAATAGCCCGCCCTGGGTTTTCGTTTGATTATTTGATTAGCCCATAAAATATAATTTTCAGCCAATTCTGGTCTGTTACTGTAAACGGCTACGGCAAGCAGACCAAAATTCATATCCCATAGTA
>CBFICR010000208.1:0-1570 GCA_965661105.1 Pseudohongiellaceae bacterium | reverse complement strand
TGTCATGGTGAATTGCAGCAACCTTTTGACTTCGGGTTGAGCTGTACCGGAGGACATGGCACCGATCCATAGGAACAGTACACACAGCAATTACCGGCCTTCGGCTTCAATAATGTATGACAACCTTCGCATTCATAAAACCATTGGCAAGCATCTGTCGGCATGGTTTCGATCTTTTTATGGCCGCATTCGGGGCAAGTCAGTTCCGATTGTAGAATGACTTCTGTCATGGTTTTTTTTCGCTAACGATCGTTGAGGGATAACCGGCATTGGTGGTCGCTTCGATCAGTTTTTCGGCGCTGGTCTTGGTATCTTCGAAGGTCACCACCGCTTGCTTTTTTTCATAGCTGACTTCAGCTTTGGTTATTCCTTCTACCCTGGTCAGCGCCTTTTTGACCGTGATTGGGCACATGGCACAGTTCATGGTTGGCAGATCCAGCGTAAGGGTTTGTGGCTTGGCCCAGGCCGAGAAGCTGGCGAGGGTGAATACAATACTGAGAATGATTTTCTGCATGGTTGGCTCCAGAGTCTTTAACGGTTGAGCGCCATTTTTTAGGCAATCAGGGGAATCCAGTAACTACTGCTGACGAGAATCAGCGCAATGATTGCCGTGGTCCAGACAATAATCTGCCGCCGTTTCCGTGTTTGCGGTACGGCGCAGGCGGTGCCCGACGCACAGGCCTCGATTGGTCGATGAACCTGCCAGCCAGCCCAACCGAACAGCAACAACACGATGACAATAAAGAAAGGACGATAAGGCTCCAGCAGCGTCAGGTTGCCGATCCAGGCGCCGCTGATGCCCAGCGTCAGCAACACAAAAGGTCCGACACAGCACAGACTCGCACCGATAGCGGCAATCACGCCACCTATAACGGGTACGTTGCTTTCAGCGAGTTTATGTTTTGGGGTCATGGCTGACTTCACCCAATAATTGTGATGAAGCCAGTGTAACCACCGTACTCAGGTACGGAGTCAAGTTCAAATTTATGATTGATCGCCCATTTGTGATTGCTCGGAAGGGGGTTGCAGGGATTCCACAATGGGGCAAACCGCATTATCGGGATTGGTGCGGCACTGAATCAACAGCTGCTCCAAGACTTGCTCCAATCGGTGCAGGTCGTTAATTTTCGCCCGCACCTCGGCCAGCTTACCTTCAGCCAGGCCTTGTACCTCTTCGCAATGCGATTCTCCAAGCGCCAACAGATTATCGATTTCTTCCAAAGTGAATCCCAGTTCCTGGGCGCGTTTGATGAACAAGACCCGCGCCAGGGTAGTTTTTGGGTAACGTCGGTATCCCTGTGCTGGTTTTGGCGGTTGCTCGATAAGCTGGCGACGTTCGTAATAACGGATGGTTTCGACACTGACCTGTGCTGCTTGCGCCAGTTTACCGATGGTCAGTTGACTCATCACTTTCTCCCATAACAGTTACCTCTGCATCGGCTGCTCTGGGTAAGTTGATCGTGAAGCGCGTGACGCCGCGTTCGGAGATCACCTCGATGTTTCCCTCATGAGCTTCGACTATGGACTTGACGATAGCCAGTCCCAAACCAGCGCCTTCGCTTTGCCGTTG
>CBFICR010000207.1:0-1580 GCA_965661105.1 Pseudohongiellaceae bacterium | reverse complement strand
GCAACGACATCGATAAAGCGATAGGTAACCTCGGCCAGCAAATCCAGCTCTGTGATTTCCAATTCAGTATCGAGAACACCAAGGCGGCTATCGGCGATTGCAACTCTCGCCTCACGTTTGTCGCCCAATTGAATGACCCTGGACAGGCTAAGCGTAAATTCAGCTCCACTGAAACCGCTCAAGTTACCAGTGCCTATGGCGTCTTCCAGACCGGCGTTGAAAGTTAACGGCGGGCGTAATCCGGCCACATCCCTGTCGCCAGCGATACTCTCTCTTCTCAGTGGAAATCGCCTTAATTGCGGGTGAAGCCGCAAAGTGGCCGCCATGGCGTCACGTAAGGTAATCGGGCCACGCAAATCCTGTGCGAACACAGGACATGAAAATAAAAGCTGGATGGCCAGGGCCACCAACATAAATCGGTAGTGCATCGGGATGCTCCCACATACTAATCAGGAAGTTTTTTCGCTTGATTACCGCGAAAACGGAATTTAACTAATCAGTTCTGGAGGAGCGCGTAAGGGAGGAAGAATGTTGGCTGGTTTTTGAGGTAACAGCACTTCATCCAATGTGGAAGAGACTTTATTTGTATAGGCAGTCGCTGAAGGGATGCCTGTAGTAGAAGCAGAAAGAAATAATTTGGATAAATCAGAAGTTTTGGATTTTAGAGACTTTAAGGCAATTTCGTTCTCTATATCATTGTGCTCTTGCTCATCGCCTACATGCTCTGGATGGCCGTTCAGATTTTCAAAATGTACGGATACCGCAGGTTCTTGTCCATCCAGACACATATGGCTATGAATGTCGCCTACATTTACCAACAAAAAAGCAAAAACCGCCAAAACATTAAGGATGTTTTGGAAAGATGGGCTATTTATTGGGAGCAATCTATTCATTTCAAGCATGTAACATAGCATTTGGCCGAGCCAATTAGCCGACTCTAAAGGCTATGCATAGAAATATCAAATCTATAAGTACCGGGGTACTTCTGACTTATAGTTCTTATACTGTTCTCCATACTGCTTCAACAACCATGGCTCTTCAATAAAAGGCAATATTAATAATATGGTTACGAGCAGGAACAATAATATGTAGACCAGCAGTGAGTTACTGATTATTGCTAAACCTGAAAAAATTAGCGTATCCGCGATATAAACTGGGTTTCTAGTATATTGATAAGGCCCCTGAACAATAAGTTGATCCTTAGCACCGAATTCAACTTTTTTACTTATGTACATTCGGCACCAGGTATAAAGAACAATACCTAGGGCTAACAAAAATATCCCTATGTACCGTAACCAATCTACAGCGAATAAGGGATTTGCTCTATCCCGAAATCCTATCCACATACTACCGGCAATAATCAAATAGAAGATAAACATAAGTACATAGAGTGGCCGAATGTTACCCGCTTCAGGAGGCCAATAATCATTAACCGACTTAACTGCATTGTTAACCACAAAAACAAGTAAAGCTATTTCAATACTTAATGTGAAATAGAAGATATAGAAAACCATGATTCATTGTTTCATTCATAGTGATTTGGGATATATTCTAACAATATGACTAAGACATCTCCCTCT
>CBFICR010000206.1:0-1621 GCA_965661105.1 Pseudohongiellaceae bacterium | reverse complement strand
CCGCGGTGTCGCCACTGGCACCTTTGTCAATCGCAATCATCTGGCGGGTTATCTGGAAATGAGCCTGGCCTGTGGCATTGGTTTGCTGGTCAGCAGTCTGGTCTCGAAAGGAAGCAGTGCCTGGCGAGCCCGGGCAAGGGCAGGGCTTGATGCCTTGCTTGGTCCTAAAATGCGTCTGAGCGTCTTCCACGCCTTCATGGTAATCGCCTTGGTGCTAACGCGCTCGCGCATGGGCAACTCTGCCTTCTTCATCGCGCTACAATAAAAAGGGGACAGATTTATTTTTCCCTATTTGATCTTCAGTGAGTAAAAGGTGGCTTGCCGCCCCCTATGTAGAAGAACATCCTAGAATATCACCAAAAACCTTGCGCACAATCCCACAGCAAGAGTAATGGCGAGACTGAGGAAAGTACCCATTAGCATATACTCTGCCTGTTGATGATTGCCGGTATCCTTGAAACGGTATGCTGCTTTTAGTGCCAGTATAAACCCGACCGCAGTAAATTCATTCAGCAGTATAAAAGTCAGTATTAGTATTCTCTCCAGATAGCCGATCATGGCACCGGCATTGACCAGTGAGGCCGAAGGACTGGCCTGGATCAGCACTATCCAGGGTTTCAGTATGCGTTTAATGAGGCTGGAGGCAGGCCATAACACCAGCGCATAAGCCATGCCGATAATCACTACTGTTGTTATTGAAATATCGTCCAAGCCAGTTTACTCCATATCCAATCTAATCAGTTTGTCCATATCCTGACAATATCGATCCAGTAAATGATACCTGGCCCGTTTTAAAGTGATGGTGATGGTCGGTCGTTTTTTCCCAACTTTATTGGCGATGCTTGCGTGGCTTTTTCTTTCCAGCAAATGATAAAAAAGAATCTCTGCCTCGGTAGGGGTCAGTGAATTCACAATATCGTCAACAAAGCGGGTTGCCACGCCACTGCCCAGAGCCAGCATGTCACTTGCTGCATGCAGACAGAGGTTTTCCTTGCCCATACTATCCAGCACCTTTCCTGAATTCACATGAACAGGACTGTTTTCGTCTGCGGATTGAGCGTCCCCTTTGCCAACAGCAATTCCCAGCCGGGCATCCCAGCGCTCACTGCTGTTCGGGCTGTGACTAATCAGGCCCGTTCTTATCAGCAAGGCCATCCTCAAGGCATTCATATCCATATCAATTAGAACCTGAAAGCCGTCCCCGCGAAACTGGCTGGTTTGTGCCTGAAAAGTCTGCGCCAACAAAAGAAGAAGCTGGCGTAACCTCTCCCTGAATGCCTCCGGCGCCGACACCCGGGTGGACCCAATCAGATCGCCGGTGAGTACCGCATACATGCTCATAACAGCCCCTTATTCTATTGACTGGCAAATAATGTAGCCCATATAAGCTACAAAGTAAATATGTAGCCTATAAATGCTACTTATATAAAAGTATATATAAAAGGGGACAGATTTATTTTTCCCTTACCGGCCTCCCTTGATTCCGATGGTCAATCCGGATGCCGGTCCGCTTTGCAACCTCATCAATAAACCGGGTTGTACCCGTCAGCGGATTCTTTTGTACAGCACCCTGAATAAAGGCATGCATGCGGTCATTTTCGGGTTCCACAAATTCACGATA
>CBFICR010000205.1:0-1786 GCA_965661105.1 Pseudohongiellaceae bacterium | reverse complement strand
TCCGCCCAGCGCGGCCATGGGCGAAATTATCTGGCCGTCGCGGTAGGCGCGTCTCCGTTACCCGCAGAATTTGCTGTGTCCCGATTCATCCTGAGCAGTACTCCACCATACTGATTTCAGCGTTACAAGATAAGAATTTCAGTTGTCTTGACTGGTAAAATTGCGTTTTTCAAACTCCTTCACTGGCAGTGGTGGGCTAAACAAATAACCTTGGTATTCATCACAGCGATGTGTGCGTAGGAAATTCAGGTGCTCATCTTCCTCGACACCTTCCGCCACGGTTTTTATCCCCAGGTTGTGAGCAATATCCAGCATGGATATGAGTATCTGGTTGTCGGTATCCGATTGATTGATCTTCTGAACAAATGTCATATCGAGTTTCATGACATCTGGCATGAAGCGTGATATGTAGGCAAAACTGGAATACCCGGTTCCAAAGTCATCCAGGTGTATTTCTATACCCATGTCCCTGAACTCCTTTATCGTCACTGCAGCCCCTTCGGGATCTATCATCAGGGCAGACTCTGTAATCTCGATGGCAATCTTCTCAGTGGGTACGGGATTTTCCTTGAGGGCATAGCGGAAATGGCTGACTAATTGTTTATCACGAAACTGACGCGCGGAAATATTGATGCTGACCATTCCCGGATCTATATCACGCTTGATCCATTCAGCAATTTGCGCGATAACCTTGTCGATCACAATACAGCCAATATCTATGATCATACCCGATGTTTCTGCCAGTGGAATAAACATCCCCGGGGAAATCAGATTTCCATCGCTGTCCTGCCACCGGATCAGGGCTTCCGCGCCGGTGTACTTATTGTCTTCTATGCTGATTTTGGGTTGATAATAAACGGAGAAGTCTTCCCGCTTTATGGATTCTCTCAAAGCCGTGAGCAAGTTGAGTTGATCATTCGCAGCGACTTCCATTTCTTCTGTAAATAACCGATGCTGATGCTTGCCTGCTTTCTTGGCCAGGTTCATTGACAGGTTGGCCCTTTGCACAAGTATTGCGGAGGTATTGCCATGATCCGGGAATATGCTAATTCCAATACTGGTATCAATATACACGTTTTGCATACCGCTCAGCTGGATGGGTTCATGTAATACTTTCATTACTTGTTTGGCGAGTTCATCGGCATCAATTTCGGGATCGTTGCTTTCCAGTAGAAAAAGAAACTCATCACCGCCGATTCTGGCGAGACTGGCGTTTTCTCCCAGCAGTGTTTTAAGGGACTCGGAAACCTGAATCAGGACTTCATTGCCTGCCTGGTAGCCAAGGCTGTCATTGATATTCTTGAAATCATCCAGATCCATATAAAACAAGGCTAATTTATTTCCACGTCGGAGTACCTGGCGAATAAAAGATTCAAGCATTGCTTCACACTTATTCCGGTTGGGTAGCCCGGTGAGAGGGTCGTAGTGAGCCAGTTTGCTCAATTCAGCTTCCTTGGCATTGATCTCACTCACATCCTTGAAGATAAACAGCAGCTTTTCAGTCAGCCCCACATTGTTGACAATTCTGGTGACTGATAGCCAGAAGGGAATATGGCTAATGTCGCTGGTGGTGCACCAGGTATAGCCGGTCCAGTAATTTCTATCATTCATGGTTCTTATTAGTTGATCAAAAAATTTATCACGTCTTGGGTCAGCACTAAATACATCTATGTTTTCCCCACATATGCCGTCTTCTTTACAACTGAAGGTGGCTTCAAATGAAGGGTTACAGGAGACAATGGTACCTCTGGCATCTGTAATCAAAACCCCGTCATACATGTTGGAA
>CBFICR010000204.1:0-1788 GCA_965661105.1 Pseudohongiellaceae bacterium | reverse complement strand
GCTGTCGTAACAGGTATGGGTATCGTCTCCTGCCTGGGACTGGACAAACAAACTGTACTGGAATCACTGCAGCAGGCACGCAGCGGGATTGTGCATCGTCCTGCCTACGAGGAAATGGGCATGCGCAGCCATGTCGCCGGTGCTGTGGATATTGATTTGTCCGAGCATATTGACCGCAAGGCCCTGCGTTTCATGGGTGATGCCGCGGGATTTGGCTATATCGCCATGGATCAGGCCATTAAGGATTCCGGGCTTGAAGAAGCTGACGTTTCAAATTTCCGTACCGGCATCATTGTCGGTGCAGGCGGCTCCTCGACCGAAGACATTGTAGAAACCGCTGACATACTGCGGGAAAAAGGCCTGAAAAGAGTGGGTCCCTACCGTGTCACCCGAACCATGGGAAGTACCGTTTCCGCCTGTCTGGCGACTCCATTCAAAATCAAGGGCGTGAATTATTCCATCTCATCTGCCTGCTCCACCAGTGCGCACTGCATAGGTAATGCTGTAGAACTTATTCAGCTTGGCAAGCAGGACGTTATCTTTGCCGGCGGTGCAGAAGCAGAACACTGGACCTTAAGCTGTATGTTTGATGCCATGGGAGCCCTTTCTACAAAGTATAATGACACCCCGGCCAAGGCTTCACGCGCCTATGATGCCGATCGTGACGGTTTTGTGATTGCCGGCGGTGGTGGTGTACTTGTGATCGAAGAACTCGAGCATGCTTTGGCCCGTGGCGCGAAAATTTATGCTGAAATTACCGGCTATGGCGCAACCTCTGACGGTTATGACATGGTCGCCCCTTCCGGGGAAGGCGCAGTACGCTGCATGCAGATGGCAATGGCTACTGCGAAAAAGCCAGTGGATTACATTAATGCGCACGGAACCAGCACCCCCGTAGGTGATGTCACCGAGATCGGCGCAGTGAAGCAAATGTTTGGCGATAATATCCCGGCCATTAATTCCACCAAGTCACTTTCAGGTCATTCACTGGGCGCTGCCGGCGTTCAGGAAGCTATTTACAGCCTGATCATGATGGAAAACAATTTCATCTGTGAATCAGCCAATATTGATAACCTGGATGAGGCCATTGAGGGTGTACCTGTCGTCAGATCACGGCAGGACAATGTTACGCTCAACAGCATCATGTCCAACAGCTTTGGTTTCGGTGGCACCAATGCCACACTGGTGTTTGAACGTTTCGAGGAATAATTTTTCCTCCTGCTGGAGCAGCAGAAAATGAAACATTTTTTTATCACAGCCTTTCAATTATTCCTGTTTGCAGTTACCTGCACAGGCTTTCCTTTATATTCGCTGGCGCAGCAGGATTCCCTGCTCAATTCACGTACCAATAGTTTGCCGATGGTACGCAGCAGCATCCTGCCGGCAGAACAGGCTTTTAAGCTGAGTACTTTTATAGAAGCACCGGGCACCGTTGTTCTGTTATGGGAAATAAAGGAAGGCTACTACCTTTACCAAAAAAGTATCAGCGTTGCTGATAACGAGGGTCATGTTTATTCACTGCCCGAATTACCGACAGGAAAAGTGATAGAAGATGAATTTTTTGGTGAAGTGGAAGTCTACTTTGACCGCCTGCTGATTCGTTTTCCCCTGGCGACACTGGCATTGGAAAGCAACGCCGCAAATTTCACCCTGCAATACCAGGGCTGCGCGAAAGACCTGTATTGCTATCCCTTACAGATGACTCCGCTTACACTGACAGTGCCGGAATAGGAAAGTCTCAAGTCTCAAGTCTCAAGTCTCAAGTCGGCGACCTGAAGGTCGCCACGT
>CBFICR010000203.1:0-1840 GCA_965661105.1 Pseudohongiellaceae bacterium | reverse complement strand
TCTCTTGTCTCTTGTCTCTTGTCTCTTGTCTCTTGTCTCTTGTCTCTTGTCTCTTGTCTCTTGTCTCTTGTCTCTTGTCTTTTAAAACTTCAAATCCCTGCGCTAACAGACCATGAGGCCACTAATGAATATCAGTGCAAGCGGCACTGCAGGTAAACGTCGGATGGCGGCTTGCAGCCTTATCCGACCTACACCGCTCTTGTCTCTTGTCTCTTACTTGTCCGGTGTCTGCAGGCTATGATATTTCATCTCGGCCCGCGCTTCGGCAATGGTTTTTCCCTGTTCAAGGTGTTTTCTGATCTGATTTTCTGCCGCATCAATTTGTTCAGCGGTGTCCAGTACTTCATCTTCCCGCGATGCCGGAATACACACCACCCCATCGGCATCTCCCCTGATCAGGTCACCTGGAAGCACACGTGCATCACCTATATTGACCGGCACCTGTTCGCCATCCACCTGGACACGATCCTTGCCGGTGCGCATGGAATAGGAACGACTGTAAATGGGGTAGCCAAGTTTCAAACATAAATGAACATCACGGCAGGCGCCATCTATAACCGTCCCCGCCAGCCCTTTCTTGTCAGCCAGGTAAGTCAGAATATCCCCCCACACAGTGGCATCCTCGCGACCGCCGTTATCAATAACGACCACAGCCCCCTCATCCAGTTTGTCAATAAAGTCGCCCACGGTGCCAGGATTATCAGCATCCAGCGGGCCGTAGAGAATGGTGTAGGCGCGGCCGGCAAGCCGAAAATTATGATCCCTGGGTTTTATGCCCAGGCACTGACCACTGATGCGTAATTTGTCCAGCGCATCACTGAGAGTTGCTGTATCCAGTTTGGCGGCGCGTTCAATATTGTTGTCACTCATAATTAAACTCTTGATACTTGCTTATGTTTGCAACTGCTTGGAATGTTTATTTATTTTCCAGCATATTCTCGTAATTAGTCCCCATCACTTCCGAGACCGGTTTGCCTGCGACAACATCCGCTGTCATCAGGCGTTCTTTTTCGGCTATTTTTTCGGCAATACTGATCACATCAATTGCCCGCGATGCAGGAATAAATACAATGCCGCTGGCATCGGCAATAACATAATCCCCCGCTGCAACAGTCGTCTCACCTACCTGCACCGGCTCACCAAAAGATTGTTCATAGACTCTGCCGCGGGCAGTATGCGGGGTAGTAAATCTGGAGAAAACCGGAAAACCAATCTCCTCATATTCATCAATATCCCTGGCTGGTCCTTCCATGATAACGCCACGCACGCCTTTGACTTTTGCGGCATTGGCCAGCACGCCACCCCAACCTGCACAGTCTATTGTGGTGCGCTGTTCCACCACAATAACCGTGTGATTATCCGCTGACTCGATGGCTGCCGTACCCAGATGACGTTTGGAGCCACCTTCCGGGGGCTGGTCATGCAGCTTGACGGTTTGCACTACCCCGGCAATTCGCTGCATGGTTGAGCGTCGGGGAATGCCGGACTCGGCACCAGGCATTTGCAAGGAATCCAGGGCATCGGAAACCGCGCAGGCATCAAGTTTTTCAAGGCGGGCAATCAGGGCATCGCGGTCGGGCATTTGGACTCCAGTTCATCAACATGCAACGGCCAAGGATAATAACCAATCAGCGTATTTAATGGAAACGGGGTTTGGGAAAGAAAAGTGGATATTGTTCAGCCAGGGCAAATGGAAAAGCGAAAAAAGGGGGAATGAAAAAGGAAAAAGGACGCCTGTGACCAAAATCAAGCTTCGAATCTGCCGCGCAGATTGTTACCTGCATCCTTTATTCTTTTATCCTTTTTGCGCTTTTCTATTTTACCGTCACGGGCTCGGCAT
>CBFICR010000202.1:0-1872 GCA_965661105.1 Pseudohongiellaceae bacterium | reverse complement strand
CTGGCTCCACCAACAACATAGACCAATTCGCCGCTAGCTGTTTCAAAATACCAACTATTTCGTCTATTGATATTAGTATCAGTTACCACTTCTAACTCACCAAAATAATTGGATGGAACCTCCAGCAACATATCCATAGGATTTGTGCCTTCAAGCATTTTCAAATTCTCTAACTCGCCGCCAGCTAACTTGCTATACATATCAAATCTCACACCGGTCTTGATTTGTTCATATATTGCATAAAAATTTGCTCTTTCCGCTGCAGCGGGCAAGCTGTTCAGTCGCTTTTCTGCCACCATGTACAGAATCACTATTGAACAAATAACCACTACCATTTCAAATAAAGTAAAACCTCCATTTTTTCTTATGAAAGTTTTCCTGTTAACGCACTGCATTCGCCAGATCCCAAATTGGCAGGAATACACCAAGAGCCAGTATCAAGACCATACCTGCAATACATACGATAAGAATTGGCTCAATAGCAGCGCCTAGTTTCTTTAAATCATACTCCACTTCAGAGTCATAAAAGTCCGCCACCTCATCAAGCAGCTCCGCAATGTTTCCACTTTCTTCGCCCACTGAAATCATTTGCAGTACCAGAGGTGAAAACATTCCGCTGCGTATGGACGAATAGTAAAGAGACTCACCTTTGGAAATATAATCACGTATATTCAATATATTTTTACCAATATAAGTATTACCGACAGCTTTCGATATAACGGCCAAGGATTGCACAATAGGCACACCCGCAGTCATCATCATGGCAAAGGTTCTGGAGAATCGTGACAATGCAATTCTTTCAAATACTTCTCCTACCAATGGGAAGCCAAGCTTTTTTTTATCCCATGTTTCCCGCCCTTTCTCAGTGGCGACAAACTGCCTGAAAACAAAAACACTTAAGGCAACAACGCCTAAAATCACATACCAGTAGCTAAGAAAAAAATTCGAAATATCAATTAATAAAATCGTTTGCCATGGCAATTCCGCACCAAGTCTCTCGAACGTTTCAGCAAAAACGGGAATAACAAACACCATGATTATTGATAGCGCTACTGCAATCGTAATCAAAACAAAAATTGGATATCGTGTTGCACTGCTGATTTGTTTTCTGGTATTCCTCTCCAACTCCAGATATTTTCCAACCTGCTCAAAAGATAAATCCAATCGTCCAGTGCTTTCACCCACCATGACAAGACTTAGATAAAGAGGGGAAAATACATCCGGGTACCTTCCCATGGCATCAGTCAGGGCCATGCCCTTTTCAAGTTCCTGCCCCATTTCATGCAAAATACTTTTAAATTTCCTGTTACTGATTGAATCTCTCAGACCTCTTAATGCCTTGTCTAAGGGAATACCCGCCTTGGCCAGGCTGTACATCTGTCTTGAAAAAATAATCAATTCAACAAGAGAGACTTTTTCCCTGGAAAAAATTCCACCAAAAGCAACTGAAGAATCAGACTTTCTTCTTTTACCTTTTTTATTGGTAGCCGCCTTGCCACTGGATTCTGATATATCTATGGGCGTTATATTGTCATTGAACAATCCTGTTGCCGCTTCACTGGCAGATGCAGCCTGCACTTGTCCGCTGACAAGTGCACCTGAAATATCTCTACCTTTGTAAGTAAATCTTGGCATCAGTGTTTCTTCTAGCTCAACTCATTAATAATTCAATAAAAACCATTTATCTATTGACGGCAATTTTTTGAAAATCCGGTGACTCATCAATATGTTCTGCCACCCTGAGAACTTCACTAAGTGAAGTAATCCCTTGTGCCGCATATTTCATCGCTGCAACGGCTATCGGCTCATACCCCTCGCTTTGTCTGGCTTGCCTGACAAATTCGTAGGAATCTTCTTTTCTCAAGGCATCAT
>CBFICR010000201.1:0-1900 GCA_965661105.1 Pseudohongiellaceae bacterium | reverse complement strand
TTGGTGCCGGTGGGGTTCCACAGGCGGATGCGGGTGATGCGGGTGTCGCTTAAGGCGCCCTGAGCCTGTTGAGAGTAGCCGGCACTCAGAATCGGTGAGGTCACGAGACCAAGAGCGATGGATTGGCATAAACGACGTCGTTGCATGGTGAATTCCCCTTAAGTGCTTTTACTTCAGGGGCATGAGCATAGCGCAGTTGTCAGACCGAACAAAGTTAAGAAAGTTTAGAGAGCTTGTAGGTTGGCATTGAATACCTGTCATCCATGCAGCTGCGTTTGCCATAAAACAAACGAGTAAAAATGGTAGCATTAGTCACATGAATACAACTTCTTCAGACGCCGCATCAGATTCTTCAGCTGATCAATCCGGTCAGCCTCAAGCCCCGAAAAGCAGGACTCGCCGCCGCCTTATCTGGCTGGGCAGTTTTGCGCTGCTTATTATGGTTGTTCTGGTGGCACTACCCATTGTCACTGCCCGGGTCGCTACCTCGTGGCTGCAGGACAATGGTGCCAGCAATGCCAGTATTGAGAATATTGATATCAATCTGTTCACCGGCACCGTGCGCCTGGTAAATCTGCAGGCCAGTGGTAGCGCGCAACAGCGCCTGCATGTTGGCTTGGCGGAAGTCGATGTGCGTTGGTGGTCATTGGCCAGCAAGCGCATTTATGTGGAAGCGCTACGCCTCTCGGATACGCAAATTGATCTGGCTCCCCAGGTTGATGGCAGTTGGCAGGTAGGGGGTTTGCGCTTTAGTCCCGGCGAAGAAACACCGGAACCGGAAACAGCGCCAGCCGAATTTGACTGGGGGGTTGGTTCCGAAATTATAAACTTCAGTAATGTGTCCATTACTTACCAGGATGCCTTGTTTGATACTGATGTTGAAATTCATGACATCACTATCGGCAGTCATTTTTCCTGGCTAACCGGGCAGGAGACAGAGCTGGTCATTGATATGTCGGTGAATGATTCGCCGATCAACCTGCGCAGTACCCTGGTGCCCTGGGGTGAGTTGCAAAGTATCTCCGGTAATTTGCAGTTGCAAGATCATGCCCTGGGCGATCATAGCCAGGCCTTACAGCAACTGGCCGGCCTGGACCAAGCAAGTGGACTGGTCAGCATGGACCTTGAGGTCACTGCCTCTGTGGACGAGGCAGGCGTAGTCGATGTGCTGGTGACAGGTCCACTGGACGTGACTGACATCAGTTTTACCCGGGACAGCCTCAGCTTCAGTAATGGCCAGATGGATTGGCAGGGACAGATAGAGGTGAAGTTTCCGGTGATCAATAATGAGCCGCTGGTGAGTGTGGAAGGTGGCATTCAACTGGCCGGGACTCAGGTGGCACTGGCGGATCTGGAACTTGAGACGAGCCTGGAGGCGCTCGATTATAGCGGCCGCTTTGACTTATACGCGGCGCAGGACGCTTCCCGGTCCCCGACATTTTCACTGACGGCGATGCTCAGCGGTCAGGGACTGGCGGTGGATCACACCAGGCTGGCCTATGAACTGGCGCGACTGGACAGTTTCTCCCTTAATGAAATACAGCTCAATGATTTGCAGCAGGCCAGTGTTGCGCAATTACAGCTGCGCGGATTACGGCTGATGGCCGACCAGCCGGCAGAAGAAAATGCAGAATCGAATCTGTTATTCAGTTTCGATCAACTCGATCTTGGTGAAGTCGTTTTTGATGCTGCAAGCGGTGTGCTTATCGACACGGTGAGTCTGGGTGAGCCGACGCTTGCCATTGTGCGCCAGAGCGGTGGTGAGATTGCCCGGCTCAGCGAGCTGTTGGCAGTTTTTGCCGGTGAGCCCCCACAGGATGCTGTGGAAGAAGTAGCAGATTCGGTGGACGGAACAGCAGACCCGCTAACGTTTGCCATTAACAGGCTGCAGGTAATGTCA
>CBFICR010000200.1:0-1920 GCA_965661105.1 Pseudohongiellaceae bacterium | reverse complement strand
GTTGAACGTCAAAAATACTTTACAGGATACACAGGTCGGATAAGCGCAGCGCCATCCGACGTGATGATACCAAAATGGTAGAAGTTTCACCGTTAAACTCAGCAGCGTCAGAAGACGGCCAAAGGCCTTTTCCGACCTACATATGAGTGTGTTAATAAACAATCAAAGCAGCAGATTTAAACCATGGTCCAAAAAATAATATCCCCCGAAGATGCAATCTCCCTGATCCGTGATGGGGATACTGTGGCCATTTCCGGGTTTGTGGGGATTGGTACACCGGAAGAACTGATTATTGCGCTGGAAAAACGTTTTCTGGAAACCGGGCATCCGCGGGATTTGACGCTGGTGTTTGCGGCAGCGCCGGGTGATGGCGGTGAGCGCGGGGTTAACCGGTTGGCCCATGAAGGGCTGGTGAAGCGCGCTGTGGGTGGGCACTGGTCGCTGGTGCCCAGGCTTTCTGCCCTGGCGGTGGAAAACAAGATCGAAGCCTATAATTTACCCCTGGGTTGTATCTCGCAGTTATTTCGCGTGATCGCCGGCGGCAAACCTGGACTGCGCACTAAAGTCGGCCTGCGTACCTTTGTGGACCCGCGCATCAGCGGTGGCAAGATCAGCGAAAGTGCCACGGAAGATCTGGTGCATCTGGATACCATTCGTGGTCAGGAGTGGCTGTTTTACAAAGCCTTTCCCATTGATGTGTGCCTGTTGCGTGGCACCACCGCCGATGCCCATGGCAATGTGACGTCTGAACGCGAAGCCCTGGAGCTGGATGTCACTTCCATCGCCATGGCGGCTCACAATTCCGATGGCGTGGTAATCGTGCAGGTTGAGCGCGTCGCCCTGAATGGCTCGTTGCCCCCCAAAGATGTGCTTATTCCCGGTGCGCTGGTGGATTGCGTGGTCAGGTCAAAACCGGAAAATCATCATCAAACTTTTGGTACCCCTTACGAACATGCTTTTAGCGGTGAAATGCGCGTGCCCCTGGAAGAACTTCCCATCATGCCCCTGGACGAGCGCAAGATCATGGCGCGCCGGGCGGTGATGGAGCTGCCCATTGGTGGCGTGGTGAACCTGGGCATTGGTATTCCGGAAGGTGTTGCCAAGGTAGCGGCGGAAGAGGGCTTGCTGGATCAGGTCACCCTGTCAGCCGAAGCCGGCACTATTGGCGGCATGCCCCAGGGCGGCCTGGACTTTGGTGCCTCGCTGAACCCGGATGCCATTATTGCCACCAATACCCAATTCGACTTTTATGACGGTGGCGGTCTGGATATGGCCTGTCTGGGCATGGCCCAGGCCGATAAATACGGCAACGTGAATGTCTCCAAGTTCGGCAAGCGTCTGGCCGGAGCAGGGGGCTTTATCAATATCAGCCAGAATGCCTCGCGTCTCATTCTGACCGGCTCGTTTACCGCCGGTGGACTGCAGGTCGCGGTAGAAGACGGCAAACTGCGCATCGTTCAGGAAGGCAAGGTAAGGAAGTTTGTCGAGCAGGTGGAACATATTACCTTCTCCGGCGATTTTGCCCGCGAAACCGGCCAACCGGTGCTGTATGTCACCGAACGCTGTGTGTTCAGTGTCGGGGCCAATGGCATGGAGTTGATCGAAGTCGCCCCGGGTATTGATGTGGAAAATGACATTCTCGAGCACATGGATTTCATGCCCTATATCAGCAATGTCAGGCCCATGGATGCGCGTATATTCAAAGATGAAATGATGGGCATCAAGCAGGCGCGTACTGAAATGCCCATGAATCAGCGTATTTCACTGGACCGTGAGCAGGGCAGGCTGATCATCAACCTGCGTTCATTAAAACTGACCTCACGACTGGAAATTCTGCAAATCAGGCAGCGTATCGAAGAAGTGTGTGAGTCATTTAACGAGCCGGTAGAGATGATGGCTTTTTACGACGGCTTCGAGATC
>CBFICR010000199.1:0-1920 GCA_965661105.1 Pseudohongiellaceae bacterium | reverse complement strand
AAATCAAAGGGGTCAGAGTAGTTTGATTTTGCCAAACCAGTAGTGAAATCAAGTTACTCTGACCCTTGTGATTTTTAAATCCCCCCTGTTCAGGCTGAAATGCCGCCGATTTCCAGAAGAGCCCTGCCGTACCCCTGGTGTTTTTCGATCTGAGCCCAAGCGCCGCGCTGTGATTTAGGGGCCGAGTAAATACTCATAGTTTTTACTCTGACCCTAAATATTAAAATCGAAGCAGGAGGGAAAATACCGGATTCAGTATTTTATTCGACCGGGCTATAGTCTGACGTGTGAAGAATAGAGAGAAGTTGAGTACGTGTATTGACCTGCAGTTTTTCGTAGATATTGCGCAAATGGTTTTCCACGGTACGTGGGCTGATTTCCAGCCGCTGCGCAATCTCCTTGTTGGCGTAACCACTGGCTATGGCCATAACGACTTCGTGTTCACGTGAAGTCAGCGCAGAAAAGTGATTGTTTTTGGGTATTCTGGACTTTACCGAAACCGGACTTGAGATCTGTCCCTGCAGGAATGCTTCGATAAGACGGGCCCGGGCAAGCTCCAGTGCGGCAAATTCCGGGCAACCGGCCGAGCGGTGAAAATTAAAAACCCAGGCTTGTTGTGCAAACGTGTCTCTGAGCATGAAACCGGCATGATGGACCAGCCCATTGGGTTCCAGGAAATTACGGAAATACGACTGAAAGTCCTGCCCGGTTTCCGGAAAGCCGGCATTGGCTTCCGTTTCATCCTGGTTACTGGTCAGGCGTTCCAGGAAAGGGTCAAAGCGGTGAAAATGGGCCAGGTAATCGTCTGATACCGAATTGGCAACACCGATACTGGTCAGGTTAAGTATGCGCAGCCTGGACTGTCGCAGATCGAGATGACGAAAGGCCGCCGATTCAGCGTCCAGTATCGAGGCAATAGGCTCGAGCAGATTATCAGCAACCTGGCATGGCTGATCGTGAAGGCGTAGAGAACCACACAGGTCAGTCAGTTTGTCCAGTTCGTCTTCCGTAGATGGCTGTTGCATGGCAACATTCCTCGACCGGGAAAATAAAGAGTAGTAAAGAGAAGCAGGATAACGCGAATCAGCATGCCCATACAATAAAGAGGATTACTAATGAAGTTACTAAATCAAAGGGGTCAGTGTAATTTGATTTTGCCTAACCAGTAGTGAAATCAAGTTACTCTGACCCTTTAGAATAGAAAGAATACATAGAGTTGCTGGAATGGACCGGCAGGATTGTCAGAAAGGACAGGCGGGGATTTATTGCCAATACAGAACCCGGGATTCTCAAGTCACTGAAGCTGAACACCATGGATTGGGAATACCTGGCGTTGGAAATCCAGAAACGGAGCATCAACACCATAAATGGGTTGGAACGACTAAAAGCCCACGAAACACAGCAGCCAAAATCAGTAGCTGCCTGATCAACTATTCCCAGACTACAGGCTGATCTGCCAGGAATAGCTGCTGTCCGATAAATCAATCTATCGATCTAAACTCGCTGAGTAAGTGAAAAAGTTCGCGCCCAAGTAGAAGCTTTTATGGTGAAAGCAATAGAGTGGGTGTCCCATTCGACAAAAAAAATTAATATAATTTACAAGGCCGATTAAAAATGAAAAAAATAATAATGAGATTACTTGGTACAGGGATATTTCTCCTGGGTATATCCGGCACCGTCAATGCAGCACCAATTTTCACTAATACTGCTGTGGTTACCTCCCCGGCAAACGTTGCTGCTTTTGAAGGAATTTCCGGTTCCTTGTTGAATTACACGGAAGACGGAATAGTTGTTTCTGCAGATGATTTCCAATGGGGAGGTTATCCGAATGTACATTATGGCAGTGGCGGAAACAATGAGTGGGTCACGATCTCGCTGGCGAGTGGCGGGGTGATTAATGCCCTGGATTTTTTGCTGGGT
>CBFICR010000198.1:0-1989 GCA_965661105.1 Pseudohongiellaceae bacterium | reverse complement strand
TTTCCTCGGCCGCTTTCTTCACAGAAGTCCATAACTGCAGAAGATAATCCAGATCCCACTGCAATTCTTCCGGGGCTTTGCCGACACCTGCTGTGCGCACGATTGTGCCCATGCCATCGGGCAGATTAAGACTGCTCAGGGCATCGCGCAGATCAGCTCGTTCTTCACCTTCAATGCGCCGGGAAATACCCCCAGCTCGTGGATTGTTGGGCATCAGAACCAGATAACGACCTGCCAGTGAAATCATGGTGGTCAGTGCCGCGCCTTTGTTGCCACGTTCTTCCTTGTCCACCTGAACAATGACTTCAATGCCTTCGTTCACAACATCCTTGATATTGATCCGGCCACCGATGTCTTTAGGCTGTTTGGAGAAATATTCTCTGGAAATTTCCTTGAGGGGGAGAAAGCCGTGACGATCTGCACCAAAATTGACAAATGCAGCCTCAAGGCTGGGTTCAATTCGGGTGATTCGGCCTTTATAGATATTGGCTTTCTTTTGGACCCTGGCACGGTTTTCAATGTCCAGGTCGTAAAGCTTCTGACCATCAACCAGGGCGACGCGCAACTCTTCTTTTTGAGTTGCATTGATTAGCATTCTTTTCATATTACCTTCTACTTTTCTCTGTGGGAAAAGCAGGGTAAAAGATAATAGATTGGATTAACTAAATAATATAACTTATTGATATTTATATTATAAAGGTTTTATAAATAGCAGAGGTAAAGGTCTGGAGCAGAATTTCGACGGGAAACTACGCGACACTTATGGCCTGGGATTGCTGGCAACTTTGTATTAAGAGCCTGGACTTGCCACAACAAGAGTTATCCTGGGGCTGATCCTGCTTTGCTTTGCTCTTAATTACTCCCTTTTACTGAGTGAATCTTTTGAGCAGGTACTTATGCCTGCGGATTCGGGTTTTGCCTACATTACCAGGGTTCCCCTGGTGTCCTATACAACTAAACTGAAGTTTTTAACTTTTTGATCAGATCCGATCCATCTACTTATTTAATATGACTGATCTGATTCAGTCTGGTTGTCTGTTTTTGCCAATAGCTGCCAATTTCCTGGCGCTGTTTATTCTGTTTTTCCTTTGCCATTTCTTGCCGGGAAAAAGTCACCGCAAGAAATTGCTTTTAAACTCCTGTCCGCATTAGTGCGGTGTTAATCCTGTTCAAAACTAGTGTTTTATATCTTTCACCCGAGCTTTCCGGGATTTAACTGGCCCTATTTTAAGGTAGGGCATGAATACTGTCATTTTGCGCTTTCACTTTAAGCAACCAGCTTAATAGATTAGCGGCTTGGGTCAGGCCCTGATTCAGTTGTTTGGCTTTATTAAGCGGCAACCATCAGGCTCTGATGAAATTCGATTTTGCTTTTTCGTCCTGTAATAATTCCTTGTTGCTTGCCGGTTTATAAACGTGTGTTTAGCGGCTAAATATTCATTATAAAGACAGCGTTGGGTTAACCTGATCCCGCCAGAACGAAATTTATTACTGGTTGGCCTTTTATCTGTCTGTTATCTATTTTTTCTATATTCAATCAATATTTGGTGCATTACTACTGTGTTGCCCCGACTTTGCCTCAGCGCTTTGCGCTTAAAGGTCATCCGGAAGCCAGAGCAGGCCAGCAATATAGCAGTAAATTATAGTCCCTTCAATGATTTACAATACTTTACTCCAGTGACACAGCAACAATAACGATGCAGCGCAAGCTTATACCCCATACTGCGAGGTATACTGCTGTTTTTTCCAGGGAACCTCTGATTAAGTCTAGTATGTCTTAAGCGGTTATCTGAACCGCTACGATGCCAGGCGCAGTCCGCCGCTCATAGCGTCACTATTAGCAAGGGCTGCAACAACGCAGCGTGGCGGTTCAGGCCCCGCGCCGCAAAGCCTTCAGGCAGCACGCGCTACTGCGCTGAGCTTTCTTGACAGGTGGTCGACATGCCTGCGAAAGTTCGCCTTGTCTCGCGCACTGCCTGAAGGCCAGAG
>CBFICR010000197.1:0-1992 GCA_965661105.1 Pseudohongiellaceae bacterium | reverse complement strand
TTGTCTCTTGTCTCTTGTCTCTTATGACTTGTCACTTCCAACCTGCTAAAATGCCCGTCATGAATATCGCAGACAAACTAATAACAAATTTCGACCTCGCCCTGAAAACCCTGGTACCTGGCAGCGTACATGCGCAACGGGAAAATCCGGCGCAAGTCGAGACCCAAACGGAGCTGGATGATGATGCCAGAAAGCATAGTGCCGGACTGATGCGCATTAATCATACTGGTGAAGTGTGTGCCCAGGCCTTGTATCAGGGCCAGGCCCTTACTGCGCGTTTACCGGAAGTGGGTAAAAGTATGAATGCCGCGGCTGCTGAGGAGATTGATCATTTAAGCTGGTGCGAGGATCGCCTGAAAGAGCTGGACTCGCGTCCAAGTCTGCTTAATCCGCTCTTTTACGGGCTCTCATTCAGCATCGGTGCTGCTGCAGGAATTGCCGGTGATCGCTGGAGCCTTGGCTTTGTAGCGGAAACGGAAAAACAGGTTTGCGTGCATTTGCAGGAACACCTGGAAAAGCTGCCCCCTGAAGATAATAAAAGTGAAGCCATTCTTACACAGATGCTCGAGGATGAAGCAAAACATGCAGACAATGCCGAAGCTGCTGGCGCTGCCGACTTACCTGCACCTGTAAAATCCGCCATGGCCTTGATGGCCTCAGTGATGAAACGAACCACCTATCGAATCTAGGCAAACTGGCAGAACGTTATCAGCAAAAATGCCCTGCCAGGTTTTACTCTTTTTCAATAATAAAATCATGGGTAATTTCGACACCGCCTCGTTGCAGCATGATGGAGGCCGAGCAATATTTATCAGCAGACAATTCAACAGCACGTTTCACTTTATCCGGATCAAGGTTTTTACCCTTCACCTTGAAGGTCATGTGGATTTTCTCAAACACGGCGGGAATTGAATCCGCTCTTTGGGCTTCAACTTCTGTCACGCAATCAGTAATTTCCTGCCGTGATTTTTTCAAAATGGCCACCACATCAAACGCCGAGCAGGTACCAACCCCGAGCAGTATCATTTCCATTGGCCGTGCCCCCAGATTTCTCCCGCCGGCGTCTTCCGGACCATCCATGATAATCTTGTGACCACTGCCAGATTCGCCTTCGAATGTGACCTCTTCCTGCCAGGTGATAGTTGCTTTCATAATGTTCCTCAATATCAGTAAACCAGCTAAATGCAAGGTATTATCCCATACTCATTGCACCGGGTCTTGATACAAAAAACCTGATACAGATCAAACTTGACCAGGCAATAAGGCTAATATTTTTTAAAAAATAGAACACCCTGCCAAAGTGTGATATACAATTGATATTACTGGTTAATGTTGAGGGTAAAACGGATGGTTTTGATGGCAATCACGCCTCATATTCGGGATCTTGAAAACTTTTTAAGCCATTCCCATCGGCGCAAGTATCCAAACAAGACAACTATCATCCACGAGGGTGACAAGTGTGAGACCCTGTACTATATAGTGACGGGTTCTGTGTCTGTGGTTCTTGAAGATGAAGAAGGCAAGGAAGCAGTCATTGCCTATCTGAATCCTGGCGATTTTTTTGGTGAAATGGGTCTGTTTGAGAATGCAGAAGCACGCAGTGCCTGTGTACGCACCAAAACTGAATGTGAACTGGCAGAAATCTCCTACAGCAACTTCAGTGATTACACGAGAAGTCATCCGGAAATCCTCTACACCATTGGTGAGCAGATGGCTCATCGACTACGCAGTACCACTAAAAAAGTAGCGGATCTGAGTTTCCTCGACGTTACCGGACGAATCGCCAGCACCCTCTTGGAACTGAGCAAGGAACCTGATGCCATGACCCATCCCCTGGGCATGCAGATCAAGATCACGCGCCAGGAACTGGGACGAATCGTCAATTGTTCCAGGGAGATGGCCGGACGGGTACTCAAGGACCTCGAAGAGCAGGGGCTCATAGAAGTCCACGGCAAAACCATTGTTGTTTATGGCACACGCTAATTCTTTGTA
>CBFICR010000196.1:0-2007 GCA_965661105.1 Pseudohongiellaceae bacterium | reverse complement strand
ACTCAAAAAACTGCTCTGCTATGAAAGTATTCAGCTTTAAGTCACATATGTATTCTTTTCCAGATCTGGGCTGAACAACATCGAGTACCATAAATGCGGCCTGCATAAATTGTTCAGAGTTGGAATTTAAGTCTTCCAGATATGTTTCGCGGTTTAAGTTGCCAATCCATGATTCATATTTGGGCCTTTCAGAAGACCCAACACGGCAATATGAGAGAGAGAATTCTTGGTCGCTTTCTTTTAAATATTCCATAATATATCCAAATAATGTAATAATAGGGTATATAATATCATATATATTACATAAAACAACACTTGTAATAACATATTATTGGATTCAGGTGGCTAGTGTGGTGTAAAAATGATGATCAGGTTTAAGTTTCTTGCTTAGTTGTTTTTGGTTTTAATAGATTGGTGTTTGAGCATATCTAGAAAATCAGCCCATTCCTGCATCATTTTTCTTCGGCCTTCCAGCTGAGCTGTTCTGTTATAGGCTCTTCCATTAGCATCTTTAACTGCGTGAGCTAACTGTTGCTCTATCCAGTCAACTCTAAAGTTAAGTATTTCATCAAGTAGAGTGCGAGCCATTGCACGAAAGCCATGAGGGGTCATAGTTTCATTGTCATACCCAAGCGTTCTGAGGGCAGTCCGCACCCCGTTCTCGGATAGGCATCGGCTTTTTCCTCTGGGGCTGGGAAATAATATATAAATAATATATAGGACACCCACTCTCTAAAACCCTCCAATAAATGATTTCTTGGTATCACTCAGCTGTTTTAAAATATTAGCTTTAAGGAGTGGTACAGGAAGAAGGCATAAACGTCAGACAGGGATTATTCCAGGCGGTCATGCCTGTAATGAAGTGAATGTTTATCAGGCCGCTTTATTGCGTGTTCTTTGCTTGTCTAAGGCCGCCAGTTTATCCAGGCCATGTAAAAGGGTGATGCTCCGCTTTTGAATTTCCAGGGCCAGGTAGTGCCATTGGGTACCGGATATTCCCAGCTTTCGTAAAATATCAGGTTCTTGTTCGCTAAGTGCCCCGCGCTTCCCTTTCCTGACAATTCTCCCCGTCCAATCCACTAATGCCAGATACTCTTTTAGATGAAATGGGAGGGCAGAAATGGATAAGTCATTATCCAGGTTTTTACTTTCAGAAAAGGGCATGAGCGCCGGCGCAGTTTTTTGATTGAGTCCACGCACGTTACGGATCCTGGTCTGAATGGACGTGAAATGAGAGCACTCCAATGAGTCTGCCATATTTGCTCTGACAGGATTCAGATCGACATAGGCCATACAAGAAAGCAGGGCAGTAGAATCCAAAAGGGCTTGTGATTTGAACCGGCCTTCCCAGAAGCGTCCAGTGCAGCCATCTTCGGCATTGGCTTTCCTGGCCATGTATTCATTCAAACACGCCATAAACCAACTCAGGTTCGCCAGCCGAGATCGCCAGACTTCTGCAATGGCTGATACCTCAGCGCGTTCTGCTGTGGATATCGCCTCACCTTGCAAATATCGTTGCACCAGAACCGGGCCCTTGTAAAGTCGGCGCCAACGCTGAATTACCTCTTCTTCAGACCAGTTTGATGCCCGTTGCCTATCCACATGCAGAACCAAATGGTAATGGTTTGACATCACGGCATAGGCAGCAATGTCGATGGCGAATATTTCTGCCAATAGTTTTATACGGGCTACCAACCAGGGCTTGCGGTGTTCAAAAGACTTCCTGGTGTAACGATCCTTACCGCAAAGGAAGGCACGACGGACGCAGCGGGAGATGCAGTGGTAGTAGGGCGTATCGTGCAAAGAGACGATGGTGCTTCTGGGGCGGGTCATATTGATCGTCCATGATCATGACTGTTGATGACTTCAATATAGTTCAGAAGCCAAAAAGATCAAGATTGAGTGGGTGTCCCACAAAAATCAGTGGGTGTCCCACAAAAATCATTCCAATTATCAACTTAATGTTGGTTGCTTCAATTCTTGAAGGATATTTGTCTATCCATGTGA
>CBFICR010000195.1:0-2107 GCA_965661105.1 Pseudohongiellaceae bacterium | reverse complement strand
CTACCATCGAGGTAAAGCCTCGTAAATCTGCAAACAAAACACTGACAAACTGGCTCTCTTCTCCAGTAACCCGCATTTCACTGTCTTCAAATATTTTTGCCAGCTCTTTATTAAAGTGCTGCTGAGTTAAAGCAGATGAACCCTCATTTTCGAGCCGTTTAAACAGATCTTGAATTTCTTTTTCCAGCTTCTGTTTATTTAAAATTTTCAATTTAAAACTCTCAATGGACAATAACCTAAAGGTCGACGGTGCTTTAATCTGTTCATAAAATATTTTCAGATTATTCCGGTCATTATACCTAGCTACCCCATTGACATATATCATCAATTTTCAGGTCTGATAGTATTACAATGTCAATTCGGTATTAATTGGAAATCCAAACCAAAATGAAAAAGCACTTTATATATAGTTTTTTCCTTATGTTGGCTTTTTCCTGTTGCGCCCATGCTCAAGAACCCATATCAGCTATTAGCGCACCAGAAGGGCTGGACAGCGGAAAAGTCGAATTGGGGAAAAAACTCTTTTTCGATCCCAGGCTCTCCAGGTCGGGCTGGATATCCTGCAATTCATGCCACAATCTTATGTTAAGTGGCACAGACAACCTGGTTTCATCAATAGGCCACCAGTGGGCACAGGGACCTATCAATGCGCCAACTGTTTTTAATGCCGTTTACAGCATTTCCCAGTTCTGGGATGGTCGTGCCAAAGATCTGGTCGAGCAGGCTGGCGGGCCCATTGCCAATCCCGGCGAAATGGCCTCAAGCCATGATCTGGCAGTATCAGTCCTGCAGACTATACCCGGTTATGTTAATGAATTTGCTGAGGTCTTTGGCGGCGAAACCATTACTATAGATATGGTGACAGATGCTATTGCTGAATTTGAACGCACTTTGGTTACTCCAAATTCCCGTTTTGATCAATGGCTGGCAGGAGACGAAGAGGCTCTGACTGAATTCGAACTTGATGGCTACCGACTGTTTAAACTGACAGGCTGTGCCGGTTGTCATAATGGACCGGCTGCAGGAGGACAGGCCTACCAAAAAATGGGCTCTTTTAATCGCTTTGAAACCAACAATCCTGCTATAGGTCGACAGGCGGTTACCGGACTTCGATCTGATCGTATGCGTTTCAAGGTCCCCACGCTGAGGAACGTCGAACTCACCTACCCTTATTTTCACGATGGTAGCGTTAAAACCCTCGAAGAAGCCGTTGATACGATGGCCTGGGTACAATTGAACAGAACTTTTTCACGAACCGGAAATGAAAAGGTCGTGGCTTTTCTCAAAACGCTGTCTGGCGACCTCCCGCGCATTGTATTACCTATCCTGCCCCCTTCCGGGCCTGACACCCCTGCCCCCCAGCCTTTTCAGTAAAAAATTTTTATCCCTTACTGATCGGGACGTCGCCTGATACCTCTGCTATCATATTTCATGATTTCAGCACGAGGGGGAAAGCGTATGTCGGTTGAAGAAAATCAAGAAAAAACAGTCATGGAAGTGTTTAGTGATTATGTCTGCCCCTGGTGCTATCTGGCCAGTGCCGTCATTGAAAAAATCGAACAAAGTCATAACCTCGAAATCCGCTGGTCACCCTTTCCCCTTCATCCTGACACACCGCAAGAAGGACTTTTATTATCCTCATTCCTTGGGCCCAATCTTGACGCTGTGCATGAGCGTCTCTATGGCATCATGGATGAGCTGGGACTGGCTCACCACTCAAACAGAACCATGACCTATAACAGTCGTCTGGCCCAGGAACTGGGCATGTGGGCAGACACTCAGCCCGGCGGCAAAGCCCTGCATAAACAGCTATTCAATACCTACTTTGTCGAAGACCGGAATCTGGCTAAAAAAGAGGTGCTGCTTCAGGCTGTTGAAAAAGCCGGTCTTAACGTAGAGGAAGCCGAGCAGATAATCGATGAAAGAAGTTTCAGTTCCCGGGTTGATGAAGCATGGAACCGTGCCAGGCAGTTTCAGATCACCGGCGTACCCAGCTTTATAGCGGGCAGCTATGCCACTACGGGATATCATCCTTATGAGGAACTGGCAAAATTTGTTGAATATGTTGAGATGCAGAAAGCCAGGGGGGCTTGAAGGGCGGATAAAG
>CBFICR010000194.1:0-2134 GCA_965661105.1 Pseudohongiellaceae bacterium | reverse complement strand
CAGCCGTGGTGTCGTATGCCCATCATGGCTGGAGCTGGTACGGTAACCTGCCTTTTATTCTTACTGCCGAAGTCGTTGATGTGGCTTTTGGCAACCCCCATGACAGATTAATCCTGATGGATGACACGGGCCAGCAATGGAATGTGTTGCTCAGTCCGCCGGCACGCAGTCGCAGGGCCGGGCTTTCCAGTGACGCCGTTGAAGTGGGAGATACGGTCACGGCCTATGGGCACAGACGTAGCGAAGGGGATAATTTCGAAATGAAAACCGAGCGCCTGAAAGTGGATGAGCGCATGTATAACCTGTATCCGGATCGAAAATAGGATCCCTGTTAATTTAGGATATTTTGAGCGGATAAAAAAATGTAAGAAAAAAACAAAACAAAACATAAGAATAAAAAAAGCAAAATGTAGAAAAGCAGAGAAGAAAAATGACGCAGGGAACACGTCAAAAACTAATAAAAATAGTAATCTTTAAGGGGAAGTAAATGGATAATAAAAAACTATTCAGAAAGAAATCTGATTTATTGCGTTATGCATGTCTGGCTGCAGTTTTTGCGCCGACCCTGCATGCGCAGGTTCTTGAGGAAATTGTCGTTACCTCGGAACGACGTGAAACCGCTTTGCAGGATACGCCTATTTCAGTACTGTCATTCTCCAACGAGATGATGCAGGCACGCGGTGTGCAAACTGTTGAGGATCTTGCCACCAACTCGCCCAACCTGGATATCAAGGGCTCACGAGGTACCGGTAATGTTTCGCCTACCTACCAGATTCGAGGCATTTCAGGGGGCGGCGGTGCCACTGGTGAGCGTGGTGTAGGCTTCTATCTTGATGGTGTTTTTGTCCCCCGCCAGACCGGTCCCTATATGCAGGTACTGGATCTGGAACGGGTTGAAGTATTGAGGGGGCCGCAGGGTACCCTGTTTGGCCGCAACAGTCTTGGCGGCGCCATTCGTGTGTTTTCCCAACAACCGACCCAGGAAAAAGATGGCTATGTTCAGCTGACCGGCGGTAATTATGGTCGCAGTGATTTCAATGCCATGTTCAATACCCCTCTCAGCGATACCTTTGCTATCAGGGGGCAAGCGGCTTATCTGAGTCAGGATGGTTATGTGGACCGTGGGCCCCAGGAACTCGGCAGCTCGGAAAACCTGATTCTGCGTCTGCGTGGTGCCTGGGAACCCAGTGCTGCTGTCAGTGTCAATTTCGGGGTCATGCATCTTGAGTCAGATTCCGATGGTAACCCCCAGGATCTGGAAACCTTTGATATGTCCCCGGTGGATCCCATCAATGGTGTCAGCAATGTAATCAGTTTTGAGGGTGGCTATGCTGACTGGATGTCTGACTTCCTTGAGTCATCAGGGCAACCGCGCCTGCAGAACAATGATCCACGCCTGCTGCTGGATGATTACACCATGCCCAGCTTTTGTTTCCTTGATGATGCGGATCCGGATTGGGATGACCTGTGTAAACAGGTCAATGAAAACACCTATACCCAGTACGACATGACCGTTAACTGGGAGTTATCCGACACCATGAGTCTGACCTCTGTCAGTGGTTATTCGGACTTTGAAAGTAGCGGTATCACTGATTGGCAGTTGCTGGGGATGGAACGTCGTCCCAGTGAGGCAGAATCCTGGACCTTTTATCAGGAGCTGCAGTTAAACTCCAGTCACTTTGATGGCAAGCTGGACATGGTATCAGGCCTGAGTTATTTCCATGAAACGGCTGATAGTCCGCGTAACGCCCTGTTACAGGCAACCGGCACCAGTATTTTTGGGGCTCCCGGTTTACCGTTTTTTACCCCGACAAACCAGAATCCCAATGGTAATGGCTGGACCGGTGGACTTGTCACCGGTGATACTGCCACCACTCAGAAATCGGATTCCTGGGGAGCATTTTTCAATGGTACCTGGCATGCAACAGATGCATTGAATATTACCGCGGGTGTGCGCTTTGCCTATGATGAAAAGGATTATGAGCAAACAGAATATGCTTCCGGAAATTTTACTCCGGCGCCGGGAACCACTTCCACTACCGTTAACACAGATGACTCCTGGTCAGAAGTGGACTGGCGCGGCACCGTGGATTACCTCCTTACTGACGACCTGATGGTCTATGGCACCATCTCC
>CBFICR010000193.1:0-2184 GCA_965661105.1 Pseudohongiellaceae bacterium | reverse complement strand
AAAGGGTACTCTGGATCTGCCACACTATTTCCGGTAATCTTTATTACCGGAAATAGTGGGGTTGGCGATATAGGGTGGTATCTAGAGACTTAATTTTAATAAACAATTAGTTATGCTTATTTTGTAAAGTTAATTCTATATATTGATTTTACCCATCCAGAGCCTGCTTGCAGGTAAAACAACCAACCAGGAATAGTCAGCGTTCAATGTCATCTGTCAGGCCACCAGTCCCGTTTTTCGATACTCTGGAAGAAATGGCGAATCCTTACAAGCATCGTATCTCCACAGTAAAGCACCTGCTTGAGGATGAACCTGAAAATGCTACCGAGGATTACCAGCTCGCCAGTGAATTTCTTTATTCCTATCGTGGCAGTCCGGATACATTTTCCACTTATCGTCGTGAAATTGAACATTTCCTGCACTGGTGCTGGTTGATCGCCAGAAAATCACTGAAAAGCATCAGGCGTGAGGATATTGAGAGCTATATTGAATTTGCCAGTAAACCACCCAAAACATGGGTCGGTGAAAAAAATGTCTCCAGATATGAGCTTAAGGGTGGAGAAAGGGTGCCTAACCCTGACTGGAGACCCTATGTTGTGCATCCCAAAAGTCCCGGAGAAGCCCCCTACTTCCTTTCCCAAAGCGCCATCCAGAGTATTTTTGGGGTCTTAAGTAGTTTTTGTAACTTCCTGATTCAAGAGGAATATCTTGAATTTAATCCGGTCTCTCAAATTCGTCAGAAAGGTAAGTTCCTGAGAAAAACCCAGTCCACCAAGGCGATTCGACGTCTTTCTCAATTACAGTGGAGTTATGTGCTGGAAACCGCAGAAAAAATGGCTGCACAAGACACTATCCATGAACGCACGCTGTTTATCATGAATGCGCTTTTTGGCATGTATCTGAGAATCTCTGAGCTGGTTGAAACCGATCGCTGGACCCCGAAAATGGGCGATTTTGAGCGCGATCTGGAGGGAAACTGGTGGTTCAGAACCGTGGGCAAAGGTAATAAGGAGCGCCAGATATCGGTTAGTGACTCCATGCTGGAAGCGCTGAAACGTTATCGACAGGCCAGAGGCCTGCCCGAGTTGCCCTCACCGGGTGAATATACGCCTCTGGTTCATAAAGCACGTGGCCAGGGCGGTATTACCAGCACCCGCCAGATTCGTGGCATTGTGCAGGCCTGCTTTGATGGCGCAGAAAACAGATTGCGCAAGGATGGTTTTACTGAGGAAGCTCAAGCACTTACCGCTGCGACTGTGCACTGGCTGCGTCATACCGGCATTTCGGAAGATGTGAAACATCGGCCCAGGGAACATGTGCGCGATGACGCAGGCCATGGTTCCAGCGCCATTACCGATCGTTACATTGATGTCCAGCTTAACGAACGCCATGCCTCTGCACGCAAGAAAAGAATCAAACCGGATTGATTATATTTACGTACATTGCCTTGAATATACCCGACTTAACCCAAACTGAAGACAGAATACATATTTTTGCCAAAATTCAGGCATAAGATAGTAAGATGTAAGGTAATTTTGCGACGACAGGGTTTGGCGGGTGCTATGCGCCCTGCTAATGATCCATTCAAGTTCAATGGTCGCATCGCTGATTGAATCAAAGAGTCACAGAGTCACTTTTATATAAGGCAGTATTATGAAGAATCGCACATTGTATCGCTCTATTTCACTCCTTCTGGTAATCGCTTTCAGCGCTATCTTGAGTTTGAGTGGCGTTCAGGCGCAACAACCGCTATATCTGCCCGCGGATATACCTCTCGATGTCGATCTGATTTTTGAAGAATTAAACCCTGAACCCGCTTACAGCGAGACTACCCAGGACATTATTCGCCAGCTGACCAGAAATCATTATTCTGAAATCAATTTTAATGATGAGTTTTCCAGTGAGATGCTGGATAGCTTTATCAAAACGCTGGATGGTACGCGAATCTACTTTACCCAGACGGATATCAATGAGTTTGAACAATATCGAACACAACTGGATGACTTGTTACAGGCAGGCAATGTTGATTTCGGCTACCTGATTTTTAATCGTTACCGCCAACGACTGATGGACAGGCTTGTCTACAGTCTGAAACGTATTGAGGAAGATCCGACTGAGTTTGATTTTACCGCGGACGAGTTCATTATCGTTGATCGTGCTGAAGCCTCCTGGCCTGCAGACGAA
>CBFICR010000192.1:0-2208 GCA_965661105.1 Pseudohongiellaceae bacterium | reverse complement strand
AGTGGAACGTAGATTTCCCACACCTGATGTTGCGTGCCAAGGCAGTCAACTTCAAAAAAAATGGCGCATCATTTCGCGATCGTACTCTGACCAGCACCGATATGGTGGGAAAGATGGCGACAATTCCGCTGATGGATATCACTGTCAATGCATTAAATAACAACGGGGCTTTTCGAAAAGTGCTCGAAACTACGCTGGGGGTGCATCATTCTGCGCCAGTGCCCGGTTACCATCGGAACAATCTGCGCAAGCGGGTGAAGGTGCTGGAAAATGAGCAACAGCAAAAAGGCGCAATTGAACCTGAAGCCGTAGGCCGAACAAAAGGCAAGGTAGCCTTTTATGCCACCTGTTACGGCAACTATAACGCCCCCCATCTGGGTGAAGATTTTTACCAGGTATTCCAGCATAACGGCATTCATATTGAACTGGTGCCAAAAGAAGCCTGTTGCGGTATGCCGAAGCTGGAACTGGGAGACCTTGAGTCGGTAAGAGAATTAAAAGAAGCGAATATCCCGGTATTGGCAAAGCTGGTCGATGAAGGTTTTGATCTGATCGCTCCCATCCCGTCCTGTGTGCTGATGTACAAGCAGGAGCTGCCACTGCTGTTTCCTGATGACGAAGATGTACAAAAAGTGAAACAGGCTTTTTTTGATCCTTTTGAATACCTGTTCCTGCGCCATAAAGAAGGCGCATTCAATACCGATTTCAAGAAGGCGCTCGGTGATATCAGTTACCAGGTTGCCTGTCATTTGCGTGTACAGAATATCGGACTGAAGACCCGCGATATTCTCAACCTGGTTCCTGACACCCAGGTGCAGGCCCAGGAAAGATGTTCCGGTCATGACGGTACCTACGCCGTGAAGAAGGAAACCTATGACATCGCAGTAAAGATTGCCCGACCTGTAGTCAGGAAAGTGGATGCGCAGGATCCGGATTATTTCATTTCAGATTGCCCGATGGCAGCTACTCATATAGGGAACCTTTCCGAGAAGGTAGATAAACCTGAGCACCCCATGACCTTGTTGCGGATCGCTTACGGTCTTTGATCGTAAAAAGGAAAATTGAGCTTCGTTTTTTAAGATTATTCAGGAGTAATAATGAACAAACTGACCAGAGATGATTTGTGGTCCCTGGAAGACTATGCCCAAAAGCGCGCGGAATTCAGGGCACAAGTGCTGGAGCACAAGAAAAACAGAAACCTGCAATTAAATGATAATGCACGACTGCTGTTTGAGGATGCGCTGACGCTGAAATACCAGATCCAGGAAATGCTGCGAATAGAAAAGGTATTCGAGGCTGCCGGTATCCAGGATGAGCTGGATGCCTATAACCCCCTGATTCCGGATGGTGACAACTGGAAAGCCACCTTCATGATCGAATATGAAGATGTGGAAGAGCGCAAATTGCGCTTGCAGGAATTAAAAAATGTCGAAGACCTGGTGTGGATGCAGGTAGCAGGGCATGACAAGGTATATGCCATTGCCGATGAGGATATGGAACGTGCCAATGAAGTGAAAACGTCAAGCGTACATTTTGTCCGCTTCCAGTTGACTCCTGAAATGGTTGCAGACGCCAGAAACGGGGCAGCAATTTTAGCCGGTTGTGACCTGGAAGGATTCAAAATTGGCCCCCTGCAAATACCTGATAATATCGCTGACTCACTGCGCCGGGACCTGAGCTGAAAAAGCACAGGTAAATCAGCAATAATGAACCAGGAAATGATTATGAAAAGGGCTTTTATAAGCCCTTTTTTATGTCTTGTCAGTCACTTGATCGGGGTTTTTCCGGAGAGGTTATTTCGCGGCAATTATGGTATGTTTTCTGACCTTAAAAATAATATGAAAATTATAAATAAATAGTGAACAGAATCTGGCTTAACGTCCGGGGCATAATTCTGTAAACAGTGACACACTCCATGGAGAATTCAACAATGTTAAGAATGGCTTCCTTATTTGTCTTTGCGACAATATTTCTTTCCGCCTGCAGTGAACAGGCCGGGCCTGTTGAGTCAGGTACGAATACCGTAGAAATTCCGGTAGATGAAAACATTATTTTTATTACTAAGGGCAGAGTTATTGATGGCAACGGTAATGTCATGGAACAGGGGAGCGTGCTGTGGGAAAATGGACTGATTTCAGCGCTAGGAGAGGATATCGTGGCGCCTCTGAATGCCAGGGTAATAGATGCTGCTGGTAAAACCGTAATGCC
>CBFICR010000191.1:0-2240 GCA_965661105.1 Pseudohongiellaceae bacterium | reverse complement strand
AGCCAATAATGCCGCCAACCCCCACACTGCCCATCATGATGCCGAGGGCGGTTTCACTGACGCCCCATACCGATTCAGTGAAAACCACCAGGAAACTGATAATCGGCAAAGCCAACAGCATGGGAAATAAACCAAATATAAGACACAGCAGGATCGCGCGGTTGTTGGCTACATATTTAAAGGAGTAGGTCACATCCTCAAAAAAGCCTTTCACGGTTTTGTTATCGGGATAGGATTTAGGGAGTCGAACCATGCCATAAATGGAGAAACCATACAGCAGTATTGACACGAGATAGGCGCCTGGCATGGTAATCAAGGGAATCAACAGACCCATGCCTGCCGGGCCAACAATACGGGCAATATTCAGGGCCGTGGCCTGCAGCGCCATGGCATTGCCCAGTTTTTCACGACCCACCAGGGAATAAATCATCGCGGTTCGCGTTGGCATCAGAAAGGGAAAGTTCACGCCAAGAATAAAAGCCGTCGCCAACAGGTGCCAGAATTCCAGTACACCTGCCACCAGCAACACCAGCACCACCAGTTCATTTACCAGCACTATACTCTGACTGATAATCGTCAGTCCGCGACGCTCCACTCGATCAATGATGGCACCCGAAAATAAAAGACCAATAGACATCGGCGTGGCAATCACCAGATTCACCATGGCCAGCGCAAAAGGACTTTGAGTGAGTTCATAAGCCAGCAGGGAACGCACCACCAACTGACCCTGCATAGCCAGAAAGAATGTGCCCAGGCTGGATACCAACCAGCGAAAGGGAATGGATTCCAGGGCAGCAAAGGAACGCGGCATCTTCCTCTCGGGGCCGGACTCTGGTGTTTCCTTTGCTGGTGGGGAATCATGTTTAGGCATGAAAAGAAATATTAAGCCCTTGCTTAAGTGAGGCAGCGATTCTACGCCATGCGCCCCGCTACAAACAAGGAAAGGTAGGCAAAGTTAAATTTTTTGGCAGAATTGATTTTACAAAGGCGTAAGCGATTCCAAAATAAATATTGCGCCTTTTTCAGCGGCCGCCAAATTAAATACAGCCAGGTATTCTGAATCATTAAGACTGTCCACCTGCTGTGATCCCACTCTCAGTGACGGAATAGTCAGGACGGCCTCGGAAATGATGTAACTGGCATGCTCATTACTTGGTATTTTGTCTGTTGACGAGATACTCAGCAATTCCAGCGTTATCGGAAGTGACTCGATAACCCGCAAGTATGCATCATAAACTACAGTGGCCCCGGATTTGGAAATGACATCAATTGCGGGAATATAGACGGTTTGACTAAACGGCTCATAAACCGAGGTACCCTCACCAGGGCCGTAACTGCTCCCTCCATTAGCATCAGGATCAAGCTGCTGTAGGCGATTGCTGAAAGCTGAAAGATGATTTTCAGAGCCTTTCAGCAGATTGCGGTAAACACGCAAGATTGGTGACAAGCTGGTTTGTGCAATTGAAGCTTCAAGGTCGGCAATGTCGGTTTCTTCAACAACAATACCCATGGCAAGAGCGTCAGCGACGGAATCTGATCCCTGACTTAAAAGGTCATCATAGAGTGCCTGCAGGTCATCATTCACGAAACTTCCCTCAGGCTGACCGCTGGCAGGGTCAGTGATGTTATAGCGATTGAGCAAGTCTAGCACCGCATCCATGTGTCTTTGCTCTGCACTGCCTATGTTCAGAAAGATGTCCGTGCCCCATAAGTCATAGAAAGCGCTATAAAGGTCACGTGCCATCTTTTCCTCTTCTCGCATAAATTGCAGATCAGCTATTTCATCAGGAGTTAATGCCGTTTGTGTCATGCCGGGTAAAGAAAAGAGCGTCAATGACACTATGAAAAATACAAGAATGGCGTTGCGAGCAGAAAGGTTTGTTGGTTGATGCTCCATAGGTTTTTACTCCTTGTCTTCAGATAGGGCTATATGTTATCCGAAACTGCCAGTATCAAATTGACATATGTCATGTCGCGCAGCGCACAGAGTCGAGGCAAGGAAGACAATCGCTTTCATTGTGCTAGTGAAATGGAATGTTTTTGCGTATTATGGCCTCCCTCTTCAATTGAAAATATGGCTTAAGTTTTATTGCGCCCGTAGCTCAGCTGGATAGAGTAACTGGCTTCGAACCAGTTGGTCGGGAGTTCGAATCTCTCCGGGCGCGCCAATTTCTCATTCGCTTTTCCTTCCCAGCTTTTTCCACTTACTTCCTACGCTTTTTTCCGCTTTTCTCTGCTTT
>CBFICR010000190.1:0-2301 GCA_965661105.1 Pseudohongiellaceae bacterium | reverse complement strand
GGCCTTTTTAAGATTCAGCTCTATTCCCTGATCTTTCAACTTTTCTTCCAGCCAGGCCTGCTCAATGGATGATGGCTCATAATCCTCGGCACAGTTTTCACATAACCTTCTGACCAGACGCTGAGCCAGTACTGCTCTTAATGATGACGCTGTCAGGAAACCCTCTGCGCCCATATCTACAAGACGCATGGCACTGGAAAGCGAATCATTGGTATGCAATGTGGACAACACAAGATGACCTGTCATTGCTGCACGCAAGGCAATTTCTGCAGTCTCACCATCACGAATTTCACCAATCAAAATAATGTCAGGGTCCTGACGCAATGCTGCTCTCAACACTCGCGCAAAGCTCAGGTCAATTTTAGGATTAATCTGTACCTGGTTTATTCTTGATAATTTGTACTCAACCGGGTCTTCTACCGTAATAATTTTTTTCCCAGCTTCGTTAAGCTCCTGCAAGGCGCCGTAAAGCGTCGTTGTCTTTCCGCTTCCTGTAGGACCGGTAACCAGTATCAAACCATGGGGAAGATGAATAAGCCGCCTGAACGTTTCAAGCATTTTCTCTGGCATCCCTACTTCACCCAAATGGGTAGCTCCTGCGCTTTGATCCAGTAACCTCAGTACTACTGATTCACCGTTTTCTATTGGCATCGTTGAAACACGAATATCCAGCTTTCTGTTTTTAACAATCAAGCTAAAACGCCCATCCTGTGGCAATCGTCTTTCCGAAATGTTTAATCCCGCCATCAACTTTAAACGCAAAACCAATGGCGCCGAAATTCTTTTCTCTTTTACTATCTGCTCATGGAGCACACCATCAACCCGTTGTCGTATTCTAAGAACCGTTTCATCAGGCTCGATATGAATATCAGAAGCTCTCACCTGGACGGCATCTTCAAAGATGGATTTCAATAACTTGACTACTGTTGCGCCTTCTTCTTCATCTGAAGGCGTCAGTTCTTCAAGATCAAACTGCCCCTCAGTAATTTCCTCATCAAGTTCTTCCGCATAATTGGCAATTTCTTCCGTGCGTCGATAAACCAGATCAAGTGTACTAAGCAAATCCTTTTCACGAACAATGGCTATTTCGATATTGGTTTGCAGAAGCCTTAATAATTCGTCATAAGCATAAATGTCTAGCGGATCAACCAAACCTACTGAAACACCTTTTTCATTTTCAGATAATATTATTGCCCTGAACCTTCTTGCATAGACTTCTGGCAATCTCTGGATCAATCCAACATCAAAGTTATGCACCTTCAAATCAACAAAAGGAATATTTAACTGTTGTGACAAAAACTCCAGAAAGCGCATCTCATCGACATAACCCATCTCAATAAGAGTGCGTCCGAGTTTAAGACCATTGTGTTTCTGCTTCTCTAGGGCATCATTGAGCTGCGCTTCAGAAATAATATGATTCTCAACCAAAAGGTTGCCAATTCTGACTTTTTTCTTGACTGCACTCATATTCAGTTTCTTAGAAATTTGATTCTGTTCTGGCTGTACTGCCTTAAAGCCGCATCTAATTCAGGGTTTTGCAAAGCAGCTTGATAACTTGATAAAGCATCATCAACTTCGCCACTGGCCTCAAGAGAAACACCCATCCCCACCCACCATCGTGCCTGCTGGCTGTCATGGCGGATTAAATTCTGATATGTCTCAATAGCACTTCTGTGCTGCATATTCTGCTGATACGCTGAAGCAAGTAGCTCAAAGTACTCCGGATCAGCTGTTAATGTTGGCGGATTAACAGAGAGAAAATTTGCAGCAGTACCGGCCTCTCTGTTCATCATCAGCAATCTTGCCTTTATTTTTTTATACGCTGAATAATTGGGTGCTAACTGCAAGCCCTGAGCAATAATTACATCCGCTTGCCGATACTCTTGCTGCGCAAAAAGCAAGGTAGCCAGGGTTTCCCTGGAATGGTGTGCTTCTGCATTTTCTTCGATAAATTTCAATAACTCAGCATAAGCATCAATAATCTGACCGCGCTGAATCAATGAGGCGGCTTTCTTACTGAGGTTAATATCACGCTCTTCAAGGCTAAGGACTCTGGCGGTCTTAACTGGAGCTGTCTCAATCTCAAGCACCTCACTGTTGTCACTGTTTGCTGAAATTCCCGGCATACTATTTATAGAAGACCCGGTCTCGGCAGACTGATCTACAGCTGTAATTGACTTACTATCTTCAACTTGCGCTTTTTCCCTGATCAGCCCTTCAATAATTACCGTTTTACCAACAGCGTTACTTAAACTGGATTCTTCATATACCACAAAATCAAAAGCATCTTTCATCGCTATA
>CBFICR010000189.1:0-2341 GCA_965661105.1 Pseudohongiellaceae bacterium | reverse complement strand
CGGCGCGGTGACGCCCGGTGTTTCGATTTGTGTGAAAGAGGCAAGCGGCAACGTCGCGAGAGCCGTGGCCGCGAGGGATATACAAAGGGTGCGAAGCAAGTTGCCTCCAATAAACCGGGGATAGCGTTCTGAAGACAGTGCAATAGTTATACCAATGGTGAAATAGAAGCGTTGGTTTCCGGGCTTACCAGTCATTATCCAGGTGGTATTATTAACCAGGCATTGGGAGGCCACAGGTAAAGCCCTTTATTCGTCCGTTAATGGATGGTCCGCTGTGCGTTCCAGAACCTGCAGTCTGCGTGTCTGTGGTAATATTTCAGCCTGTCAACTGCCGTTTTTACCAAGGAAAATCACATGTTGCGTGCTGTCATTTTCAAACTCTGTTTCATCCTGTGCCTGTCTGCAGGTTTGCATACATCCCTGCTGGCCCAAACCCGTCCTGACTTTACCGGAGTCTGGCAACTGGCCAGTGTGCCTATGACCAGTGCCCAGGGCTATCCGGAACTCGACCTTACTCCAGAAGGCCAGCGCCAGTTCGATACCTATCGCAATCTGGTGGATCCGGTCGGTGACAGCCCGACGCTATGGTGCGTTACACACGGCATGCCGGAAATGATGATGGGAGGTGGCAACTACCCTCTGGAAGTCATCCACAAACCTGACCAGGTCACGCTGATCAACGAATGGCAAAGCGAAACGCGGCGCGTGTTTCTTGGTGACCGCATAGAATCCCCGGATGCCATTTTTCCATCACGCCAGGGCTATTCCATTGGTCATTGGGAGGGCGATGTACTGGTGGTTGAAACCGCGCATCTGCAGGAAATGGTCGACTCGCGTTTTCCCCATAGTGCTGAAACTATCATCACCGAACGTTTCACCCTGACACAGGATGCCGATGGCACACCGCGTCTTGCCGCCGACACCGTCTTGCATGATCCGCTCTGGCACGAGGCGCCTCTGTCATATCGTCTGGAATGGACACCTTTGCCACTGGGCTGGATGCAGCCATATGAATGCATGGAAGAACGCTGGCTGGAAAGGCTGGAAGAGCTTTCTGGCAATACAGGGCTGCAGGATTGAGGTTGGTCTAAAAGGACCTAAAAGGGGGGGGGATTTATTTAAATAAGATTTATGTCGACCCTGAATCGAAACGTTTATTCTGATGCGAAGAGCTGTGGTTACTGTTCTGTTTACTTTTTACGAGATGTGAAGGGTGTTACGGAATGACACGAGGATTTTCAATTGAACTGGTGGCAGGTTCGTCAATTTAATCAAATAGTTAAAACAAGAAACATAGTGCGCTAAATAGTGTGCTATGAAGATGAATCTACATGAAGCCGTTTCGTGTGTATGTAGCAAGTAACGATCCCTGTTGCGCACTACGGAATATCGGGCTATCATTACTCTTGATTTAGATGAATAATAAATAGTGCTGACAGGGATTTCAGATGATCAAGACTTTTAAGCACAAAGGCTTGGAGAGATTCTTCACTAAAGGCAGTACCTCAGGCATTCAATCGAGCCACGCCCAAAAAATAGCTGATCAGCTCGCGTTTCTGCATGCGGCTCAGGAAATAGGAGATATTGATAAACCTGGATACCAATTGCACGAACTTAAAGGAAAGCTAAAGGGTCATTGGGCGATTAGTGTTTCTGGCAATTGGCGAATTGTTTTTATATTCAAAGACGGCGATGCATACGTCGTAAATTATGAGGATTATCACTAATGTCTATCCAGCAGCACAACCCACCGCACCCAGGTGCATTGATTCAAAGGACCTATATTGATCCTTTTAATGAAGTCACCGGTAATAAAGTGGCTGATCGGCTTGGTGTTGCACGCAGCACTTTTAATCGCTTGTTAAATGGTGTTTCTGATGTGTCGCCTGAAATGGCAGTCAGGCTTTCCGGCGTGCTGGGCGGTTCAGCTGAAAGCTGGTTGATGCTTCAGGATAGCTATGATTTATGGAAGGCGCGTTTATCTTCCAGGTTTAGTTAAAGTGACTGTAGTGTTTTTAAGGCCTGATTATTGTTGTGGAATGGCGCTAGAATTTTCGCAGTGCTCGATGTATTCAGTGAGTTTTCTGGAAATGAAACTCTTTGGCATTTGTGATTCAGGAGAACTGCGTTCTCCCTGCCGGCTGTGTGTAAACTCTCGGCTATAAATTGCGAGGCTCACTTCCCGGTACAGGTTTTCTTTGTAGGATAAATGGTGCCCAGAGGCGGAATCGAACCGTTTATCCTGGTGCGAAGAACTGGGGTTTCTATTCTGATTACTTGTTACGAGACCTGAAGGGTGTTGCGGAATGACACGGGGATTTTCGCAGTGCTCGATGTATTC
>CBFICR010000188.1:0-2349 GCA_965661105.1 Pseudohongiellaceae bacterium | reverse complement strand
GGTGGGAATGTTTATTTGGCACGCCCGGAGAGATGCGAACTCCCGAAATCAAAGGGGTCAGAGTAACTTGATTTCACTACTGGTTTGGCAAAATCAAAGTACTCTGCCCCCTTTGATTCCCCTTTGATGGCATGCGCCGCACGGGGAAGTAGGCATGTCCTTGTCGCGGCCTTTCAACTGTCCATTTTCTTTACAAACAGGGCTGAATTCTTAAGGTAAAATAATAAATAACTAATTATTTCAATGAGTTATAAGAAAGGAATGATATTTGCTTATTAAATGAAATCTAAATGCCAATAGAAATAAAAATACCATCTGGAGCGAAAACCATGAAAGCAGTAAACCGACTATTCCGTGTTTTTGGAGCCATAACCCTGGCAGGACTTTTGGGGGTTGTGAATACCGCGTTTGCCGGGCCCTTGAATATTGCCGTAGTGAACGACAATACTGCTTACGGAACAGGTTCTGCTGTGGTGGCCCAGTTAAATGACAGTGGCGTATTTGATTTCAATGCCACATTGGTGGCCCAGAGCAGCATTACCTCTGTCAGCAGCCTGGCAGGTTACGATGCGCTGGTAATCGGTGGCAGCGGATACAGCACTGATGGGTATTCAGACGCTTTCCTGGCAGCAGCAAGGGATTTTCTGGAAGCCGGTAACGGGATTGTATCCACTGGCTGGTATCGCTATTCCGTGCTCGGCAATTCATTGACCAGCCAGGCGGCGGAAGATGCCCAGGTCATTTCGCCGGTGATTACCAACAACAGCTATAACTTCGGTTATTCCACGGACGTTATCAATATTACTGACTCTTCCCATGCCATAACCACAGGTGTCAGCAACTTCCAGGCCAGTGCCAATTACGTGGAAACCGGCAATGATGGAGTCGATCCAGGCGCTTTTGTGCTCGGCAACATTGTTGGCAGTGCCCCCAATGCCGTCAGTATCGCAGCCCAGGACGACGTGGGCCGTTCGGTCTACCTGGGTCCGCTATACATGGCCCGTGACACCTACGACAACGCAGCCCTCAGATCCGGTGAAGCCGACCAGCTACTGGAACAGGCCGTGGCCTGGTCAGCCTCAGCGAGCGTGCCAGAACCTGGTTCACTGACCCTGTTCACCCTGGCCTTGGCGGGCTTGTTTAAAACCAGACGTCGCAAGCGCTTTCAATAAGCACTCATAGAAATAAGGAAAAGCCATGCCATGCAGGGCTTTTTTTTGCCTGAACTTCATTTGAAACACAATGAGGTTTGAAAAACAGAAAAGAGAGGGGCAACTCGAATAGCTCAAGAACGGCTACTCGGTGATATTAGACTGGTTCAGATAAAGAGTGGGTGTCCTGATAAACCTTAAAATCAGTGCATTGGCTGTTTGCCCTTAATAATATGCGTACATGGGATAACGAAGTGTGTACCCTGGTTGTTCGAATCCCGTCACTTCAGAAAGGTAGATTAAATGCGTCTCCAACCCCTCCTCAAAAAATCTTTTTGCTTTGCACTTTTTGCTCTAATGGCATGTCACTCTGCTTTTGCAGGCATGATTCGTGTTTCCCAGGAATCTGCGGCAGGCGCTGGTGATTTTGATAACAATATCCTCGGTGCAATCGAAGTCTATTCCGGGAGTGGTACATTTGCTGATTTTTACCAGTATGGATCGCCCGTCAACTCTTCTTATAATGGGCAACTTAATGGCGGGCCAGAGGCGGTGGCAGATGGTGTGCTGAACTTCTTTGTCAATGATGCCTCGGGTAATCTCGGGTTTTTTACTGTCATTGATGCACCCGCTGACCCGGATGGATTCATAGTTAAAATGAAATGGGAGCTAACCGGAGATAAGGCGCAATTCGGGATACTTGATGATGGAAATGCCACAGCTATTAAGTATGCCTATAATTCCTCAACCGGTCTGTTGGAGTCCACGCTCGCAAATCTGGATGATGTATTTAACTATAACACTGACGCATATACCCTGGAACAGAGTATTGACAGTACCGTCTTTGGTACAGTAAACAGAGGTCTTTTTTGTTGTACTGACGGTTATGTTATTGGGCACCTAAACAACGACTGGTCCATGATTGGCTCATTCTGGGACCAAGAACTCAGCGGCATTATTGGTGGAGGAAGTTGGCTGGGTATGTCAGCCGATGGCAGCCAGATCAGTCTTGCTGTAGAGAATGGTCGACGTGTCCGTTTTGATATGGGTCCCCTGGCCCCAGTTCCGGAGCCATCGGCATTCTTTCTATTAATATTCGGTTTGGCGGGTTTGCGGTTCAAAAAAACATCTTTTCGAAACGGGCTTTTTCGAAAGTACAATTTCGCTGAGCTGAAATGAATCAAAAATCAAGGGGTCA
>CBFICR010000187.1:0-2419 GCA_965661105.1 Pseudohongiellaceae bacterium | reverse complement strand
GTTGGCTATATGAATGTTCGACGAACCACAACCGACCCCTGGCCCTACCCCAGTGAAGTATTTGCTCTTGAACTGTTTGGGCAAAATGTTCCACTGATTCTTATTGCGATCATGACATTCATCCTGATCACAAGTTCGGGCACGATGGCTTTGGCCGTGCGCTTTGCCCACTTCAGGGATAAAGAAAAGATCTTCAAGCTTATGTTGGTTACAGCGCTTCTGGGTGCATCTTTCGTAGGCATGCAGATGTTTGAGTGGTCCAAGCTTATTGCTGAAGGCGTTCGTCCCTGGACCAACCCGTTTGGCGCCCCACAGTTTGGCTCCATCTTCTTCATGGTCACAGGTTTCCACGGATTACACGTTACTTGCGGGGTTATCTACTTGCTTGTGATAGCAAGGAAAATACTACGCGGTGATTACGACAAGAAAGGCGACTACTCGATTGTTGAAATCACTGGTCTGTACTGGCATTTTGTTGACCTGGTATGGGTTTTCATTTTTGCATTTTTCTATCTCTGGTAAGAATTTAATTTAGCGCGGTAAGAGGTTTATAAAATTATGGAAAACGTTGCAACACAACAATCCGAGAATCACGAAGAAGAAGCCCAGCATCCTATTGGGGTTTACCTGAAAGTATGGATCCTGCTCTTTGTTCTGAGCTTTTTTTCCTACATGGTTGATTACTTTGATTTCCAGGGCATGTTGCGCTGGACTCTCATCATCGTCTTCATGCTCCTTAAGGCTGGCTTTATTGTTGCCATCTTCATGCATGTGATGTGGGAACGCATGGCGCTGATTACCGCCATTCTGGGGCCACCCCTGCTTCTCATATTCCTGATTGGCTTTATGATTTCAGAAGGGTTGTATGTATTTGGTAACCGTGTTGATTACATGGGTCGTCCTGCAGCAGCTGAACGAATTCATGTGGCTGATGTATTACATCATGAGGCTGAAGACTCAATGGAAGAAGGACACTAAGTCCTTCTTCCGGATTTTTACCAAACACTTGACTATTATTTTCAGAACAACAAAGACAATACAATTATGAGCCTTAACGAAGAAGACAAGTTGGTCCATTATGAAGAAGGTAGTGACAGTGATGCTGATGCCTTTGCTTTCATTATGCTGGTAGTAATACTTGGACTCACGCTGGTGCATTATCTGAATGGTTAGCAGTATCTGCGACTGGCCTTTAGGCCAGTCGCATTAATTTCACCTTCCCTGATTATCTCCCTTCTCAATATCAGCTCCAATTCCTTAGCACGTTTGCCCTTCTTTATTTATCCGTCTTCATTTATCTTTCTTCTTACCGTGAAGAACGCGCTACTTGCTTTCCACCAATATTAATTGGGAATCAATCCATTGATTCAGATCAATGCCGCAAATCGTCCCTGTTTGTATAGTTTGCACAGTCAAACAAAAAACAGGAGAAAGATAATGATTTTCATGCTTTGTGGTGGATTGGCAATAGTAGCGGTTGGTGGGATTATATTAACCCTGGCCGGAATTGCTTCCCATAAAATTGCGGTCTGATCACAACACCGTAACTACATATTTTTTGACCCTCTACCGACTGTAGTCCTTATTTTCAAATAACGGTTTACGGTCGGTTTGTATGCCCCGCATTCAATATTTATTAAGTCCTCTACGTTAATCCCGAACCATATTTATGGCATAATGGCCCCTCTTTTGAACCTGAGACCAAGGCCAGATTAACTGCCATGAAAACTAAAGTATTTACCTTCGGAGAACTGGAAATCCGCTTTAACTGGGTAGTGGCTTTCTTCATTCTGCTGGTGCTGGCTGGATTAATGCGACTGGGTTTATGGCAACTTGAGCGCGCCCAGGAGAAAATGTCTCTACAAAACACCTACATGGAAATGGGCACAGATCAGTCAGTTCCCGTCGACGATGTCCCCATGTCAGGGCTGGAAAATGATGCCCGGAATATCCAGAATCTTCATGTCAACGCCACCGGCGAATTCCTGAATGAGAAAACCATTTTTCTTATTTATCAGACTTATGAAGAGAACATTGGTTACGAGGTAATCACGCCATTCAAGCTGGATTCATCCGAGAAAGTAGTCTTTGTCAGTCGCGGCTGGATACTGGCCAATACCTATGAAGAAACGAAAGAAAAAGTTCAGCCAATTTTAGGAAAACATACCATTCAGGGCCAGGTTTTCGTCCCCACGCCCAAACAGGCCGACCGCACCAATAATATTGATTTAACCAACGTCCGCTGGCCGCTCGAGCTTCGTTACCTCAACACTTTGGAAATTGCTCATCTGTTTGATGAGACCTACTTTCCCTATGAAGTCAGACTGGATGAAGGCCAGCCGGGAGTGCTGATTCGGCACTGGCCTACTGTGATGGTTGATACCAGCAGGAATTTCTCTTATTCCCTGCAATGGTTTGC
>CBFICR010000186.1:0-2425 GCA_965661105.1 Pseudohongiellaceae bacterium | reverse complement strand
GGATGGCGCTGCGCTTATCCGACCTACGGGGTTACAGTATTCTGGAGTTTGGGGTTAGCTTGCTCGGACGTTGTTCTGGTTTTGCTGGAACCAGGTGTAGGTTTGTTTCAGGCCGTCTTCCAGGGAGATGGAGTGGGTCCAGCCCAGGTCGTGGAGTTTGGTGACGTTCATGAGTTTGCGGGGGGTGCCGTCGGGTTTGCTGGTGTCGAAGGTGATCTGGCCTTGGAAATCCACGACCTGTTTTATGGTGTCTGCCAGCTCGGCGATGGAGCAGTCTTCGCCGGTGCCGATGTTGATGTGGGAGAGCATGGGGTCAGTGACCCTGGCCAGGTCTTCCTTTGGCAGGTTCATGATGAACACGCAGGCGGCGGCCATGTCGTCTACGTGGAGGAATTCGCGTTTGGGTTTCCCGCTGCCCCAGATCACCACTTCCTTGTCGCCGTTGATTTTGGCTTCGTGAAAGCGTCTTAGCAGGGCGGGAATCACATGGGAGTTTTCCGGATGAAAATTATCGTTGCTGCCATAGAGGTTGGTGGGCATGACGGAACGGTAATCACGACCATACTGGCGGTTATAGGATTCACACAGTTTGATGCCGGCGATCTTGGCGATGGCGTAGGGTTCATTGGTGGCTTCCAGGGTGCCGGTGAGCAGAGAGTCTTCTGCCATGGGTTGTTCGGCCATTTTTGGATAGATGCATGAAGAGCCAAGGAACAATAGTTTGTCTATATTCGACTGATGGGCGCCATGAATGACATTGCATTCCATCATCAGGTTCTGGTAAATAAATTCGGCGGGGAAGGTATTGTTGGCGTGTATACCCCCGACTTTGGCGGCGGCCAGGTAGACCTGGTCAAGTTCCGTGCTGGTAAAAAAGGCATTGACGGCTTGCTGGTTAAGTAAATCCAGCTGGGCATGGGCGCGGGTAATCAGGCGCTCTTCAGGGGTGGTTTCCTGCAGGGTTTTTACAATAGCCGAACCGACCATGCCATTATGGCCGGCAATGAAAATGGAGTCTGTCATTTAAAAGTCTTTTTTGGTTTATGCCCTGTGGGTCATGGGATAATATGTGCAAATAAGTTTTTGATTTTACAGGTTAACTGACAACAAAACATGAAAAAAGCACTAATCACCGGCATCACCGGGCAGGACGGTTCGTATCTTGCCGAGTTATTACTGGAAAAAGGCTATGACGTGCATGGCATCAAACGCCGTGCCTCCTCTTTTAACACCGAACGCATAGACCATATTTACCAGGACCCGCACGAATCCAATCCCCATCTCACCCTGCATTATGGCGATCTCACCGATAGCTCCAACCTGACGCGGATTATTCAGGAAGTGCAGCCCGATGAAGTGTATAACCTGGGCGCGCAATCCCATGTGGGCGTGTCATTTGAACAGCCGGAATATACCGCGGATGTGGATGGCCTGGGCACGCTGCGGATACTGGAAGCCATTCGCCTGTTGGGGCTGGAAAAGAAAACCCGTTTTTACCAGGCCTCCACTTCTGAATTGTTTGGTTTGATCCAGGAAAACCCGCAGAAAGAATCCACGCCGTTTTATCCACGCTCGCCCTATGCGGCGGCGAAGTTATACGCCTACTGGATCACCGTGAATTATCGGGAAGGCTATGGCATGTATGCCTGTAACGGCATTTTGTTTAATCATGAATCGCCACGTCGGGGTGAAACCTTTGTGACGCGCAAGATCACCCGGGCGCTGTCCAATATTGCCCAGGGGCTGGAAGAATGTTTGTATCTTGGCAACATGAATGCCAAGCGCGACTGGGGTCATGCGAAAGATTTTGTGCGCATGCAGTGGTTGATGCTGCAGCAGGATGCGCCGGAAGATTTTGTTATTGCTACCGGCAAACAGATTTCAGTACGGGATTTTGTGGTGCTGTCGGCGAAAGAGATTGGTGTGGAAATCAGTTTCAGCGGCAGCGGTGAACAGGAAATTGCCACGGTCACCAAAACCGATGCCGCACTCGCACCCGCCATCAAGGTGGGTGATGTCATTGTCAGAGTGGATTCCCATTATTACCGTCCTACCGAAGTGGAAGAGTTACTGGGCGACCCGACCAAGGCAAAAGACAAGCTGGGCTGGGTGCCGGAAATTACCGTGGAACAGATGGTGACTGAAATGATGGCAGAGGATATGGAAAAAGCGAAGCAGCATGCGTTGTTGGTTAGGCATGGGCATCGGGTTTCGTTTTCGAAAGAATAAGGACGGATGCAGGAGACAGGATGCAGGATGCAAGAGGATGGGTGGTGGTTTTGGTGCCGGGATTTAAAATTTACTGAATATTTTACAAAAGAGAGTTGACGGATCGAACTCGCGATTCACAATTGTCCTGCATCCTGCATCCTGCATCCTGCATCCTGCATCCTGCATCCTGCATCCTGCATCCTGCATCCTGCAT
>CBFICR010000185.1:0-2448 GCA_965661105.1 Pseudohongiellaceae bacterium | reverse complement strand
TTCCAGCCGTATTTTTGTGCAAAAAGGCATCCATGATCAGTTCGTCGCAAAATTGGCTGAAAAAGCCTCGCATATGCCCGTGGGTAATCCCGCGACGGGGCAGGTTGCTCTGGGCCCCGTGATAAACCAGAAACAACTGGAACGGGTAAAAGGGATTCTTTCAGCGTCTGTCGAGGCGGGCGCTAAAATTGAAACCGGGGGTGAAAACGATGGTCTCTTCCATCAGGCCACGGTGCTCTCGGGTGTGAAACCCGGCATGCCCGCTTTTGACGTGGAAACTTTTGGCCCGATAGCCAACATCATTTGTTTCGACACCGATGAGGAAGCTGTCGCACTGGCCAACAGGCATGAAGGGTCACTGTCCAGCGGTGTGATCTCCCAGTCGGTGGGCCGCGCCAATCGCGTGGCAAGCCAGTTGAAATCGGGACTGGTGCATGTCAATGATCAAACGGTCAATGACGATGCCAACAATCCGTTCGGCGCGCCCGGCGTCGCAGGAAGCGGTGCCTCGGTGGGTGGTCCTGCCGATCTGGAGGAATATACACGCTGGCAGTGGATGACAATCAAGGACACGCCGCCCCAGTATCCATTTTAGTCGGTAACTAATAAAAAGGGGACGGAGGGATTTAATTTTAATCCCTCCGTCCCCTTTCAAATTTATAAAATCGCCAGAGAGTATTTATCATGAAAATTCCTGCTTCTGTCTTGTTGATATTTTTAACCATCGGTATCAGCACAGTATCTGTTGCCCAGGATATGCCTTTGGATTACGCGGCCTATGTACGGGATTTCAATTCCGGGAATGACGAGGGTCTGGTGGAGAAATATTTTGCTGAAGATACTGTGATGATCAGCGGCAGTGGTGAGTTTCGTGGCCATGCCGGCATGAAGGAGTTTCTTGCCTGGGCGCATGATGGTGTGCGTGAAATTCTCAGGCCTATCAATATTTCCTACGATGACAGCAATATCTTTGTGGAAGTGGATATGGATTTTGTCGCATCAAAAGAGCGCCCGGAATTTCCTTTTGGTCACATGCTGCCGGGCGATATCGTCACGGTGAAGTTTCTGGTCCATTACATGATTAATGAGGACGGTCTCATCCAGGAGTTACAGACCATGACCTGGGAGCCGGAGAGAGAGGTCAGCAAGATTCCCCGCCTGGGCGAGCACCCGGGACAAAAAGCCGCATTTCTTGCCTATACAGCGGCTTTCAGTGCCGGTTTGCCGGAACAGTATTCTTCGTATTACACGGATGATGTGGTATTGGAATTACCTTCCGTCGACAGTATTTCAGGCAAACAGGGGATTGTGGATTTCTATACTGACATGTTTGTGACCGTGCGGGAGTCACTTGAAATCAATACCGTGATTTATGATGACCATGCCATAGTCGGGGACTTTGTCAGTGTGTTCACTGCCTCTGCTGATGCGCCCGATTTCCCTGTCGGTCCGCTCAGGGCAGGAGAGCAGTACCGTGTTCCCGTATTAGTCTATTACACGCTGGAAAACGGTCTTATCAGCCACATTCGTGTGGCACGCATGGGGGAAGCTGTATTAGTTCGTCCATAGCCAGTTTTGAATCAAGTGGCCGTACTTATTGGTTTTCAAAAACAATCGCGTCCAGGGCATTGTCCGCAATCAACGGCGTTTCGAAATAACGGATGGTAGGTTCAGTTCCATAGGTGTCCATCAGCCGCTGCCTCCAGCCGGCATCATGAGCCTTGTCTGCCGCCTCTCGATTGTGCCAGGTATACAGGGCACCACCCTGATTTTTTTCGGCATCGTAAAGAAAGGTCTTGCGAATCAGGTCAGGATTTTTTCGCCAGTGAGGGGCAATGTCTTCCATGTCTTTCACTACCTTTTCGCGACTGATACCAGCAGGCAAATCAAACAGTACATATTCCGAAATCATTTTCCTGATCCTTATATTTAGGGACAGTGACTTTTTCTATGTAAAAGTCACTGTCCCCACAAAACGCTTTTCAACGGCTGACTTCGACGCTCTGTCCGGGAACAGGGCCACCAGCGCTACCCGGGGGGCCACCGCCACCACGGATGTCACCAGTGGAGACCAGCTTGACCCATAAGGCGTCGTTGCCTTTAAAGTACGAAGTCGTACTGGCCATGCGTAGCGCATCCATGCTGCTTTGCGGTGACCCTGCATCTGCCGTAGTGAATCCCGGCAGCTCGAACATCACCCACGAGCCGGCATCCATCTCAGTCAGACTGATGTTTACGGATTCTCTTTCGGTGCTTACCTTGTACTGTGTGCCTGCGCGCACATTGGTTGCGCCGTTAGCGATAAATTCATTGCCATTGCGGCTGAGCACAACAGGCAAAGAAGGGGGACGAGTGCCTCTGATGCGGCCACCCCCTGGCGCGATTTCCAAAGTAGAAGCAGCACCGGCCCCGAAGCCTAAAGGACCACCACCGCCGCCGACATTCATG
>CBFICR010000184.1:0-2452 GCA_965661105.1 Pseudohongiellaceae bacterium | reverse complement strand
GCTTATTCCCGCATCAAAAATCTCATTATCCCGCACATGTATTACCGGGTGGATATCGGCGATCGCTGGTATGAAGACAGTGACAAGTTACATAGCTGGGGTTATTTCCGCGAACTGTGATCAACTTCGTTACTGACATTGAACAATGTAAAAAACTGTGGGAGCAATTCAGCCCGCTGGAGCGTCCCTGGGACGAATGGGAGCTGATGTATGCTTTTCACGATGAGGCGCGCTACCGTTTTAACTTCATGACCCATGAATCATCAGGTGTAATCGACGGCCTTATTCCGCTGGTTGAGGATACTAAAGATGGCAGCTTTGAATTATTTGGCGGCTGCTATGCAGACAGCCGAATTCTCTGGATCAAACTTGAAGACTTTCAGGAATGTTTTGATCAGTTACCACAAAACACGGCATTTTTTGACCTGAGAGGCAGTTGGGTCAATCGTGTTCTGGAAATTTTTCCGGCTCTTGAGGCCAATTTCGTGGAACAGGATCAGCAGTATTACCTGCTGCCGGTAGAATTTGATTATGACTTTAGCAATCACATCCATACCTTCTCGCCAAAGCATGAGAAAGGCTTTCTCAGGGATATCCGCAGGGTCAGGGAATTAAATCACCAGTTAATCTGGAATGATGCCGATGAAACCGAATTGTTTATTGAGTTGAGTTTGAAAAACTTCGGTGAAGAGTCCGACTATTACAAGGAAGAAGGCAAGCAGGAAGTTCGCCGGGTGGTGAGGGAATTACAGGATATGGCTTGTTTGCGTACCCTTACCATCCTGATTGATGGCGTAAAGCAGGCTACCTCGCTATCAGCCCTCTACAAAAATAACTGGGTTTCGCTCTATGCCGCCAGTAACAATGACTATAAAAACCTGGGCAAACTGCTGAATGTAGAAACTATAAATGAAGGCTGCCGGCTAAAGGTTGATGAGATTAATTTCATGACCGGAATGACCTGGAAAGCGGCCTGGCATATGAAAGAAAATCCCTGCCGCACCATGCGCAAACCGGCTAAAGTGATGCAGGATGATAGCAAGGTGGAACCTGATAACCAGTCTCAGCCCTGAGACTGCCGGGCTTATTCTTCCTTGTTACGATTGTCCGGTAATAATTTATTGCGCGGGTCTTCCAGGCCGCCAAAGGCTTCAAACAGAGACTTGAAGAAGGCGCTTAGCTGCAGCGTCATCAGGGCAAATTCCTGATCAAACTTCTGCGCCGGGCTTTCTTCATCAAAACTTTCCGACTCTTCCTTGATTTCCTCAAAGCGCAGACGTTTTATGCTCAGATCCTCGGCAATACTGCAGTTTAGCTGGTTATTCCACATAACACTGAGCTGCTTGACCTGCTTGCCGGCATCCAGATGTGCTTCAATCTCTTCCCCTTCCAGATCCTGCCCCTTGCAGCGCACCACATTACTGGCGTCTTTCGGGTTAATGAGCTCGCAATCGTTATGAATGACAAAATGATCGGTGGCCTTTTGCTCTTTCAGCCAGCGTGTCATGACATCGCAAGGCGCGCGTCTGGGATCAGGCAGCGATACCGGGAATGAGCCCAGGCAGTCCCTGAGCAGATTCAGTAACTCTTCTGCCTTTGGCGCACTGGCGGTATCCACCACCAGCAGGTTTTCTGCCCGGGATATATAGGCATAGGTTTTACTGGAGCGGGTAAAGGCACGCGGCAACAAAGAACCATAGACATCATCCTGGATCTCGCGCTTTTCCTTGCGGTAGACCTTTCTGCCCTGACGCTCCTCAATATGGGCCACCTTCTCTGCCGTGGCTTCACGTACCACCGATGCTGGCAACAGGCGATCCTGGGTTTTGGCACAGATCATGATGTAATCACCAATCACGTGAGTAAGCATCAAGGTTTCCGACTCTTCAGGGGGCTCGATGGCATCGCCATTTTCATCAATGCTGTCTGCGCCAGCATTAGCTTCAGGCGCGGCATCTCCCAGCGGGTTCACCCAGCCAATGCGCGACTTTTCATAGTTGGAACAGGGTACAAAGGCAAGTTCTGCCAGCTGCGATTCAAATTGTTCAAGAGGAAGGTCAAAGGGTTGAGCAAGACAATATAAACGAAGATTTTTAAACCACATAAAATTGGGAACCTGGGAAATTTTTACTAAAATTACTATTAAAAGTCTATTTAACGACTAAAAAGCGGGGGGACGATTATGCAGTAAAAATCCGAGAAGTAAAAATGCAAATTGATTATAGTATGGAAATAAACTGGTTAGGAAAATTTACACTCTTTTTATGGATCACTGAGCAACAATAAAAGCCAATCAAGCTGACTCTATGAAAACACAAGCACCAATCAGCACTTATTCGCCTTTCGAAGAATCAATCAATATCTATTCCCATGCTACAGGCATAGCCCTGAGCCTCATTGCCCTGTTTTTGTTGATTACCAGGTCGGCTCAGCAAGCCGGGGCACTGCCGCT
>CBFICR010000183.1:0-2479 GCA_965661105.1 Pseudohongiellaceae bacterium | reverse complement strand
CTCTTGTCTCTTGTCTCTTGTCTCTTGTCTCTTGTCTCTTGTCTCTTGTCTCTTGTCTCTTGTCTCTTGTCTCTTGTTTTACCTTCATCGCCGGTGAATGAGATGGTAAGCTTGCGCGAAGAAAAAATTTGAAGGTAGTTTTTATGTCAGACTGGGTCGAAGGTAAGGTTGTTGAGAATATTCACTGGACTCAAAGCCTGTTCTCACTAAAGATTGATGCAGATGTCTCCCCTTTTCGTGCCGGGCAATTTTTTAGTCTGGCCCTGGATATTGAGGGAGAACGCGTTGCCCGGCCTTATTCCTGTCTTAGTGCGCCCCACGAAAAACCACTGGAGTTTTTCTTTTACACCGCAAACGGCGGCGTGCTTTCCAATGCCATGTATACCCTTGAGGCCGGTGATACTGTCCTGGTGAAGAATCCGGCTAATGGTTTTTTTACTCTTGATGAGGTGCCAGCGTCCCGGGATCTGTGGATGATTGGTACCGGCACCGGGATTGCACCATTTTTGTCGATTCTAAAGACAGACCAGCCCTGGGATACCTATGAAACGGTGATTCTGGTGCAGGGGGTTAGAACACAGAGTGATATGCAGTATCTGGATCTGATCATGGAGCTGAGAGATAAATACGGTGAGCGCTTTGGTTTTCAGGGCTTTATCAGTCGTGAGCAGGTTGAAGGCACCATTCAGGGGCGTATTCCTGCAGCCATTGAAGATGGCAGTCTCGAGGACGCAGTTAACCTGAAACTCGATGCGGCACACTCCCAGGTCATGCTATGTGGTAACCCTGACATGGTGAAAGATTCCGCGGAATTATTGAAAGCCCGTGGTTTTGCCAAGAACCTCAGGCGCAAGCCCGGGCAAATTACTGCAGAGAATTACTGGTAAAACTCTTCTCACTAATCGCCGCAATGTCGTTGGCCGGCAAGGGGGCATCTTAACGTGCTGCCCCGGCATCCCTGTCTCAGCGTATTCTGCAAGAGTTCAAAGCATATAAAATAGTCACTATTACCTGACCTGGTTAGGCCTGCCTTGAAATATTCGCTACAATCACCATTCAATAGAGTATGAAATCCATTAAAAATAGAGCAATCAGAGGAAAAGGAGCAGGCATGCGCCATATCAATTACTGGACTGTATTGCTGTTTACATTGTTTTTTGCAGTGAGTGCCGAGGCGGCTAAAAACGATGAGCTGGGCTGTATCAGCGGCGATTGTGTTAATGGCAATGGAACCCTTGTGGAAGAAACGCAAAGAGGGCTGCGTACCTATCGTGGTGATTTTGTGAATGGCAAGTTTCATGGCTTTGGACGTCTGACTTTCAATGATGAAGGCGAAATTTACGAAGGTCGCTTTATGATTGGCAAGAAGCACGGTCGCGGAACCCTTTGGAATGATAAAGGCGATGTCTACATGGGTAACTGGCGCAATGACCGCCGTAATGGCATGGGTATGCAGGCCTTTAATGTAGAGAATTACCGCGAGGGACGCTTCACTGAAGATACCCTGAAAAACACGACGGAAAATTATTTCGGCGAATTCAAAAATGATGTGTTTTACGGTGAAGGCACTTACCGCTGGGAAGATGGCACTTTGTATGTAGGAAAATGGGCGGCCAATAAAAAACACGGGCGCGGTTATTTCGATTACGGCACCGGTCACAAGGCCTGGCGTACCTTTGAATTTGACAAGCGCATCTATGATGAGCGCTTCCAGTTCTAGAATGGAATAAACCAACAATGGATATTGAAAATTTCAGGCGCGAGTATGTGCAGGGTGGTTTGCGCCGTGAAGATTTGCATGCCAATCCACTGGCTCAATTCGAGACCTGGCTGAATCAGGTGGTGGAATCTGATTTGATTGATCCTACCGCGATGGTAGTCAGTACGGTTTCCTCTGAAGGACAGCCATCCCAGCGTATTGTATTGTTAAAGCACCTGGATGATGACGGGTTTGTTTTTTATACCAACTACGGTAGCCGCAAGGCCGATGAGATCGCCGAGAATAATCGGGTCAGTCTGTTGTTTCCCTGGAATGCTCTTGAGCGTCAGGTAAAAATCTGTGGTCGTGCGGAAAAGATTTCTGCTGCTGAATCCCTCAAATACTTTCTTTCGCGCCCCCGCGACAGCCAGTTGGCAGCCTGGGCATCAGACCAGAGCCGAAAAATTTCTTCACGGGATTTCCTGATGACACAGCTGGCGCACATGAAGGAAAAGTTTTCCGAAGGAGAAGTACCGTTACCGGATTTCTGGGGCGGAATTCGCGTCAGGCCACACGAGATCGAGTTCTGGCAGGGCGGCGAACATCGTCTGCATGATCGTTTTGAATACAGGCTGCAGGGTGACGGGGTGTGGGAAATTCAGCGGCTGGCGCCTTGAAGGGCGGATAAAGGATAAAGGATAAAGGTGACCCAGCTTTCTGAGAGAGAAAAGTATCGGACGACAGGGGTGTTGATAAAGACACCAAGGTAAAAAATTATAA
>CBFICR010000182.1:0-2492 GCA_965661105.1 Pseudohongiellaceae bacterium | reverse complement strand
TCTGACCCCTTTTATTCTAATCATGAAAGTCATAACAGGTTGTTCAGCCTGTTTCGGCAGCCGGCTAAAAGACAAGCTGTTGAATTCATTGTAGCCTGTGCGTGTCCATGCTGTCAGCGTTGTCATTCGGCATGTAATTCTGCACAGGATGATGCTGATGCATTGTCATCAAGAACAAAATTAAAGCAGTAATTGACATCATTGGTGTCCACGGCCATGCCATTTTCAGTACGTGGTTCAAACCGGAATTCTGCAATGGCCTTGAGGCTGTTGCGCTCAAAAACGCGTTCCGGGCTGGATTCCAGGATGACAGGGTCTTTCACTTCACCTCTGGCATTCACCGTGAGCCCGACAATTGCATAGCCCTCTATGCCCCGCGCCCTGGCACGTCCTGGATATTCCGGAGGAACAATCTTGACTGCCCTGACAGGGGTGCTGGATGCCTGATCTCCTGCACCGGAAGAGAGCTCATCAATGACCACACTGGATTGTGCCAGGGTGAATGTCCTGTTCTGCAGGCGTTCTCTGTCTTGTACCTGTAGCTTCAATTCCTGTTTTTGCAGTTGGCTGGCCAGCTCTACCAGGCGCTGTTCAGAAACAGTACGCTCCAGTTGGGCGATCATTTTCCGCTGCTGCTCCACGTTAATAAATGCTTCTTGCGCACCAGACTTGCCACGAGAAGGCCCAATATCCTCGCGGGCCCGTAATGGCGCCTGTTTATCCAGCGCCACTGTTTGCTGCTGGAAAGTTTGCTGTTGCCGCTCAGTATTTGCTGCAAGTATTCTGACTGCCTGATCTAGTTTCCTGATTTGCCTGTCCAGGTTTGCATCTGCCGGTTGTGAAACCACGATAGTACTTAATGATGACATGAGCAGGCAGGCAAACAGGAAAGCCAGGCCACTGCGTATGCGGGGATTGTGCTGGTGATGATATCTTATCATTTCGGTTCTCCCTCTGATTTCTTCAAGTTGGCCCCATGTGCTTACATGGGGAAGCCTGGTCGTGGCGGGACTGGCGCTGAATGACTGAAGCAGGGCCAGCAGGTAAGTTTTTCTTTGTGCAGGGCTGGTTTTGTCCAGCACTTTTGCGTCACAGGACATTTCCTGGTCCAGCCTGAATCGGTGCCAGGCAAGATGGAAGAGGGGATTGAACCAGAAAGCGATCCGGAGCAGGGTGAAAAGCAGGTTCCATAAATTATCCCTGCGTTGTAAATGAACACACTCATGGGCCAGAACCAGAGCTTGCTGTGCCGGGTCCAGTCGAGTCCTGAAATCCTCCGGCAACAATAACTGCGGTCGAAAAACACCATACACTGCAGGGCTGGAGAGTCCCGGCAGAGCAATAGCACACGCATAGCCCGGAAATTGTTCGCTATGGTCCAGTTTTCTGCCCCGTGTCTTGATTTGGCGGTTAAAAGCCGTTGTTCTCAGGCAGAACCAGAACAGCATGAGTGTCGCAATCACCCCCCATAGGAATAAGGCGCCTGACCACAACAGACCGGATCCCGGAGCGCCTATCCCTGATTTTTCCGCGGATGCCGTCAATGCCGCTGAAAGTGTATTGAGATTAAGGGACTGCAGTGCTGCTTCAGGATTATCCGTCACCTGGCTGGCAAGCTTGGAAAAAGGTCCTTGTTCACCGATGATTTTTTCCACTGTATTCATGAATAAAGGCAGGTCTATATCAAGCCAGTACCAAGGCAGGCAAAGCAGGGGGAGCGCCCACAAGCGATAGGCATTGCAGGCACCAAAAATGCGGTTTACCGGTTTGCGGATCACCAGAATCAGCAAGACCTGGGCTGAGATAAGGAGCATGCACTCAAGGAGAATGGTGGCATTTTGCATCAGCTCACTCATGGGTTATTCCTCCGGATTGTCATTCTCAAGGCTGGCGATAAGCTGCTTCAGTTCTGCAATTTCATTGCCATCAAGCTTTCCCTGATGGCTGAAAAAACTCACTAATGGCGTGAGCCCTCCATCAAAGAACTTGTCAAGAAAGCTGGTGGTCTTGAGTTCATAAAACACATTGCGGTCAATGGTGGGTGAATAAAAATACTTTCGTTCACGCTCCACATAACTCAGCGCGCCTTTCTTTAATAATCGATTGATCAGCGTCTTGACAGTTTTGGGATGAACGACTTCCCCGGTTTCCCCTTGTATACCCTCAATAATCTGGTTGGCGCTCAGTGGGGCTTCCTGCCAGAGCTGCTGCAGAACTTCTATTTCAGCGTCCGAGACGGACAATGTAATTTCCTGATGAGTTTTCATGGATTGACCTTGCCTTTTGATTACACATGTAATGCATGATTACATATGAAATCAATACGTGCAAGTCCTGTTTGCCAGTAGGTGAAAGAATTCCTGACAGGAATCATGCCAATGACTATTCGGCAAAAGATAGAGTAACGGGTTGTGGTTGTGCGGGAAAATGGCTGATAGTGGTTAGGAAAGTATCAAACCGGCATGGTCTTGCTATGAATCAAGGGGTCATGA
>CBFICR010000181.1:249-2498 GCA_965661105.1 Pseudohongiellaceae bacterium | reverse complement strand
CCTGTGGAAAATCATCTTGATGCTATGAGTGCTGCTACGCGGTTCCAACACGCTGCGTAGCTACAGTCCGTTTCATCGTGTCTTGTGGCTACCCCTCTGAACTCTTTGTGAGGTGCCCCCAGATTTGTAGACGCTTTGCTTGGTAAGCCTTGAACCGAGAGAAACGTGGATGTAATCGCAAAACCGGACCAGTCAGATCAGGCTGCTCACTGTCGCCCGTCGACTTCGAGACCGGAACACAGGACCTCAACGAGGTAACTATTTACGGAACTAGGTGCGCCTCGGTGTCAAACAAATGAAATAATAGAAAGGCGAATTACACTTTGATGAAATTCTTTAAAAAACGTCGATCCGGGCATCACGGTGAAACAATTTCCAAGCACGTTCAGAATTTAATCTCTGATATCAAAAGCCCTGACGCTCATATGAGGCTGGCATCTGCATATGCATCTGCGGGCAGGCCCGCTCTGGCGCATGCCATCGAAAGCTCTGCCAGTTTCCTACAAGGAGCCGAGCGTGCGTTGGACGGTCAGTATCCTGTTGTGAAAGATGACGATCTTCTTTCGCTGAATCATAATCAATACTATCGATTTCTGACCCTGCAACAGGCCGTTCGCGATATGGGCCACGGCCTAGAGCACCTAAGTATTCTTGATGTCGGCGGAGGAGGCGGTGAACTGGCGAGCTTCCTGCCGGAATTCGAATATTTCCTGGCCGATCCGGGCACCAACGGGATCAGCAGTGAACACCTTTCATTTTTCAAGAAGCCCTTTGATTTTGTCGTAGCCTGTCATGTGCTAGAACACATTCCTAAAGACTTACGCTGGGACTTTCTGGATGGGTTGGTGTCGCTTTCTCGGCATGGGCTTGTTTTACTAAATCCCTTTCACAATGATTTCTCCTCTCAAATAGAGGGTTTGGAACTTGTGGTTGAGTTGATTGGTGCAGACTGGGCCAAGGAGCATTTGCAATTTACGCTCCCAAAACAATCAGATGTTGAGGATTGGGCCGCCGCGCGTGGGCACTCAATTTCGGTAGAAGTCAACGGAACGCAACCCTTTAGTCTTGTTGCAGAATTTAACGACTTCTATATGTCCAAGCTTCAAGCGCAGTCTGATAGGCAAAAAATAAACAGGTTCCTGAACAAGACGATTTCCAAGAACATCGACAACAAAGAAATTCCCACAGCACTCTTGGTCAAGATCGTGCCGAAAACCTAAATGTCGCAATAAAAGATACTCATTCAGACGATCTAGCAAGCAACCTGTACATAGCACGGCGAAGACGTGGTCGTAATTTATGAAAAAATGGGAGTGGTCGACCTTCAAGCGCACACTCCCATGGTAATTGTCGGGATTTTGGGATGTGGCGCATTATGAAACGCTTGACATCATTGGTCTTCTTTGTCCGCTCTTCCTGATTTCGACTGCTCCAGAAACTAGCACGATGGACACGGTAAAGTGCCATTACTTTAGGTATGAGACCGATGGACCCCTTACGCGCCAGAAGAGCGAAAACTGCGTAGTCACCAAACGGTATAGTTCCAAAATCCGAAGGCAGCGACGGCAAAGCCGACAACCTGAACATAACCGCTGAGGTCTGAATGAAGTTGCCATCTGCTAAATCGTCCAGATTGGCGTGAAACATGCGCTTCTTTTCTGTCGGAAAAATTTGAAGTTCCCTATCATTGGGAACATCCCAGTATCGCGTCAGAGTCTGACAGAGCGAGCAACCGGTATTTCTATCGAGAAACTCAACCTGAACAGCAAGCTTCTGCTGATCTTCCCATAAGTCATCCCCGTCCAGAAGAGCCACGTACTCACTGTCAAATCGTGGCCAGGCCAGAGCGAATATTCGGTGGCCTTGTGAAAACTGGTTTTCTTTAAAAAGTACCGGTTCGATTATGTCGGGATATCTGGAAGCGTAATCAGCTACTATTTCTGCTGTGCCGTCGGTTGAGGCGTCATCTTGGACAATAAGTTTAAACCCAAAGTCAGTTTTCTGGCGAAGAACGCTCTCTATTGCATCCGCGATATGATCTACGTGGTTATAGCACGGCATGAATACCGTTACGCGGATCTCTGGCAGAGTGTTCAATTTAGTGACCTGCAGGTTAGTTTGAGTTATTGTCAAATCTGGTGTTTGAGGGTTCTGGGTCATGCGGCGATCTGGTCTGTGGTTGTGGCTTCAATTCCGTCTTTGAACCTGACGCCTGTGATGACTTTAGCGAGGTAATCAAAGCCGCGTAG
>CBFICR010000181.1:0-239 GCA_965661105.1 Pseudohongiellaceae bacterium | reverse complement strand
CCAGTTTTGCTCGGCGCATTGGCCCAGTTTGAACATCATGTGTAGCATACCATCGCGTGACAGGCAGCCCTTTGATCGCTTGGTGCGATGGCGGATCGTGGCGAACGCGGACTTGTCCGTCGTCAGGGTTTTTGGGACCAAAGGGGGCCTAAACTAAGAGAGAATCTGGCTCATCTGGTTGGTTTGATTATGCGGCTTGCTGGCGGTGATGCAAGCGCCGCGCTTCGAGTGTCTTTCGT
>CBFICR010000180.1:0-2512 GCA_965661105.1 Pseudohongiellaceae bacterium | reverse complement strand
TACGGGGACTTCTCATATGACGAAATATAGAATATCTAAGTGATAAATAAAGTGATATATTTCATAGAAATCTAGCGCTGGCCTAAGAATTATTCAGGTAGTTATTATTTATATATCAATATGTTATCTAACATCCAATTGGTATGAGAACTGATATAAAAACTGATATGGAAACGAATAAATTCACCCCAATTGCAGCCATGGAGCCCATGATTCCATCTGAAATAGGTATTGAAAAATCAGACCTTCCTGACCTAGTAATAGATCTAGAAAGGAAGGCCTCCAGGCTAGGAGGAATGACTAGCCCAATCGTGCTAGATGTCATCTCTGAGCATATGAGAGTAATCAACTCTTATTATTCAAATCTAATTGAGGGTAATAGCACACACCCTAGAGAAATTAGAAAAGCTATGAAGGGTGACTATAGTAATGACCCTGCCAAAAGAGATCTCCAGCTCGAGTCAATTGCACATATCGAGGCCCAAAAAGCTTTGGAGAAAGAGCCCCCAACTCTTGAAGAACTTAACACTCCGGGATGTTTCAAAAAAATCCATCTTCTATTTTATCAAAACATGCCCAACAGCCTTAGAGTAGTGAAAGGGACAAACGGAAATACAAAAATAGTTACGCCTGGTGAATTCAGAAAAACAGGTGAAGAAGTTGAAGTTGGAGAACATTTACCACCAGAGGCTGAAGCATTAACTGCCTTTCTCAAACGATTTGAAAAAGCTTACAATTTGAAAAACCTTCAGGGCCAGAAAAAACTAATAGCCGCCATGTCAGCACATCATAGGTTCGTATGGATTCACCCATTTCTCGATGGCAATGGAAGGGTAGCTAGATTGCATACAGATATTGTGCTTAAGGGCATTGGAATCGGTGGCTATGGCATGTGGTGTATAAGTCGTGGACTCGCAAAGAAAAACCGTGAATACAAAGACCATCTAGCAAATGCAGATCATGTCAGACGTGGAAACCTAGATGGAAGAGGTGCACTGTCTGAGAAGAGCCTAATTGAATTTTGCGGATTTATACTTCAAACCGCCATCGACCAAGTCGAATACATGGAGAAGTTACTAAATCTAAAAGAGATGACGAGAAGGATTAAAAGCTATATCGAAGACAGGAATAAAGGGCTTGTACTAGATGTTGACAGAATCAAACCAGAAGCTGCTCGGCAATTAGAAAGAGCATTTATGATCGGAGAATTTGAACGATCAGAAATGGAAGAAATAAGTGGACTTGGCTTACAAGTAACCAGAAAACTCGTTCAGCAACTCAAAAAAGAAGGGTTACTGACAGAGACAAGCTCAAGATCACCACTTAGATGGGCAATTCCAGATCATGCTGAAAGGTACTATTTCCCCGAGCTAACTCCGAACCTTCCTGACTAAAATCGACCAGAATTCCTACCGATATATTCTGTAGTAAATGGGGCCAGAGTAAATATACAGTACTGTAATTTTTACTCTGGCCCCATTTATATTCAATACATAGCAATAATTGCCGTAGTAGAGGTATCGAGTAAATTCTTGGATTTAGGGGACAGGGCGGTGGTGGCCGCTTGGATCATGTTCTATTTGCCACATTTTCTGCGACGCTGCCTGACCGTGGGTATTCTGCTGCTGTGTTCACAGTGGCTGAATGCTGCGCAAGAGGATGAGCGCTTGGACGCCTTGGTCATTTTTGGTTCAGGTGGCATTACTGCCTGGAGTCAGAATTTCAATGATTCCTTTCGCTATTATCTGGGGCCTGACCTCGAGCAATATTTCATGCCTGAATTTGCGTCTCTGGTTAATGCCAGTGAACCTGAATATGAATTGATTGCCCAATCCCTTGCCCTCAAATACAGCAATACCGAAATTGATCTGATAGTGCCTGTCCTGCCCGAGGCAAATACTTTCGTCCACCGCTGGCGGCATTTGCTGGCACCGAACGCGTCGGTAATACATGTGCTGCCTGGCAATGATGTCCTTGATGAAGCCGAAACTTTTGGCCGCAATGACGCTCTTGTTCGTAGCGCGGTTACCGACGCCGTTGCACAGACCGTTGAATTGATGCCTACCCTGCTGCCAGACTTGGAGAGAGTTTATGTGGTTGGCGGAGTTGGCGACGGTGACCAGAGTTACCTGGAACGTTATCAGTCCGCAATTTCAAGTCAGGAAACGCATCTGCAATTCGAGTACTTGTCTGGTCTGCCACCGGAAGAATTGACAACCAGATTACAGCAGGCTCCTGCGAATAGCGCGGTTTTAATGACTACATACGATCGCGACAGATTGGGCCGCTCCCATCGTTCCCGACTGGTGACGCGGCAACTTAGCGAAGAGCTTTCCATTCCGGTGTTCGCCAATACCGACACCCTGACGAGGTTCGGCGCCATAGGTGGCTCTATTACTTCAGGAGATGCCTATGCCCGGGTGACCCATGAAATGGTTGTGGCTATCCTGGGTGACGGTAGTTCGACAGTTTCCAGCACTTCCCCTACCACCTTCATGTTCAATGGCGGCCA
>CBFICR010000179.1:0-2672 GCA_965661105.1 Pseudohongiellaceae bacterium | reverse complement strand
TATGTACTGGATAAGAGTCCCGGCCTCTTCAAGACGGGTTAAAAAGTCACAGGCCTGGACTTCAGCAGACTTATCCGGAATTAATTCACGCAGAGCGATGGAGACTGACTCCGGCATCAGCTCAGTTATTGCCTGCATTTGCTGGTGCCTGTTGAAAATACCGGCAGCTTCAGAAGTGGCCTGAATAATCATTTGCGAACCCACTTCAGCGCGAATGGCCTGTATAGCAGGTTTATAGTGGTCACTTGAAATAGAGTGCCTGCCTTGATCATCCCTTACATGCAGGTGAATCATCGACGCACCAGCTTCCAGGCAAATACGTGCTGTATGCGCCAGTTCTTTGGGTGAAACTGGCAGGCCAGGGTGGTCAGTCTTATTGAGTCGCGCACCATTAGGCGCTACAGCAATAAGCATTGGTGCTCGTTCAGACATACATCACTCCATAAGCAAATCAGAATCTGTAATAAACAGTTTGTTCAAACGCATATACTTTTGGAAAGCAAGCCTGTCTGTCATCCCGGTCCTGTGGGCTTTATCCTGGTGTTAAGGTAATGGGTTGTGAGAAGCGCAAACCAGAGCTGTATGCATTTTCAGTCTTTTGTGTTTTCGGGAGTTTGAGCAACTGGGCCGGTGTTATTTTCCGCAACAAAAATGCGCTCAATATGACGCTTGCTTATACGCCAGATTCCGTTGTCGTCACGTTCATATTCATCAATGAAATCTGCTACCAGATGGGGACTTGCTTGAGCTACTGGTGCTACCCCATCATAGGCAAATGTCATGCAGACACTGGTGCCGTGAGCCTGTGTTGGGGAGATAATCTCAATTTGCAAACCGGAATATAAATGACGGGCTGTGCGGGGGCCAGCTTTGGTGCGTCTGGAGAATATCGCGGCTATTTCTGCCCGGCCATGGGACAGTCGTGTGCCATGGGAATACACTGCATGCTCTGTAAACAGTTCCAGCAATTTGTCTATGTGGTCGTGATCAAGGAAGTAGCAGAAATTGCTATTGAGATCTTCCAGTGCCAGTCGGGTTTCCAGTAGCGCTAGTCTTTCGGAATCAGTCGCCATCGCCCAATATCTCCTTTTTCTATAATTACCGGATTGCTCAGTTTACCGAGGCCTTCAATTTCCACATCAACCGGGCCAGGAACAACCTGTAAATTGGCGTGATGAATGGATTTCCGGTTTGCTGATGGTTTAAAAGCCGTGCCCATGGAAACCACATCGCCGGCATGAAGTGTATGAAAACGGCTGATAAAGCTCAGCACTTCAGCCACTTTAAAATTGTAGTAACGGGTGCTGTCTTCAGCAATCAATTCTCCACCTGCGTGGCAGAATACATCCAGGTTATCCGGATCCTTGATTTCATCCGCGCTTACCAGCCAGGGGCCCATACAGCCAAAGGTATCGGTCCCTTTATAGCGCGCCGCGTAGGAAAGATGCTGCTCCACTTTTTCAACCTCGTTCGGATTGCTCTTTTTTGGATACAGGGCGTAATAGCGAAACAGGTCTTCGGCACGCATGCCATTGCCGGTGATATCATCAAAAATAGTATAGCCAAAGACATACTCCAGTGCCTTTTCCGGTTCGATATCACGGCCTGTGTGCCCAATAATAACTGCCAATTCCGGTTCCGGATGAACACTGCCGTAATAACTGCGGACAACAATAGGCTGTAAATGTCCGACCAAGCAGGATTTAGGTTTCAGAAAAAAGGCAGGGTGATCCGGTGCGCTGATTTTTCGGGCATTACTGGCAGAATTATTCATGGCGACGCCGCATATTTTGCCGGGATTGGTCACTGGTGGAAGCCAGCTGACATCGGCCAATGAAATTAACGGAGCCTCTTTGCTGGCTGAGGTTTCAAGAAGCGCTCGTATTAATTCCAGACCTTTTTGGCCGCTATTAATTAATTCAGCCATGTCTCCAGAAGGGAACAGCGAATCAAGGGACAAACAATGACCTTCATTCACAGCCACGCCCAGCTGAACTTTATTGTTGTGTGAAAAACATGCAAGTTTCATTAAGTCGGAATCATGTTAGTGCTGTTGATGGAAAATCTTACACGCTTAAACTGCATTTAATTAATGTTAAAAAAATCGTGTTATTGAATTTTTCCGCCTATCCTTCAATTTCTCCGAATATCCTGTCACCCTCATGCCCATTGCGTAGAATCTGAGGCTCGGAGCCCGGACTCCAGGCGGGAACCCGGAAGCTGGCACGGTATTTCAGTGGAGGCCCCTGATCACCGTAGTGACGATTCTTGGTATCCATATCAAAGCCAACCAGGTCTATGTGAGCAGCATTGCTTTCGAAGCGGGCGATGCCATAGCCAAGGATGCGGCAATCGAACATTTTCATGCCTGGATTGGGGTTGGAGCTTCTTGAGACTGCCTGGCTTATATCATCCGTTTCTGCCATTAACCGTGCGGATCGGGTGCCATGGCGGAATACCACATTGAGGTTGGGCTTCGCTTCAGGGCTGCCATCATTTCCTGGCCTGCGGTAAAGATTAAGCTCCGGCAAACCCATAGAATTGAAAATCTGGGTCTGGGTTTCATTTCGTGTCGCCATCGACAGGGCTGTGACCGCAAAATCCGGCATCACATAGTTCGGTTCTTCTGCCAGATAGTCTTCCGCAACTAATGAGACGGCATTAAGGTGTCT
>CBFICR010000178.1:0-2685 GCA_965661105.1 Pseudohongiellaceae bacterium | reverse complement strand
GAAGCCCTGTTCAGTATGCCCAATGTCGTGCTGTCACCCCATCGTGGCAGTGCCACCTATGAATCACGGGGGAATATGGCCAGGCTGATTGTCGACAACGTAGAGGCTTTTTTTGCAGGACGCCCGGCGCTAACACCGTTGCCTGAATAAAACATAGGGACGCTTGCAACTTAGCAGCTTAACGATGCCTAAGTTGCTAAGTTGCAAGCGTCCCTATTAGCTCGGATTAATCGGAAACGGTGATATTGATGGCCTTGGCGGTATAGATGAGCGGCCCGCCATCGGCCATATAGCCCACCGCCATGCGGTGTTTCCCTGGCTGCAATGCCCCTTCAAAGATGGTCAAGGCATGGGTTTCTTCGAGAGGTTCGACCACTTCAGCCGCGCCCAGGGTAGTAAGACCCAGGTCCCAACTTTCAAAGTTGCCATCCACGTTCAGGAAAGACCATTGCTGTTGACCACCAACAATCGATAGCAAGACAACAATCAATTCCCCATTGGTACCCACATCACCACTATCGGGTGAAATATCGGTAACGATGGTAATGTAATCGTCACTGCTGAAGGTGTTGCTATAGGCCGGTGTGCCGTTATCGGCATAGGCGCCGGCAGAGATACCTGCATCGGTTGCAGTGCCGGTCACTGAACGGATCTTTTGCGATACCGGGACAGGGTCAGCGGGGCGTGGCACCGGTTCGCGAACTTCTTCCACGCCCCAGTCGGCTTCGCCCCAGTTACTCTCACCCCAGATCATGCCAACAGCCAGCACCTGGCTACTGAATCCCAGCGCAAACAGGACCAGAAAAATTTTTCTAATAATGTTATTCATATCGTTATCCCATCAGTTAAATAAACCTAATAACTTTTCTTTGTGGCTATAGAGTCTAATTTCTGATGCCAATGATATGAGTCACATCACCCGAACAAGCTGCGGTTGAATTTGTTAAAGTAAAAACGCTGCCATCAGCAGAAAAAGCGCCAGCATCAATACCAGTGAATACCCCATTACTATCAAAGGGTAATGAACCGGAATCAGTTCCTGATCTATCCCTTGAATCTACGACAAAGTTTCCAGTGCCATCATCCCGTAAAACCGGATCCATACCGGTTTCGGTCAAGGTGAAACTGAGCTCACCATTGGCAGCAGTAGCGGAACCGGTAATACCATAGGTGCTAATGGCAATGGCATTTTCTGAGCAGTCCATAGCGTGACCAACACCGGTTATTATGTAACTGCCAGAGAATCCCTGACTATTATTTTCTGAACTGGATTCCAATGTGCCCACTCGGGTAGCAAGAGAATTGATGGCATCAACTACAGCCTGAAAGTTGCCATTCACCTCAGCAGCAACTGCCGGCGTACCATCTTCAAACGTGGTGATATCGGCGTCACTAACCTGCGCAATGGCAGGCAGAGCCAGCACCATGGAAAACACTGCGGTACTTAATTTAATTGATTTCATAAGTTTCAACCCTTGTAATAAGTAATTATTTTTAAAATTCAGCCCAATCGAGTTCAGGATTCACAAGCAAGGACAACTACTCGTAATACTTAAGTGATCCGAAGGGAGAATTTGTCGCAGTTTTGAAGAAAATTAATTTGGGGCAGTAACAGGAAGCGGGAAAACTTTCTCAGTGAAAGCATGGGTATAGTTCGACGACTACCCCATCTTGAAACCACAGTTTGCAACGACAAGATTGAGTATTCATCCTGTGAAGACTGGAACATAAAACGAAATTCAGAGCCAGGATATTTGGCTTCAGAGTAAAAACCCATCCACATGACCTGGTCTGGCCACCAGCCCCTCTATCTTATATTTGAGTCTCTATGGGTAGGTGCGAATCAGGGACGTGTCGGGGCGCTGGAAAAAGCGATAGCCATCGCGGGTGTCTTTCCAGGCGGACGAATTTAATTGGGGTCTGACCCCAATTTACCAGGTTTTTACATGAAGGTTATTAAGGAACCCCTTATCGCGCCATTTTTTGTCGGATGGCGCTGCGCTTATCCGACCTACAGACTGGAAAGTATTTTTGAAGTTCAGCCTTCTCAATGAATTGTGGTTTTTGCCTGAAGGTAATTACGGAACCCTTCTGGCGTTTTGCTGCTGACATTGGGGCGTAAAAAATATTTTTTGAACATATTGTATTTTTTAAAATTAGGCATATGATTCTCATCGCATCACAACTGGTGATGTCTTTTTTTGGAGTTATCTTAATGAAGAAAACAACTACCACTAAACCTGCTGCTGCCAAACCTGCTGCCAAAAAACCTGCTGCAAAGTCGGCTAAACCAGCAAAACGCAAGTAGTCAGAGCGTAGTTAAAAAAGAAGTAAGAATTACAAAAGCCGGATCCCTGTGAAGGGTTCCGGCTTTTTTATTGGAAGCAGGAAAAGATAGGGACGCTTGCAACTTAGCAACTTTGCCATAGTTAAGTTGCTAAGTTGCAAGCGTCCCTATTATTACAATGAATCCTGATTTTTGCCTGAAGGTTATTACGGAACTCTTTTGGCTTTGCACTTTTTTCTTGTCGGATGGCGCTGCGCTTATCCGACCTGTTTATCCTATAAAGTATATTGGTTTTCCAGCCTTCTCATTAACCCTTTGGTTTTTGCCTGAGGGTTATTACGGAACCCTTTAAACGTTACTGTTTTTTCTTTGCCATAGTTAAGTTGCTAAGTTGCAAG
>CBFICR010000177.1:0-2771 GCA_965661105.1 Pseudohongiellaceae bacterium | reverse complement strand
AGCACGTCGGATGGCGTTGCGCTTATCCGACCTAGACTTACCACTAATCCCTTAGACACCGTAGGTCGGATAAGGCCGCAGGCCGTCATCCGACAGGAACTCTTACCAATTACCCAATCAAATCTCTCTACCCTGATCCCCCAAAACTATGCTTCAATAATTCCCAAACACTACCTGTGTCAAGCCAATGACCGCACTTAAATCCCTCGGTTGGAAACCCATCCTCCAGCAACAACTCACCCTGGACGAATACACCGATACGATTGCCGCGCGGATTAGCGCTGTGCACAAGGATTCCTTTGTCCTGTTCCACGAACACGGCACTGTTCAACTGCCGCGCATCTTGTTCAAGGACCTTCCGCCCCTGACCGTCGGCGACTGGTGTTTACTCACCCCCGAACTCGACCAAGCCACCAGAATGCTGGAACGTACCAGCCTGATACAGCGCAAGGCCGCCGGCGAAGAAACCGCCGTTCAGTTAATGGCTGCCAATGTCGATGTGCTGCTCATTGTCAGCAGCTGCAATGCCGACTTCAACCTGTCCCGCCTGGAACGCTATCTGGCGCTGGCGTTTGAATCCGGCGTATTGCCCATAGTCGTTCTCACCAAGATCGATCTGTGTGAATCACCCGACGACTACCGCGAACAACTCATCGGCTTGCATCGCAACCTCAACGTGGAACTGGTGAATGCGCTGGACCCCGACACATTGTCCGGCATCAAAGCCTACTGTGAACCCGGCACCACCCTGGCCATGGTCGGTTCCTCCGGCGTTGGCAAATCCTCCATCGCCAATGCCCTGGGCGTCACCGATCAGGCCACCGCTCCGATTCGCGAACAGGATGCCAAGGGTCGTCACACCACCACCGTGCGTTCACTGCATACCATCATCAATGACAGCGTCCTCATCGACATGCCCGGTATGCGCGAGATCCAACTCACCGGTTGTGAAAGCGGTGTCGAGGAATTGTTTGATGACCTGCAGGGCTTTGGCGATTGCCGCTTCAAGGATTGTTCCCACACCAGCGAACCGGGCTGTGCCCTGTTGGCCGCCGTGGAAAAAGGCGAGATCGATCAGCGCCGCCTGGATTCTTACCACAAGCTGATGCGCGAACAGGAACACAACAGCGAATCCATCGCCCAGCGTCATGAGCGCATGCGCAAACTGGGCAAGCTGTATAAAACCGTACAGGGTGAGAAGAGAAGGGAAAAATGACTACTACTAAAAGGACTACTTACTAAAAGGGGACAGATTTATTTATTCGGAAAACGTCCCAAATACTACTAACAAAAAATAAATCTGTCTCCATTTATGATTAAAGTCCTCGCAGTTTTTGGTAGGCTTCGCATCATCATGTATACATTCAGAGCACCCCAGCATGCCAACTTCTCAGGATCGGGCTCATCTGCACCGCGCGATAGAACTGGCGATAACGTCGGTGGCAAACAGCGGTGGACCGTTCGGGACAGTCATTGCCCGCGAAGGTCAAATTGTTGCCGAAGCTACCAACCAGGTCACTTTGCTCAATGACCCCACTGCACACGCGGAAATTCAGGCCATTCGCAAAGCAAGTGCAACGCTGGGTCGGCCGCACCTGGATGACTGTATCCTGTACGCCAGCTGTGAACCCTGCCCCATGTGCCTCGCAGCGGCGCTGTGGGCACATATTCCGACTATAATTTTTGCGGCACCGTATTCACAGGCCATCCGGGCCGGTTTTGCCGATACCGCCATCGCCGGTCAGCTGTATGGCCAGGCAACGCCGATAGCCCCTGCCGATGGCCTGCTCACACAGCTCCATTTGCCAGATGCTGATGCGCCCTTTAATGCCTGGCTGGCCAAAGCTGACCGCCAGACGTACTAGAGACTGCTGTCAGTGGAAAAAGGGGACGAAAAAAGGGGACAGATTTATTTATTCGGAAAACGGCCCAAAAAATAAATCTGTCCCCATTAAAAACCGGGCAGAAAGTATTGCTTAATCGGCCCCGTCAGTTCTCGGAAAAAACGGCTCGTCGTAATCGTCTTCCAGGTCAATCATGAACTGGTTGTTCTCCTGGCAGATATATTCCTTCATGTCGGTTCCCTCACTCCAGCTTATATCCCACTCGGCTTCCCAGGGCTCATAGAAAGCACCGGGATCATCGATGACGATGCGGTAGTTAAGCTTCTCCTTGTAGGGACGGGTAAGGTATTCGACCGTATGCAGCTGGTTAGTATGATGCGTCCCGCTGTAATCGAGCCAGGTCTTTTCGTTGTAGCCGATGGTGTCCACCACCAGGGTATCGCCTTCCCAGTGCCCCACGGAGTGGCCGAAGTAGGTTGGATTCACTTCATCCAGTGTCTGCTGCTCACGACCATCCATAAAGATTTCGCGCCACACGTGACCGCCACCCTCGAAAATAATCAGGATTCTGTCCTTGTGCTGAACAATTTCTGCCGGGTAGGGCGTGGCAAAAGCCCGTGGTCCGCCTGGTGGCAAACAAAATCCTTCCGGGTCGAACTTGGAGTCGTTACTGGTATGGTATTCCCACATGGACTTGACCCAGGGGCGCCATGGTGCCTCACGGGGGACATCCCTGGCGTTGGCGAAATTGCTTACCCAGGGCAAATCCCAGTAGCCGTCGCCGCTCAGGTCGGGTGTGCCGTCAGCAAGTCTGGGAGTCGGATTTCGTGGACCGTCATCGTCGATCAGGTAAGTATTTTTGGAGCCTTTGACCGCCGTAGTATTGGCAATCGTTGGATGAAGTTCCTCGCCGTCCTCAAAGACCTG
>CBFICR010000176.1:0-2811 GCA_965661105.1 Pseudohongiellaceae bacterium | reverse complement strand
GACACTTGGTTTTGGCTTGGTATAGGCGGTCTTTTATCAGGAATAAGTCTAGTTTTGGCATATATTTGGTTAGATTCATTCTCTAGATGTAGAAAACCTTCTCTTATAGGAAAGGTTATTTGGGAAAGATCCCTTTCTTTGAGCTTCGTACAGTATGGCCTCAAGGCCGGAATTCTAGGGTGGGTTATTACGAGTGCAGCTGGAATATGTGTGCTGCATGGTATATATGATTTTGTTCAGATTGCAAACAATGTTCTTTGAAAGTATGAAATGAGTTTATTTCAATATTTAAAGAGTAATACCATAATAGGGCTTAAAAAGTACCCTAAAGTGTTCGATCAATTTTTCATTCTTTCTACAATAATATTTTCCCTTCTTGCACTAATTATAATTATTATTTCTGAGAGCTCACTATTTAATTTTCAGCCTAGAATTAGTGGTATGCCTATTTATATACCACTTACGACGTTTTTCTTCCCCTCATTTTTTGAAGAATTATTTTTTAGAGGAGTATTGATACCAATAGCTACAAAAACAAAAAGTACGAAAAATATACTATTTTATATTTTTCTTAGTAGCGTATGCTTTACTATTTGGCATCCTCTAAATGCAGCAACAATTAATAAAAATGCTCAAGAGTATTTTTTTGACCCGGTATTTTTGCTTATAGTGTTTTTATTGGGATGTGCAACAAGTATTGTATATATATTTCAAAAATCAATTTGGTCTGCGGTTCTTATACATTGGTTTTGTGTGCTTACTTGGCTTTATGTCTTAGGTGGGAGAAATTTAGTTCTAGAAATTTAAGGGCTAAAGGATTCAAGGGGCCAGGTAACTTGAATCTCCGCAATTCACAATAAGTTGTAAACTTATAGGACTCCTACACCTTTCCTCGAATCAGGTAGATAGGTCGCCCACTTTTTATTACCACTCATAATCAAAGTGCGCAGTGTACTTTGATCTTGGGCTAAAGATTTCCGGGTACATAGGACACCCACTCTTTATTACCACTCAAATAACCCCAAATCTTCCAGCCTTTCCTGCCCTGTGCTATGTTGGTTTTACGGGGGATACCTAATGAAAAACACCTGCCTGAACCTATGCAGCTTACTGCTGCTCACCTGTACCAGCTTTTGCGCCGTCGCCCAGGCGCCGGATACCATCCTGCTGAATGGCAAGATACTGACCGTGGATGACGACTTCAGTGTCGCCGAGGCAATCGCGGTCAGCGGTGAGCGAATCAGCGCCGTTGGCAGTAGCAGCGAGATCCGGGCCCTGGCCGGGGAAGACACGCAAATCATGGACCTGGAAGGCGCCACGGTGATTCCCGGCCTGATCGACAACCATTTTCATTTCCTGCGTGCAGTCCAGCGCTGGCACCGCCAGCCGAGGCTGGACGGGATCAATTCCAGGCGCATGGCACTGCAGATCCTCGCGGACAAGGCGGCGGCATTAGCGCCCGGGGAATGGGTGCTGACACAGGGCGGCTGGTACCCGGAACAGTTTGCGGACGAACCCGGCGGCTTCACCCTGGAGGAACTCGATCGGGTTGCGCCAGAGAATCCGCTCTTCCTGCAGGAGCGCTATAACATGGTGTATGCCAACACGCTTGCCCTTGAAGCCGTCGGTATCGATCCGGCAGAAGGGGCTCGCCACCCGGCACAGGGGTTGGCTACGTTCCAGCCCCCTTACGGCAGTCTCATCCAGCAGATCACGCCGACGCCGGAAGCCCAGCTGGAAGCGAACCTGGACGATTTCATGCACACGCTTAACAGCCACGGCCTGACCGCGCTGTACAGCCTGGGACGTGGCCCGGAAGGTGAGGACTATATTCTTGAGCAGCGTGCAGAGGCCGGCCCTTTGCCCCTGCGAATCTGGCATACCCTTGCCTATGAGGCCAACGATGCCGGTGGCGCCAATGCCGCGGTCGACCTGATCAGCAATAGCACACCGAATACCTTTGATGGCGACTATGGCCGCTTCGGCCTGGGTGAGCATATCTATCTGCCCTTTTTCGATTTTCCTTCCCAGTCAGGCCCCTGGCCCGATGAGGTGATGGACAACCTCATGAAAATTGCTACCGCGGCGGCACAGGGCGACTGGCATATCCATGAACACACCATGAGCAACTGGTCCGTCATGGACCTGCTGAACCGATTTGAAACCCTCAATGAAACCGTGCGCATGGATGACCTACGCTGGACCCTGGCCCATGTCTATGACATTACCCCGGACAGCATTGAGCGGGCCAGGGAACTGGGGATGACCCTGGCCGTCCACGGCGTGGGCATGAACGGTGGTGTGCGCATACCCTTTCGCGACATTGCCGACAGCGGCATCATCTTCGGCCTCGGTACCGATGCCACAATCGTCTCCCATTACCAGCCTTTCATTACCCTGGGCTGGGCCGTCAGTGGTATTGATGTCGCCGGCAACAAGGCGCTTGACCAGACCCTCACACGTGAGGAAGCCCTTGTCGCCCATACCCGCAATAATGCCTGGCTATTTTTTCAGGAGAACAACATGGGCTCGCTGGAAACAGGCAAGTACGCCGACCTCGTGGTGCTCGACAGGGATTACATGACCGTGCCCGCTGACGAAATTTTCTGGATCCAACCCACCATGACCATGGTCGGTGGTCGTGTCGTCTACGAAGTGGAATAAGGAATCAAGTAACCTGACCCCTTGATTTTTGATTCATTTCAGCTCAGCGAAATTGTACTTTCGAAAAAGCCGGTTTCGAAAAGATGTTTTTTTGAACCGCAAACCCGCCAAACCGAATATTAATAGAAAGAATGCCGATGGCTCCGG
>CBFICR010000175.1:0-2840 GCA_965661105.1 Pseudohongiellaceae bacterium | reverse complement strand
CCTGGGGATATGTTCAGCAAATGATAGATTCATGACGCCCGTAGTCAGTGACGTTATGTGACTCAGGCTAATCAGTTAGCGAAGAAAACAAGGGCTACATTTTCTCAAAAATGCAGCCCTTGTAAGCAGGACGAACAGCAACTAATACTGCTCTAAACCTATAAGTGCCAATCGACCGTCAAGCCATAGGTTCGCGGCAGTCCCGGAACCTTGGAGACACCCGTAGGCCCGCTTTCTGCAAAGACGACGTACTCTTCATCGAGCAGGTTTTTACCCCATAACGTCAATTGCCAATCATCGTCGACACTTATCCCGAACCGACCATCGAGTATGCCGTAACCACCTTCCTCCGTGGACTCAGGGAGCGAAACAAAGAGATTCTGCTCACTACGATACCTTGCATTAAGCCGTGCAAACCATTCCGCACCCTTAATTGGCTCGAACTGGTCTCTCAGTTCCGCACCCAGATTAATTGAAGCCTTTGGAGCGTGGTCTAGCCGCTTACCAGAGAGATCAATTGCCCCGTTTACACAGCCAACCTGTGATGCGATGGCGCAAGGGGCGTTCTCATATTTATCGTACTCGGTCTCGGCCAGGGTAAAGTTAGCGTTCAGTGTCAGGATATCGTTTGCGGCCCATAACACCTCACCTTCCAGGCCATTCGATGTAACCTCAGCTGCGTTTGTAACAACATTGTTGGTTTCGCTAAGAAAAGTCTGAGAGACCTGGAAATCTTCATATACTTGGTGAAAGAGCGTGACATTGATGCGTAACGTATTGTCCAGCCACTCGCTTTTCATCCCAACTTCATAATTAAACGTTGTTTCGGGCTCCCAGAGAGCCTGGTCTGGCTCCAGACAGATGCCACCCCTACCACAACCTCCGAACTCCCGGTTGATGCCACCGGATTTAAAGCCTTTGTCATAGGCAAAATAGAACATTTTGTCGGCATCCAACTGATAGGTTAGCTTGGCCGACCACGTCCATTCATCGAAAGTTACTACGTGATTAGACCCCACCTGGCTGTTGCTGCCTTGCCGCTCATCTTCGGTGTAACGGGTGCCTAAAGAGGCTCCCCAGCGATCATCGAAATCCAGAAACAGAGTACCAAACAGGGCTTCGCTGTTCACGTCCGCCACGGTTGGAGGTCTGGGGATTTCCGCTCCGCTCGATGTAAACAGGGTCGTTGTACTCACAAGATCTTCGTTTTGAAGGAAGTAGCCCAGAACATAATTAGCGGCACCCTCAAAATTTGAATGGATTTGCAGTTCGTGCGTTGTTACCTTCGTTTCACTTTTGTTTGTAACTCTATTCAGACTCGAAGTAGGGGACGAGTTGAGAACGGTTTGGTCCTGATCATTATTCAAAAACAGTTCAGACTCCTCTTTGGTATGAACGGTTTTCAACGTGTGGTTAAACAGGTCCAGTGAAAAATTCAAGGCATAACGCTCAATATCATCTGTGTTATAAGTGTTGACGTCTTGCTGCGCTTTGCCAAGCTCCAACGGAGGCAAGGTATCCGCTATGCCAGCATAATCGGGTCCATAAGACACCAGACTATGATCAGAATCAGACTCTTGCTCGCTGTTTTCCGCCGTGAATTTCACAGAAAAATTATCCAACGGTTGAAACAGGACCTTAGCTCGATACCCCTGCCGATCAACATTGCGAGTGTCTACCCCCAGGAATACATTTTCCGTGTATCCATCACGGTTGACATCGTAGGCACTGACACGCGCGGCCAGCATATCCTCGACGATAGGAATGTTGACAATTCCCCGTGCTTCCCGGGCGTCGAGATTCCCCATCACGCCTTGAACACGACCGGAAAATTCTGACAACTCCGGGTCAGCGGTGGTGATTCTAATGGCCCCGGCGGTTGTGTTTTTGCCAAACAAAGTACCCTGGGGACCCCGAAGCACCTCAACCCGCTCAATATCCATTAACTCGGAAAATGCGGCACCTTGTCGAACCTGATAGACATCATCAATAAGAACACCTACTGACTGGGTGGCTGCAGTCGAGCCTGAAGTGCCCACGCCGCGAATATAGAGACCTGCACTAACAGCACTTTCAGGGCGATCCAACGCCACCCCCGAAACAATATCAGTCAATCCTTGAAATCCCGTTACACCCTGCCGCTGAAGATCTTCGGCGGTAACTGCAGTGATACTGGCGGGGATGGACTGCAAACCCTCCTCACGACGCGTCGCAGTAACCACAATCTCTTCCAGTTGAACGCTTTTCGGCTGCGCATGCGCGAAACTGAACACCCCCATGCACATTGGGAACAGTGCAAATTGCAAAGCTCCGGACGCCAGAAATGTTTTAGGTAAATAGTTGGACCGTATACGCTTGAACAAATGTTCCGATATTTCGATATTTTTCATAGATAGGTCTCCGCTGAGTTATTTTATTTACTTTTTATAATTCTAAATGTAGAACCTATTATCTAAATAACGACATATTGTACCGTTAACCTGCCATCTAAGCTCCCGTCTTAGTAAAAACTGGACAGTTTCCGTATATATGGATAAAGACTCCCGAGGAAGTAATTCTGAGAAATTAAGCGGAATTGGTGGGGGACGGAATTGGGGACGAACCACGATTGACGTATGTCTGCCTTATTATCGATAAATAAATGCGTCACCTTATTCGTAGTATTTATATGCGTGGTGCAGAATTAAATATTGTGGCATTGCTGCTGCCAATTTGCACCTGTTATACGCAGTGTTACAGTGTGACTGGTTTACTTTTTAGATTCAGGCCGCAGAGTTTGAGCAGTTCTGCTCACCACAAGCTTGCTTTTCAGGTCTGTAATTCGCCATCTTAAAACGTCG
>CBFICR010000174.1:0-2874 GCA_965661105.1 Pseudohongiellaceae bacterium | reverse complement strand
TTGCTTCCTTGTCAGGAAAGTGACGCTGACTCGAAATAGCATGGTAGGTCGGATAAGCGAAGCGTTATCGGACAAGACGACTACAATTAAGTGCTAATAATGACTTCTATTAAACTAGTTACTGGTTTTCAAAAAAGCTTCTGCCACTTTGTCACCAAAGTCCGAAGTCGACAGCATTGTCACACCAGACCCCTCCTTGGATAAATCAGCCGTGCTGAAGCCATCAGCAAAGACACTTTGCATGGAATGCCATAAATTCTTCGCTTCCACTTCCATGCCAAAACTCATCTCCAGCATCATGGCGACGGAACCAATCATGGAGTAGGGGTTGGCGATGTTCTTGCCGGCGATATCCGGAGCCGAGCCGTGGGAGGGTTCGTAATAGGCTTTCTTGTCACCCATGCAGGCAGAAGGCATCAGGCCAAGTGAGCCGAGAATACCGCCACCCTGGTCTGAAAGGATGTCGCCAAACATGTTTTCCATCACCATGGTGTCAAACATGGTGGGCTTCAGGCACAGATAAGTGGCCGCAGCATCCACCAGAATGTTGATGACTTCCACTTCAGGGTAGTCGGCATGGACTTCTTCCATTACCTCATTCCAAAGCACGCTGGATTTAAGCACATTGCTCTTGTGAATATTGTGCAGGACTTTCTTGCGCTTCATTGCTGTCTTGAACGCCACTTTCATGATGCGCTTGATCTGGTCTTCATCATATTCAAGGGATTCAGTGACATAACGTCGGCCATCTTCATTGATGCCGGTTTCCTTGTGACCGAAATACAGGCCGCCCACCAACTCACGGATCATCATGATATCGATGCCTTCGCCGATGATTTCTGGTTTCAGAGGGGAAAAGTGCGCCAGTCCCTTGGGCAGGTAAACAGGGCGGAAATTGGCATAGGTATTGTAACGACGACGCATGGGTAGCAGGGCACCACGTTCCGGCTGTTCGTCAACGGGTATTTTCCTGGATTCCTCATGACTCAGGCCAATGGGGCCTTTCAGAATGGCATCGGCGTCATCACAGACCGCCTTGGTCTGATCAGGGAAGGCACTGCCACATTCGAACCAGGCGCTGGCGCCAAAGGGGGTGTGGACGAGGTCAAAAGTCACGTCATTACGTGCTTCGACGAGTTTCAGGATTTTAACCGCTTCGGCCATGATCTCGGGACCGATGCCGTCTCCATCCAGAAGGGCTATTTTATAGCTTGTCATGGGAGCTCCAGCTGTTGATTCGGGTGTTTGAAAAAGCGCGCTAATGTACCACTTTCGTCCCGGGCATTCAAAACACAAGGCCGCTTTTTCACGTCGCAATGAAAAGGCAGGGGAATATCTCCTTTTTTTCTCCTGAAATGACTTTTGGCGGTACTCAAATGGGTTAAGACAGTCTAAAATGCACCGCTCAAAATTAAGTGGCAGTCCATACCCTGAACTGCCCACATAAAAAATAACGCACCAGCGGAGCGATAACCCTTATGACCTCACCCCAGGCCACTACGACCAATCAGACACTGATCACCTGGATCAAGGAAATTGAAACACTTTGTCAGCCCAGTGCAATCCACTGGTGCGATGGCAGCCAGGAAGAATACGACCGCCTTTGTGAAGAACTGGTAGAAGCGGGTACCTTTATCAGGTTAAACCCGGAATTACGCCCTGGCAGCTTCCTTGCCCGCTCCGATGTTCGCGATGTTGCCCGTGTTGAAAGTCGCACTTTTATCTGCAGTGAAAAGAAATCCGATGCCGGCTCCACCAATAACTGGATGAAGCCTACTGAAATGCGTGGCACCCTGAATGACCTGTTTGAAGGCTGCATGGCCGGTCGGACCATGTATGTTATTCCTTTCAGCATGGGCCCTCTGGGCTCCGATATTGCCCAGATTGGCGTGCAGATCACTGACAGCCCCTATGTGGTTGTGAGTATGCGCATCATGGCTCGCATCGGTCAGAAAGTACTGGATATTCTGGGTGATGATGACTTTATTAAATGCCTGCACTCCATCGGCTATCCGTTGACTGATGGTCGAGAGGATGTCTCCTGGCCCTGTGATCCGGATAATCGCTATATCGTCCATTTTCCTGAAACCCGTGAAGTGGTTTCCTATGGTTCCGGTTATGGCGGCAACGCCTTGCTGGGCAAGAAATGTGTTGCCTTGCGTATTGCCTCTGTTATGGCCCGCGATGAAGGCTGGCTGGCAGAGCATATGATGATTGTCGGCGTAGAATCGCCGGAAGGTGATAAAACCTATATCGCCGGTGCTTTCCCCAGTGCTTGTGGCAAGACCAATCTGGCCATGTTGATACCGCCAGAAGGCTTTGAAGGTTGGAAAGTACACACCGTGGGCGATGACATCGCCTGGATCAAACCTGGTGCAGATGGCCGCATGTATGCCATTAACCCTGAAGCCGGTTACTTCGGCGTAGCCCCGGGCACTTCCATGGACTCCAATCCGGCGGCCATGAAAACCATGGACAGAAATACTATTTTTACCAATGTTGCTCTTACTGATGATGGTGATGTGTGGTGGGAAGGCATGACCGAGAACCCCCCGGCCCATCTGATTGACTGGAAAGGCCAGGATTGGAAGCCAGGCTGCGGTCGTAAGGCAGCACACCCCAATGCCCGCTTTACCGCGCCGGCGAGTCAGTGCCCCAGTGTTGACCCTGAATGGGAGAATCCGAAAGGGGTTCCCATCAGTGCGTTCCTGTTTGGTGGTCGCCTGAGTACGACGTTCCCCCTCGTATACCAGAGTAAGGACTGGGCGCATGGTGTCTATATGGGGGCCACTTTAGGCTCTGAAGCCACTGCGGCAGCTGAAAATCAGGCAGCTATTCGTCGTGATCCAATGGCCATGCTGCCATTTTGTGGCT
>CBFICR010000173.1:0-2889 GCA_965661105.1 Pseudohongiellaceae bacterium | reverse complement strand
ATTCATAGTTCTCTGCACCGGTTATTACTGGTGCGGGTATGAGCTGGTAAAAAAATAACGTCAGGAAATATCAGAGCATATAAAAGCAGATTTAGCGAACTAATAGCCTAACATTTTCATGTGCAGGATTCTTCTAGTCAGCTCTCAAGTCAGAATAAATGAAAAATAAATTCTTTCGTAATCCGGCTTATGGAACCTGTTGACTGATCACAGGAATTGTCTGGTCACCGGTTGACTCTGCGACTTTAAAGTTAAACACATAGTTGGCTTCCAGTCCCATGCGCAGATCGGTGATAAGCACGTCGCTGCCACGCAGCGTTACCTTGTAGAAGCCATGGGTAAACCAGAGAATTCGCTGTACTGGCCAGTGATCTGAAATCTCGTCAAGCAAGTAGTCATCACTTCCATAATGAGTAAACTGCAAGGAATCTGCCTGCCCGAATACAGATAAAAAACCATCAAAATAGCCTTCATCATTTCTGCCGATAATACGCCACACTACAGTATTAAAAGGTGCGGGCGTTGACATTAGACGCCTGTATTCAATGCCCTGTGCCGAGAGCACGGTTTCTGCCTTATGATCCACAATCACTTTTGCCACCACCGTCCAGCCCAGATACACAGAGCTTAGAATCAATCCTGCAGTATTGAGTTGATGCCCGATGCGCTTATCCCGGCTTATCACCATGGCGGATAAAAATCCGATCAAAAGCCACAATGTGTAGGCAGGATCTACAATAAAAATAGTGGAAAGGCTCACCGGGTATTCGCTGATTGGCCAGAATAATTGCGTACCATAAACCGTAAAAGCATCCAGCAGGGGATGGGTTATCAGCGCAAGAAATACCAGCAGGAAACAATCCTTACGGTAATTCTTCAGGTGTGGCTGCATTTTAATGATGAGCCAGGTCAATAAAGGAGATAAGGCCACCAGTACAAGCAGCGAATGGGTAGCGGAACGGTGATAGGTCATTGAGGCAATGGCATCGTCCCAGGGGATGAAAGAGTCAAGATCGGGCAGTGTCGCGACAAGACCGCCAATCACAGGCGCGCGATTACCGATTTTTCGACCCAGGACAGCCTCTCCTACAGAGGCGCCGAGCGCAAATTGTGTGATGGAATCCATAGTGTCTTGATTCAGTGTTAATCAGTTGCTGGCAATGCTGCTGATAGATTAATGCTTCAGGAATACGTATGCCATGGCACGAACCCTGGCAGCACTGGATACTGAAAGCGTAATAGCCCTGTTTGGCAATCCTGAAGGGCTATTGTACCTCACAGCTATAACTGGCGGCATCATCCGGATTGCCTGCGCCATCCCAGCTTGCTACTTCAGGGTAGGCACACAAGGGACGCGTCATATCCACGCGGCCTTCACGTATTCGAGAGGCGGTGATGCGCTGCGGCGTTGTACCGTTTTCCACCCAGGCTTCCAGAGCGCCCAGGAAATTGGCCTGGTCTGGCCCAATTCCGCCGCGGCAATGGCCCATGCCCGGCATCATGAATAAACGCATCCAGTCTTCGTCGTCACCGTCCACGGTGGCTAGTACCTGGTTGTAGTAGTTGATGGTATTAATGGGGGAGGGGCCGGGGTCATTCCAGCCGTGATAGAACAAAATCTTGCCGCCACGGGCTTTAAACTCACTCAAGTCAGCATCCAGCGCTTCGATAAAGCCGGCTTTGCTGCGCGTCAGGGCAAGGTCACGTTCGAGTTCAAATTCACGCCAGTCCCAGTTCGGGTCTTCATAAGCGACATATTGAGTGGCGTCGGTTTGTAAAGGCGAGGGCTCAGCATTTTCTGCTGGTATGCGCCAGCCCAGTTCGAAGCCCTTGGCATGCCCCGGATATAACAGTTCTCCATTTGAGGCATAAGTGCCATTAAAAACACTATCAACTGCCGTAAGTTCGGATTCTGTCAGACAGCTGCTGGATCCAGAGCCATCACAGCGCAGGGATTCGGGTTCAAATGCACAGGACAAGGGATTGTTGAGGAAGCCATCGGCAACTCCGTCATTGGCTTCACAGCTTGCCAAAATTGCGTCATGAAGCAGTTGTACTTTTTCGTCAGACAAGGCGAGAGAGCGGTTCTCGATCAGCGTTTTCATGTTATGAAATTGCACCGCATTCAAGGCTAATTGATTGTATACCGGTGCGCCGGCAATGATGGCGTCAAAATCATCAGGAAAACGCTGGGCTGACATCATGCCCTGGCGGCCGCCGGTAGAGCAGCCCTGATAATAGGAAAGCCTTGGCGGGCGCTCATAAAATCTCTGGATCAGTGTTTTGGAATGCACTGTCATTTCATGCATCGCGCGCCAGGCAAAGTCGATGACTTTTTCAGGATGACCTACGGCAAATTCAGCACTACCACCAACATGTCCAGTATCATTGGAAGCCACCGCATAGCCAGACTGCAAACCAATCGCCATGGCTGAAAAGCTGATGGATCCTGCCCATCCGCCATTACCCAGGGCAAGAAATTTCCCGTTCCAGTTGTCCGGCAACCACAGTTCCATTTCGATATGGGAATCGTCAGAGGGACTTAGCACTGCGGCTACCCGGCAGTGGGCAGGTAGTGACAGATCAGTTGCGCGGTTCTGGCTCAAATTGCCTGCTTCACGATGTTCGGTTTCGCTAATGCTGACTGAGTCGATAGCCAGACGTCCCAGGTCCGCACAAGTAGCCGCCAGCGTTGGCATGGCCGTTAACAGCGAAGCAAGACATACCATTGATTGACTAAATTTACTAAACATAGCTTTCCCCCGGGGGTTCTCTTTGCGAATCAGTCTCGTGGTCGCGGCCCGTAGTGAGGCATTTCCTGTCCATATTCATAAGCACCCAGATCAGGCGCCCGACCGTTAAAGCCATCATTGATATTGGGCAGGGCAA
>CBFICR010000172.1:296-2897 GCA_965661105.1 Pseudohongiellaceae bacterium | reverse complement strand
GCCATCCGATGTGAAATCCGCTATTCACCAACATCAAATGAATCTTCCTCTAACTCTTTTTCTCCTCCCCAGTCATTTGAAAAAAAGCCTTCTTTAACATAATGATGAAAAGAAGAGTACGGCCAGTCTTTCACTTGTTGCACATAACCATGCTTTAGGGGGTTAATGTGAATGTAATTTAAATGAACCTGAAGGTCATCTCTTCCCCGAATAGCATGTTCCCAAAACCGGTTTTGCCATATGGGAATTTTTAAATGCAGATGTCTACTCTTGCAGTTTTTGGTAAAGGCTTTTTTAATTGCACGCCAGCGTCCGGAAAAATCGCTATCATGTTCCGGTAATGTCCAAATGGTATGAATATGGTCTGGTAAAACCACCCAGGCAAGCGTGCGAAAAGGGCGAGAATTTTTAGTTGTCTTAACGGCAGAAGCAAGCAAATCGAAATTGTCGACCAGTAGACTGCTTTTTCTATTATTCAGGACAACAGTGAAAAAATACGTTCCTCCTGGGATTCGTGCTCTTCGATACTTTGGCATTTCTTTTTTGTTTTAATAGAGAACCTCTATAGATCAAAATAGTATGAATTGCTGATAAGGCAAACTTTCCGTCGGAAGACGGCCTGCGGCCTTTTCCGACCGACGCAGAGGTGAAACGAGGTTTTGTAGGTCGGATAAGCGCAGCGCCATCCGACGTGAATAAAGCGCAAAGTTAAAAGAGTTCCGTAAAAACCTTCAGGCAAAAACCAGTACGCATTGAGGAAGCTGAACTTCAAAAATACTTTACAGGATAAACAGGTCGGATAAGCGCAGCGCCATCCGACGTGACATTCATCAAATGCAAAAACAGTAAAGCGGCCAATCAGGCATTTACCAAATGCACGAACAGGAAAACGGCCAACCAGCAACTCAGGATTTGTTGCTGATGACAAATATCGAATGATAGCCAGGATCAGGAGATAAAGAGTAAAAGATAAAACGAGTAAGAGAAAATGGAAATAAATGCAGGAGATAAACGGTTTGCCTTTATCCTTTTTCCTTTATCTTTTATCCTGCCTTTCATCATCTCCCGACAACAAACCTGTTAGTTAATTTTTTCGCGCAACTAAAGGGAACCAGTTTAATATGTGGCAAGACAGAAAAGACGGTGAAGAATCCCCGTTTATCCCTCTGGGACCCTTCAAGTTAAGACTGCCTTTTATTCATTACAAATTCGAGTGGCCGGATTATTTCCAGGGTTTGTTGATGTGCGCGGTGGATCTTGCTGCTATTCCTCTAATGATCGAATTGCTGGGCATGCCGTTTGACGTGGCGCTGGCGGTGGTGCTGATGAACGGATTGCTATATCTCACCCATCATTTACTGGGTGATCCGGTGGTGCCGGGCTGGATCACGCCGGCGGTGCCTCTGATCATGGCCTATTGCATGCTGTTTCCGGAAGGGCCGGAACGGGTGCATTCACTGGTGGCTTTTCAAATGACGTTGGGATTGTTTTCCATTGTGCTTGGCGCGACTGGTCTGGCCAGTAAAGTGGTTACCTTTATTCCACCGGCGATTAAATCCGGTGTCATTCTTGGGGCAGGCTTTGCCGCCGTGAATTCCGTGTTTGTCATCGGCGGGCGCTTTGACAGTTTTCCCTGGACCATTTCCATCGCTGTGGGTATCGCTTTTTACCTGATTTTTTCGCGGCATTTTGCGCGTCTGAAAAAAACCAGTCCGGTGCTGGAACTGATTGGCAAGCTGGGCATTTTGCCCATCATTCTGCTTGCCGTGATTATCGCGCCTTTGTTTGGTGAAGCGCCATGGCCACAAGTTGAGTGGGGGCTTATCAGTCCGGACTTCAGCACGCTGTTTCAGGAATATACCGTGATTGGTCTGGGCTTCCCGCCACTTATGATGTTTGTCTCTGCCGTCCCCACGGTATTGGCCGCCTATATTGTGTTGTTTGGTGATGTGCTGCAAAGCCGTGCGCTGATTTCAGAGGCCGACAGTCTACGTCCCGACGAACACATCGACTATAACCCCAACCGTGCCCATCTTATTTTCGGAGGGCGCAACACGCTGATGAGCATCTTCGGCCCGGACATCGTTATGGCCGGACCTCTGTGGGCAGCCATGCAGGTAGTGGTTATTGAGCGTTACAAGGAAGGTAAAGCCGCCATGCATTCCCTGTTTGGTGGCTCGGGGTCTTTTCGCTGGGGAACCAACAGCGGCTTGTTGTTGCTGCCTATCGTCAGCCTGGTGGAACCGATCCTTGGTATCGCGCTATCCCTGACACTATTGATTCAGGGATTTGTCAGTGTGCGTATCGGCATTATTGAATCGCGCAGTAATCGCGACCTGGGTATCGCCGGCATTATTGGCGCGGTGCTGGTAAGTCGCGGAGCCACCTGGGCGTTTGCAGTGGGCATCATACTTACCTTGCTGGTTTACGGACGCGATTTCTTTCGTGGCGAGAATGAAAAGATTTTTACCAAGGATCTAGATAATTAGTCTTGAATAACAGTCTCAGGTTACAAGTCTCAAGTCACAAGCTGTCTATATGTGGCGCAGTGGCGTAAATAGTCATTCAACACTTCGATAATTGGTAGGCATGGCTTACGTT
>CBFICR010000172.1:0-286 GCA_965661105.1 Pseudohongiellaceae bacterium | reverse complement strand
CTAGTTGCAAGTCGCAAGTCGCAAGTTACAAGTTACAAGTCTCAAGGAGTCGATTGACGGATAAGTCCCGCAAATAGTTTCGGCTTGACTCGATATTTGGTAGGCATGGCTTACGTTTTAGGGCAAAGTAGAGGCAGGGGGTGTAATTCCCAGACTGTGGTGTGAGATGATGTAAAAGTTCAGGGGATCAGCAGTTAATCAGTTGACTTCACAATTTCAATCTTCATCATCATGTTTGCGACTTGCGACTTGCGACTTGCGACTTGCGACTTGCGACTTGCGACTT
>CBFICR010000171.1:0-2924 GCA_965661105.1 Pseudohongiellaceae bacterium | reverse complement strand
AGTTGACGAATATTCATGGCATACCCTCTAAAAATTAAACTTTCTAGCGATATAAAATTTCAGGCTGTTGGAAAAAAAAAGAGACATTATTTTTAACAGTAAAATAATTATTTTCTTCTTTGTTTGATGCTTTTTCCCTTATCTATTGCTCTAGTTAGGATCTAAATAATTAGTCATTCTCTGCAACAAAGTCGTTAATATAATTAATAAATTCGGGTTCACCATTATTAGAGCTTATTCCTTGCCAGACGGAATTCATTGATTGGCTGCGAACAATCCAGAATCTAAAAGGGGCAAGAAGAATGCGAAGGTCATCTTCACCTATCAGTCCGTTCTGATACTGAAAATAAGCCATTCGGGACTGGTTAAATAAATAAAAAGTGAAATCGATGGTTTGTCGTTGCTCAACCGCACTTAACTCTCCATTGTTGAGAAGTTTTACATTCAACGCTGCAAATTCATGATTTTGTAGTGATAGAAGTTGAAGGGTTTGCTGGCCTTGTCGTATGCTCAGAACGCTATTTGTTTTGTTTATGGCTGAATTCTGATTTAACTCTATGGCTAAAAAGATAATGCCAACCATTACGCTGATGTTAGCTGTAAGAGATAGCCACTTATTAATGTTGTCCATATTCATAAAATATTTTTCTTATTATGAAAGCTCTGCTTTCGGCCAAAAGCGGACGTATAACTTCAAGCTACTCTGTTCCATTTGTCTGGATAATATCCGGAACGTCTATGAATGGCAGAATGCCGAATTCTGGATAAATCTCACTGGGGAAAAATACCACACCATCCTTAACTACCATGGCTATGGTTTTAATAGCCTTGAGATCTGTAGTTGGGTCCCCGGGAACCAGGAAAAAATCCGCCAATTTGCCGGATTCGATCGAACCTAGCTCCTCATCCTGTTCCAGATAGGCCGCCATATCATAGGTAGCCATTTTTAATATTTCCCCTGGGGTCATACCTACCTGCTGATACAATTCAAGCTCTCTGTGATAGGGGAATGACCCACCCATGTCTGTGCCAGGAATGATAAAAACTCCCCGTCTGTACATCTCTGCCAGGGTTTCAATAATCTTGTCATAAGCTAAGCGATAAGCCTCATCATCTTCAGGAGTAGATATCTCGGCCATGGCGCTTTTGGCAGCTCTCTGGGCACCTATAGGCATATGCTCGATATAATCCAAGGCACCCTGTGCAGTTGTGCCGTTGCGCGATAGCAGGAGTTGCTCATGGATGGCCAGAGTCGGGTCTATGGCTACATTCCTCTCCACCATGGCATTGATCGTGTTCTGTACCGCAAGATCACTGATATTCAGATCTGGCAACCTAGTCAAGGCGGTCAGTCGTAAAAGAGTCCGCGTATCTTCGCCTTCATTAAGCACCCAAGCTAGCATGACCTGATTAATATGGGTCATTTCGTCATAACCCGCAGAAATCATGGCATCGGCATTTGTGAATGCTGGCACGTGCCCGGCAACGCGTAGGCCATGAAGCCGAGCTTCAGCAATGACCGCAGGTACCCATTCAGGCTTCATGCTGTTGTAAATCTTGATCTGATGATAATTACCGATATCTCCACTGGCATACTGTCGAACGGCGTCAACGGCTTCTTCCTCGGAAGAAACCAGGATTCCATTATTCGAGTTAAAAGGGCTGGCTCCTTCAATGAAACCACTACGGGTAACGCGTGGGCCTACTAAGCGTCCGGATTCTATGTTTGCAATCAATTCACTTAGGACATCGTTGATGTTACCCATATCGCGCACACTGGTTACTCCTGCGGCGATATTCAACAATGCCCTGTCATCCCTGAGATGCATATGCATCTCATACATCCCAGCAACAAGTGTTCCACCGTTACCATCAATATGGACTTCATCATTGTCCAGTTGGGACTGAACAGCATCCACACCCGCTATCCGGTTACCTACAATCAGTACAGAAGAAAAATCAGTCAGACTCAATGTATGAGGGTCGAATAACCTGACATTATTGATTCTGATCGGACGATCAAACTTTCGAGTGACTTTTTCCTGAATAATTTCATAACGTTTTGCAGAGTATTCTACGGTCAGGTTTCGCAACTTTTGCTCAATAGATTCATATCCCTCTCTGACCAGGGCAAAGACAGGACTCATGTTAGCAAAGAGCTTTCCAGATGCATCCAGAGCAATATATGAGGGGTTTAGGTCAATACCATACAGAGCATAGGTTGTGATAGTTTCAGGGCCGCTGGGACCATTAACCGAGACTACCTCCATCTCTTCCAGTCTAAGCTCACCGGCAGGTAAAATTGGCATAGTCCTGTCATCATCAGCTAGCAGCAGCCTGGCATATACCCAGAGTGCGTAGGGTGCAGCCTGTTGTGCCACATACAGATTCTTATTGGATAGTGCAGCGGTCCCCTGACCAGTGGAATCTGTCCAGGATGCCTGTCCGTCTTCAATAGAAAAATTTTCTTCAAATTTGTTACCAAAGGATGTATTGCCGGAAAGTGACCAGTTGACAGGGAAACCATCCTCATCGAACACAATTTTTTCATGAATAGTCGGGCCACGACCGTTGTTACGGAATTCATATTCCACACTGGTGATATCGTCATGCACAGAAGACATCTGTCCGACTCGGGTTCCCGAAATTAGCATTGTGAAATATTCGCTACCGGATAAGCGATCAAATCCACTGCTTTCAATTATTGCTTTGGTGGAGATTTGGTCTAGGGGTTGTTCTGCCGGGTTACATCCAGCAATAAAAAGCCCAAAGGTCAGGAATTGTATAAACCTAAATGTTAAGTTCATAAATAAATCCTTTTTTAGTAACTAAGATAATTTTTGAGCTTTTAAAGATTCCTGATATGTCTTCTTTCGGCCAGAAGCATACGTTAAGGATTAATAATATTTTCTTCCATCCATACT
>CBFICR010000170.1:0-2955 GCA_965661105.1 Pseudohongiellaceae bacterium | reverse complement strand
GAACGAGTTGAATGTCCGCTTCCGCGATATTCGCCAGGGACCGGACGGCTATATTTATGTGCTGACTGAAGGCCGGCTGCGCGGGCCAAAGGATACCGACGGTATGTTGCTGCGACTTGAACCGCCTTCAGTAGCCGCGGCAATCGCCTCTGCTGAGGGTATTGCCCTGCCAGAGGCCCTGGGCAAACAGCAGATCGAAAAATCATGCGGCAGTTGCCATGGTCTGGATGTAGTCCTTGCCGAGTCGCGCTCACTGGATGATTGGGCACAAATTGTCAGTACAATGATAGGTAAAGGTATGCAACTTACCGATAATGAATACAACACAGTGATGAGCTATCTGTCGGAGCATCTGGTCACACAGTAAGCATATACTCCACTGGACTTGAGCCGAATAACAACCGGGCAATCAGAGACAGAAGTGAAACCACTGGGTAGCGACAATTGCACGTCGCCCCCATTTGGTATCTGCCAGGTACTTAAGCCTTTTTACCTTTCTTGTCTTTAGCGCTTTGCGCATCCATCAACAAGGCGCCAATAGAACCCATGGCAGGCTGAACCGGTTTTCGTTCTGCTGGCGCTGCTGACCTGTGCTTCCTGTCGTTGCTAACAGATGAATCCTTGCGTGTACCACTCGCCTGTACTTCATCATCCAGGCGCATGGAAAGTGCAATTCGCTTGCGCTGAACATCAACTTCCATCACTTTGACCTTTACCACATCACCTGTCTTCACCACAGTGTGTGGATCCTTGATGAACTTGTTCGCCAGCGCGGAGATATGCACCAGACCATCCTGATGCACGCCGATATCCACGAAAGCCCCGAAGTTGGTAACGTTGGTAATGACGCCCTCCAGCTTCATGCCTGCCTTGAGATCGCTCATGGATTCGATACCATCCTTGAACTCGGCGGTTTTAAATTCCGGCCTCGGGTCACGCCCGGGTTTTTCCAGCTCGGCAATAATGTCAGTGATTGTGGGCAGGCCAAATTTTTCGTCGGTATAATCCGCGGGGTTCAACTTTGCCAGAAAACTGTGATCGCCGATCAACTCGTTCACTTTTTTCTTGCTGGCAGCGCAAATCTTTTCGACCACGCTATAGGATTCAGGATGTACGGCTGACCCATCAAGGGGATTGTCGCTATCCCTGATGCGCAGAAAGCCCGCCGCCTGCTCGAAACTCTTGTCACCAAAACGCGGTACCACTTTCAAGCCGTTTCGATTTTTAAAGGCGCCATGCTGGTTTCGATACTCAACGATATTGGCGGCAATAGATGAGTTTAGTCCGGAGACTTGTTGCAGCAAGGCCGCCGATGCCATGTTCACATCTACCCCCACCGCATTCACGCAGTCTTCCACCACCGCACTAAGACTTTTGCCAAGCTTGAACTGACTCACGTCATGCTGATACTGACCCACGCCGATGGATTTTGGATCCAGCTTCACCAGTTCGGCCAGTGGGTCCTGTAATCGCCTGGCAATGGAAATTGCGCCACGTACCGTCACATCCAGATCGGGAAATTCTTCCCGGGCAATGTCTGAAGCGGAATATACAGAGGCACCGGCTTCGTTAACCATCGCCTTGTCGAGCTTCAGTTCCTTGTGTTTTTTAATCAGCTCCCCGGCCAGCTTGTCGGTTTCCCGTGAAGCCGTGCCATTGCCGATGGCAATCAGTTCAACGCCATGCTTGCTGGCCAGCTTTGCCAGTACAGCAATGGATTCATCCCACTGGTTTCTTGGCTGATGGGGATAGATCGCGGTGTCTTCGAGGAATTTCCCGGTACGATCAACCACGCAAACCTTTACACCGGTACGCAGGCCCGGGTCCAGTCCCATAGTGACCTTGTTGCCCGCCGGTGGCGCCAGCAGAATTGCCTTCATATTTTCTGTGAACACACGGATGGCTTCATCGTCGGATTGTTCGCGCAACTGACCCAATAAATCGGTTTCAAGACGATGAATGAGTTTGATCCGCCAGGTCCAGGTCACTACTTCGCCCAGCCACTTATCCGCAGCGCGGCCCTTATCCTGGATGCCGAAGTGATTTCCTATCATTCCCTCACAAGGATCGGTGGCGCCTGACTCAACGCCAGCGCTACCAATATCAACTGTCAGAAAGCCTTCCTTACGGCCACGGAAAACCGCGAGAGCACGGTGAGAAGGAATTTTGTTCAAACGCTCGGCATAATCGAAGTAATCAGTGAACTTGCTTGCATCCGCCTTGTTCTTTTCCACCACACTGGCACGCAGTTCGCCATTGTCCCAAAGATGTTTACGCAACTTGCCCATCAGGGCCGCGTCTTCGCTAAAGCGCTCCATGAGAATATCCCTGGCACCGTCAAGGACTGCCTTGGCATCGTCAAAGCCATCAACGATAAAATCTGCGGCCCGGGTTTGTGGGTCCAATGTCGGGTCAGCAAACAACATATCCGCCAAAGGCTCCAGACCGGCCTCGATAGCAATCATCGCCTTGGTACGACGTTTGGGTTTGTAGGGTAAGTACAGATCTTCCAGTTCGGTTTTGGTCTCTGCATTACGAATCTGCTTCTCCAGGGCCGGCGTCAGCTTTTCCTGTTCGCCAATACTGGCAAGAATGGTTTCCATGCGCTCATCCATTTCACGCAGGTAGCGCAGGCGTAATTCCAGATCACGCAACTGTAAATCGTCCAGGCCGCCGGTGGCTTCCTTGCGATAGCGGGAGATAAAAGGCACGGTAGAGCCTTCATCAAGCAGCGTGATGGCGACACTGACCTGTTGCGGTCTGACGTTTAATTCCGTGGCAATTTTTTGAGTAATAGCTGGTGAGAGAGTATCGGTAGTGCTCATTGCAATCCTGCTTCCCCAGGTGTTTGAGGCGGGGAAATTTGCTGGTTAGGGAGTTAGGCATTTTACCTGCAAAGTCGCCTTTAGACTAATGATCAGTCGGTATGATCAATGGGCTTGATCATAGGGGGCA
>CBFICR010000169.1:0-3025 GCA_965661105.1 Pseudohongiellaceae bacterium | reverse complement strand
TGTGCGCTGGCAATAAATTTGCTAAAAGAGTTCACGGCTATGGACTGCCCCTGGGACCTGGTCAGATATGGGGGCAACAAGCTATATCATAGCCTGTTTGGATTGCCTGGTTTTAACCAGTCACCGGGTCGATGCTTTCCCGCAGGTCATGCCAGCGCCGCCTATGCCTGGTTTGGCGCATATTTTGTTGCTCGCCTGCACTTTCCAAAATTTCAGAAGTTGGCCATTGGGACAGTCATAACGCTTGGCTTGATATTTGGTGTTGCACAACAACTGCGCGGCGCACATTTTCTGTCCCATGATCTATGTACAGCCTGGTTATGCTGGATAATCGCTTGCGGTGCTTATTGGATTTTTTTCATACGCAGCACGGAAGCCTCTGACTCAATGAGTTTTACATAATAACAGCAGAATTTATTCATAACGGTCAAAAAACCCTCTAAAACCAACTCCCCTAAATATATACCCCCATCATCTGGTAAGACTAACGTAAGGTTTCTTCCCTAGAATGATTTGCTCATGCATGAAAGCAGGACAATATCCTTGAGCACTGAAACGACCAAGCCCTACAACTCCCCCTGGTTTTTGCCGTTTTTACTTTTGTCATGGCTGCACATGTTATTCATGACCTTCCCGTTTTTTTATTCGGGTTATGAAGGTGAGCCGTTATCTGCCAATACGCTGTTTCATCTCAGCGCCTGGCCTTTTTACTCCCTGTTTTACTTAATCCCGTTGTGCATGCTGGTATTACCAGCAAAAAAAATATTTTCCGGCCGTCCCTGGATCGCCATGGGACTCGCACTCTTGATTTCATGCCTGGGCCTGATCTTTATCTGGGCCGATCGCATGGTATTTGATCTTTACGCTTTTCATATCAATCGCTTTGTCCTGAACCTGGTTTTTACCGAAGGTGGTATCGAGTCGCTTAACAGCAGCAATGGCACCTACCTGAGTATTGTTATCGTGGTGATTAGAATACTTGTCCTGCAGGGTCTCTTTCTTGTGTTGGTGCTGAATAGTCAGCGCCTGAAAATCCCGTTTAAATGTCCACGACCGGCATTGGTTTCCAGTTTGTTCGTATTGTTGTTTTTGGTGCAGGGCGTGACCTATGGTATCAGTGATGTCAAAAACGAACCCGCGGTACTTGAGCATGCCTATGATTACCCTTTTTTTCAGAAAATCCGCTTTCGTTCCCTGGCCGGCAAACTCGGGATGGAGACTGCTGAGAGAGGACTGTCCATAAGCACATCGGACAATAGCCGATTACATTATCCACTCCATGACACACACTTTGATGAGATCACCAACCCTCCCAATATTGTCTGGTTGGTAGCTGAATCATTACGCTGGGATCAGTTAACGCCAGAGATCATGCCCAACACCTGGGCCTTCGCCGAAAAATCCTCGCATTACCTGAACCACTATTCCAGTGGTAATGGTACCCGTGAGGGGATGTTTGGGATGTTTTACGGTCTCTATGGTTCTTACTGGGACAGTTTTATGCATGCCCGGCAAAGCCCTATTCTCATGGATCGTTTACAGGCGCTGGGCTATGACTTTGACCTCAGGACCGGAGCAAAATTTACTTACCCTGAATTTGACAAAACTATCCTTGCCCAAATACCTGATGACGACTTTCACGAAGCCAATGAAGATCTTTCTCCCTGGCAACGGGACGAGGAAAATACCAGCAATATGCTGCGTTTCATCGAACAGGAACGCTCTACCCCCTTTATGACTTTCCAGTTTTTCGAATCCACCCATGCGCCCTACTTCTTTCCTGATGATCACGCCATCAGACAACCCTATCCGGAAACGCTGAACTATGCAGATTTTTCAAAGGAGTATTTGCAGGAGAATATCAGCGGTATTCTAAATCGATATCGAAATTCAGGATATTGGGTAGACCTGCAGATTGAGAGAATTATTGCTGCACTGGATCAGGAAGGCCTGATGGACAACACTATCGTCATAATTACCGGAGACCACGGTGAAGAGTTTATGGAGAAAGGCAACTGGGGACACAATTCCACTTTTGTCGAAGAACAGACCCATGTGCCTTTTGTGCTCAAATTACCGGGGCAAGCAGCACAGAAAGTATCCCGCTTAACCAGCCATCTGGACATCGCCACCACCATGCTTGAGCTGCTTGGCGCTGATGTCAAAGACAAGGCCTATAGTCTGGGGATTAGTCTGCTTAATAAGGAACCCAGGGAGTTTATCAATATCAGCGACTGGCGCAGTATTGCAGTCGTCACCAAAGACATGAAAGTGCGGATCCCCTATCTCAGTACCGGTTTTGATTACTGGGCGCCAACAGATGGAAAAGATCATGAGTTGAGTGAACAAAAATATCGTGAATTAATGTTTCGGGACAGGCACATCATAACCCGCGCTATTGAGAATAATTCAATGTTTACTCAATAAAAAACCCGCTATAAGCGGGCTTTTTATATACGGGTAAAATAAGATGCTTATTTCAACTGTGCCAGCATTTCCTGCTGGATCTGTTTCATCTCTTCCGGCAGATGATCCCCAATCTTGTCAAACAGCTTGGTCTGATCCTCTACTTCACGGATACTCTTTAACGGATCTATAGCCATCAACTGGGCAAACGTTTCCTGATCATAAACCAGACCATTCCAGTTGATATCCTCGTACCTGGGCACTTGTCCATAGACAGTTTCATTGGCCTCTGCCTTGCCATTCACGCGTTTAACAACCCACTGCAGGACACGCATATTCTGACCAAAACCAGGCCACAACCAGCCGCCGTCTTCAGTTTTGCGGAACCAGTTGACACGGAAGATAACCGGCAAGTGCTCAACCTTGTCCTTCATGGAGAGCCAATGCTTCCAGTAGTCACCCATGTTGTAGCCACAAAATGGCAGCATGGCCATTGGATCACGGCGAATAGCTGCCTGATTCTCGGCTGCCGCAGTGGCTTCAGAGCCTAAAGTGGCCCCCATATAGACACCATGCGCCCAGTCCTTACTCTGGTATACCAGGGGGAACGTCGTACTCA
>CBFICR010000168.1:0-3039 GCA_965661105.1 Pseudohongiellaceae bacterium | reverse complement strand
GACATCACCTTCAAGCTCTAATACAGATGATTGATCGGGCTGTAATTCTTTCAGCTGATTTATAAAGCTCCGGGCACGAACAAAATTACCTGCCTTGGCTTCAAGGTTGGTTGCAAATACCAGGGCTTGAAAAGAGTTGTTATCAATCTCAAGTGCCTCGCTGACATACTCAAGAGCAGTAACATCGTCACCATTTTCTGAGGCCCGTATGGCGCGTTGCAGCGTAGTTTCCACCAGGAAGTTTCGGGTTAGATCATTTTCCTGAATGGAATAGGCAGACTCTGCATATTGCGCTGCGTTCTCAAGGTCGCTGCTGACAAGGTAATACTGCCCCAGCACGACTGAAGGAATCACTTCCTCAGGATTTTCTTCTATAACCTGCATAATTCTGGCAATCTTTTCATCCTTTGTTTCAGACAGATCACCTAAGGCCAGCATGCCACTTAAGGCCGTTGTATTAGTTGCCTGAACAGCCAGCACCTCGTTGTAATAATTTTCGGCTGCCGAAAAATTGTTTTCAATGAGGTCTACTCTGGCAAGATTCAGCATGGCAGCAATATTCTCTGAGTCGATCTCCAGCACTTTTTCATAGGAAGCTCTTGCTGTGACTAAATCCTCATTCTGAGCGGCGAGTGTGCCCGCAGCCATATTGTTGAAAACATCGTCGGGTGCCTGGCCAAGCCATTCTGAAACAAGTTCATTGGCCGCAATGGTATTGCCCTGACTAGTGTAAATGCCCAGTAAAGCAGATTTTGCTGCAGTGAAATTCGGGTCTGACTGCACAGCTGCAGTCATACTTTGCAGTGCCTGATTCATTTCACCCATTTGGGCATGGATTGTACCCAGGGTATAGAGTAATTGCGGTGAATCCGGTTCTATTCGAAGGGCATTTTCAAGACTGGCAATAGCTCCTTCCTGATCACCAAGTGCCTGTTTGACAATACCTGTCATCGCCAGAAACGAACTATTCTCTGGTGAATTTTGGCTGGCTTCCTCGAGCACAGCTAAAGCGCCCTCATAATTGTTAAGTTTCAGATAAGTGTCTACCAGTGTTGAAACGATTTCCGCAGAGGCAGAATCAACGTCAACAAAGGTGCTCAAAAGCCGCTCTGCTTCCTGGAAATCACCCTGCTGGTATTTTGACAAGCCCAGGAGAATATTGCCTCCCGGATGATCCGGGGCCAGCTCCAAAGTAGAAATCAGGGCCTCTTCAGCCTGCTGCAATTCACCGGTCTCAAAGAGTGATAACGCGTTTGAAAAAGAAGCCAGTAACTGACCTTGTGGTGAGTTGGCGATAATTTGGGAATAACGAAGGGCCTCATCATTTTTTTGTTGATTACGCAGAGGTACAAGAATACTTTGCAGGGTACTAAAGCGCTTGGCAGTCATGGTGTCATAGAGCGCCATGATATCAAGTGCTTCGAAATAGGCTTCTTCGGCAGTTGGCCAGTCTTCCTGCAAGGATGCAAACTGTCCTCGCCAAATCCACAAATCAACATTTTCTCTGGAGGGGTTGGCCTCGATAGCCTGATTGGTTAATTCAGTAGCACGATTTATATCTCCGGTAGCATACTTAAGCCGGGCATATGACAAAAGGGTGTCAAGGTCCTGAGGATCTCTTGCCAGGACGGCCTGGAATGTAGCTTCCGCAGCCTCGGTATTACCCATGGCTGATTCAAAATTGCCAATTAACCAGTCTTTTCTGATTTGCTGCTCTTCTGTAGCCACCTCAAGGTTGGAAATAAGCTCAAAACCCTCGGCATATTGTCTTGACTGTAGATATGATTCGCTCAGCGCTATATTGACATCAATGTTTTCAGGTTCCAGTTCGAGGGCAACATTCAGGATTTCTATGGATGAATTGTAATCTCCCAGATCCCTGAATACCTGTGAGACAAATTCACGTGTTTCAACACTGTTGGTGTCCAACTGGAGTGCATTTTGTGCCTCAATCATGCTCGCTCGAAATTGGCCCTGTTGTCGATAGACATCTGCCAAATCCAGACGGGTTCGAATCTCCAGATCAGAATCAGCATTATCTGCATTGTCCGAGTCTCCACAGCCAGCTGCCAGTAATGTGAACAGGATGATGGCAGAAAATTTCCAAACTTTATTGAACATGGTTTGCGAACCTCAGATTATTTTTCTAAAGTGTAAAGCAAGAGGAGTAAAAATCTCTCGAAATATATCGTATCGAGATTGATCGAATAATAGCCCGTTGACAGATTTACTGCTGTTAATCACAGCACTGCGCGTCACTGCCAATGACTATTATTCTGATAGTCAGTCCCCAATTCCCTATAAACTATAGCCTATAAATTATGGCCTATAAACTCCAGACAGGGAGTATGTTTGAATAATTTGTCGTAATCAAGACGGAATAATGCAAGTCATTTCATTTGGCACAGGAGTCAGCTATACCCTTCTTTGCCTATTGCTTTTATCACGTACTTATCTTTTATTTCCGGTTTATTTTCATCAGCTACTTTTCGCAGTTTAAATCTATTTGCCAGGGACATAAGCAAGTATACTCCCTGGATCAGTACTCCTCGCATAGTTCATCCAGAGCATTTTGCTGATTACAATAACTTAATATTTTATCTGTAGAGACAACATGTCATTTTAATGTCAGTATGGAATTTAGAAGTATCCGCTATATTGCGACTGCTGTGAGTTCTCCACGACAAAATAGATTGAGAAGCATTTTTCATGTCGAGTCATGACCTGGTCAGTATCATAATGCCAGCCTACAACGCCGAACGGTATATTGCCCAGTCCATTGAGTCAGTACTGTTCCAGACCCATCCTGACTGGGAATTATTGATCGTTAATGATGCCTCTACAGACAATACGCTGAAAATTGCTCACTCTTATCAGGCTCGGGATAAGCGCATTCGTGTCTTTGATATGCCCGGTAACAGTGGTGTTTCAGCCGCCCGCAACACAGCTCTGGAACAGGCGGGCGGTAAATATATCGCTTTTCTCGACAGTGATGATTTGTGGTTGCCCGAGAAGCTTGAAAGGCAACTGGCCTTTATG
>CBFICR010000167.1:0-3138 GCA_965661105.1 Pseudohongiellaceae bacterium | reverse complement strand
AGGGAGTGTTGGCTCACTGACTTTGTTTACCGTGATAGCAAACTCTGCTTTTTTTCCAGCCAGCTCCTTGTTCTGATAATCTTCCGGAAATGTCAGTGGTAAAGTCTTCTTTTCACCACTACTCAGACCCACAAGGCCTTCTTCAAAGCCCGGGATCATGCGCTTGGAACCCAGAACAAGATTAGTGCCTTTTGCTTCACCACCGTCAAACTTTTCACCTTCCAGTGTGCCAACAAAGTCAATGTTGACTTGATCGCCATCCTTGCTTTTGCGCTCGACTTCCTTGAATGACTTACGTTGCTCACGCAGGGTTTCGATCATTTTGTCTATGTCCGAATCCAGAATTTCAGCTTGTTTCTTTTCAATGGATACAGCGGAAAAGTCTTTTAACTCTATCTCCGGGTAGACTTCAAAAGTAGCAATAAACTCCAGGTTTTGCCCTTCCTGCAGGTTTTTCGGTTCAATACTTGGCTGCCCCGCCGGCTTAACATTTTCCTTGGTAACCGCTTCAACCCATGACTGGCTGATAACTTCGCCTACGACTTCCTGGCGCACACCGTCACCAAACCTGTTTTTGATTACCTTTACAGGCACCTTGCCTTTCCTGAATCCTTTCATATTAAAAGTTTTCGCGGCTTCCTGAAGACGGTTGCGCACCTGACTTTCCACTTCTTCAGCCGGCACCTCAATAGTCATACGTCTTTCAAGGCCTGTAAGGGTTTCAATAGAAACTTGCATGGTGTAATCCTGATTGTTAGTTGCAAATACGCGATTAAAAAAACACTCGCTGTCAGACAAAATTGCCGGACTGCAAGTCGCTAAACTTCATTTATTCTGGCAGAACTTTTTCAGACTATTGAAAAAAAAGGCAATGTTACATTCAATAAATCTTGAGATTGTTCCTATGGGCTGCTGGATACAGTGGTTTTAACCGCACAGATCAATACAAAAGCAGAGAAAACATGATGTGCAGATAATTAAAAATACTACTTATAAATCAGATAGTTATTAATATAGCGCCCATAAGCAGGGCGGGATTGTGCCATATCAAAAAAGCATATTCAATAGCCTACCCTGGCCGACTCTCCCGGTGTAATTAGCGGCATTGGCAAGTTATTGCCGGGATGCCTGTATTTGCCAGTCAATATAAAAAAAAAGGATCAATCGCTAAAATAAATATCTATATAAATCAGTATGATAAGAATTCTTCAAAGAAACTGTCTTAAACTTGCTGTTTTAGAACAATCATTTCAGGAAAAAAAAGATTTTTATAGATTTCGTAAGTCATTATCCAGTAATAATATTTTCTTCACTGCTTGTCAGTAAGTGTATTTCAGGTAAATTACAATGCACAAATAGTAACCAATTTAAGACATTAAGTTTGTGATGTATCTATCTGTTTATTAATAGATTTTCAAACCCTCGTTCCGTAATTCCATACGCTAACACGTTGATTTTTCGAATAAAGTGCTGCTCACTACTGCAACTAAAGCCCCCAGCGGAGCAAATATATTGGCATATTTATTGCGGACTGTTCTGACAGAGTCTTCCTCATTATCTTGATCTGCACTCGTTAGCCCGAGGCGAAAAACCAGATGCTGACCACAGGCATCATATAAGAAGAAGATAACAACAGGACAATCGCCTCGGGCTAGCGGAGACCAAGCATTTCCGGGTTATTGGCCCACGATTTTCCCCTCACGCTCTCCCCTGTATTGGCTATATGTGGCTGTTAGTGGAAATTAGTCGCGATTTAACGATCTATTAGCAGCCTTGGTTACTGCTGTATTCACTCCCCAGCACCTGTTTCTCCTATTGTCCATGTATTCAGTAATGTTAGAGCTGTCATCACTGCGTTATTAATACGCAGATATGGCTTAAGCTCTGAGTTTTACAAGGCTACAGATGATCGGGTTCGGGATTGCTTTGCTCTTTCAGCGGCTTGAAAAAGATCAGCAACTGGGGCAACAGGGTTAACGCACCTGCCAATGCCAGACACATGGCCAGACTGGTTAACAAACCAAAATAAATGGTAGGTATAAAGTTGGACAGGATCAGAATGGAAAACCCGGCCACAATAGTAAATCCGGTGTAATACATCGCTTTTCCTATGCTGCCATGGCAGTAGGTCATGGTATCGGCATAATTGTTGAATTGCGGAAAACGTGATTTAAAACGATGCATGTAATGAATCGTGTTATCTACACCTATACCCACAGAAATTGCTGCAATAGTGATTGTCATCATATCGAGAGGAATGCCAAGCCAACCCATAAGTCCCAGCACTGATAAAGCGGCAAGAATATTCGGAATAATGCCAATCAGCGCCAGCTTCCATGACCTGAACAGAACCAGAAACATCGCAGTAATGACCAGCAATACCACACCAAGTGTCAGAATTTGTGACTCAAACAGGCTTTGCAGCATATTGTTATAGAGAACAAGCATGCCTGTAAGGTGAACCTGTTCACCAGAGTAGCCAAATTCATCGCTTAGTCCCTGGCGAATATTTTTCAGTAAATCAGCCCGCACCAGTCCGGGTGATGTTTCCAGCACCCTGATGGAAAATCTAACCTGATCATTTGCCACGGAAACATAAGGTTTAAGCAAGCTTTCCTTGTAATCATCGGGAATTTTATTATAGAGCACCCCGAGTTCTATGCTATTGAGCGGCTCACCTTCATTAAGCTCATAGGCAATATTCAATAAGGTGGCCAGTGACAACACTTTTCCAGTTTCAGGCAAGCCATCAAGATAATCATGTATGGCAATGATCTCCTGCATCTTGTCACTGGTAAACCAATAGGCGTCTTCATCGCCCTCTTCTTCCTCCCCAAAATCATCGAAGTCATCAAAATACTCATCCTGGGCAAAAGGGTCTTCACCGAAGCCTGCAGCGGCCTCACCCGTATCGAACGGGTTCGGTGGCCGCATGTCAATAATCACATCCAGAGGCGTTGTGCCTCCCATATTCTGGTCTATGGCCACCATGCCCTGATAGATCTCGGTACTGTCATCAAAATAGTCAATAAAGCTGTTTTCAACTTTCAGGCGACTGATGCCAATGCAGCTGACAATAAAAAGCAGACCCGCAACCAGCAATATCAGGGCGCCATTTGACAGGGTGAAGCGTCCTAT
>CBFICR010000166.1:0-3152 GCA_965661105.1 Pseudohongiellaceae bacterium | reverse complement strand
AGCGCCATCCGACAAGGCGACTAATTTAGTCGCCTTTTTTGCGACTTGCGACTTGTAACTAGAAAGATCTTATCGGATCGTCGCCATTCCAGTTTTGGGCGGCTTGATAGAAGCGTGTGAAGGCTTCGTCCATTTCCGGCGCTGCCGGGATCAGTTCGATAAAGCCGGGTTCGTTTTTCCCATCATCCATATAACGTACACGGCCTCCACCCACGTTAGCGGAGAAGGCTTCCGAGAAACCTCGTGCCTGGTAGGCTCGGGATTCCGCCAGGGTATCGTCTACCGCAATACCGATGTGATGGAAACCATAACCCCGCTTTTCGATAGTCTCTTTGTAGACTGAGGGAAAATCGTCTTTGGGTTGGATCAGTTCGATATTCATGTGGCCGGCAAAAGACATGGCAATTGCCACATCGGACTGAGCCTGTTCGCCACGATAGATCTGGTCAGGGCCTGTGAAGCTGTCAAGCAGAAACCAGGGCCCGGTTTTGCCATCCATAATCCACCAGTTCATTGCTGCCCTGATGTCCTCGACCACATAGGCCATCTGCATTATTTGCCCGGTTTTTTGTCCAAAGCCGAATTCTGCCATTGCTTTCCCCTTATGTGGTGATTTATCAAATACTGTGTCAGGGCAAGGCGTCAGTATTAATGGGATCAGGTATCACACAGCCATCCACCTTGGCACATTCCTGTTGCAGGTATTGTGCAGTTTCAAAGAACGGCAGTGGCGGTGTGTCATTGTAGGCTGGGGCATAGCGAGCCATGGCCAGGTCAAAAGGCGTCGTACCGGCTTCATCCACTACCTGTTGGCGGGCGCCATTTTCAATGAGAAAGCGCGCAACTTCAGTCCAACCCTGTTTGGCAGCGCCATGCAGAGCTGTCTGTCCGTGGATAACCACCTCCCCTTCATTGGCAGGGTGTGGTGTTTTGTCTCGCTGATAATCGACAACGCTTATGCCCGGTGGCAATGCCGGATCCCCGGATAAGGCATTAATGTCAGCACCGGCATCCAGTAACTGTTGAATGGCATCAATACTTTGCTGCTGGGTACGAAAGGCGCCACGAGTAGGTGAGGAGGTATGGCCAATGCCCGCCACAATCATCATCGGTGTCTGGCCTTCTTTATTGGGCAGATCAGGCAGCGCACCGTATTCCAGTAGTAGTCTGGTGCTTTCCAGATCCCCGCCTTTTACCGCACGCATCAGTGGGGTAGCACCGGTGGTGAGAACCTTGTCAGACCCGCGGTCATAAATGGCATTACGTAACGGCGGAACCAGTTTTAGCTGGATATTTGGATTGGCGCCCCGGACAAGCAGCATGGCGGCAATGTCATAGCCACTAATCAGGTCGCTGCTGGGAATATCCGGCCGACCACCGATGGGTAAGGTGTGCAGGTCGACGGCATTAAACAGGGGAGTGCGCCCATAGATATCCCATTTATTGACATCGGCGCCAGCTTCTATGATGACTGCGGCCGTTGCAAAGTGTTGATTTAACAGCGCGACGTTTAATGGGGTAACCCGTTCCGGATCATGGGCATCAGGGTCAGCGCCCGCTGCTGTCAATATACGAACGCATTGTGTACAGCCTTCACGGGCTGCAAAATGCAGGGCCGTCAGACCACCTTTATTATAGTGAAGAGGACGGGGTTCATTAAGGATAGTCCTATCCCATTGCCTGACAATACTCTGATGATTGACATCAGCGCCATGCTCTATGAGCAGGGCAATCATCTCTGGTTGCTGCTGGGCGGCAGCCCAGAGCAGAGCGGTTTGCCCACCCCACTGTTCTACCGCATCCACTTGTGCGCCGTGGGTGAGCAATAATTCTGCCGCCTGCAATTGTCCGGCACGGGCCACATTCATCAGCGGGGTTTCCCCTTCCGGGTTGCGCCAGTTGGCATCGGCGCCATGGTCCAGCAGAATTTCAAGGACATCAGTGGCACCTACTATGGAGGCTTCCAGAATTGCCGAGGAACCATAATCATTGCTGACATTGGTGTCAGCGCCGGCGGCAACCAGAGCCGAGACCAGCTCGGCATTGCCCAGGTAGGCTGCATACATTAAAGCAGTTGTTCCGTCTGCCTGGGGTGCGTTTACATCGACCCCTTGCGCAATGCTTTGCATGGCCAGCTCAACCTGATTGTTGGCCACCAGTGTGACGAAGTCATCATCAGCCATGGCGGAGGAGACGGGAAACAAAAGGATAAGATAAATAGAGAGTAGTTTTTTCATGCCGGTATTTTCTAGTGAGTAGCTGGTTTATAGGCCTGACTTCAAATTGGTTAATATTTTGCCTTATTCAGGTGCCTGAGTTTAGCAGAAAATTCATGGAGTTTTATTTTCTTTAACTCCGGTTTGCTCTGCCGGGCAGGCTCCCGGATTTGCGAGGAATGAGAAATTGCATTAAGTTCCCTTTTCTTCTCGAACAATGGCGATGTTTTAGCAAGCTGCTGGAAAGTAGTGATCGGGCTTAATTAACTATTTAAAAAATCTGACAGGCATTAATTACAAAGGAGTCAGCTATGACTGCATCAAGAACCAATCCTCTGCTGGAGTCCGGCAAGCCACTTTTCTTTAAAGTAGCTAATGGCGAAATGGCCGGCTTTAATGCCCCGGAAAATCGAATTGGCGAGGCAATCAGGCTGTGTGTCCGTTCTTTGTCAGTAATGCAGAAAGAAGCCCTGGTGGTCTCTGCCCGCACCGGTAATGTCTGGCGTCTGGCCAGTGATGAGGGCGCCTACCTTGATGGCCTTGATGCTGCCCCGTGCCCACTTTCTTTTTTGACCACGGGTATGGTCTGTTCCTATATGAATGAAATTCTTGCCCTGGCCAGCCAGCGCAGCATTAATATCAACAATATTCGTCTTGTTCAGGACAATTACTACACCATGAAGGGCTCCGCTCTCAGAGGCACCATGATTGGTGGCGCGAAAGATGTGGAACTGGAGGTTCAGATTGATTGTGATGCGGACCAGGATGTAATAAATAGTCTGCTGGTTGAAGCGGTAGCGGCATCGCCATTGAATGGCCTTATGCGTGGTTCAAAGGAAAGCCTTTTTACGCTGTGCCACAATGGTGAGGAAATTAAGCCAGCCAAGGCATTGTCCGTAGGGCAGCCGGCGCTGGCGGATCCGGGGGATCATTTCA
>CBFICR010000165.1:0-3193 GCA_965661105.1 Pseudohongiellaceae bacterium | reverse complement strand
ACCCAGCACTGCAATTAGATCTTCCTGGATGCCCTGACTCTTGCCTTCCACATCGACGCCATGAACCAGGTATTCGCTGCAGTATTCAGCCAGCTGTCCAAGCAGATCAGCGTTAACTTTCTCTTCAGTGAAGGTCTGCCAGCGATTGGTGACGACGTAAAAACTATCGTCCCGGCCACGACAACTAAGATCGAGAACAAGCCGGTCTCTGCCCACCTTATTGCTCAATTCGGCAAGTTTTTGAATGGAAAGTTTGTTTTCATCAAATATCCAGGAGGTGACGATGACATGGCTGGCACCAGCATCCAGATATTCAGCGGCGTTATCGGGATTAACGCCACCACCATAATGCATTCCACCTGGAAAGGCCGAAAGCGCTTCCAGCGCAGCGGACCTGTTACCGGAGCCAAGTGAAATGACATGACCGCCGGTAAGGCCATCGGATTCATAAAGATCGGCATACTCTGAGGGGGACTTGCTGGAAACAAAATTGGTTTCCAGCAACTCATTATGACCATCCTGCAGGGAGCCCCCAACGATCTGCACCACTTTCCCGTCATGCAGATCTATGCAGGGTCGGAATTTCATTGGCTTATTATCCCTTCAATTCCGCTCATTATGTGCAACACTTTTATTTTTTCACTACTCCCTGACACATCGACTACCTGATGATCAGTTCATTGAATACTGCCGTCAGCATGCCTTCCGGATCACCCCAGCGCGCATCATATTCAGCAGTAAGTCCTGCAGCCAGTACCTGCTCCAGACTCATGCCATCATCAATAGCATTTTGAACGCGCCTGGCAATGGTTTTGAACATCTGTAACTGGGACACCAGCTCAGTCTGTGTACTGACTACGCCATGACCGGGAAGAAAACGGGTATTGGCATCGGATATTTCCAGCAGTTTTTCATAGGACGCAACGATGCCATGAAATGTACCACCGGCACCGACATCAACGCGGGGGTAAGCAACCGTTCTGAACACATCACCGGTATGAATAATGTTGCTTTGTCTGAAATAGACAAAGGAATCGCCATTGGTATGACCGGATCCGTTATAAAACACATGAATATCGTCACCGTTTAAATGGAAATCAACAGAATCAGTAAACGTAACAATGGGCAGGCCGATGCGCTGATCCGCTGTCAATGCCTGGTTCAGATCTCCACTGGTGAAGCCGGCAGCAAGAGCTGTGCGAACATTTTCATGGGCAACAATGACGGCGCCTTCCCTGCCCATATTCTGATTGCCGCCGATATGGTCCGGGTGCTGATGGGTATTGATTACAAAGCGCAGCGGCTGGTCCGACAAGTCCTCCAGAGTATCCAGAATTTTTTCTGACAAGGGGGCAAACTGGTCATCAATCATGAAGACACCATCTTCACCAATGGAAACCCCGATGTTGCCGCCCTGGCCTTCCAGATAATAAATATTGTCGGTCAGCTGATGAGGAATTATCTCAACCTGACTAAAATCCTGTTGCGCGATTGTGGACTCTACTGTCAGAGTCAATAAAGCCAATGCAGATAATGTCCGGGAAAAAGCCTTAAAAATCTTGTTACGGGTTTTATATGGCATCGTTATATTTATAGAAGTCGCCGCAATGGTTGTTTGAATTATTAGATTTATTGGTTTGCTCATAGTGTCCCCTCCCTGTCAGGCAGCCAATTAGCATAGCAGAATGGTCAAAAAGAGAAACCCGTTTAACGCGCATTTCTGCAAGAGTTTTATGAATATGAAATACGCATAAATTTTTCATGAAAATTTGGCATTTGCAGGCTATTGGAATTGCACGGCTGTGGTCAGTGTGGCAGACTGTAGTCTCTTGATGCAAACAAACGCCAACGTTGTTTTGCAGCCTCATGAGAAACGCTTTTTGAGAAGGCTGTTATCTCAATTACCCTTTCTCATATCGCTCATTTCACGCCAGCGAGGAGGGTGATACCGCACTAAAAAATTCTATCCATATTTTCTTAACTGACATTTTTATCTGAAAAAGATATCCACGGTTCGTTGTTCTAAACATACGTTGTTAACCTAATCGGAGACTATTCAGTATGGCTAAGAGATCCAGTGCCAAACGACAAGCAAAATACCAGGGAGAGAACTACACACACAATTCCAGACACAGAGACAATAGCAGATCAAAATCAAAACGTCGGCAACCCGATAGCAGCTCAAACATCGTCGACATCAACTCTCACAGCAACCAGCTTGAGACAGCTTACTACCCCCACCACAAAAAGACCCCACTCGAAGCACGCACCAGTTCCCAACAAAAATATATCAATGCCATCCAGACCAACTGCCTTACTTTTGGAATTGGCCCGGCCGGTACCGGCAAGTCCTACTGCGCGGGTGCGCTGGCTGCTGAAGCTCTGGAATCCGGCCGCATAGAGCGCATTATCCTGACCCGTCCGGCCGTCGAAGCCGGTGAGAACCTGGGCTTTTTACCCGGGGAAGTAGAGGATAAATTTGCTGTCTATATTGATCCCTTCAGGGACATCCTCAACGAGAGACTGGGCCGCGGGGTGGTTGATTACTGTCTGCGTCATGGCCGTATTGTGGGCGCTCCACTGGCCTATATGCGAGGCAAGACTTTCAATAACAATACCTTTGTCATACTCGATGAAGCGCAAAATACCACGCCGGTACAAATGAAGATGTTTCTTACCCGCATCGGCGATGATTGCAAAGTCGTTATTAATGGCGATATCAGGCAAAGCGATATTCGTGGTGATAATGGCCTGGAAGATGCCGTGCAACGTGTACAGGGCTTACCGGGAGTACACATCCATAAATTTGAAAGAACAGACATTGTTCGCAGTGGTATTGTCAGGCATCTGCTTGACCGTTATGAGCTCGATTAATTCGTTCACAAATTGTAAAACACTGTTTTAAAAATTGTTTTATATGTAGTCATATTTGAGCCACCCGGCTTACAGAATGGCCGGTGCAAGTAAAGGCTGAAAGCAGTTTCCCTGCGCTATCGGGAATAATTTAATAGCTTTTTTATAAATTGCTGTAACAGGTTGGTTTACGTGTTTGAAAAGCCCCGATTCCCTCGCACTGCTGATTTGCCTATAATTCCCTCTCATTAATTCCCCAACTTAGGAACCTCTGATTAATTCTAGTATGTCTTAAGCGGTTATCTGAACCGCTACGATGTCAGGCGCAGTCCGCCGCTCA
>CBFICR010000164.1:0-3220 GCA_965661105.1 Pseudohongiellaceae bacterium | reverse complement strand
TGTTGCACTGCGTTCAAGCATTATCAGTCTGACCCTGCCTTTGTTACATGAAGAAGACCTGACAAGATTACTGGGTGATCTGTTGGATCGCCCCGGTTTATTTCAAACAAAGAGTTGCAGCATCAACCAGCGAACTGAAAGTGCCCGAAATTTTATAGTTCTGTCACAGCATTTCAATGCCAATTGTGAAATATTGTGGTACTCCTTTGACCTGGACCCACCCACAGAACCGTTTCGACTTTAGGTCTATATTTTGTACAAGGATAATTCAGCTCACCCACTAAATCAGAAAAAAATGATGAATACTTTATCTTCAAAACGCGGGGCAAAACTGCAACAACTTTACACAGCAGTTGCATTGAGCATTGCTTTTTCCTGCTACTGCTCTTCAGTACAGGCCCAGACTTTTGGCAAAGTGTTCACCTCGCAGGAAGAGCGGGAATATCTCGATTATCTGCGTGACGACTTCGTGACCAGGAGTCAATTAAGGACTTTCAATATCGATGAGGATGTTATTCCTGACATCCCTGATGCCGTTGTCACTGAAGAAGCGCCGGTGGTCGTCACCTATAAATTTGGCGGCATCATGACACGTATTAACGGCAACAAAATGGTTTGGCTGAATGGACAACAGATTGCCGAGAATAATCTGCCGCCTGATTTTTCCCTGGTCAATAGCAATCTGGGCCCCCTGCTGCGCATCACTTCAGAGGGTCGAAGATTTGAGCTAAAACCGGGGCAAACTATCAACATGCAATCCGGTCTTGTGACAGACTCTTATCAAAGCTCGAATCAGCCTGCAGCCGCGCCCCCGGCAGCGCCGGATAACGCTTCAGAAAACCTGATAAATACCACTGTCGAAGACGCACGGGAAACAGTTGTTGCCGGCGACGTAGTTCCGGCCGATCCACGCACTATTCTGGATCAGTTAAACGCCCAGAACACAGGCACAGCGGATCCAATCCAGCAGGTACTGGAATCGCCCGGTCAATAATCCCCTATTAAACAGAGTTATGAAATGATTCACCGTTCCGCAACAATGAAAAAACAGCAAGGCGTGATATTGCTGGCGTTTTTCTTTGTGCTTTTTGCAGCCGGTGCGACAGTTTTTTTAAGCTCGGTGAATACCACGTCAATCCAGGCACGCCAGTTTCAGGATGTTCGTGCTGGCATGGAAAAAGCAAAAGCTGCCCTTATTGCCTATGCCGTCAATTATCATAAATATGGCTTTGACAACGATTTTGATGGCTTCGCCAATGATGAAGGTCCCGGCAGATTACCGTGCCCTGATGTCGATAATAACTATTTCTCTGAGTCAAACGACCCGGCTCTGAACCGAGCGGACCTGTTGGGCGAGGTCGCTGCCATGATCGTTGCCTGTTCAGATTATGTAAGGGGCCGCTTGCCGCTGCGAATGACCTCTGAAGCCGGGAATATTTCCAATTTGATTCAGAATAATTATCTTGCCGGCAATATTTCCAATTTTATCCAGAATAATAATTTTACAGGACTGGACCAGCAATTATGGTATGTGGTTTCCCCGGCATTTCAGGAGATTACTACCTCAGACGTGAATAATGACACACTGGGCGATTTATTCATCGACGGTGACCCTGATCCCTATGTCGCGGTTATTATCTATCCGGGGCAAGCCTTGCCAGGTCAGAACCGAACCGCGTCACCAACTACAGCCGCCAATTATCTGGAACAGGGAAACCTGGCGGGCACAGCCTTTGTCAATTCACACCCTGCCGATCCTGATGCGTTTAATGATCAGGTTATTGGCATAAAAGCCTCAGAATTAATGCTTGATGAGCTACGCGATCTTGATGGCAATCTGATTACCATCATTAACCTGGCAAGGGTGACCTACAGGGATTATTTTAATGACAATGGCTTTCTGCCCGCCGATGTAAATACGGCCAGTAACTATGCTAAAAACAACGGGGCTGGCTGGTTTGTCGATGAAGGCTATATGAATACAAGTTTTAACAACTATACACTCAACGCCTGGCCCAGCTTTCAGCCCAATGTGAGTTACACCCTGGATGGTTGCCCCGGAAGAGTGTACTTTTTTTTCACAGCCTTTCCAAACAACAATTATGTCCTCGGTTCAAGCTGCTGAAATGATGATGACTTATTTTTACATACCGGCAAAAAACAAGGGCTTTACACTGCTTGAGCTGGCCTTTGTGCTCCTGATCATAGGCATGATGATGGGCGGTTTGATGACCGCCATAGGCCAAAGTGCAGAAAATACCAATCGTCTGGAGGCCAGAAACAAGTTACGCGAGATTGAAGAGGCGCTTTACGGATTTGCCCAGGTTCAGGGAAGACTGCCCTGCCCTGCGGACGCCGACACCAATGGCCTTGAAGATGTCGCTAATGTCACCAATGGAACCTGCAACCTGTTTTATGGTTTATTGCCCAATGCCACCCTTGGTCTTTCCGGGCCGGTTAATGCCGATGGCCTGCTTGAAGACCCCTGGGGCAATCCCTACCGTTATTCTGTAGCCAACACGACGGCAAACGGTTCCAGGTACACAGGGACATCGGGAATAACAAGCATCTATAACAATGCAGCAACACAGGTAGGTACTTCACTGGGATTTTTAAATGTATGCGATATTGATGATTGTACAGGCGTATATTTGTCTGCCATCACGCCGGCAGTAGTCCTTACCATGGGAAAAAACTGGCCCGAAATCGCTACGGCCTCTGATAATGAACAGGAAAATGCCAGTGGTACGACACTGGGTGGCACTTATGCAGTAAGCGATACGCGGAACTTTGTATTGACGGGCTACAGCGAAGAAAATTTTGATGACCTGGTGATATGGATATCACCCCATCTACTATTCAGCAAACTAATCACTGCAGGCAAATTACCATGAATAACAATTCAGAAGAAACCATGGCTATGGTTGATGCAGATAAGAAAAAATTAAAAAACAGTCATTTCACTATTCTGCTGGTGGAAGATGATCCCCCCTTGCGCGCCATCCTGAAAAGCATGCTCGAAATCCAGGGCTTTAATGTCATGGAGACAGACTCAAAAATCGGTGCTATGGCCATTCTGGGGGATGACAGCAATACTATCCACGTCATGATTCTCGACCTCGGGCTCCCACCCAAGGCCCATACCACAGAAGAAGGACTGGACGTCATTATCCAGACTACCTCGGCTATGCATGCCACTAAAATTGTCGTCCTTACTGGC
>CBFICR010000163.1:0-3290 GCA_965661105.1 Pseudohongiellaceae bacterium | reverse complement strand
AAACTTTCAATAGTATCTTCCCCACTAAAATGTGATAGACATCAGGTCCACGATCAGGCCCCTGCCTGTAACAGATTTACTCAGGCACCACATCCATCACCGGACTGCCGTCAAAGAAGTTGAAAGGCCGCAGCCGAAACGAATGCCAGAGTGTCGGCATTCCGGGCCAGTCTTCTGACCGGGTGATATGCCGAAAACCAACGGTATACCATAGTACAAGGTCTTCATTGTCGATACTTTCCGCACCTGCCGCCCACTGCATGAGACCATCCACATCATTGTTCTGGTTGGGGTAATCTCCAGAGGCATACAACTCCCCTCTGGCATACCGGGTCAGCCAGACAGGCTTCGCCGACCAACCCGCTCGCACTTGCAAGGGATCATCTTCGGACAGGACCGAAGTGGAGTTGTGGCCGGGATACAGCTGGTAACCGGTGGCATATCCCAATTTATTTTGCTGGCTGTTGCTGACAATACGCAGGTAACCGCCGTGCATACCCTGGTCCAGCACGCCTTCAGTGGCAATATTCTCTGGCTCAACGCGCCACAGGCTGCGCCGGGGATTGCCCGCCGGTAACTGTTCGGTGACAACCTGGTCATAAATCGCCCTGTTGGAACTGCCATCGATATCCAGATCCACGCGGAAGGAAATGAAATGGTCATGGTTCACACCGACAAGCCCGTTGCCGATCATGTTGCCATGGGTTGTGTCTTCCTCTGCGGAAAGACCGGCAAGCGTTTGCGCCGCCACGGCCTTGACAGCATCAATACCGGCAGCGCCAGCCCTGATATCAATATCGCCAGCCTGGTTGAAAATATAGTCGACCATGTAATCGTAATTACCGACCACCGGTGCCATCCTGACCACCAGTTCCACGGCCGGCACACTCGCCGTTGAGTTATCACCCACGTGACGCCACAGGGGACTACCCAGGGGTCTTTCAAAGACACAGGCACTGTCAGCCAGCACCAAGGGGTTACCGGCATCGTCAGCCACCACCTGATCCAGGTAGATGGCAGAAGCCGGGCAATCGGCGCCGCGCTGTAGCGAACTGGAGAGCAGGCCAAAACCGTATTCCCCCACGTCCATGTAAGCCTTCCAGGACCAGGTGACTGCCGGATCCATATAAGGCACGAACATCTCAGATACCGACACCTGGTAAGCCACCGGACGTCTTTGCCCCTGGTCATCATAGGTTACCAGGGAAACCACCGGGCCTACGCGTTGATCGGTGCGCAGGTGAAAACGCCAGTTATCCCATGATATGACGGATCCGTCGACTTCGATATTGGACCCTTCCGGGGTTTCTATGGTGACCGGCTTCATCGCCTGGCGATAACCACTGGAGTCTTCATACTCCAGGCTCGGCCTGTCAGTAGTCCTGGGCACAACACCCAGGTCAATGACATCCAGTACTTCCCGGTTACCGACATCAATGATCCCCATCAGTCCTTCGATGGGCCGTCCGAAAGTCATGACCCCTTCATCGCTGCCATCGAAACAGGCGGAGTAAAGAATCCTGTGGCCGGCGTATTCGGGCGGCAGCACAGGTCCCGGTGTCAGTGGCGTGCAAAACAGGGGCGAATCCTGGTCATAACCACGGGCAGTCATGGCATCCTGCCAGCGCGGGTCGGCCCACAACAGACCGGTGACATCGGTTTCCTCAAGCAGAACACGCGGTTGCACGCCCTGCATTTCACGCCAGCTTTCTACCACTGCTTCATTCAGGTTAATGTCTGCCTCAAAGACGCGGCCCTCTTCCATGACAATGGCAAAGGCGCGGCGGGTAAACGCCTGACCTTCCTGCCAGGCCCAGACGTCGGCCTTGTCATTTTCCAGCAGGGTCAGGGTGGGAAACCGGGCGCTGTCAGTGACGCGCCCTGAATCCTGCAAAATGGTGACGGCTGCTTCGATTTCTGAAGGTGTCAGGGCATCCATGGGATGGGCCGGTCCCGGCGCCTGCTGCAATATGGCAGCCTGGGGCAATAACAGCATTGCCAGCAGGTACAATACAGGCCTTATTTTCAAACTTGCTAATACTCCCATGATGTCCTCCATTAATTGGCCTCGTAGACCAGTTCACCTTCAATGTAAGTCATCATGACCTGCGTGTCATGAATTTCGGTGACCGGTATATCGAATATATTGCGGTCAATCACCACCATGTCAGCTAACATTCCAGGCTCCAGTCTTCCTGTACGATGACTGTTACCTACCTGCCTGGCGGCATTGACGGTAAACATGTCCACGGCCTGCTCCAGGGTGATCTTTTCTGCCTCACCCAGGGTTTCACCAACGCCGCCCGGTGCCTGACGCGTCACCAGGGTTTCAATACCGATCCATGGATTGACGCCGGGAACAACCGGCCAATCAGATCCGGGAACCACAAGCGCGCCGGCTTCCATGGCATCTTTCACCGGTATCCAGCGCTGCATGCGCTGCTCACCCACGGCGTTGACGATATCCGGAATGATGGGATTGGGATACCAGATATAGGGCGACATCTCGAAGGTGGCGCCGATACTGCGGGCACGGCGGATATCATCCATCTTGACGAAACTGTTGTGGGCCACATCATGCAGGCGCCCGCTGAAGCCGTTGGCATTACGCGCGGCTTCAATGGCATCCAGTCCAGCACGCACGGCACCGTCACCGGCCGCATGCATTTTGACCTGGAAGCCCATCGAATCCCACCAGGTGACCAGGTCGGCTAGCTCGGCCGCAGGGACCATGAGGATGCCGCGCTCATCGCTGTCTTCATAAGGATCGACCATGGCAGCCGTGTGACCGTCAGTGGGCACACCATCCAGGGCAATCTTGATACAATCGGGTCGCAGTCGATCGCGGGCATAAAGATTCCGCTGTGCCACGTACTCGGGGATGCCGCCATTGTCATTGCCACCAAACGCCCCGCCTCGCCACATCATGCAGGTATTGATGCGCTGGGGAAGTCGGCCCTGATCAGACAATTCGGCATAAGCGACCAGTGAAGGGCCAGCAACACCAGCATCGGTATACGTGGTGATGCCATAGGAGAGCATCAGCTGTGATGCCCAGAACAGCGCCTCCCTGACCTGCTCCGCAGATACCGGAGGCACTATTCCCCTGACCAGACCTGATGCACTTTCACGCAACACACCGGTAACATCGCCCACGGCATTTTTCTCGATGATGCCACCCGGTGGGTTCAGTGTGTCATTGGTAATACCGGCAAGCTCAAGGGCGCGGCTGTTGACCCAGATACTGTGACCGCTGATGTCCACCAGTGACACGGGATTGTCCGGGGCTA
>CBFICR010000162.1:0-3316 GCA_965661105.1 Pseudohongiellaceae bacterium | reverse complement strand
AGTACAGCCATCATGAGAACAGCTCGCCTGCTGATGTCCGGGACAGCCTATTACATTCCTGAATAAGCCGACAAAACGTGATTACAAAAAAAGCCCCGGCAATTAATTGCCGGGGCTTTTTTTATATCTTTAATTTGCTGCTATAGATGAATACAGAGCATTACATGGGAGGTGTTGCTTCTTCCTTACCCAAATGTAAGTGAGCCACTTTGCTGGGGGCTGTTTCCTGAAGAAACAATGCCACCACAAAACCAAGTGCCAGACCACAACAGGCAAAGTAAATGGCAGCTCGCAGGCCATAATCCGTGGCCAGGCCACCGGCGATGATGGGGCTGATACCACCACCGATGAACTCACCGGCAAAAATCACAAAACCTGCCATGGAGGCCAGCATGCCAGGAGGGGCAGCTTCAGCAGCTACGGGACCGGCGAGGATTGCCAGCGCGGCAAAGTTAAACAGGGAAGAGAAGAACAGCAGAATCCATAATACCGTTGTATTCTCGGGGCCAGCCTGGGAAAAGGTAAACAGGAAAACCGCGGCCAGGATATAGGATGTCAGCGTAGTAATTTTACGGCCAAAGACATCTGACAGGGCGGGCATGGCAAACTGGCCAATAGCGCCGCCAACACCCACTGCGGTAAAGACGTTGGCTGCTGCAAACGATTCCAGACCCAGACCACCAGCCACTTCGGGCGCTGTCAGGTAAGCAAACAACAAGGCGGCAATCACGAAGATGCCGCCCATGGCGCAGATCAGTGTTAATGGTGCGACTTTGGCATTGCGATGGCCAAACATGCCAAGTACAGACTTCATGGACATCTCGGGGGCTGCTTCACCACCGGGTTTGTTGGCCATTTGTTTCAGCGGCTCACGGATTACAAACCACATGATGACGGCGATGATCACACCGGGTATTGCTACCAGCATGAACACCATATGCCATTCATAGATAGCTAACAGACGTGAGGCGATGAAAGGCGCCAGGGCCAGACCAAAGAGGGAGATCATGCACTGGAAGATACCGTTGTTGAGACCCATGCGTGATGGTTTGGACGCTTCAACAGCCACGGCGACACCGGTAGAGGCAACCGGGCCTTCAGCCAGACCCATAATGACACGCACGATGACCAGCATCATCACGGAAGTGGCCAGACCACTGAACGCTGACATCAGCGAAAAGATAAGGATGGCGGGGACCAGTACGGCGCGACGTCCGAGCTTATCTGCCATGTATCCCATGACGAATGCTGAAACACCCCAGGCCATGCCAAGGTAGCCGGCCAGTACGCCACCGTCTTCCGGGGTTAAACCGAGGTCTACCCCCATGGTGGAATTGGGATCCTGCAGAATCACAGGAAGAATAAAGCGGTCCAGCCCCACCAGACCAAAGGTCAGGCTCAGCAGTAGAATTATTTTCCACTCGTAACTGGTATCCCAGTTACTAGAATCATTTTGCGACATAGAAATCCCCTTTGTAGAAATTATTATTGAAAGTTGTTTTTTATTATTGTCCAGGACTGACGCCTGCAAAAACGCTAAGAGTAAATCATATATCAGGCTTAATGGCACTTAATTTAATAAGGCGCAGCGGTTCACAAATCTCTGTTGCAAGAGATTGATCAGTTGCTGAACCATCTTGCTAACCAGCAAGCAGTTTCACTTGCTCAAAAAAATACCAATTACTCACAATCTGATTAAATACCGGCCAGCTCGTGGTAACGCTTGTCAGCCCTGAATTAAAATTTTGATCACAAAATCATCCAGCGCTGCTCGCCAGCTAGCCTGAAATTACCTGAGAAAAGCGTGTACTCGCTGGAACCCACTGATTTGTCCAGGGGGATAACTCCTGAAAGCAATATTTCATTGATGCTAATTCACTTTAATAAAAACGCACAACTTATTGATAATAAAGAATAAGTAACAAGAAATTCTGATTTTTAAAAAACGTGATGCAGGTCACAGGAATTGACAAATAATTTGCTATTTTTTAGGTTAATCACGTAAGCTCCTGAACTCTTTAAATTTTTTGGTTTTTATCTTTATAGACTTAAGGATATTGATATCACTAACAATTGAGCTTTTGGATTCGGAGCTTCAGAAATCAACTGGTTCCCCGATAATGTTGCTAGTCAAAATCCTTAATCCACCCCCCTGGTGTTTTGTTGTTTTCCAGATAAGGTCTATACAGATCAGGAAAAAAATGAAAAACCATATCTCAAAATATTATATTCGCTACTTTTCGATTGCTCTTATATTTTTAGGCAGCACGCCGCTTTACGCCCAGGAAAATGTCGATGAGGTGATCGGCACTGTGATAGTGACACGTGGCGATGTTGTTGCACTCTCTGCAGTGGGTGACACAAGAATATTGGCCCGCCGATCTCCCTTGCGGGCAAAGGACACCGTGTTAACGGGAGAAGATGGCTTTGTTCAGATTCGTCTTGTTGACGCTGCGATCATCGGTCTACAGGAAAATACTGAATTTACTTTTAATGAATACCGCTTTGATGGTGCAGGAGGGGAACCTGATAGTGCGGTAATGAATCTTGTCAAAGGCGGCTTTCGAACCATTGATGGGCGGATTGGAGAGGACAGCGATGATGAATATCGTGTCGAGACGCAATTTGCTTCCATTGGCGTCAGGGGCACAACCCATTTTGCTGTTATAGATGCGCTTGAGAATGTGCTCTATACGGGGGTATCAGACGGTGGTACGACAGTCTCCAATGCCAACGGAAATCTGGACCTTGGTCTGGGGGCTGATTTTGACTTTAGTCGTACCACCCCCGGGCAGGCCCCTGTGGGTCTGCTGCAAATACCGGTGCAGCTTGGCAATGTTAACTTTTCAGTTGGGCAGCCAAGTCCGCAAGAGCAGTCCGACGATGGCGATGGAGATGGAGCTGGAGTGGGAGCTGGAGAGGGAGGAGAGATCGAGCAAGGCACTCAGGATGAACAACCGCCTGTTGCCGCAAATGATCCCAGTCAAAATGATGATGCCGAAGAATTAGCACAGACTGATTCCTTTAACGATGACACTGACGTCATTGCCAGTCAGGAAGAATTTGGACAATCAGTACCTGACACTACCCCTGATAATCAACCTTCAACCAATGCCGTATTAGCAGCGTCAGAACAGACTGGTGCCAGGGATGTAGATACAGAAGGTGTCGTTACTGGAGGTACCAGCAGTACTAATGTCGATCCACAAATTAACCCGCTGAACAACGTCAGGGAGGTTGTATCTCTTACGGGGAATAGTCGGGCCAATTCAGGCAACAACAGTAATGCCAGTGGTAATACCAATAATGCCAATAA
>CBFICR010000161.1:0-3319 GCA_965661105.1 Pseudohongiellaceae bacterium | reverse complement strand
AGCCGAGTACGGACAGACACAGAAAAAATAACAAAATGAGCTGAGAGGATTTCATGGAAGGCGCAAACTTACAGAAACAAGGTTCGTCAGGCAAGTATTGCTGCCAATACGGTGCAATTTTTCTTGCGGAAAATATGCCATTGGTTGCAGGTTTGTACCATGATTGCCTGTTTTACTAGTAACCCTGGTAGTTACTCTTGAAAGAGTTACTGTAAAGGCAGATAGATATCGGTAATCATATCCGGATCACGCACGTCAGGGCCTACATTGACATAATGGAAGTAAATCGGAAAATCCCTTAACTGTTCACCACTTTCCGGCAACCATTGATAAACAAGGTATTCCACTTCCGGCATCCATTCCCGTGAGCCCAGGTGACGAATAACGGCACAACGTCCTGCGGGTATGATTTTTGTGATCACACCATGCTGGTTTTCAACAACCGGTTCATCCACCGAGACGCAAATGTCCATCCGATAGTCTTCAGGGAATGTATTCGCAGGATCCGTGTAGTGAATCCCATAGGTTTGGCCCTGATCGAACCTGACCCCATGTTCTCTGCGCCAGTCAATAAACTTCATGGCAGTGCTGTAAGTTTGATTCTCCGGACCATGGTGCTCAAGCGCAGCTACCATTGTTTCCGGAAACTCTACCAGCGTAATCTTCATATTGCTAAACTCCTCTTCAGGCTTATTACGTTTATTTACTGGGCCATGAACGGCATTCCACCTGGTCCATAGCGGACAACGTCGGAATCCCGAGGGTGACTGATCATAAGCACGTCTGAATGCCCGGGAAAACGACTCAATGTTTTCAAATCCTGCATCCAGTGCAATATCCGTTATTCGGCACCCCGGATTAAATACCAGTTGCAATGATGCCCTTTTCATTCGAGTTCGTTGGCGCAACTGATTTGTGGTGATTCCAGTGCGCGCCTTGAAAACCCGGTGAAAATGAAACTTTGAAAAATTTGCCAGACGACTCAGCTCATCAAGAGACAAGTCTTTCTCGGGGTGGCACTCAATATAGCTGGCCACCCGATCAATTCGAGACTCGACTGTCCCGGCACCTGAAAATTCTGTTAACGGTAATCGTTGTGTCATGAAATTCTTGTCCGCAACCAACTCACTGGATGACTCTCGCCATTGGCTCAACTCACATTGCCAAGTATTCTACTTTATGGAATAAATGACTTGACCCAAATTGCTGTCACGGTAAAAAAATGGAAATTTTTCGCCAGAAGTTTACAATCGCGCCTTCACGAACGGCCCCTGACTTCAGGCCGATTGAATAAACCCCTAATTTTCTGGCTTTTCTTGCTGATGAACAAACTTACCGGTTATTTTTTGACAGGGTTCGCTTACTTGCTGTACTTGATAAGTGCAGCGACTTTTCTCGACTATATGTACTCTCTCACTATTCGTGACACTGTTACTGCAGTGGAGAATGCCTTTGGAACCCTGGTTATTCTGGTTTTTATGCTGGTACTGGCAAAATTCTCCCTGAAGGATGGAAAAAAACGCCTGCAGCAGGACGGGGCTGAAAGTGAAAATGACGACTCTGAATCTTCCTAGAATATTCCATGCAGTGGCCCCATGAAAACCTTGATTGACATGGGTCAAACGCGTGGCAGGAAAGTGACTGTTTTTTCCTGAAAACTGACTACTTTCAGGGCAAAACATCTTGCCCTCAAAGGGGTGATGCTTTACCATCACGGCCTTGTAATTTTGCCAGTTGGAAATTGCTAAAAGTGGCTTTCCAGACTTTAACGTTGACACGTTCATTTGCCCAATAGTCAACACCTTTGCCACTATCGTGTAAAGGCTCGTCGCCTGCATGATTCAGCGATTTTTTTATATAAAACATATAGTTAAATTTATTCGGGTGCTGAAAGCTGTCAGTCTGGCTGATGTACGACCAATAGCTCTTTGTAGTTTTTTACGATGTTCAAAAACCGAAAGAACACAATAGTCATTCCAGCCCCCCACTCTTTGAAAGCGGATAGATCTGCTACCCCCAAAATAAACTGTCTGACTCAGCACATCCAAAGCCAGTCAGTCTTCGTATCTGCCTGTAAATCATGGTGTTTACGCAGTGGGTGGAAAAATTTTACTGACCAATTTATCAATTCTGCACTGGCCGTACCGGTTTATGTGCGGGCATTTTATTAAGAAGGACTGAAAAGTTATGGCATTTGTAGTTGCGATCATATTTCTTGTAATCATCAGTATAGCCTTGCAGTTGTTTACCCCTTGGTATTTTCAACCAATTGCCTCGAACTGGACCGGTATTGATTCCACTATCAGTATCACCATGTGGGTAACAGGCTTTGTATTCATAGCAGTGAACATGTTCCTGGCTTACTGCGTCTATAAATATCGCTATAACAAGGATCGTCGCGCCAATTACGAGCCGGAAAACAAAAAACTGGAAATCTGGCTAACCGGCTTCACCGCCATTGGCGTTGCCGCATTGCTAACACCTGGACTGTTTGTCTGGGCAAGCTTCGTCAATGTGCCTGAAGATGCCATTGAAGTTGAAGTGGTAGGACAGCAGTGGCAGTGGAGCTACCGTTACCCTGGCGCAGATGGCGTTCTGGGCACCGCAGACAATGCCTATGTCACTACTGAAAACCCAATGGGCATCAATCCTGCCGACCCTTTTGGTCAGGACGATCTGGTTGTTGAAGACAAGGAAATGTACCTGCCGCTAAATCAGAATGTTCACCTGTTAATGCGCTCAAAGGATGTGCTGCATGACTACACCGTTGCCCCTTTCCGCGTAAAGATGGACATGGTTCCTGGCTCAGTATCCTACATGTGGCTGGAGCCTACCAAAGCAGGACGATACGATATCCTGTGTGAAGAACACTGCGGTCTTGGTCATTTTGTTATGCGTGGTTCTGTTGTGGTCGCCGAGCAGGCAGAATATGACGCCTGGCTTGCAGAACAGACTACGTTTGCCGAAACCCAGGCAGCTGCAGTTGGCAATGCCCAGGCTGGAGCGGCCAACTATGCCGTTTGCTCTGCCTGTCATGGCGCCAATGGCGAAGGTAATCAGGCCTTGAATGCGCCGAAACTGGCTGGCCAGCAAGACTGGTACCTGCGTCAGCAACTCAAATATTACAAAACAGGTGTGCGTGGCACGAATCCTGATGATACCTATGGTGCACAGATGGCGCCCATGGCCGCCACACTGGTCAATGACACTGTCACCAGCAATGTTATCGCCTATATTGAATCCCTGCCCGATAATCCCGCTCCCGAGACGGTCAGTGGCGATCTTGACAATGGCGAAGCCCTGTACAACTCCACCTGCG
>CBFICR010000160.1:0-3335 GCA_965661105.1 Pseudohongiellaceae bacterium | reverse complement strand
TCGGTCACTATGGTCAGGTTGGGGCGTTTGATGACCGGTTTCAGAAACGCAGTGACACCGGAGACGCGGCGGCCTTTATGGAGGGCATTCTGGCGTACATCAAACCCGGTGGGATCCATGCAGCCATTAAAATCCTCGCAACGAGGATAGCCAAGGCTGCTGGTGGCCTCCAGAAAAGGCGTGATCATCGGGTTGTATTTGCGCACATGGGAAATATGCATTTCGCCTTCGGTGCCATGGTAGGGCGACTGACGGTAGTCGACGTTATTCTCACTGCGAATGAAGTAGGGCAGCACGTCACGATAACTCCAGCCGGGATTGCCCATGGCCTCCCACTCATCAAAATCTTTTGGATGGCCACGGAAATAGGCCATGCCATTGGTGGAACTGCAGCCGCCGAGAATTTTGCCTCGGGGAAGCAGTATTTCTCTTCCGTTCAGAGCCTTCTGCGGCGTGGTCTTGTAATTCCATCCATAGGTCTTGTGGAACATGAGCGTTCCCACGAAAGAAGGCACATGCACCAACGGTGTTTTGTCACCGGGACCGGCTTCGATCAGGCAGACCTGGTTTGACGGATCTGCGGACAGGCGATTGGCCAGCACGGTACCGGCGGTTCCCGAGCCGACAATGATGTAATCGAAGGTTTTGTTACTCATCTCTTGTTATCCACTACTGTTTTCACTTCTATTCCTGATTCCTACAAGGCTGCCGACATGACAATATCGTTGAGGCGCTGAAAACGTTCTATATTGGTGGCTGGCCCCATCACACCGGCGGTCAGACAGGCAAAGGTGATATCCCATTGCGGGTCGACCCAGAACAGGGTGCTGCCGGCACCGTAATTACCGAAGGCACCGGGGCTGGCCAGGGTGCCGCCATAAATGGACGGACATACCGCATCACCGCGCAGGCCAAAGCCAAGGCCTATATAGGCGGGATAGGGTTCCCAGCCATGGGCAATGGCAATTTTTTTGTATAACTCGTTGGGTTTTTCCCCGGTCCAGTTGCTGGTGGCCAGCTCCAGCATGGCGGGAGAAAGGATGCGTTGCCCATCCAGAGTACCGCCCTGGCGAAACATTTCGGCAAAGCGGAACAGGTCAGGCACAGTGGAAATACCACCGACCCAGGGCATCTCTGCATGTTCTTCGGCAAAAGCGCCCTGGGGACCCAGGTCGCTGCTGCCCAGATGTTCCTGGGGCGGCTTGCCACGAAAATCCGGAAAGATGTGGCGGTCTTTAAGATCCTTACGTACACCGATAGCGGTGTCTTTCATGTTCAGGGGTGTTAATAACTCATCCTGCAGCAATTCCCGGTAGCTACGTCCCCTGGGGTCACAACGCCTGACGGCTTCACCCATCAGCGCGTGATGGACCAGCGGGGAGTAGTGGACCAATTCACCGGGGGGCTGGAGTGGATGAATGTTCTCGCAAATGGCTTCAATGATGTCATCGAGCTTGTCGATATACATATCTTCCCGGGGAATCCACACCGGCGGCAGGCCAGAGGAGTGGGTGAGCAGATGAAAGAAATTAATCTTCTCACGGCCATGACCTTCAAATTCCGGAATAATCTCGACTACGCGTGTGGTCAGGGCAAATTGCCCCAGTTCAATAGCACGTAATACCAGGGTATTGGTAAAAGCCTTGGTCAGTGAAAACAGTGAGAACACGGAATCGGTTTGCAGGGCAGTGGTGTGTTCCTGGTCGCCCCAGCCGATCGCCTCCAGCATGCCCAACTCGCCATGGCGGGCCACGGCAATCACGGCGCCATGATATTTGTTGGCGGCGATATCTTCTTCAATGACGGTTTTCAGATGGGCAAGGCGGTCCTGATTCAGACCTGATGCTGATTGGCTCATGGCGTTGAGTTCTCTTTATTATTTCAGGCAGTAAGTTGGGTTTATTAAAACAGCAAGGTTAGCATAAAAAATTGCTCTGGCAGATGCCCTGCCGGTTTCTTTGCCTTTGACTGTAACAGGCAGGGAGGCCGATAAGGCATAAATTGATTTTTGGGCCAGGTGTCGTCAGATGGCCAGGTAGTAACGTAAGGAAATGGTGTCGGTAAAAGGCTTGCCATCACGGAATAGCGGTCTGAAGAGAATGTTCTGCAGGTACTGATTTAAGCGGATCTCCAGATTCCGGGTGACTTCCCCCCCTTGACCGAGAATACGTATTTTTTTTGCCTTGCCAAATTTGTCGATTCTGAAAGAGACGTCAAAATAGCCAAAATAATTCACCGTTTCATTGGTCCCGATATCGAGCTTTTCGCGGCTGTTGGGAGCGGGAAGATAGGTCGGCAGGATGACGGGAAAATCCGGGTATAACAAATCTGATACCTCGGTTTCCATGTCAGGGTATTGCCGAAAAAAGTCGTATACCGTCTGGTATTCCCGCGACGCTTTTACCTTGCGTTCAAAAAGTAAATGCCAGTCAGCAGCTTCCAGCATGGCACGGGCCATTACAGATGCTGTTCTGTCAGGGTTGTTACTGATGTAGGCCATGATTCTTTCATGGGACGCATTGCCCATTTTATATTCATCTGACTCGAGCAACTCAATGGCATTGGTGTTCAGTCTTGAGCCGGTTTTGGTTTTTTTGCGGGTAAGATAAAAGTCTGGTTCATAGAGAATATTTTCCCGATGAATGCTGAGGAAATAACTTTTCAGCAGCATTCTTTCAAGTTCGATAATGCGGGGATGATTAAATTCCCTGTTCTTGATAAGAATATCAATGGATTGCAGAAAGGTTTGTTGAGCCTGGTATAAATTAAACAGGGGCGTGTTTTTAAGGTTATTGTCATTTCCGATGAAGTTCATTGGATCGTCCATGAACTGTGCAACATTCATGCGTTTCACATTCAGCAGAATATTGGAGCGTTCCAGAAAGGCATCCATGTGCCAAATGCCGTAGTTCAGCATGTCAGGAATGATGCCTATACCTCGTTCACCGTGGGTTTGCTGTCCCAGATAGAGAATATTTTCCTGAATCTTGTCGGCCGCACTGGTCTGTCCCATGGCAATGTGACTTTCCACCATGGCTTTCATAATGGAGACCTGACCAGGATTATCCAGGCCCTCGTTTATTCTGCTGACGTACTGGGCACGGATAAAAAAGTCGAGGGCGCTATCATGATCCTGGAGGCGTTGTGCCAAATGACCCGCGGACATGAGATCTTCCTGTAAATGATTGGAGAAAGGACCTTGCTCTGATTCTTCATCACCAACCGCTTCAACATAAGCCTGAATGGACGCTTCTATTTCTCTTCTTTGCGCCAGCGTTAATGGGGCTTCACCAGAGGCCAGTGCAGGTGATTCATTGGACGGGTTATTGAAAGAG
>CBFICR010000159.1:0-3392 GCA_965661105.1 Pseudohongiellaceae bacterium | reverse complement strand
AGTTCGCTGGTGCGTTCCCTGACCAGTTCTTCCAGGTGAAGATTTATCTCGGCCATTTCCGCATTTTTTTCGGTAAGCATGTCGAGCATTCTGCCAAGTGCCTGCAGTAAAGGCTCAACACTGTCCTGTTCTCTATTGGAATTTTCGGTGAGATAAGCCTGTTCCGCGCTATTCGCCGATTGAATAGCATTGACCTGCCTGGCCATACTCTGGTCTTCGCCCAGAATATGATGTCCCAGCCACTGGTAGAGAAAATCCAATACTGTTTCGCAGTCATCAGTAGCTTTAAGATTTAGCTGACGTTCCATTAAATCTATTTTGTCTATAAATTCAGTGTGAATATTCTTGTGGTGAGCTATTGCTTCTGGATGCAGGCCTACTGACTCCATCATCGCTTCCTCTTCCGAGAAGTGATAATGGGTATAGTCTTTAAGTTCGTTGAATAAGTTGGCAGAAGATTCTGCGGTGACAGATTGATTGACAACGCTGTTGCTGAACTGGTTAATCAATTCTATTAGATGGTGGTGCTGATTATCGACAGTTTGCAATCCTGTCTCAAAATCTTTGCTCCAGACGAATGATTTATTCATAGTTTTTATTATAGTCAGAAGTTTGTGTATTGGTGGGTTTTATAGCATGCGTATCTGTGCATAATCCGTGTAGCCCCGAATCACTTTTATGATGCCGTCCTGCATTATGGTTTTCATACCAAGGGATTTTGACTGACCTGCATGCTTGAGTACCCAAATCGTTCCGGATTTACAATAGATAAAACAATACCATCAGCTGTCTGCTGAATAGCATCCTGGGTGACGGGGTTGAGTTTAAAGCAAAAGATTCATTATGAGTTTTCAAGCAAAATATATCTTGATAATAATCAACTATAAGCTATTTAGCGTTAATGTTTTCTCTATTGCACCAAAACAATGCAGGTTAAATTTAAAAAAGTATTATCTTTTTTGAGTTTCATAACGTAAGTATGTTGATAACTGTATTTTTATAAGGCAAATTGTCATTAGTGCTTTGGTCTGGAGTCATTCAGCATAAAGATAGTGTCAAATCCAGGGATAATAATTCGCCTGATTGTTATTCTGCATTGGATATCAGGCTTAGAGCTTGTCTTCTCAAGGGATTGATATCGTGGATAGCAGATTAGACAAAACGGCGCAGTTGGAGCAAATCATTGCCTCAACAACTGACTGGCTATGGGAAGTCGACAAGGATGGTTTCTATAGCTATAGCAGTCCCCAGGTCGAGTCTCTTCTCGGCTATTCCCCTGATGAAGTAATAGGCTTGACGCCTTTTGATTTAATGCCAAAAGGTGAGGCTGATAAAGTCAGGAGTCAATACTCACTGATCGTTGAAAAGCGTAAACCATTTCAGTTTCTTCAAAATTATAATCTGCACAAAAACGGCACCCTGGTCCTGCTTGAAACCAGTGGTAGTCCGTTTTTTGACGAGGCTGGTAATTTTGCCGGTTACCGGGGAATTGATCGGGATATAACGTCCAGACAAGATGTAATTTTGAGTGATCATGTCTATGAGAGTTTGCTGAATTGTGTGACAGACGCCACTATTGTCTCAGATACAAATGGGGTAGTTACCCATGTTAATAAACATTTCACGAATCTTTTTGGCTACTCGTTCAATGAAATTGTTGGCAAAGAGATATTCATTCTAAACCCTCCTGATATCGATTATCTGTCGAGTATAGAAAGTTCCATCGAACAGATGGTCGATGGTGAATTCCATACATCGGTGCGTGAGAGAAAGAAAAAAAATGGCGAGCTTTTAACCGTCATGTGTAATGCAAGTCCCATTAAGAACAGTAATAATAAAGTAATTCAGTATGTCTGCAGTTACCATGATCTTAGCGAAAGCCTCAATTATGAAAAAGAGTTAAACAGAAACTCGAATCTGCTGGAGCAGTCCCAGCGTCTTGCCAGTGTTGGTGGCTGGGAGCTGGATATTGAGTCAGGGGAATTATTCTGGACTGCTGAAACCTACCGGCTTTTTGAAACAAGCCCTGACAGATTCAATCCTACTGTCGATGCCGTTGTAGATTCTTACCTGCCGGAATCCAGGCGCAAGCTTTCCGAGGCGCTGGAGGCTGCGATCAACAAAGGGCAGGGTTACGATCTGATACTGGAGATCCTGACAACCAAGGGTAATTTGCTCAACATTCGCACTAACTGTGAGGTGTTTCACAAAGACGGTGTCCCGTTCAAGTTGTCAGGAGCTGTTCAGGATATTTCTGAATACGTAGCAGTACAAAAACAGCTGAACGAAACGATTCTGGAAAATAGTCTGGCCATTGATACAGCAAAACTTGGTGTCTGGACTTTTGACCTGGCTTCGCAAAAACTGCAATGGAGTGACATGCAGTTAGCTATTTTTGGTTTAAGTCGGGAAGACTATGATGAATCACTGGCAACGTTTGAAAGCATGTTGCACCCGGAGGATAAGGAACAGGTGCAGGCTAAGTTTGCTGAAGTGTTGAACGGTAACAGTATATTAGATGTGAATTTCAGAATTGTCCTGCCCGGTAATGAAATACGCCACATCAATGGATCCGCCACACCGGTCTATGATGCAGATTCAAATATGAAAGGGGCTATAGGCATAAACAGGGATGTAAGCGAACTGAGGGAGAAAGAAAATTCCATTACAGACTATATAAACAGACTTGATAAAGCACTGGACGGCTCAATTGAGCTGGCAATGAATCTGAACAGCCTGAGGGATCCTTATACTTCCGGCCATGAAGAAAGGGTGAGTAAGATTGCCACTCAAATTGGCACCATCATGGGGCTGGAGAATAATATTGTAAGGGGCCTGACCGAAGGTGGAAAGCTGCATGATATTGGCAAGTTTGTGGTTCCCGTTGAAATCCTCAGCAAGCCTGGCCAATTAAATGAATTTGAATATCAACTCATTCAATCCCATAGTCAGCAAGGCTACGAAGTACTGAAAAATATTGATTTTCCCTGGCCTATCGCGGAAATGGCCCACCAGCATCATGAGCGGCTGGATGGCAGTGGATATCCTCGGGGCCTGAAAGGTGATGAAATCATTCTGGAGGCCAGGATTCTGGCTGTTGCTGATGTTGTAGAAGCCATGTCATCCCACCGTCCCTATCGCGCCTCGCTCGGTATCGACCATGCATTAAATGAAATCGAGAAAGGTCGGGGAAAGCTGTATGACGAAAAAGTGGTTGATGCCTGCCTTAAACTATTCAGGGAGCAGGGTTTTACTATTTCAGAGGCTTCTATATAGCGCGGTTCGCTTATTTATTCTCTCCATGCTTTCCATTGTTGCCACTCGCTCCATTCTCACCACACACGCCACCCTTTCAATTCTCTGATTCCCCTGTCTTAATCACGAGTGTATTA
>CBFICR010000158.1:0-3433 GCA_965661105.1 Pseudohongiellaceae bacterium | reverse complement strand
AAATTATCTCCCCCACGGTTTTGACGAAGGTCAATAATAACCTTCTCGTAGTCATCGTTCAGGGCCGCCTTAATATCCGTAACAAAATCTGCTATGGCCAAGCCCGGCATATCCTGTAATACACTAATATTGATGTACAGAATACGTCCTTCATTCATTCGGCTAATGCTGTAAAAAGGGCTGTTGATCTGGTGCTCATAAGGTAAATGGCCCAGGGCTTTTGGTTTGAAATAAAAAATCCCCCATTGCAGCAATGACTTGCCGGGAATGGTTTCAGTTAACTCTTTTCCCTGTGCGGAATAGGTAAGCTCGAAACTTTCTGAGGCTTTGCTTATACCTAATTGAAAAAGCAGATCTGTCATTAATCCATACATCTCAAACCGGTCAAGTTTAATTCCCTCATTCTCCCCACCAATATAGGGAGCCACACGCGCATAAACTTCGTCGATAGGTATGCCGTCAATGTTTAACACTTTTGTATTGTCCAGGTGGGATAATGCACGACTGGTATTAATGATATAAAAACCATCCTTAAATTTTCGAACAACCAGGGGAGGCTGTCGAAAGTGCATGGAAGGGACCATAAAGGTATGGCCATCATTGAGTGATGCTACTAATCCCATAAATTCAACGGTAATTCGGTCAGGTGACCATCTGGCAATGCCATGATCAATGGCCTTCACTCTTGATTGAAAATCATTTGGCTCGATCATCGTGTTGATATTCGGGTACTCTTCCGTCAGCAGCCTTGATAATTGTCTGAGGTCTTCTCTCCACTGTTGTTTGCTCAGATCCTGAGTTGATTTGGATGCTACGATTAACCAGGCAACTGCGAAGGCTAATGTGACTAGAGCGGGTAAAGCAATAAAAACAGCAGCAGTTTTTCTCTGTTCGTTTTTCCATCGTCGGAGGCCATACTGAAAAGACAGGCCAAGTAGTAATGCTGGTGGTAAGGCAAGCTGAGAAAAGAACAGAAAACCATAGGGCTTATCTGCTAATAGATAGGCATTATATGCAGAAAGAAACGTAATAATTATTATCAGTGTTCGCCAATACAGGGCTTTATAGAAACTGCTTTTCATGTTTTATGGCTCTCGATAAATTCAAGCATTGGTCTGCGAAAAACACCATTTATAGCTGGCCTGTTGGTTGGCGTTCAGTCTTTACGGAAAGCAGATACAGGGAAAGCTCCAGCCTTTGCTGTTCCGTCAGTGAGTATTGCGGCATTGGCGGTGTGGGCAGAAGGAAATACGTTGCCAGGCTTCTGCTGGTGTAGCGATGGGATAAACGCTCGAGTGCTTTTCCACTGTTATTGCCTTCGCCATTGATTGAATGACAAGTGCTGCAACGCATATTTTGATAGATGGCTTTACCCTTTTTCGCGGCAATGTGTCGCTCTTCCTTCGATAGTGACAACAAGTAAGTATCTTGCTTTAGAGCTTTGTCTGGTTGTTCCGCCATGATTGTCTGCTCCACACCATAGCAGACTCGATAGATAGTTCCGGCGTAATCATCGGAAATGTATGCGCAACCATCAGGCCCCTCGACAATATCAACCGGGCGGCCGATAACATTGCCGTCTTTCTCAAAGCCACTGACAAAATCCTGTGAGCTTATTGCGCCATTGTTCTGCCAGTGCAGAGAAATGACTTTATAACCATCGGGTTTTCTGCGGTTCCAGGAGCCATGCAGAGCGACCAGTGCACTGCGTTGGTATTCATCGGGAAGGTCTGCGCTTTGCAGAAAGGTAATACCCAGGGGAGCATTGTGTGGGTTAAAACCAAAAACGGGCGAGATGGCCCGCTCAAGCAAGTGTTCCTTGTCTGCGCCGTTATACGGATCCATATCGCCATAGGCATTGATATAGGGCCAGCCATAAAAGCTTCCCTGCTGTATCTGATTTAATTCGCAGATGGGATACTCATCGCCCAGAAAATCGCGACCATTATCCGTTGCGTACAACTTTCCGTCCCAGGGAGTAAAGTCCATGCCGACACTGTTGCGCAAACCTGTGGCGAAAATTTCCTCACCTGTGCCATCAAGGTTAAACTGCATAATAGTGGCTCGTCGCTTGTCCGTTTCCTCACAGGCGTTACAGGAGGAGCCGATGGAAATATAAAGTTTATCATCATATATCCGTAGGGATTTTCCCCAGTGATTGCCTGTGTCGGGTAAATTTTTAATAACTCTGTCATAGCTGCCTGCCAGTTCGCCCGTCTTACTATCGAATTCGATACGACCGATAGCATTGGATTCGGCTATGTAGAGGTAACCCTGGTACAAACCCAACCCCTGTGGACGATTCAGCTGATCTATAAGAATGCGTTCACCATCGTGCTGGCCGTCATGGTTTTTGTCCTTTGATAATAGTGTTATCTGGTTTTGCCAGGGTTGGGTAACGAGTAGGTCGCCGGCCTTTGTAAAGGCCAAAAAACGCGCCTTGTTCAAGCCGGTTGCATATTTTCCAATGGAAAAACCTTCAGGTACGACCAACCGTTGTTCGATGATGGATGCAGAGGGGGCTTCGGCCACCAGGCCAAAAAGATCGTACATGCCTACCTTAAAGCTGGAAATAGGGCCAAACGTAAACAGGGCGGTTATGGCAATGATCAGAATGAGCAGCAGTACTGATGTACACCAAAAGAAGCGTTTTATCCATTGATACATTATGTGTGCCTTTAAGTTTATTGACTTCGATCAGTACTGTTATTAAGTGGTGGGGTTATTCCTTGGGGCGACATTTTCTCCGGCGATAGAGGATAGCTCCCGCTGCCAATAGCCCAATTACTACACATGTCATGAAAATGGCAAAGCGGACTGTTTGTCGAATTTTGTGAAGTGGAGGCTTAATAGGACCTGTGCCCGCCGCTGGTAAAATATATTCAGCCAGTAAATTTTCTGGTTCCATGGATAGAGACCAGTCGTTATAGCTTCCAGCGGTGAATACAACAACCATATCCAGTTCACGGAGAATAAATATTTTCTGCCCGCCGTTGCCATCCGCTGTGGGGATGGTGTGCTCTGTTCCCTGCCATGAGTAAGATTGGAGCCACCAGTGATAGCCGTATTCTGTATGGCGATTAGCTTTGATATAGGGTTTAAAGGAGCTGTCGATCCATTCAGGGCTTATAATTTGCTGTGACTCCCAGCGGCCGCGATTCAATACCAGGAGGCCGATCTTAGCCATATCCCGTGGTGTGAGGCGTAAGCCTGATGCTGTCCATGCCAGGCCTGTGTTGTGTTTATGCCAGAAATACTGCTGAATACCCAGAGGCTCAAAAAGCACTTGTTTGGCCCATTCTTCAGTGCTCATGCCGGTAGATTTTTCAATGATAGCGGCTAACAGAATAGATAAGCCACCATTGTATTCAAAAACCTCGCCTGGCTGATGAATAGCGGATTTACTTAATACATAGACTACAGGATCCGCAGC
>CBFICR010000157.1:0-3455 GCA_965661105.1 Pseudohongiellaceae bacterium | reverse complement strand
AAAACTTGTCATAACTAAGCTCATCTATCACATAGAAACTGATCAGAATAGTACAAGCCAGTCCAATAGCCAGACCAAATATATTGATCAGTGAAAAAAGCTTATGCTTCACAAGTTGATGAAGAGCTACTTTGAAATAATTTTTTAGCATAGCCTAATCTTCATTTGTTACTCATATCTCAAGGCCAATACCGGTTTTTGGCTAGCCGCCTTGGCTGCCGTTCCACCTACCGTTACCCAGGCGATGGACAAGGCAATTAATCCACTTCCGATAAATATCATCGGTGTGAGGTCGATGCGATAAGCGAAGTTTTCCAGCCAGCGGTTCATGGCAAAGTACGCTACCGGCCAAGCGATAAAATTGGAAAATAGAACTAATTTGCTGAAATCGTTGGTAAGAAGAACCACGATACTCCAAACCGACCCGCCCATGACCTTACGCACACCAATTTCCTTGGTGCGCCGTTCAGCATTGAAAGACGCCAGGCCATATAAGCCGAGGCAGGCAATAAATATGGCAAGCACGGTAAACCAGGTCAGGATTTCACTTTGCTGTTGTTCCAGTTGGTAAAGCGCTTCAAAATCATCATTGAGGAAATACATGTCCAGAGGCAAATCAGGCAGAAACTCTCGCCACACCAATTCAATATAAGCCAAAGTCTCCTGGACATTTTCTCCGGTGATCTTGATAGCCCCCGCTGGCTGTGAAGGGGAGCCGCGAAAGCCAGGTGGCGAAAGGACAAACAGCATGGGTTCGATTGCCGTTGTCATTGAGGAGAAAAAACTGTTCTCAACTACGCCAATCACTGGCAGGTAACCACCCGGACCTACATTCAGCCAAAGCTCATTCCCTGCCAACTCTGTAGGGCTGTAATTGAACAACCTTGCTGCCGCTTCGTTAACTATCAAAGCACCACTTAAATCGGGCAACTCCTGTGTTGCAAACCTCAACTGGTCGGTGGCTCTTTCCGGTAAAAAAGTTCTGCCTGCCACAAAATCTATACCGTAGGTACGGAAAAAATCATAGCCCACTGCCATGAACTGAAGCCTATTGAATTCATCTGCTTCAGCCTGTGTTCTTCCAATGGGAAAAGTATTGTTGTCATGGGTAAACGGTCTGTAGTGGGAATTTGTAGCGCTACTGATCTCCGGGTGAGCAAGTAATTGCTGCTTCATAGTCTCCCATTGAGCACCCAGACCGCTGGCTCGGGTGCCATTGATTGCCACCACCTGTTCCTTATCCATACCCAGGTCGATGTTACGGATATACTGCATCTGGACAAAGATCACCGTGGTTGCAATCACCAGAGCAATGGAAATAGAGAACTGGAAGACAACCAGTAACTGGCGCAGTATCTTGTCGCTCTGGCCCCTGAAAGCATTCCCTTTCAGAACTTGCGAGGGATTGTAAGACGCCAGATAAAACGCCGGATAACTGCCAGCACAAAGTGCGACCAGTGCAATAATGCCAAACAGGCTCAATAGAATATTCAAGTCCAGAAACCAGGAAAAAGCCAAGGCCTTACCGGTAAATGCCTCAAACCACGGAATGGTTAGCTCCACAATCACCAAGGCGATGGCCATGGCCAGCGTGGTCATGACCAGGGATTCTCCGAGGAACTGCTGCACCAGCTGCCCCTTTTCTGCTCCAATCGACTTGCGCATGCCCACTTCCCTACTACGTTGACTGGATCTCGCGGTTGATAAGTTCATGAAGTTGATACAGGCAATCAAGAGAATGCCGAGGGCAATTGCAGCAAAAGCCACAACATTGGAAAATCTGGCCGGAGGTTTGAGCTCTTCCGAACGGGTAGAGTGCAAATGGATATCGGTAATTTTCATTGCCACTAAACCGATCACCTCGCTAACTATTACATCCAGATTACCGGGTACCTGGATATGCCGGTTCAGGAAATCCGGAAATTGGCTTTCCAGTTCTGAGATATCCGAGCCGGGTGATAATTTGATATAGGTATGGAAATCGGTATTGCCTATCCAGCTTTCCAGAAATTGCTCTCCCATGACACTCGTTAAGAAAGCCAGCGGCGCCAGCACGCGAATGGGGAAATGCGTATTGTGCGGTAAATCCCCGATCACCCCTGTTATCTGGAATTCTCGATGATCAGTGCCACTCACCAGGGTCAAATTCTGCCCCATGGGGTTTTGCCCGGGGAAATACTGACCAGCCATTGACTCTGTCAGCACGAGGGAAGTCGGGTCAGAAAGAGCGCTTGCTGAATCCCCCTGTTTCCAGTCGAGCTGAAAAATATCGAAGAAGGACTCATCGACAAAGGCAAAACCATTTCCCTGTACTGGTGTGGCACCATCCATAATGATTGGCTGGATGAAGGTGTACAGTCGCGCGCTTTCTTCTATCTGGGGAAACTCTGACTTCAACTGGGGAGCGAAAGGTGCATTCAGTGATGCCGGATTTTCGCCGGTTTGACTGAACGGACCCGGATTTAGATCCCGCGAGATCCGGAAAATACGATCATGATCAGCAAAGAATTTTTCATAGCTGAATTCATCAATGACATACAGTCCTATAAGTAGAGCGCAGGCTAGACCAACCGCCAGACCCAAGATATTGATAAAGGCATAGAGCTGGTGATTGCGTATGTGGTTGATGGCTATTTTGAAATAGTTTTTAAGCATATTCTTCTCTATTTTTAAAAGGGAGTAAGGGCCCAACTTCTTCCCGATTCAGATAAGCTCCTATCCCCATATTCTGAAATTTTGGGATTGATCCACGCCTAGGCCTATTTCCTGAGTTTTTCTTTTAAGTCAGCCTGCATTTCATCAGTCAGGCTGGTCGTACGATTACTGATGATGCTTTCATTCAGCACCTGCCCATCCAGCATATTAATAATGCGCTGGGCATATTCAGCGTGGTGCTGGGAGTGAGTTACCATGATGATGGTGGTGCCCTCTTCGTTTAGCTTGGTAAGAATATCCATGACTTCTTCGCCGTTTTTGGAATCCAGGTTACCGGTGGGCTCATCCGCCAGAATCATTGAAGGGTTACCGACTACGGCGCGTGCCACCGCAACGCGTTGCTGTTGACCCCCGGATAGCTGCTGGGGCATGTGATCTCTGCGGGTATAAATTCCTATTTTTTCGAGCATGGCGTCCACTCTTTCCCGGCGTTCAGTGGCAGGTACTTTCTGGTAAAGAAGTGGCAGCTCAACATTGTCAAAAACCGACAATTCATCAATCAGGTTAAAACTCTGAAATATAAACCCGATGTTTCGCTTTCTGATTTGCGCCAATTTCCGCTCCTGGTATTGCGACACTTCTTCTTCGAGGAAAAAATATTTACCGCTGGTCACGTTATCGAGCAGGCCAATGATATTCAGTAGTGTAGATTTGCCGCAGCCGGACGGTCCCATGATGGAGACAAACTCCCCTTTGGCGATATTGATGTCCACTGCATCAAGCGCTGTGGTTTCTACTTC
>CBFICR010000156.1:0-3503 GCA_965661105.1 Pseudohongiellaceae bacterium | reverse complement strand
CAGGGGGTGTAATTCCCAGACTGTGGTGTGAGATGATGTAAAAGTTCAGGGATCAGCAGTTAATCAGTTGACTTCACAATTTCAATCTTCATCATCATGTCTGCGACTTGCGACTTGCGACTTGCGACTTGCGACTTGCGACTTGCGACTTGCGACTTGCGAAGCTGGTATCGTTCTTGCTAAGCACTTGCACTAAGTGTCGATAATGGGTCCTGCTGCACCATATTGATTCGACCGATGCGCGTTGAACGTGCTTGCGCCAATACGGTGCATCAAAACAGTGCATTTTTATTGCAATATTAATGCAATTCTTATTAACAGCGATTAGAATGCGCGCGCCTGCAATTAGCCATTTTTATTAGATCTGGAATGGTTATCTGGAAATACCCGGTCTCAGGCATGGAAGATGTAAAGCTGACTAGTGAACAGGTAAAAACAGTTAAAGGAGTAGGAAGGTTATGAAGGCAAGTGAACTGCTTGTAAAGTGTCTGGAAAATGAAGGTGTCGAATATATCTTTGGACTGCCAGGAGAAGAGAACATAGATGTACTGGACGCATTAATTGACAGTCCAATTCAATTTGTAACCACCAAACACGAGCAGGGTGCAGCTTTTATAGCTGATGTCTATGGTCGTCTTACCGGCCGCGCCGGAGTGTGTCTTTCCACGCTGGGCCCCGGTGCCACCAATCTGGTGACCGGTGTCGCTGATGCCAACATGGACCGCGCGCCATTGGTAGCCATTGCCGGGCAGGGTGCCACTACGCGCCTGCATAAAGAGAGCCACCAGATTCTTGACCTGGTTAACCTGTTCGAGCCCATCACCAAGTACTCCACACAGATTCGTGAGCCTGAAATTACCGCGGAAATTGTCCGCAAGGCGTTTAAAACAGCCGAGAACGAAAAGCCCGGTTGCAGCTTTATCGACTTTCCGGAAAACATTGCCGCCATGCAGGTCCCCGAAGGCATGAAACCCCTGAAGAAACAGTTCGCCACAGAGCCGGTTGCGCCTCGCGGAAAATGTACTATTGCGGCGCAGTATATTCGCAAAGCCAAAGCCCCGGTTATCATGGTGGGCAACGGTGTGATTCGCTCCAAAGCCTCTCAAGCGGTTGTTGATTTTGCTGAAAAGCTGAATATCCCGACTGCCACAACCTTTATGGCCAAAGGCGTGATGCCTTCCAGTCATCCACTGTCACTGGGCGCGATCGGTCTGAAAGGAAAGGATTATGTGTCCTTCGGCTTTGAGGCCGCTGACCTGATTATCTGCATCGGTGTCGACATGGTCGAATACCACCCGGAATTGTGGAACCCGAACATGGACAAGAAGATTCTGCATATTGATCTGCGTCCTGCGGAAGTGGATGAACACTATATTCTGGAATGCGGCATCCTGGGCGACATGAATGATTCCCTGGAACGTATCGGCATAAAAATTAAAGAACCAAAACCGGATTCCAAAATTCACAAACTTATTCCTATTATCAAGGCCGAATGGGCCGAGCATAAAGACGACACTTCTTTCCCTATCAAGCCGCAAAAAATTCTCTGGGACTTGCGCCAGGTACTGGATCCCGATGATATTGTTATTTCCGATGTCGGTGCCCATAAAATGTGGATCGGTCGTATGTACCAGGCGGAAACCCCCAATTCCTGCATTATTTCCAATGGTTTTGCTTCCATGGGTATTGCCCTGCCAGGGGCTATCGCTGCAAAAGTAGCTTATCCCAAATCCAGGGCCGTGGCCGTGTGTGGAGACGGCGGTTTTATGATGAATAATCAGGAAATCGATACTGCCCTGAGAATGGGGCTGGATTTTGTGGTTCTTATTTTCAATGACAGTAAATACGGTCTGATTGAATGGCATCAGCTCAGGCATTTTGATCGGGCTACTGCTATTGATTTCGTCAATCCGGATTTTGTTATGCTGGCAGAAAGTTTTGGTGCCAAGGGTTACCGGGTTAATTCCGCAGAGGAATTTATTCCCACCCTGGAGGCGGCGCTCAATGACGGCACCGTTTCTATTATCGATTGTCCGGTTGATTACGCCGAAAACATGAAGCTGACCAGCAAGCTTAAAACCCTGAAGTCGCCAATCTGATATATTTGGCAGTCACCGACAGGAAATAAATCGAAATTAAATAAATTAAAGTAATTTAGATAATTAAAGGATTAACAATGCAATCTCTCAGTTTTCAGACTGCTCGCTCCGTATTTTACGAGGAAGGCGCCACCGGCAAGATAGGCCAGATGATGGCTGACCGTGGCTGCAAGCGAGTGGCATTTATCACCGATTCCATGATCCTCAAGTTGGGACTGGCTGATGCTGCCCTTGATGGTCTCAAGAAAGCCGGTATCGATGTCTGGACCTTTTCTGATGTGGTGGCTGATCCCCCCGAGGAGATGATTCTCAAGGCGGTAGCCGAAGCAAAAGCACAGGGCGTTGATGGTGTCGTGTCTGTGGGTGGTGGCAGTTCCATGGATACCGCGAAACTGATCGCGGTGCTTTGTGCGACCGAGCAACCCCTGTCAGAGATGTATGGCATTGACATGGTCAAGGGTGATCGTCTGCCATTAATCCTTGCGCCAACAACGGCGGGAACCGGTTCTGAAGTAACACCCATTTCTATTGTCACCACCGGTGAGGCATTAAAGAAAGGTGTGGTATCCCCCCAGTTACTGCCGGACTGCGCGGTACTGGATCCTGATCTGACACTGGGCCTGCCGGCCAATGTGACGGCGGCTACCGGCATCGATGCCATGGTTCACTGTATTGAAGCCTATACCTCGAAACGTCTGAAAAACCTGCTGGCCGATGCGCTGGCCCGGGAAGGCCTGAAACTGCTTGGCGCCAATCTATACAAAGTCTGTGAAACCCCGAAAGACAAGGAAGCGCGCGGCAATATGCTGATGGGCTCCATGCTGGCCGGGATGGCCTTTACCAATGCCCCGGTGGCTGCAGTACATGCGCTTGCCTACCCCCTGGGTGGTCATTTTCATGTCCCCCATGGTTTATCCAATGCCCTGGTATTGCCCCATGTGCTGGAATTTAACATGCCTGAAGCCGAAGACTTATACGCCGAACTGGCGCCGATTATTTTCCCGGCGCTGGATGGAAAATCCCATGCCGAAAAAATCGATGGCATGCTCAAGGGCATAGCCAGCTTGAGTCCTGATCTGGGTCTGGAAACCACCTTGCGTGAAGTAGGTGTGGAAGAAAAAGACCTGACCATGCTGGCGGAAGATGCCATGAAGCAGACGCGTTTGTTGGTGAATAATCCAAGGGACGTTACTTATGAGGATGCGCTGGCGATTTATACGAAGGCGTTTTGAGGAAACCAGATAAAGGAAAAAGGATAAAGGATAAAGGTGGGCGGTTCAGTGAGGCCTTCGAGTTATTGTAGACGTGGATAAAGCGCAAAGTTAAAACAGTTCCGTAAAAACCTTCAGGCAAAAACCGGGACTCATTGAGGAAGCTGAACTTTAAAAATACTTTACAGGATAA
>CBFICR010000155.1:0-3582 GCA_965661105.1 Pseudohongiellaceae bacterium | reverse complement strand
CTTGTCTCTTGTCTCTTGTCTCTTGTCTCTTGTCTCTTGTCTCTTGTCTCTTGTCTCTTGTCTCTTGTCTCTTGTCTCTTTCTTTTATGAGCTATGCGAATCGAGATATTCTTCTGTTGCCTTAACGATTAAAGCACTTCTGGTAAGATGGTTTTCAGTAGCAAAGTCGTCCATTTTTTTTACTATCGATACTGGTAGAGAGACATTCAGTCTTACAGGCTTGCTGGCATACTTGCTTAGATCAATATCCAGTAACATCCACATGCCGCCTTTATAGAGTCCTGATTTTTCCAGAATATTGATATCTGTGGGCTGTGGAATATCAAAGCTTTCACCCTCGAAATGCAGTTCAACGGCTTCCTGAATTTTTGCAGGTAACTCCAGGTAATTATCTGCGGCAGCAAAGCATCCCTGGAAATCAGGTAAGGTCACCCCATGGGCATGAGTTTTATCGGCTATATGTACATATGCGGGAAATATCATTCTTTCCAATCCCAATCTGCTTGTCTGAAAATATGCTTTAAGGTCCCGATAGGTATATCTTTTCTCGGGTGTGGCACGATTACATGCCCGGTTTTGTTGGGGTGTTTATATTTTTCATGACTCCCCTTGCCACCGCATTTAAGCCAGCCATCCTGTTTAAGTCTTTTGATTATGTCGCTACTTTTCATTGGTAGTTTTACACACAAATACACATCAGTAAAGTGTGTCTCTTTCCCATGGATGGATTTCGCTTTTCAACTCTCTGTATATTGATTGGAGCGAGTAACCTGCAGCTTTGATAGAATGCTGCCTTCTCTAGTAATCAGTTTAGATGCAAATGATAGATTTACATTGCCATTTACTCCCCGGCATCGATGATGGTCCGGAAACCCTTGAGCAGGCGCTGGAGCTTGCGCGGATTGCTGTGGCTAACGGGATTACCCATTCTGTGGTGACGCCGCATATTCATCCTGGCCGGTATGAGAATGACCGGGTGTCTATTGAGGCCAGTCTGGCGGCGTTCCGTGGGGCTATTGAGGAGGCGGAGATTCCCTTGCAGCTGGGGTATGCGGGGGAAGTGCGGCTTGGGGCTGAGGTGTTGATGATGGTGCAGCAGGGGCAGGTGCCTTTTTATGGGGAGTTTGAAGGCAAAAAGGTGTTTCTGCTGGAGCTGCCCCATAGCCATGTGCCGCCGGGCAGTGACAAGCTGATTCGCTGGTTGCTGGATCAGAATATCCTGCCGATGATTGCGCACCCTGAGCGTAACAAGGACATCATGCGCAAGCTGGACAAGATTCAGCCGTTTGTTGAGATGGGGTGTTTGTTTCAGCTGACCGCGTCATCTATTGCGGGGTTGTTTGGTGATCAGGCGCTGGATACGGCGCGTGCTTTACTGGAGAAGGGGTGCATTACGATCATGGCGTCGGATGCCCATAATGCGACCCATCGGCCACCGCAACTGGCCCATGGCCGCGATGCGGCGGCGCAGATCGTTGGGGTTGAGATGGCTGAGGCTATGGTGACGTCGAGGCCGGCGGCACTGGTCATGGGGCAATTTGAGGATCTTTGAAGCAGAGACAAGAGACAAGAGGCAAGAGACAAGAGACAAGAGACAAGAGACAAGAGGCAAGAGACAAGAGACAAGAGACAAGAGATTTTCGACTACTGGAAATTCTAGTCAACCTATTTCAAAAATTTGATTACTAATTTGGTGTTTAAATCATAAACACATAATCCTTCAACCAGGTTTTTTTATCGCTAGCGTCCGATAGCGCTACACTTATCCAACCCACGCCATTCTGATTGCTTGTCTCTTGTCTCTTGCCTCTTGTCTCTGCACTTAGTATGCATTTTTGTTCACAAATCCCTTCCAGATCGTCATAAAAATAATCTTCAGATCCAGAAAAATCGACCAGTTTTTCAGGTATTCCATGTCGTATTCGATGCGTTTTTGCATTTTTTCGTCGGTGTCGGTTTCGCCGCGCCAACCGTTGACCTGGGCCCAGCCGGTGATGCCGGGCTTGATGATATGCCTTAACATATATCCATCTATACTTTTTCTATAAAGTTCATTCATGGCGATTGGGTGAGGCCTTGGTCCAACTATACTCATACTTCCCTGAAGAACATTAATGAATTGGGGAAGCTCGTCGAGTGAAGTGCGCCTTAAAAAATTACCAAGTGGCGTAACACGATTATCATTTTTCTTCACTTGTGAAAACGTCTCTCCATCCTCTGTCACCAGCATTGTTCGAAATTTCCAAACCAGAATTTCATTGCCACTCTGGCCATAACGTCGTTGTTTAAAAATTACAGGACCAGGGGAAGTCAGTTTGATGGCAATAGCGATAATCAGCATGGGCAGGGCGATAATAATAAGAATTATGGAACTCAGGCTAATATCCATGACCCGCTTTAAAATGGCTTCCAGATCATCCATGGGGGATTCATAGATACTGACAATGGGGATGTTGCCTATATGTGAGGTGCGGGCATTCATCAACTTGAAGGTAAACAGGTCGGGAACCACATGCACCGGTATGGAGGTATCAGCGAGTTCCTTTACCAGGCGGTTAATTAATTCTTCCGCTTTCATGGGCAGGGCGACGTAGATCTCATCATACAGATTGCTTTTTGCGCCCCGAATCAGATCTTCGAAATTACCGCTGGAGGTGGCATCCAGATTCAGCCCTGCATCTTCTCTGGCTTTTTTACGATCATCAAAGAAACCGGCCACCACAATCCCCATCCAGTCATTGGTTTCAAATTCATGGGCCAGGCGTTGGGAAGCAATGCCGTTACCAATAATGGCGACACTTCTAATGTTGTGCCCACTCTGACGAAAATGCCTGAGGATGGAACGGACAGTGATGCGTATTGTCATCAAGGTAACAGGTATCAGTAGCCACCAGGTGCCGATTTCAAGGCGGGAGAACATAGCCGTGGTTTTACTGGCATAGGCCAACAGCAGCAATCCCAGAATCATGCTGATGATGGTGAGGAACAGGGTTTGAAATTCCTCTCGCAGGGTGGAGGAACGCCAGGAACGGTAAAGGGTGAATACATTGGCCATCAGTAAAAACAGAATGACAGCAAGCAGCATGGCCAGCAGATCCAGTGCGTCAAACTGGGTTCGTCCATAGATGAATTTAGCCAGCGGATAGATGGTGACAATGGCCAGTATATCCAGGCCTTTATGGATCAGCGTAATCGTTCTGCTGTACTGTTTTAGCAAGCCGCGAGCCATGGTTTTCTGTTCATTATCCTAAAGAAAATTGGATCTAAAGCCCTTTTAATCAGGGGGGAATCAAGCATAAAGGAAAAAGGCGGAAAGATAAACAACAAGTTTGGTAGAAAAGTTATAAAAATCAGCAGGATACAAGGTGAAATTCAGGGGGCAATAAAGTTTGGTGCTTGAATCCGGGCCGGGAGATTTAGTATTCTTCTGTTAGACAAACAACGCTTCCTAAACCATGCCCACCATGAACACTCGTCCAACAAAATTCCTGACTCTGCTAGCGTTGATGCTAAGTGCTTTTATCTGCTTTGCTCAGGAAGAATCCAATGCGCCTGAATTAACCCGTGAAGAACTTGTTACCG
>CBFICR010000154.1:0-3653 GCA_965661105.1 Pseudohongiellaceae bacterium | reverse complement strand
ACAGCTGTCGTCAATCTGCCCCAAGCGGACCAGACAGTTCAAAGACCAGGTTCAGACTTGATGGTCGAAGTAATGAATAAACTGGGCATTGAGTTTGTTGTCGCCAACCCTTCATCCAGTTTTGAGGGTTTGCATGAATCCATTATCAACAAGGGCCCAGAGCGCAACAAAAACCCGGAATTAATTTCAGCCCTGCATGAAGGCTCGGCAGTGGACATGGCACACGGCTATGCCAAAGCAACCGGCTACCCTATGGCGGTAATGATTCATGCGACCGTGGGATTACAAAATGCTTCAATGGCAATTTTCCAGGCATTTCTGGATAAAACACCCATGGTAATTCTGGTAGGGAGTGATGACACCTTTATTCGCGCACATATTGCCAATGACCTGGGCGCTCTGGTAAGGCCCTATACAAAATGGGATGCAAAGCCAACAACGCTGCCGGATACATTGCTTGCCATTCAGCAGGCCTACCACGAAGCCATGACACCCCCCTGCGCCCCTACACTAGTCGTTGTTGACTCCCTGATCCAGAAACAGGAAGCGGGCAACTTGACCATTCCTGAGTACCAACCGCCTGCACCATTACAGATTTCGCAAAATGCTGCCCAGGAAATTGCTACTGGTTTGCTTAATGCCAAAAACCCCCGCATCAATGTTGGTCGTTTGCGAACACCAGAAGGGGTCGCAATGGCAGTGACTCTGGCGGAGCTCACCGGTGCCTGCGTTGGCACTAATGCCAACCTGGGCCCCATGAGCTTTCCACAGGGGCATCCCTTATGTGGACCCGGTATAAATCAGGAATACGATTTCACTTTGGGCCTGGAAGTAAAAACAGATGGCTATTCAATTATTGCTCCTGATATCGGCACCTTGCAGGACCGTGATCATAATGGAGTGGGCCTTGCCATCGTAAGCAGCCGAGGTGTAATGACACCTGAACAGGGCCTGCTGGTAGCCGATGCACAAAGCAGTATTCAGCCCATAATTGACATCATCATGACTGACACAACGCCACAACAACGAGAAGAAATTGCATCACGCACACAACAAATTGCAGATATAAACCGGCAACAGCGCCAGCAGGAATTACGTGCACAACTGGAGCGCCGGCGTAAAGGCTGGGGTAACAGCCCGATCAGTACCGCACGTCTTTATGCAGACCTTTGGCCCCATATTGCCAATGAAGACTGGTGTATCGGATCACAAACCAATTTTTCGGGTGGTCATCACTCTGATATCTGGCTTCATGAAAAACCCTATAGCTGCCTTGGTGGCAGTGGTGGTGCAGGGATTGGCTACAGCCTTGGCGCTACCACCGGTGCCGCTTTGGCCGCAAGAGATCGCGAACGTATTGTCATAGGGTTTCAAGGTGACGGAGATTTCAACTTTATGCCAGGAGCACTATGGACGGCTGCTCACCACCAATTACCGATGCTGGTCATCATGCATAACAACAGAGCCTGGCATCAGGAATATATGTTTATCCAGCATCTTACCGGAGAGCGAGGTCGAGGGACTGATCGTGCCCATGTTGGTACGACCCTGCGTGATCCTTTTGTTGATTACAAAATGATTGCCCAGGGCTATGGCATGGAGGCAGAAGGACCCATAAGTGATCCCGAGCAGTTATCTGCAGCCTATGCCAGAGGGGTGGCGGCAGTAAAAGAAGGTCGACCCTATTTAATAGATGTACTTACCCAACCCCGATAAGGATTGCACAATGAAATTGATCATCAGTGATTTGCCAGCTCTGCTCTTCAAGATTCAGGGCGCAGTTCTTGTCAGCATTTTTTGTAGTAGCGCCTATGCCCAGGACCTTGAGAAAGGTCAGGAGATTTATTACGACAACGGCTGCTACACATGTCATGGCTACCAGGGTAAAGGTACCTTTGTCCTGCGTGCAAACATACTGACCCCTACCCCTCCAGTGCTGGTAAAAGGCAAAGCCGCCTTTCTTGGCTCTGAAGTACTATTTCGTACTTACCTGAGAATGCGTGGCGAACAGCGTCATGACAAACCCAGTGTGGAAATGCCACATTATCCAGCGTCGGTAATAGACGATGCCAAGGTTGCAAACTTGTACGCCTATATTTCCACCTTTACCGAAGATGAGCCTGAACTTGAAGATATTGAGGCAATGCAGTGGATACTGGATTGGGAAAAAAACAGATAAGTTCCATGCCTGCTGGAGGCATGAGCTTTCTGGCGCAGACATATTCAGGAACACACCACCTCAATCCCAATGCAACAATTATCCAAGCCATTCATAATTAGCGCAGCCGCAGAAGCCCTTTTGCTAACCGTCCAAATCAAATCAACAAATCTATACAAAAAAGCCAGTGCTTTTATGTCGAGCATTGGCTTAATAAACTAATTCCATTTAATTCCAGGACAATGTTCATTCGCTTGGGCAGGGATGAAGTGGTTTCTTATCAGTCAATCCTGTTATTGAATAACAATAAAGAATCAAGGCATTCAGCGTCCCTGGATTTTATTCAGAACATGTATGTGCCTGGCTATAATTTCAGGAAAGCAAAGATAGGAAAGTAACTTGAAAAGGCTGCAACCATTACCATGACTAAAAAATGCCATGGCAATGATTACAATCTTGAAGAACTGCGATATTGACTAGCTAGCCAATAATTAAACGGGGTGTTATCTGGACATACCCGGCAGGGCAAAATTATCTTCGTAAATGCAATTTGCCTCCCTCACATCCGAACGCAATACCCGATCACGAAACTTCACATGCTTCCATTCACCAACCCAATGCTCGGGATCGGTAAAGGTATATTCACTGACCATGGTATTGCCGTCATTGATCAAACTGATGCGTTCAACGATTTTCAATTGTTCACCTGCCAATATGCCTGCCTGCATCAGGTGATTATCACCAATAAAGCCGGAGGTCTCTACGACCAGCGTGTCACCTTCCCAATGGCCCAATGACTCACCCTGCCAGTTACGATCCACATCAGCACCTGTAAGTCTTTCCCGGCCATCCAGGAAAATTACCCGGTAATCATTGTTCAATCTTGAAACCATGAAAATTGCTGTGGGATATTGCAACATCATCAAAGCCCCATAGCGGGTCATGAAACGCGGCATCCCGGGGGGGTAACACAGGGCAGTAGGATCGCCAAAACGCTCACCTTTTTCTGACGCTTCAAGATAGGCTTCATGATATTCCTTACCCTTGGCCGTTAGCTCAGGTGTAGGTTTAAATTCAAAAGACCCGTAATTGGCACGCCATTCATCTTCACCTCGAAATTGCCACAGACCGGTTAGATCAAAGGGAGCAGGAGGACGTTCTTTCGCCAGGTTTTCCGGATCCAGCGCGCCCATGGTTTTACCATCAGTAGGGTTTTCTCCCGGCGTAGTCCCCTTGGAGATAATAGGTAATTGTGGCGGACGCGTTTTTTCTTCCCGCATTTGCCAGGTTTCACCTGCCGGTGGTGGCACATAGGTCATTAATGCCGGGTAAACCTGCCTGACCTCTTCTTCTTCAACCTCCATATTATAGGCACGACCATCTGCGCCAGTTAATCCCAGCACCAACCCACCGGGTCTACCACTTTTAAGTGGGCTGATTTTTACCGTAATGATGTCTCCTGCTGTTATGGAGTCCCGATCAAAACCCATTGCCT
>CBFICR010000153.1:0-3797 GCA_965661105.1 Pseudohongiellaceae bacterium | reverse complement strand
GGACGCCATCCGACAAGGCGACTAATTTAGTCGCCTTTTTTGTGACTTGTGACTTGTGACTTGTGACTTGTGACTTGTGACTTGTGACTTGTGACTTGTGACTTGCGAAGACTAACTAATCTCGCCCTGCAGGACGGTGGTGATATTTTTCTTTTCGGCTACCTGGTGCAGCATGTAGCGGTAATAATTTTCGTAGCCGGTGTTTTGCTGAATGAGTTTGCAGAACAGGTGATCCGCTTCGGTAAAGTTTTTTTCGTAATAACAATTCAGGGCTTGATTGTGTTGCTCAAGAGTGTTTTTCATGGCCTCGGATATTTCTGATTTAAGCCCGAGCGGGTGATAAATTTTGGAGATTATTTTCTTGCCCCTGACATGGACTGTGTCCAGTTCCATAAATTCAACATCGCTTGCGGCCATTGCTGTTTCTTCTCCGCAGATAGTGTTGACATGGTAAACCCGGGTCATGGTCTGAAGTCTTGACGAGAGATTCACCGCATCGCCAATCACCGTGTAAGCGAGTCGATAGCGCGAGCCCATGTTGCCAACATTCATCATGCCTGAGTTGATTCCAATCCCCATGATTTGTGAAGGCCAGCCCTTTTGAACATAACTGTTGGATAATTTTTTGACCGCTTCCTGCATTTCAAAACTGGCCATTACTGCCCGCCTGGCATGGTCTTCCTGGGTCACCGGGGCGCTCCAGAAGGTCATAATGGAGTCGCCGATATACTTGTCGATGGTGGCACCATGTTTATAGAGAATCTGGGTCAGTTCGTTAAAGTAGTCATTGAGCATTTTAACCAGCTCTTTCGGTGTCAATTGCTCTGAAATTCCGGAGAAATTATGCAGGTCACAGAACAGCACCGTCATATATTTCGACTCTCCCTCCAGGTTGATGCTTTCGCTTTGCATACTTAATTCATTAACAATTTCAGGGGGAACATACTGCCCGAACATATCCAGTAGTCTTTGTTTTTTCTGGGTTTCGGTAAAGTAATTCAACAGTACATTCATACCAAACAGGACAAGAATAACTAACAGGCTGTACTGCATGGGAATAACCGTTTCACGAAACGGGTAGACAACCCCCAACGTCGTTGGTGGAATTGAAAACAGGAATATAAGTATGGAGGCGGCTATTGGTTTCAAGATGGGCAGGGTAATACCCAGAATAATGCCGGATACCAGCATCAACAGGAACTCTGCGGAGTGGAAGACTGTCGGCAGCATAATCTGCCCGGTTGGTGATATTAGTAGATCCGTATTTAAATCAAAGCCTGGAAAGGAGTTGAGGTCGATATTAAGCAGACCGGTGGAGTTTAAAACAAAGAAAAATACCAGTAATAATAAAAATGCAGACTGGGACCATTCAGTTTTTAGGGATGCCTGAGTAATGTTTAAAGTAGGCAAATTCATGAATGCTGGAAAACCTTCTCGGCACTGGATTTTAACTATCAACGATTTTTATTATAAAAAAGTGAATGATTATTATACCCATACACTTTGCATCGGTATATCGCAGCCTATTGGGATATTTTCCTGATTAGTTGAGAAAGACCATGCTTCAGACTTTGGTTTTCCTGGCTAATTAAAAGCGGAAAAAAAAAGCCCCGAACTTTCGGGGCTTATTTCTATTCTGAAGTATTTATTATTGGTCGGGTTTAGATTCTGTAACAGATAGTATATGACGCATCTTCAGTGTAGGTTGCAGCAGCAGTTGCAGCCGGGGCTGCGTTGGGTACGCCAGCATCATCTGCTCCCCTGAACCTGCCTGTCTGTGCAACGCCATCGTCAAGTTGAGTATCCAGAGCAATGGCCGCAGTACCACTCACGCTGCCCATGCAAATCTTCAGGCCATTCAGGTCAGCAGTACCACTGTCCAGTATCGCAGCTGTCACAATGGAGGTCAGCCCACCAAAAGGATTTTGAGGCAAGGCAGCAACAGCAGTATCAGTGGGGTTGCCGGAAATAAAACCCGCTGATCGCAAATTACTGAAGAAAATGTCGACTTCACCGGTTCCGGCGAAAGCGTTAGCCGCTGCAGCGGTAACGAGTCCATCACCGTTGCCAGTTAATGTACCCCATGATTCACCACGACCGACTACTGCACCGGGATCATCACCTGGCAGGCGACCGTAGCGGTCCTGATAGGAAAATACTGCGGCAGCCAGACCATTGAAATCGTTGGTGGCCGCTTTTACGCGTGAATTTTCAATCAACTGCTGACCCTGCAATACACCACCCAGAAGCAGACCAATGATGACCAGTACGATTGCAATTTCTATCAATGTGAAACCGCTTTCGTTCTTGCGGGAATTAATATTTATCCTGTTCATGACCTGTTCTCCTAACACGGTACAAGTGTTTCTTTTTTAAACTAGCGTTATCTAAATTACGTCTTTTAAAAACTTTAACTAAATCGCTTTCAGTAGTTGCCAATTCAGAGTCTTTTTAACCCTGAAAATGCAATAACTCCAATTTCTACTACTCACTTGAAACGCACTATAGGGAGATATCAACCATAAAACAATATGTAGGTTTTTTTTACAAAAAACAGTAGTTTAGAGCGGAAACTTGTAAAAAATTTTTACATGTAAATAGTGGGGATATAATAAATACATCATAAAATACAACAGGTTATAGTTGCTAGGGAAAAACCTCAGTTTTCAGGCCACCGGCAGAGAAAGTATAAAACACAGTGGTTTATCCGCCATGGCCTCTGCAGTAAGGGTTCCCCCAGCCGCTATAGCTTGTTGGCGCGCCTGATAGAGACCGATTCCCAGGCCAGACCCGTGTTCACTCCAGAACGGTTCAAAAAGCCTTTCTGGCCACAAACAGGGTTCTCCGTTGTAGTCCGTAATGCGTGCTACTACCCGTTTGCCGTTATTTTCCAGATCTATTTGCAGGTCCAGAACAGGCTGGTTTTGTTTTTTGGTCTGACGGGAATAATTACCCAGTAAATTATCGATGATGCTTTGCAGGGTATCTTTTTGTACATTCACTGAAGCGCTGCCAGTGATGGCAACGGGCAGTTCGTAAGCACTGGCAGTTTGTTGCAGCACCTGCTCCAGTTGTTGTCTGGATTCCTTGCTGTTGTTATCAGGGATTTTCATCAAGGCATTTAACATGTGCTGGGCACGGTCCCTGACAGCAGGGATGGCTGTTCTAAGACTTTCCAGCACTTTGTCTTCCTGGCCAGGCACAGGGTTTTCCAGTTGGTCAGCAGAAAGACTGATTAACTGCGCCATATTTTTCATATCATGCTGAAGGAATACTGTCATTCTGGCGGACTGGTCGAAAGCGCCTTTTACGGTGCCCAGTTTGATCCACAGGTTCATACGCACCAGCAGGAAAAAGTTATCTGCCAGAGTATTGCTGAAATAGCGTTGTTCCCAGCCGCTCTTGCCCAGATAAAGAGACAGAATCAGGGAAATTTCCTGTACTTCGAATTTCTTTTCTATAACCGCTCCTTCAAGGCGACCATTGCTACCCGAGACATTGGTACCAAACCAGTCAAGGTTCCATTGAATGCCGGTAAAGCCGCCTTTGTGTAGTGACTGCCAGCATTGGCGCAGGAAATCCGGCAGGTCATATTCAAGCTCTTCATTAAGGCGAATAAGTTCCTGACTGCGCAGGGCCTGCATACGATATTGATAAAGTAGCCAGCCGGCCCCGGCAAGAATGGAAGTCCCTACAAGAATGAGGTAGGGGTATAAATCAACTGTCGTCACGATTGATTCCGAACTTCTTCATGAAATAATAGATACTCTCGCGTTTGATACCCAGTTTCTCGGCAC
>CBFICR010000152.1:0-3800 GCA_965661105.1 Pseudohongiellaceae bacterium | reverse complement strand
AGCATGAAGCTGTAACGAAATGGTTTGGTCAGGTAACGATCATCGATGCGTACAAAAGTCGTCACCTTGATGCCATCAAAAAGTATTTCCTCTTCCCAGGTGTTATTGTCAGCATCCAGATCAAAGGTCCAGCGTCTGAGCGTTGGGACGTAATCGGCAGGATCGCTGAAGCTGCCATCCAGTTTCGGAAAATACGGGTGAAAATTACCGCCAGCCACAGGCGCATCCATAATCACTTTGTTGCCTTCAGTGCGGGCATTGGTCGTGTGCACCACCATATGCTGGTCCTTTGATCCTTTAAACCAGCGAATATCACTGGCATCGCCATCACGGGGAATAATGGCGACATAGGTCGGTGCATCCTCGTCATAGGCCCAATGCAATTCACCACGTTCCAGACGTTCTTTTGAAGTCACCATGGCGGTTGTTGGCAAAATGATGTGTTTATCGGTAATAACCATGTCATGCATCATCGAAACAATTGGCGTTTTGAACCACATCTCTTTAGTCAGCTTTCCCTCGCGGTCAAAAATAAATACCGCCAGATCATCGGAACAAAGTCCTTTGGCCTCGTAGGCAAAGGCAATCATTTCGCCAGTGACCGGATCCTGTTTCGGGTGAGCAGTAAAACTGGTGGCTTTCATTGCGCCGTCAAAATCCCATTCGCCAATGGTCTCCAGTGTGTGGGGATCCACAGCCGTGGGCGGGCTTTCCTCTTTCATGCACAGCAAGCGACCGCCATGTACGATGGGCGTGGTATTGGCAGTATTGTGACTGACATTGCGAACGCCGGGATCAGAGGTAAGCGGGTTGCGATACAGGCCAAAAAGGGCTTTATGGGCCTTGCGTTCAGCTTCATAGCGGGGAGTACGAACATAACGGGAACGAAAATCAACATTGCCGTCATAAATGCGGAACATGTCGATGGCACCGTCGGAATTGTAAGGCGTGTCATTGGCGTAAAGGGGAGGAAAGCGACGATCCGCCGCACTGCGGTAAAAGGTGCCGCGGATGTCTGCGGGAATTTCGCCTTCCACTTCGCAATCTTCAATTTGCGCTTCAAAGCGCATGGGGGCAAAAAAACCACCGTCATGCTTGAAGTTGACTGCCATGCTACAAATCTCCCTTAAAAATACCGAGCGTGTTATAAATCGTTCATTCTCTAATAAATCTTGGGCCGGTGACTGGCGCCATCATGCCTGTGCGCCCTTACAGGCTCGGGCCAGTTTTATCGGCGCGCTGCTTATGCCTGGCAGGTAAGAAAGACTATCATGGCATCAAGGTATTACAAACATTCCGGATTTGCTATAAATGAGCTTTTCATGTCATACAGAACCTGGAATAACAGACTGCATTTTATAAAAACAAGACACAGGGGAAGAAAAATGAGAATTGTATTTCGTTTAGGTACGCTGATGAATCTGGGTGGGAAAAAGTTCTTGTTAATGCTGACTGGCCTGGCCGGTAGCGCGTGTCTGGTTTACGCAGCTTCGACCCTGGACCCGATCAGTTATGAAGGTAGTTATGCACAGGACCGTTCACAAATTGAGGACCTGGAAGCCCGCTATATGTATGCCCTGAACTGGCTGGATGCGGATACCTATGCTGGCACTTTCAGCGAAGATGGAATTCTGGACTGGGCTGGCGGGGTAGCACGGGGAAGGACAGAAATCGCAGAGGAGATACATGGTATGGCTGCCAACTTTGCTGCTGAAGAATCCGAAGATGCACCGCTGCGTCCCGCCCGCAAACGCCATTTCATTACCAATATGGTAATCAAGGTTGATGGTGATACCGCGGAAAGCCGGGCCTACTGGTTTATCATGAATAATCGCAACCCGGAACGTGCAGGCTACAGTGAGGCCTATGGTCATTATGAAAGTAGTCTGCGCAAAGTGAATGGCCAGTGGCTGTTCACCAAACGCAAGATTTACAACGAGGAATATCCGGACCGCACAGCGCCGCTTGCCAATCCGGCCTGGTAGAAAGTTTGCCCTGGCCGGGAGCCTTGAGCCGGGGCTTTTTGAAACAGGAAAGAACCACTCAATAGACAGAAGCCCCGTGGTGTTACTCCTGCAAGCGAATGGTCATGTTGGGACCCGAGGTCGCTTCATCGGCAAACCAGCGTGTAGTTACCGTTTTTGCCTGGGTGTAAAAACGTACTCCCTCTTTGCCGTAGGCATGCAGGTCACCATAAAACGATTGTTTCCAACCGGTGAAGGAAAAAAACGGCAGCGCGACGGGGATTGGGACATTAATACCTACCTGTCCCACTTCCACCTCATAACGGAATTGACGTGCAGCAGCGCCACTGGCGGTAAAAATTGATGTGCCGTTGCCGAAGGGATTGTTGTTAATCAGGGCAATAGCTTCATCCAGAGACTCCACACACAAACAGCACAGTACCGGACCAAAAATTTCCTCGCGGTAAATGCTCATGTGTGGCGTTACATCCCTGAATAATGTCGGCCCGACCCAATGGCCTTTTTCATGTCCTGCCAGGGTAAACATTGAGCCATCGAGCAAACACTTTGCGCCTTCCTCCTTGCCCTGGGCAATGAGCTGGACAATGCGTGCTTTCGCATTCGCACTGATGACAGGGCCGAATCCTGCATCCTTGTCATTCCACAGACCTGGTCGGATATCCGATATGGCTGCGGTGAGATCATCAATCCATGCTTCAGACTTGCCCACAAAAACGGCGACTGATATGGCCATGCAGCGTTGACCGGCAGCGCCCATACCGGCACCAATAAGGTTATTGATGACCTGATCCTTGTTGGCATCGGGCATTATTACCATATGGTTTTTTGCACCAGCCAGACATTGTGCCCGTTTCATATTCGCTGTGGCAGTACGGTAAACATGCTGGCCTACCGGTACCGAGCCGACAAAAGATACCGCCCTGACATCCCCGTGGGCCAGCAGCTGTTCAACCTGATCCTTGCCACCATGGACGACATTCAAGACGCCATCAGGACAGCCGGCCTCACTCAATAATTCCGCCAGCCGCATTGGTACCAGTGGATCCTGTTCCGAGGGCTTGAGAATGAAAGTATTGCCTGCAGCAATGGCCAGGGGAAACATCCATAAGGGAATCATGGCTGGAAAATTAAAAGGCGTGATGCCAACACAAACACCAAGTGGTTGCAGGTAGCTTGCTGTATCAATATTGCGGGCAACATTTTCCACCGTTTCACCCATGAGCAGGGAGGGCATGTTGATGGCTTGCTCTACCACTTCTATTCCGCGCCAGAGTTCGCCCCTGGCATCAGCAATAACCTTGCCGGTGTCATGGCTCAGTAATTCAGCAATTTCATCCTGATGTTGTTTCAGCAAAGCCTGGTAAACCATCATGACTCGTGCCCGTTCTATCACTGGCACCTGTCGCCATGTTTTGAATGCTTCTGCTGCGGCTTTTACTGCAAGATCAACTTCAGCTTCTGTCGCATTCGGTACTTCGGCAAAGACGGAATTGTCTGCCGGATTGTGTACTGCTATTCGACTTTCACTTTGTGATGAAAAATTCGAGCCGTTGATAAAAAGAGGAACCTGATGCATAAATATTTTGTCTTTTTTCTTATTAGTGTTTTGCCCAGAGTAGCTTCACCCGGTAACAAGAGCAAGTCTGAAAACCCGGTTTGCCATGAGGCTGAGCCAGGGATTAGCAGAAAACCAATTTACTCTGCCCCCTCTGATCAAGCCCATTGATCATACCGACTGATCATTAGTCTAAAGACGACTTTGCAGGTAAAATGCCTGACTCCCTAACCAGCAAATTTCCCCGTCTCAAACACCTG
>CBFICR010000151.1:0-3906 GCA_965661105.1 Pseudohongiellaceae bacterium | reverse complement strand
TTCTGTCCACGATGGCCTATGTGGACCTGAACCCGGTCAGAGCCGGTATAGCCCGCAACCTGAACGACTCCAGCTTTACCTCGATCCAGGACCGTATCAAAGAGGTGGCAGGGCAATCCCTGAAGGATAAACCGACATTGATGGCCTTCTCCGAAAGCAAAACCCACGATGAGCCAGTCACAAGGCTTCCCTTTCACCTGAAAGAGTACATAGAACTGGTGGACTGGACCGGCAGGATTGTCAGAAAGGACAAGCGGGGATTTATTGCCAATACAGAGCCCGGGATTCTCAAGTCACTGAAGCTGAACACCATGGAGTGGGAATACCTGGCGTTGGCCATACAGAAACGGAGTATCAACACCATCCATGGGCTGGAACGGCTGAAAGCCCACCAAAACCAGCGGCCTAAATCACTGGCGGCCTGATCTGATACCCTGAATACAGGCTGACCTGCCTGCAATAATTCCTGTCTGATAATCCTGCCTGAATATCCAGACCAACTCGTTTTTGATTTGAACTGCAGGGCGAATTAGCCTTTTTCGATTGGAAGCGTAAAGAGTGGATGTCCTGTTACTTCTCCCGATTGGAAGCATAAAGAGTGGATGTCCCGTTACTTCTGTTACTTCCATTACTTCGTCCCGTTACTTGCGTTACTTGTTTTTTCGTTATTTGTTACTTCTATGCCGTTACTTATATTACTTAAAAATTGGCACTCCCAAGATGTAAAAAATTCAGACACATTTTGTCCGCGGTGATTTCGATACCGGAATTGTCCTTGGAACAAATCAGACAAACAGCCAATAAAGGTCGGGGGCTAGGCGACAAGCATGTTAAACAGCAAATAGAAGCGTAGGACGGCTATTAAACTGCCGCCATTGGAAAGTGGCGGCGGCAGCAAATGTGAAGTTGATCAGGAAGAAAGGAAAATCAGGTTTCTCAGTTCCCCTGAATTCCAATTTAGTTCAGCGCAAACCTTTTTTTCTGCGAGCTGCGACACCCAACCCTGCCAGGGCTAATCCAAACAGGAGTAAGGCAGAGGGCTCTGGTACTGGTTCCACACCAACTTCCACCGCGTCAAAACTGAACAAATGGGCCATGCCTGAGGAAAAACTGAAGCCTGAGCCAAAACCAGAGCTCACGATTACTGTCTGGGTGGTATTTATGTTTGGCGTAGCGCTTGACCAGGTCAAGTTGGAAAAGGCGTTCTGTAGATCCGCCAGGAGTGCATCGTATGTTCCTAATGCGACAGCACTATTGTTATAGCCTGTCAGATAGGAATTCAGATTCGAGCTGATTTGAACTGACACAGTTGGGTCAGTCATATTCACGCCATTAACCAGACCACTGATGTTCTCTTCAAAACCACCACCGCCCATGCCCAGGACGTAAAATTTGTCATCACCTGAGGCAAGATTAAATTGGAGGGTGGATAGATTCGGTATCTGGGTTTGCCATGTGACATTGTTTTGATACAGGAGATTATTAATGCCAGAGCTGTTACCACTGAATATGGCAAAGTCGTTATCAGCGACCATAGAGATGCTGAAGGGGGCTGCTGATGCCGAGCTGATCGACATGAAGCCAAGGCATACCAAAGAGAAAAGGTTAAGTTTCTTCATAATCTGTTCGAACATTCCTGAAAAACGATTTATAGTAATCTGACAAATAAGCAAATAAAGTGCCAACTGAACGGTTTTTTATAACGCCTTGTTTTTAATAATATATTTAAAATTTTCCTGAGTTCCTGTTATTTCATGCGCTGTATTACTGAAGAAGTGTGTAAAAAAAACCGACAGATTAATTGTTCATTTAAATAATGCACATCAATTTCGGTCCTGGCATTTTTCATTCGCAGCAAGTTGTACGCAAAACCCAATGCAATAAATAAAGGCATAAAAAAACCCGCCAGAAGGCGGGTTTAACATATTCAGTTACTTCAGAAAGTTACACTTTCCTGCGTCTGCGCAGTCCCAAGCCAAGAAGACCAAGCCCGAACAGGGTCAGCGTGGCGGGCTCTGGCACAGGGCTTACACCGGAGAAAGTGCCGCTTTCGATAAATACACCGGAATCCAGGGATGAATCACCTACGTCGAAAATATTGAATGCGAAACTGTAGGTCTGGCCGATAGTCAGTCCTGTAGCACTTGCTGTCAGCAAAGTAGTGAAGCCATCATACTGCAGGTCTATGGGATTACCAGAACCGGTATTATCTATGTAGTAAGCAGAGTTGGAGGAATTGTTAACATTGTTAATCGAAACCACTCCACCACTACCCGGCAGTGTAGCAATGTTTGTACCGTTCAATAACAGCTGAAAGGTATCATTGAAGGAACTGCCAACATATTCGTTGTATTCCTCAGAGCCAAACTGGTAGTTGAAGAACAGGTCGCCAGTCGAAGTGGTAAAATCAAAACTCAGGCTGGTAGAAGCAGCAGGAGATGAACAACTTGAGGAGTTGTTTGGACCAGGAACGCAATTGGTGGTGCCAGTGGTTAACACTATCCCTGAGTCAATACCCAGGCCGTCGGCGAGCGCGCCAGAAAATATACCGGAAGCGGTAAGAGAAGCACCGCTATAGGTGGCATTGGTGATGGTGATACCAGTCCCTGCAATTTCATTGGCCAGGGTGTTGGCGTCAAAACTGTTAATGATGGATATGTTGGATGCCTGGGCATTTGCGGCCAGGAGGGCTGCAAGGGTTCCACCCAAAAGCTTCAGTTTAAAATTTTTCATCTTCAAATTCCTGGTTTAGTCTGTCAAATTCCAACTGCGACTGTCTAATCACAACCGATATATTTAAAAAATCTTCTTAGTTGATATCTATGCATGACATGTGCCAACTTTCTATCAATAATTATTTCTATATATAACAGAGGGTTACAGTCATAAAAATGCCTTAAATTAATGATCAAATTCAGTTTGTAAAACAAACTGACACAATGGCAGTATTTGAAGGAAAAACTGCAAAGAATTAGAACGCTCTTCTATACAAACAGGCAAAAGTCAGCTCAGCGCTTTGGCCTGTTTGCAACTACCGATTTCACTTCCAATTCCTCTTTTACTTTGGCTAAACCAGAATCTCACTTTGCGGACTATTCCCTGGCCTTTGCTGCTGGATGATTTTACTGAGCAATTCCTGGTTGCACCGCAGTTATCGTTTTTTGAAATGTTTTTGCTCAAGAATATTTTCATTTCTGTTTGCAGGGGCAGAAAAGACAACTACCCGCTGTGTCGGTGATTATTTTTTACATTTGTTGCATTTTGCAAAAGGCTTGTGTGGACGGGTTTGCAAAATGCAAATCGTTTTGCAAACCAACTCTCGTTGATTTAAATAAAATCCAATAATTACAATAACTTATATTTTGGCACGGTGTTTGCTCCTGTAATAAGCATAAAAATGATTTTTACCTATTCCAGGACTTACACATGAAACCGCTTTTTCAACTTGGCATTGCCCTCACCCTTGTTTTCTCCATGCATGCCGGTGCAGGCGTAATTAAAGTGACCGAAATCAACGCATCGTCCACTTTCAAATCTTTTGTCGCTGAAAACCTGGTCAATGGCAAAGGCCTGAAAGGTGAGAAGCACACAGCTGGCAACAAGGGCAAATGGATAGGCAGCAAAAACGACATGCCCAGCCTGGTGTTTGATTTTGGAGATACCTTCAAGGTCTCCTCTGCCACGATCTGGAACTTTGGCAACAACAACAAGCGCAATGTGAAAAACATCCTTGTTGAAAGCTCCCTGGATGGCATCATCTACAAAAGCGTTGCGGATCTTGAACTGAAAAGGACTGTCGGCAAACTTTTCGCCGGTGAGGTTTTCGCTCTGGACACCCTTGCCCGGTTCATTCGTTTCGACATCCAGTCTAATTATGGTGCCCGTTTTTCTGGCCTGTCTGAGGTT
>CBFICR010000150.1:0-4069 GCA_965661105.1 Pseudohongiellaceae bacterium | reverse complement strand
ATAAGACAAGTAAAATACATAAGTATCTATATCTTATATAAGTGAATGCTTATAAAAAATCTATTTTTAGGCAAGAAGCAGCAGTAGATTTAAAAATAATAGAGCGCTGGATGTGGTCAAGGTCTTGAGGGTTGCGGGTGGTTGATGTGATAGAAGAGTCAGGTGCTTACGCTATATTCTCAACATCAGATAGATCGTGTTTTTTGTTTTAATACGACAGGCAGGGTAGTAGGAAACAGCGTTATGTATGTAAAAAAAACGGTGCTAAAGAAAGCCGCGCTTAAGGCAAACTGAGTAAAAACCAGTCCATTTGATGTTAAGGCTTAAACTTGCGGACTGATTGTTTAAGGGCCTTTATAACTAATTTTTCCGGTGTGTTTTTTCCAAATTCGGGACGGTGAATGATACATATTGAATCATTATGAACAGGCAAATCTTCATAGGCGTGGAGTTTCATTCCTGACAATCGGACAGCTCTTTCGGGGATAATGCCATAACCGATGCCGGCGTTCACGATTCTACTTATTAGCCCAAAATTCTGGACTGTCATCACTTTTTTTGGTTTTTCTTCCCAATGCTTGAGGATGGAGTGGGTCTGGAATAACTCAAGATCGCAAATAACGGTGTCATATTTTATCGACTTGTCTGCGCTCCATACCTTAACGTTGTCCTGACCAACTTTTATGATGACAATGTCAGGGACTTCCACCGGATTGGTGACCAGGGCAATATCAATCAGGCCTTTTTGTACTCCCTCCTGTATTTTCCTGGACAGGTCATTTATTAGTTCAATTTTGTAGTCCGGGGAATTAGCTTTCAGAAAAGAGAGTGTGTTTGGTATGGAATATTGAGCAACTGTAGTATGGCAACCAATGGTTATGACTCGTGAGCCAAAATTATTGACGGTTTCATCGCTTATGTCGAGGCCATTATAGGCTTCCATCATGGTTTGGGCTTTTACCATAAATATCTTGCCACTAGGGGTCAGTTCGATCCCGGAGCGGGAGCGATAAAACAGTACTTGTCCCAGGTCCTGTTCCAGTCGTTTCAGGCTTTCCGAAAGAGCAGGCTGACTGATTTCAAGTTTATTTGCCGCCTGATTAATAGTCTTGCAAGGATACGTCGCCAGAAAATTGGCGATATCGTTTAATCTGTATTTCATAAGCATTCACCTATAAAAAGTATATATCCATATATATTATTACGAATGTTATAACCCATATACTTTATTTTGCAAAATCGTCTTCATCGTTTACTCGCCTGGCTATAAATCCAATAAGAGGCGGAATGTGGGTAATTGTATTAAAAGCTACCTCCTGGCAAGGTTTTTAGCTGATGCTGCAGCAACTGATTGAAATTATTCAAAACACTTAAGCAAAATGATTTATCTGATATTTTCAATAATCGGTTTAATTAGTTAGCGGCGTGTTTTGCCTGTTCCATTCTGCTTATGGCCAGTGGTAATTTTTCTCCAGGCCACACTGTCTCTGACAAATGATAGCGGTCTGGAAGTCAGGCATGGAACAAAGGCAAGGGACATGGCTGGATGTTCACTCCTTGACGGAATTCGGTGCGCGCATGTAAAGGAGGCGAACTGCTTACGTGAAGATAACCTGACTGTTCCAGGTATGACCCACTTTGAGCCTGACTTAATCTATCTGCAAGAAATGCGAAATATTGATAATACAGATTAATTAGAATCTAATACTGGCATAAGCGGTATATAAGTATTAAGAAGAATAAGATTTCCACACCGAAACATTTAGGGGTGTAAGTTATGAAGAAACAAAAGTTTTCATCGGTAATTCTGTTTATTTCCTGTCTGTTCCAGGCTGGCCTGTTACAGGCGCATCACTCCCACGCTACTATCGATAATGATGATGTCAGGGTACTGACAGGTGTTGTTGTTAAATACGGCTGGGCAATGCCCCATGTCTATTTAAAAGTTCGAGCCCCAAATCTTGAGGGTGAGCTGGTGGAATATAGTATTGAGATGGGAAATCCTCCAAGTCTGGCACGGCAGGGCTGGAGTAAGGAAAGTCTTCAAACCGGCGATATCATTACCTGGCAAGGCGCCCATGACAAAAATAAATCCCGGAATTACTCCACAGCAGAGTGGGTAGAAAAAGATGGAGTTCGTTTCGGCGCAACAGGCCAACAGGTAGATCAAGCTGAAATTAAACCGTCTACTGATTTTACCGGTGTCTGGACTCGTGATGATCCAGGTGGCTTCAATCCTATACGCCATTTGCTCAGGCCATGGTTGATTCTTTCACTGAATCAAGTAACCCCATGCTGGAATGTATTGACCCAGGCCCACCCAAATCAATGCTGCTTCCCTATCCACACAGAATAGTAATAAAAGATGAATCAACAATACTGATTGAAAGAGACATGATGCCCGAACCGCGGGTGGTTCATCTTGATCGTGATTATCCTGTCGGTGCGCCTTCCGAGAAAGGGCATTCCATTGGCTGGTTCGAGGGTGATGTGCTTGTTGTTGAAACAACGAATTTTGTTGCTGACAGATGGGGTATGCATACCGGTGTCGATTCAAGTGAACAAAAACACCTGTTGGAGCGCTTCAGTCTGATTAATGACGGCATGGGACTGATGGCAGAAATTACTATCACTGACCCGGTATATCTTACAGAGCCCAAGACATTCAATCATTACTGGCGGAAATTAGCCGATCGAGAGCTGGTACAGGCACCCTGTACTCTGGAATCCTCCAAGCTATGGATTGAAGGCGGGTTTGTTCAGTAAGCATCTCCCGGCGCCAGCAGGTCCGGAAAGAATGAATTGATAACCCCATATGCTCTTTCCATAAATCAGATCTTCTACCTGATTCTGTAGCGTTTACAGGATAGCCTCAACTTTTGCTACTGTGATCAACCGCTTTTTATAATCAGCCAGCCATTGCTGCATAGGTAATCACCTATACAAGATATAAACGCTTCTACCTTGTATAGGGGTATATGATTCTAGTAATTTGTTCATCTGAGAGTAGAAAATAATAATATTCAGGTTTACCAAGGGGATTACTCAGGATTCAGGAATGAGTAACGATGACTCTTCTCCCGGTTTACCGCGTGCCAACCCATTTTTCCGGAGCAATAAGCCATCAAGGTGCAGCTTCGCTACTAGCGTTAAAATTTCAGACAATATTTAGCTGATAGGAAGCTGCTTCAGAAATATTTTTCAGCTATGACAAATAGCCAGGATTAAAATTATGAAAGCCATTAAATTATTTCATTATATTCTTGCCTGCCTTGCTGTGTTTTATTTTGGTAATGCAGTGGCTCATCATTCCCATGCCACACTTGATCCAAATGATGTCAGAGTCATCACTGGAACGGTAACTAAATTCGGCTGGACCAATCCTCATGTCTTTATAAAAGTAATGGCGCCTAACCGTGAGGGGGAACTGGTTGAATACGGCATTGAAATGAATAATCCCCCAAGCCTGGTACGTTTGGGCTGGTCAAAAGACACTCTCAAGGAAGGTGATGTCATTACCTGGGAAGGACCTCAGGATAGAGACAAGAATCGTGCATACTCCGGTGCTGATTGGGTCGAAATAAAGGGTGTGCGTCTTAGCACCATCGGCGGTCGCACCAAAGTTAATGAAGGTGCCGTCCCTTCTACCGATTTTAGCGGCGTCTGGTCACGATCTGATCCCGGTGGCTTCAATCCCCATTATCGACCTCCTGCTGACTGGCCATACAATGCCGTTGGACAGGCGATGGTGGATGGCTTTCAGGAAAATCAGAATCCGGCTCTGCAATGTGATGATCCTGGTCCACCAAAATCAACCCTGCTGCCTTATCCCCATAAAATAACCCGTGTGGATGACAGTACGATACTGATAGAACGGGATCTGCTGGACACACCGCGTGTGATTCATCTTGACCGGGATACTCCTCCAGGTGAGCCATCATTAATGGGGCACTCAACCGGTTGGTTTGAGGGTGATGAACTGGTCATTGAAACCAGTAATTTTATTGCTGACAGGTGGGGCTCTCATACTGGTGTTGATTCCAGTGAGCAGAAACATCTGTTGGAACGC
>CBFICR010000149.1:0-4134 GCA_965661105.1 Pseudohongiellaceae bacterium | reverse complement strand
TGTGAATGAATTCACTTCCAATCAATAATGGAAAGCAGCCCACACGATGTTCTTTTTTGTAAAAAATGTGGAAGCGGATGCTGCGATCAGGGAGTTATAAAGAATGCTGTTGGCCAGTCTAACAGCATGATTTTCAGGGATAAAAGAAGCAATCAAGGCCCAGGTGTAGATTAGAGATTAGACATGCCCATGTAGAGAGTGCAGGTAGAGGATGGAAGAGAGGAAATGGTCAAATACCTGCTGAAAAAAACTAATTGACGCGTTTGACCTGAATAAATCCGCCCAATCGTTCCGACGTCAGGCGGTAGGAGCTGCCCCAGATAGTTGGGTAAATTCTTACTTCTTCGCCTTCTTTCAGGAAATAGCGCTTGGTAATCATCTGTTGCCACTTCTGACCACTTGAAAGGGTAATGACTGACATACCCTGGCCAAGAGGCCTGATGGAGGCAATGGTATCTATCAGTTCCTTCTGACCTTCATCGCCTTCTACTATTCTTGATGAATTGCCAGACGCTGTGTTACGGCCAAAATCCTCTATTTCTTCGTTCCTGTTGTCCTTGTTGTCCTGGCTAGTGACCTGCTGATTTTCCGCAGCAGGGGTGTCACTGACAGGCTCGCGGTTTCTCGAGGGCAAGCTGATTACGGGTAAATTGTCAGGATTTGCACGGGGAGCTGGTTTATCAAGTTCAACGACTCCTCTGTCTTCACTGGCTTCGATACGGTCATAACAGGCATAGCGCGCCTGACGATCTGTAATAGATCGGCAATCAGTAAAATCAGTTTCCTGGGCGAAAGCGCTCAGACAGGAAATGCTGGAAATAGAGAGAATTGAGCTCAGCAATCCTGAAAGCAGTACGCTAGATGATTTCATGTATATATTCTGTCGTTGGTATACGGAATTATTATTGGCAGTGGGGTTAAAAAATGCCCACTGAAATTGGCAAGCCAGTATATAGTAGCCCTTTTTTTTGTTCAATTGCCGAAAAGCACAACCAAAAAATACCGGTAACGATTACAGTTGCCCTGATCATCAGGGTGCAAGTGCCTTCTTGTTGGATTAATAAAAAAGCCTGAAAATCTGGTTCGAAATCCTGACGGGATTTTTCACCATTAAAAGTCAGCTGGTGTTATTGGCGGTAATCTATCAGGTTATGCAGGTGATTTAATTCATGTTCCAGTTTTGAATGTTTTCAGTCAGACCCTGAAGCAGCAAAAGCCCTCAGGGTCTGAAAAAACTGATAAGCAATAACCTTGTCCAAGGGTTTACTGACACTGCATCAAGCCAACCATCAGGTCATAGCTTCTGTCATAGTCTTCACAATTGGGTAAGAGGTCACCCGGTGCTGCTATGCCCACAGGGCGGCAATTAATATGTCTGACCGTGCCAGGCTCATACACGCGCGCCTGTTCCTGACCTCCGGCTGGGCAGATTTTACTGATCCTTTCATCACAATCCACATCATCCAGCATGGCGCAGGCAAACAAATTAACGTCATTGTTGTTTTGCAGCTTATATCCCCAGAACACCATTTCACTGCCAACGCGGCCGTTGGTGCCGGTCGCAGTGGCGTTGGCGAGCTGGGGGACAATTTCTCCAACCGCCTGGCTAAATACATTCTCAGGCCCGGCAGAAACGCCCATGGTTCGTTCTATACGGGGTTGCCTTTCAATGGGAGTGCAGGCCGCCATTAAGCCCAGAAGTGAAATAAGCACAGGGGTTTTCCAGTTGAATACCGGTTTCCTTACAGTGATTTTTTTCATGATTCTCCTTCAATAATCTAAAAAAGACCTTGGGACAACTTTATAGCACCTTACTCCATTTATGCTATTAGTGTGTCGCCAATCAAGACTTGATTTCGGGCAAATTCCTTTCATAAATACGGAATTTATTATTAAAAGGATGTCTGGATCTCAAGGTGGAACCTTCCCTCCATATCAAGTCCAGGTCTACGCCTACCCCATGGGGTACAGAAACTCCTGATGCACAGCATCACACTGTTTGAGTAACTCATCACTCAAGGTCACATCAAACGCCGCCAGGCTGTCGTCCAGCTGCTCAGCAGACCTCGCACCAATAATGGTGGAGGCGACAAAATCAAACTGCATACTCCAGGCGGTGGCCAGGGTAACCGGCGACAGCCCGGCCTGTTTGGCTATGTCCGCATAACGGGCAGTGGAGGCGAGTGTGCCGGCATTAACAAAGCGTTCTGCCATGGCGCGCTGGCGTGGATCTTCAGCAGTCAAATAGGATGAAAAGCGGGCGTTTTCGGGGATCTGGTCATTATTGTATTTGCCACTTAGCACTCCGCCACCAATAGGCGAGTAAGGCAGCAGGGAGACGTTTTCACGGCGGCAGACATTGGCGAGCTCGTCCATAAAACGCCGGTTCAGCAGGGAGAAATTATTCTGGATAGACTGAAAGCGCGCCATGCCTTCGTAATCGGCAATGGTATTACTCTTGGTTAGCCCGTAAGCACTGTCATTGGAGGTGCCCAGGTAGCGAACCTTGCCAGCCTGTACCAGACGATCCAGGGCATCCATGGTTTCCAGCATGGGAGTAATGGGATCAGGCCAGTGAATCTGGTAAAGATCAATATAGTCCGTGTTGAGACGACGCAGGCTGCCTTCCACCGCCGTCTCGATATGATGACGATCCAGTGCCGTCAGGCCATGACGCACCACGGGCACCATCCAGCCGGAAGCCGCCCCGGTGACCTTGGTGGCAATAATCAGGGAATCCCTGGATTTGGTACGCAACCATTCGCCGAAAATTTCTTCCGTCAGGCCGATGGTTGCAGGATCAGGTGGCACCGGGTAGATCTCGGCAGTATCAAAAAAGTTGATGCCGCGTTCATAGCTTTTGTCCAGAATACGAAAGGCTTCTGCCTTGTTGCTCCAACTGCCAAAACTCATGGTGCCCATGCAGATGGGGCTGACCCGCAGGCCACTTTTGCCTATATAACGATAGTCCATTGCTTTTCTCTTCAGGTTTAATTCAGTAACCAAGTCACCACGGGATCATAGTGTATTTTAAATGTAGGTTACACAGTGCCTTTAAACGCTCTAACCAAAAGCTTTCGGTGTAAACTGCCACGAAGTCGTCAATCATATTTTTTGTATTCAATGTTGATGGGAATAGTATGGCTATTGGCATTGAAAACCCTCACAGGTTTATTTCTCATTTCTAACTGGCATTTTTACAAATAGCATGAGTCTTTCAGTAATCACATTGTCCACGCCGTCCCCATCTATTCCTGCCAGAAAAAAACTGGCAAATTTTTTACTTGCTAATTCTGGCGCAGACGCTTCGCGCTTTACGACTACTGTTTATGTCAGCTACAAGGTCATTGAACAAGTGCTGTTAGTAGAGTTTGATTGTAGTGATAACCCATATCTTGAGCAGAATAATTACAGTCAGGACAACTCGGCCATGTGGCATCAAGAGGTATTTGAGGTATTCATTGCGGCTGGGTCAGATACTCCTACACGTTATCTGGAAATAGAATTGAATCCCAATAACGCCTTGTTTTCTGCCTGGGTGACCAATACGGATGGCACAGGCAGCAAAAATACTCTGGATTTATTCGATGGCCGTGCAGCAGGAATTAGTACAACAGTACTTAAGGGAAAAAATTCCTGGCGCGGGAAAATATTGATTCCCCTGTCTCTGTTGGGAAGATTGCAGGATTGCTATCGAGTCAATTTTTTTCGTATTGTGTCACTGGAATCCCATGTCCAGTCGTCGTCCTGGTCATGTACGGCAGATTCCTGTGCGTTTCTGGCCTGGAGTCCTACCTTAAGTGGTGATGTACCGAACTTTCATGTACCTGCATGTTTCGGTCATTTAACTCTCAAATAATTTTCGGGGTGTTAAAAAACCAGGCAAAATGATTTTTTTTCATTTTGCCTGGTTAGCCAACAATTACTCTCTCGCCTGTTGTGTAATAATCATGACAATCATTTTGCTACCGATTGCATTTATTGCCTGACTCTTACTGTGATCGGTTTCATGTAAACCAGAGGGCCACCCTCAGCCTTGTAGGCGAAGGTGATTTTGTGGACGCCGGCCTGACGTGTGCCCTCAAAAACAGTGATTTCATGGCTTGCTTCCAGCGGGGTCACAATGTTGGCAGC
>CBFICR010000148.1:0-4138 GCA_965661105.1 Pseudohongiellaceae bacterium | reverse complement strand
AGGGGATTTTTATTACCCTGAACAAAAAACCCCCGCAATTGCGGGGTTTTTTTGTTTCAAATTTGGCATCAAGCCTGATGCCATCTCTTTTTTATAGAAGTTTACAATTAATTCCCGGCAAAAATTTTCGCACCATAAACATGCGCATTTTGTGCCAAAAAAGTGCTGCCTTTTTGTTTCACTATTAGGGAAGGATATGTAACTATCTTTTAAATTTCCCGCAAATATTCAGACTAAAAAGTGGTTATTCAACATGCAAAGAAGGCGATTTTTAAAAAATTCATTGACCCTTGGCGTTACTACTTCCATGGCAGGATTGACTGGTTGCAGCCACTTGGCCTCGAACTTTTCATCGCAGCTCACCGACCTGAGTGCCAGTGATTTATCAATCGCCATTCGCGACAAACATGCCAGTTGCGTCGAAGTCATGCAGGCTTATCTTGATCGGATTCATACCTATAACCCTGTCTACAACGCCATCATTAACATGGTGGATGATGATGTCCTGCTAAATCAGGCACTTTCTGCAGATCAGGCACTGGCGCAAGGTGAGTATCGGGGATGGATGCATGGCATGCCCCATGCTGCAAAGGATCTGACCGAAGTAGCAGGTTTACCCTATACCAGCGGCTCGCTGATGTTTGCTGATCGAATAGGTGAAAATGACAGTGCACCGGTGGCCCGGATGCGTGAAGCCGGGGCAATCTTTATTGGCAAAACCAATGTACCTGAGTTTGGTCTGGGCTCTCAATCCTACAATTCCCTGTTCGGCGCGTGCGGGAGTGCCTATAACCCGACTCTCACTTCCGGCGGCAGTAGTGGTGGTGCCGGAAGCGGACTCGGCACACGCATGTTACCTGTGGCTGACGGTAGCGACATGATGGGCTCCTTAAGAAATCCGGGCGCCTATAATAATGTGATTGGCTTCAGACCCAGCGCCAATGTTATGAGTGGAACAGATAGCGAACCGCGCGCGCTTTCCACCTCCGGGCCCATGGGACGTAATACCGAAGATACCATTCGATTGTTACAGACCATCGCTGTGGCACCGGTTGCGCAACAGTTTAATCCTCTAAACCTGCGTGACGTCAAAATTGGCTGGATGGGTAATCTCGATAACTATCTGGCCATGGAACCTGAGGTACTGGAGTTGTGTGAAGAAAATCTGGGCAGCGTTGCCGAGGCGGGCGCGAATGTAGAACCTGTTAAACCGGAAATCAATTTATTCGACATGTGGCTTTGCTGGACAACACTACGCCATACCCGACGCCTGTCAATGCTGAACTATTATAACGACCCGGCAACACGCCCACTGCTCAAACCGGAACTGATTTGGGAAATAGAGCAGGGGTTAAGCCTGGGCGAAAGTGATATAAACAGAGCTAATATGATTCGCGCAAACTGGTATCGCGAATTGGACAGACTTTTTGACAGTTACGATTTTCTGGCTTTACCAACCGCCCAGCTGTTCCCCTATTCAAAGGACACCCATTGGCCAACAGAAATTAACGGTCGTGCTATGGATACCTACCATCGCTGGATGGAAGTTACTTTATATGCCAGCCTGGGCGGGATTCCAGTAGTCAATGTGCCGGTTGGCTTTGACAGCCTGGGCAGGCCTATGGGAATGCAGATTATGGGCAAGTTCGGTGAAGACCAGAAAGTACTGGAGTTTGCGCTGGCCTATGAGCAGATTACCGACCACCTGGCACAAAGACCCAACCTGGTTAGGGCAATGTAGATTTATCTGCCAAACTTTATAGAAACAAGCCCCGTATTTTCGGGGCTTTTTTATTGTGCGGGAGAAATCTTCAGAATTGCGCCGGGATTCTGATCTGTAAGCACATAAAGATTACCATCAGGGCCGGGCTGCACATCACGAATACGCTGACGCAGAGGCAGTAGAATCGGTTCGCGCGCCAGCGCAATGCCTTCATCACTGAAGGTAATACGCTGGATATGGCCGGTCATCGGTGTACGCCCCATAACCATGGCGCCAACAAAGGCATTTCCCTGCCAACGCTCAAAGGTATCCGCTGTGTAAAAACTGATGCCGGAAATGGCGATCGAGGGTACCCAGTACATGAACGGCGATTCAAAATCGTCTCTTTCAGTCAAGTCACTAATGGCTACGCCATCATAGTCTCTGCCATAGGTCACCACCGGCCAGCCATAATTGCGCCCGGCCTTGATGATATTGACCTCATCCCCCCCCAGCGGACCATGTTCGTTCTCCCACAGTTCACCGCTATCCGGATGCACCGTCAGGCCCTGGGGACTACGTATACCCAGAGCAAAAATTTCCGGCAACATATCATCACGACCCACAAAGGGATTATCTTGAGGCACTGAACCATCCGCGTTCAGGCGAATCACTTTACCGCCATGATCAAGACCATCCTGGGCACGCACTTCTTCCTGGCGCTCTCCAATAGTCATATAGAGCTTGCCGTCATTGCCAAACACCATGCGACCACCAAAGTTGGTCGGTGAGGCACTCCAGGAGTTGGCAACGAAAATATCTTCGACTTCTTCCAGGCTGTTACCTTTCAGAACAGCACGGGCAATGGCCGTACTACTGCGTCGGCCGTCTTCATGTGCCTTGGCATAACTTAAATACAAAGTACGGTTACTGGCGAAATCCGGATGCAGCAATACGCCCAGCAGGCCGCCCAGAACGGTTATTTTGACCTCAGGGACTCCCTCTATAGCAAGCGGATCCAGTACGCCGTTATGGATGCGTCGCAGGCGGCCAGCGCGCTCGGTAACCAGCATGTCCCCATCAGGCAGGAAAGCGATTGCCCAGGGATTGGACAGGCCATCCGCCACCATATCGACCTGGATGGCATACTCAGTGGTCTCGAAAAATTGAGGGAATGACGGAAGCGGCGGGGCAGCAGAAAAATCCTGCGCTAAAACCCCTTCGGTAGTGATCAATAGCAACACTGTCAGGAAGAATTTCATGCCCGCTGCTCCTCTTGCTTACATTTTATTGACGACAACCTTTCCACCCTTCACAACCAGCTCAACATTGAGCAGGTCATAAATATTCTCCAGTGGATTACCATCAATAATGACTACATCAGCAGCTTTTCCTGCGTCCAGAGTACCGATTTCATCTTCCAGGAAAACAGCCCTGGCGGTGTGTTCAGTCATGATCTCGATAATATCCTGCTCGGAAAAAGTCAGGCTTAAGGCATTGAGCTCATGCTTGAGGGTTTCAGTGGGTTGAAAAGAGGTATCCGTACCGAAACCGTAGGTGATGCCTGCATTCCATAACAGACGTGCATTGACCGGACCCTGTCCGGCGCTACTCAGCGTATTCCAGCTATAGGGATGTCCGTCCCTGAAAATAGGCTCGTTGTTTTCATCAAAGAAAATACCCAGGGTACCCAGAGAGGACACCATGGGAATATCGGCATCGGCAATGGTCTGGGCCTCTGCCAAGGTAAGCTGACCGATATGGGGGGTATGAACCAGATGATCCGGTCTGGCCTTGATCACTTCCAGCACATCCCACTTACCCACTGCATGAACTATCGCTTTAAGTCCATGTTTGTGGGTTTCATTCACCATCAAGGTCAGTGAGTCCACTTCCGGGCCATCGGGTGTGACAGTGACCACGGTCTTGGTGAAATCATAGCCGGCATCGGCAGCTGCCTGCACGGCATCGATGATGACCTGATCGGGAATCTTGCCGGCCGGTTCAGTAGGACGATTAGGTGGCCGCGACACATCGGTGCGGGCCGGATCGGTGGTCGGCTCACCCGGCGGCAGGACATTGATTGGCACAAAGGCACCGGACAGAATCCGCGGACCGGTCATTTCTCCGTCATTGATCATGCGTCGCAACTCAAGTATCTGTGGTGCATCAATTGCCGACAATACTGTTGTAAAACCGGCATCGAGAAATTCCTGCATATTTTCCGCAGCACGGTTTGCCATCCATTCTTCCGGATTACCCTGAATAATATGGCGATGTCCCTCAATAAATCCTGGCATTACGGTTTTACCAGCAGCATCTATTACCCTGGCATTCAGAGGCGCCACGATATCCTCTCCTACCGCTGAAATCAGTCCATTTTCCAACAGCACGCTCCCCTGTTCCATGACATTACCGTTGCCATCAATAACTCTG
>CBFICR010000147.1:0-4211 GCA_965661105.1 Pseudohongiellaceae bacterium | reverse complement strand
GACAGCAGGCAAAAAATATCCAGTCCCTGCAAGAAATGAATAACAAGATTATCGAACGTATGCATACCGGCATCCTGGTGGTCACGCCGGAAGGGATTATTCTTACCATTAATGTTGCCGCCAGCAGTTTTCTTCACATGGATAATGTTGAACTTAATGATGAAGATACTGCCCCGGTTTTACCGCAGATTCTTTTTTCACAACTACAGCACTGGATGAACGACAACAATGTAAAATCGACACCTTTCCGTTTGAATGAGACATCTACAGACCTGCAGGCCACATTTTCCTATCTGAACCCCGGGGCAGATTCCAATATTCTTATTTTTCTGGAAGATTTTTCATTATTAACCAGTCGTGCACAACAATTGAAAATGATATCTCTTGGCCGCCTTACTGCAAGCATCGCTCATGAAATCAGGAATCCTCTTGGCGCAATATCCCATGCCAGCCAGTTACTTAACGAATCTGAGGAAATCCATGAAAGTGATCAGCGGTTACTGGAAATCATTACTACCCATTCAGACCGGGTAAACAGAATAATAGAAAGTATTCTCGACCTCTCCCGTAACAAGGCAGAGGACATGAGTCAGTTTACGATATCAGACTGGCTGACCCAGTTTGTTACCAAGTTTTCCAATTCCATGGCGGTTCCGATAGAAATAGAATGTGACGTCTCACCAAAAGATATTCGTGTGCTTTTCAATAACGGACAACTGGAACAGGTACTTACCAACCTGTGCGAAAACGGATTGCGCTACAGTGAAAAGGCAACAGGAGCGAGACACCTGAGTATTGAAGTGAAAAACAGTGAAATAGATGGAAATCCTGAAATGCATATCATGGATGACGGGACAGGGATTCCCGAGGAATTTACAACGCAAATCTTCGAGCCATTTTTTACTACTGAACAGTCAGGCACCGGTCTCGGTCTGTTTATTTGCCGGGAAATATGCGACGCTAACCGCGCACGCTTGTCCTATCAACCTGAATACAAGGGCAAAAGTACATTCCAGATAAACTTTACCAATCCCGACAAGAGCCTGATCTGACCCGAACTTAACCCCGGAATTAAAATTATACCTTAAACCGGAAGCTGATCCCTAAGTTGATACATCAAAACATGAGCCACAAAGTTTTAATAGTTGATGATGAACCCGATATCAGGGAACTCCTGGAAATAACCCTGGGGCGTATGGACCTCTCTACCTTTTCTGCCAGCAATCTTGAAGAAGCCAGAAATCACCTTGGTACTAATGATTTTCACCTGTGCCTGACCGATATGAAATTACCTGATGGCAATGGTATTGAACTGGTAAAGGAAATTCAGAGTGATTACCCGCATATCCCGGTTGCGGTAATAACCGCCCATGGCAGTACCGAAACCGCAATCAGCGCACTCAAATCAGGGGCTTTCGACTTCGTTTCCAAACCAGTGGACATCAGAAAGTTACGTGAAATGGTGAGTACTGCCCTGAAACTGGAACATGAATTACCCACAAAAACCGAGCAAATACCTGACACCCAACTCAACATCGTTGGAGAATCCCCGCAGATATCCAAATTAAAACAACAGATAATCAAGCTGGCACGTAGCCAGGCGCCTGTTTTTATTAGTGGAGAATCCGGAAGCGGAAAAGAGCTGGTCGCAAGAGCCATTCATGCCCAGGGACCACGACGCGACAAGGATTTTGTGCCTATTAACTGCGGTGCTATACCCACCGAGCTTATGGAGAGTGAGTTTTTCGGTCATAAGAAAGGCAGCTTTACCGGTGCTCACAGTGATAAGTCCGGCCTGTTTCAGGTTGCTGACGGGGGCAGTCTGTTCCTTGATGAAATCGCCGACTTGCCTCTGCATATGCAGGTAAAATTACTCAGAGCAATACAGGAAAAATCTGTCAGGCCGGTGGGTTCGGAAACTGAAATTCCGGTTGATGTGCGCCTGATCAGCGCGACTCACAAAAACCTTGCCCGTGAAGTTGAACAGGGAAATTTACGACAGGATCTTTATTACCGAATCAACGTAATCGAACTCAAGGTCCCCAGCTTGAGAGAACACAAAGACGATATTGAGCAACTGGCCTCCCATTACCTTGACATCCTGGCCAGGGAAAATGGCATGGAAAAAGTCACAATATCTGAAGAAGCTATTTCACGCCTGCAGGCTTACAACTTTCCCGGTAATGTCAGGGAACTGGAAAATATTTTACAGCGCGCACTGGCCATGGCTGAAAATAATTCGATACAGGCTGCTGATCTTCCCGAAATGAAGTCAGCTGTGGAAGAAAACCCTGCAGTTACTCTGAGCACATCTGATAACAAGCCAAAGAGCATTGGTATCATGGGTGCTATAGAGAGTATTGAGAATATTGAGAGTATTGAGAGCAAGCTTGAAAGCAGTGAAAACTTCTCTCTCGAAAAACATCTGGAAGAAATCGAAACGGCGGCTATTAAAAAAGCACTGGAAGAAACCCGCTGGAACAAAACTGCTGCCGCAAAAAAACTGGGTATGACATTCAGGTCATTCCGCTATCGGCTTAAAAAACTCGGTATAGATTAAGGAAGCTGTGTTTAAGCCGATTCCTGGACTTTCAATTCCCGGGGCATGGAAAAAACTATATTTTCCTCCACCCCATGCATTTCTTTTGGCTGCTGCCCGCCCATTTGCATAAGTCTTTCGATAACTTCCCTGACAAGTACTTCCGGGGCTGATGCGCCGGCTGTTACACCCACAGCATGTTTACCGTTAAACCAGCTTTCCTTGATTTCGCCGGCATGATCTATCAGATAGGCCTCACTGCCCATACGTTCTGCCAGTTCCTTCAAGCGGTTTGAATTTGAGGAATTGGGTGAGCCAACCACCAGCACCAGATCGTTTTCCAAAGCCAGTTGTTTGACCGCATCCTGGCGGTTCTGGGTGGCATAACAGATATCTTTTTTGCGAGGTCCGGCAATGTTGGGAAAGCGCTCATGCAGGGCATCTATTATACGCGCGGTATCATCCATCGATAGTGTCGTCTGGGTCACGTATGACAGGTTGTCATCATCCTTGACGACCAGGTTTTGAACATCCTCTTCTGACTCCACCAGATAGATACAGCCGCCATTACTGGTATCGTACTGCCCCATAGTGCCCTCTACCTCCGGATGAAAGGCATGCCCGATGAGTATGCACTCGCGTCCCGCATCACTATATTTAATCACTTCCAGATGTACTTTCGTCACTAGTGGACAAGTCGCATCAAACACCCGCAAGCCAAGCTCATCAGCTTCATCTTTTACATGCTGTGATACCCCGTGGGCACTGAAAATAACAATAGAAGGATTTCCCTTATCATCCTGGGAAGGCACATCTGCCAATTCATCCACAAAAATAGCACCACGATTACGCAATGACTGAACCACAGTTTTGTTGTGCACTACTTCATGGCGTACATAAATGGGTGGGCCATATATATCCAGGGCCCGATTCACAATATCAATGGCACGATCAACACCGGCACAAAAGCCCCGCGGATTGGCCAGGTTGATATGTAATGAGTCTGCTGTTGAATTACCTGCTGAGTTCATGATTTCCTGTTGTCCTGGTTCAGGTCGAAATTTCACTGCATGATACCCCATGGATTTTGACCCGGAACTGGATATCTCTGCCCGCCAGTGGATGATTAAAGTCTATCTCAACCTTGTCGGCATCAAATTTACTGATCATTCCCGGCTGTTGGTTTCCGCCACTGTCAGTGAAGTTTATCATCAGGCCAACCTCCATGACCAAATCTGCAGGGAATCTGTAACGCGGGAAACTATGCACATTTTCTTCCCTTGGTAGTCCGAAGGCCTGTAGAGCTGGTATTAGCTGAGTTTTTTCCTCTCCGGCACGCATACCAAACATGGATAACTCAAAACCTGGCAGAAGATTGCCATCACCAACTATAAACTGTGCTGGCGCCTGCTCAAAGTTGCTGTCGATGATTTCTCCCTGCGCCAGGGCAAGCTCAAAACTCAAGGTGACCTGCTTTCCCGGCCCTACCTGATCATCAGCATAGTCTGCCAGCTCATGGACTGCTGCAGGCTTTTGGGTGGCCTCAGACTTCTGATTATCCAGGGTGATATCGTTAAGAATAATTTTTTCCATGTCTAGGGAACCTCTGATTAAGTCTAGTGTGTCTCTGGCCTTCAGGCAGTGCGCGAGACAAGGCGAACTTTCGCAGGCA
>CBFICR010000146.1:0-4534 GCA_965661105.1 Pseudohongiellaceae bacterium | reverse complement strand
AAAGCAGCGATGATATGAGTAGCAGAGATTGGTAATGCACCAGAATGTCAGGGCTGAGCAAACATCCAGTCAGTAAGCCAATATAGATACCCAAACCACCAATAAGAGGGGTGTCCATACTGTGTGTCTTACGTCCCCCGGGTTTATCGAGCAGGCCGATCTTTCTTGCGACAGGCCGCAAGACCAAAATTGCAATCAGCGTGGTTAATAAAGCAGCTATAAGTGAAAAGTAGATCATTTAAATTAATTGACTCTTATTCCCCCGGTCATTCCCGGTATTGGCTGACACCCTGCAAGTTGAGAGGATAATATCCTTGAATTTCAATTTGTTATGTATTTAATTCGAAAACGGCGCGAATTCTAACACTGAACCAGACCGGCTCCTATGACAATAGTTGAAAACAAAAAAGTTTTAGGTTTCCTGATTTAAACTAACATAATAAAATAGCTAAAAAGTTCTGGCCTGTGGGTAAATTCTTAATGAGTTTGCAGCTCAGATCAGATAAACTTTAGCGCTTCTATTATCGCTCCATTTGACTGTCAGGGTATTCGCAATCCATGCGACTTAAAAGTATTAAACTTGCAGGATTCAAGTCGTTCGTAGACCCGACAACCGTCAACCTCCCCAGTAATCTTTGTGCCGTCGTAGGCCCTAACGGCTGTGGCAAATCCAATATTATTGATGCCGTACGCTGGGTTATGGGCGAAAGCTCTGCCAGTAAGTTACGTGGCGAAAATCTCACCGATGTTATTTTCAATGGATCCAGCAATCGCAAGCCGGTAGGCCAGGCAACGGTTGAACTGATCTTTGATAACTCTGATCATACTATCAAGGGTGAATATGCCGCATTTAATGAGATTTCTGTAAAACGCGTTGTTAATAGCGAAGCCCAGTCTACCTATATGCTTAACGGCACCAAGTGTCGGCGTCGCGATATCCAGGATATCTTTCTTGGTACCGGACTTGGGCCGCGAAGCTACTCCATCATTGAGCAGGGCATGGTCTCGAATCTTATTGAGTCGAAGCCAGAAGAACTGCGTGTGTTTATTGAGGAAGCAGCTGGCATCTCCAAATACAAGGAACGGCGGCGAGAAACAGAAAACCGTATCAAGCGCACCCGAGAAAACCTGGAGCGATTGACTGATATTCGGGAAGAACTTGAGCGTCAACTGCAGCATTTGCAGCGTCAGGCCAAGGCCGCAGAGAAGTATAAAGAATTCAAACAGCAGGAGAGGGATACCACGGCAAACCTCCATGCTCTTCGCTGGCAGCGCTTGAACACTACGGTAAGCACTGCCCAGGAACAGATCAGCGAGCTTGAAATCAGGCTTGAGGCCAATGTGGCCAAAACCCGCTCTCTGGAAGCAGATATTGAGAAAATGCGTGAAGAGAGCACTGAATCCAATGATACCTACCAGGAGATTCAAAGTACTTTTTATTCCCTTGGCAGCGATATCTCCAGGCTGGAGCAAAATATTGAATACCAGGGGCAGCGCAAGCAGCAGCTTGAACTGGACCTCGGAGAAATAAAGCAGTCCCTCGTGCATTTTGAAAATGAGCTGGGTCAGGACGTCAGTAAGATATCGGAACTGGAAGCCGCCATAGCAGAGCTGACTCCCGAACTGGAGAGCGTGCGCTATAGTGAGCAGGAATCGGCCAGTATTCTTGCCGAATATGAAGCCAAAATGATTCAGTGGCAGCAGGAATGGGAAGACTTCAACGAGGAATCCGCAGAAACCGCACAGAAAGCTGAAGTAGAGCAGGAGCGTATCAACCACCTGGAAAATATCGTTGAACGTGGCAAGCAGCGTAAATCTTCTCTCAAGCATGAGCTGGAGAACCTGCAAACGCCTGATTCCTCTGACCTGGAAAGCCTGGAAAGTAATCTGCGTTTATTGATGGATAAACAGACCGCCCATGAAGAAAATCAGCAGAGCCTGAAACAGAAGATTGAGAAAAGTCGCGAATCAATCAAGGCCAGCAGTAATGAATTGAATGAGCGCCGCAGTAAATTACAGGCCATGCTTGGTCAAAAGGCATCTCTGGATGCCTTGCAAAAGGCCGCTCTGGGCAAAAATGACCAGGGCACTATCAGCTGGCTGGAACGTAACAATATGGCCGGCAATCCCCGGCTTGGCGATAACCTGCAGGTAGATGAACAATGGCAGGGTGCTATGGAAATGGTACTGGGAGAAAGCCTGCAAGCTGTCTGTGTCAATAATCTGGACAGCGTCAGTGAGGTTTTGGGCGATTTCAGTGAGGGAAACCTGCAGATTATCGATACGGCATATCAAGACAACGGAGCCACGAGAAACGCGTCACTTGAGTTAAACCCTCTGGCTGAAAAAGTCCGCTCTTCGCAAAATCTTGTAGCATTGCTAAATGGCATTTATTGCGTTGAATCACTGCAGCAGGCACTTTCCCTAAGACAGCAATTAAAGCCTGGAGAGTCCCTGATTACTCGTGAAGGTATCTGGCTGGGGCCATCATGGCTGCGACTGGCCAAAGATTTTGATGAAAAAGCCGGTGTAATCCAGCGTCAGCATGAACTCGAAGATCTTGAAAACAGAATCTCCAGCACTGAAAAACATATTCAGCAAGCCATGGAAAACCTTAATAGTGAAGAGTCGCTGCTGCAGACACTGGAGCAGGATCGAGATGGCTTGCTGAAAGAATTGACTGAAGTAAATCGCCAGTTGTCAGAAACCAGTTCAGACAAGTCTGCGCAATTAACCAAAATAGAACAGGCAGAGGAACGTCGTGTTCGGTTGACGGCGGAAATTGCAGACCTTGAAAAACAACAGGATATTGAAAAAGCCAATATTCGTCAGTCCCGTGAAAATCTGGAGCAAATTCTTGATCGCATGGAGCAACACACTGTGCGTCGCGAAGTTCTCACTGAAGCAAGGGACGAGCGCAGAAACACGCTTGATGAGTCCCGCGCTCGAGCAGCGAAAGACAAGGACCGATCTCACCAGCTTGCCCTGCAGCATCAGACTGTATCAGCCCAGCTGGAATCGCTGAAACATAATATGGCAAGGCTCTCCAGTCAGGTTGAATCCTATCAGGGCCGTGAGAAACAACTGGAAGAATATCTGCAACAGGCCGATGTTCCGATACCTGCTCTAAAGGAAGAGCTGGAACAGAAACTGGCCTCCCGGGTCTCCATTGAAAATAATTTATCTCAGGCTAAAGCCCGTGTAGATGAAATCGACCATCAACAGCGTGAACTGGACAGCGCAAGAAATCAGTCCCAGGAAGAATCGCAGCGTATTCGCGATGACCTCGTCAATAAACGGCTTGGCATTGAAGGCGATACTGTGAAGAGAGCGGCTCTTGAGCAGCAAATGACAGAAAATGGCTACGACAAGCTAAAAGTCCTTGCCAATATGTTGGAAGAAACCACAGAACATGGCTGTGAAGAAGAACTGGAGAAACTGGCTAACAGAATAAATCGTCTCGGCCCGATAAATCTTGCAGCCATTGATGAATACGATACCCAGTCTGAACGTAAAGTATATCTGGACGATCAGAATGAAGATCTCGAACGCGCACTGACAACCCTGCAAAATGCTATTCGTAAAATTGATAAGGAAACCCGAACACGTTTCAAGGAAACCTTTGACAAGATTAATAGCGGATTACAGGAGTTATTTCCCAAGGTTTTTGGTGGTGGGCATGCGTACCTGAACATGGTAGGTGAAGATTTACTTGATACCGGCGTCGAGATTATGGCCAGACCGCCAGGCAAAAAGAACAGCACAATCCATCTCTTGTCAGGTGGAGAAAAAGCGATGACGGCAATAGCACTGGTGTTTTCAATTTTCCGTCTTAATCCCTCACCATTCTGTATGCTTGATGAGGTTGACGCGCCTTTGGATGATGCCAACGTAGGCCGTTATATTGATATGGTGAAGGAAATGTCATCAATTGTTCAGTTTATTTTTATAACCCATAATCGAATCACTATGGAGCAGGCGCATCAGTTGATGGGCGTCACCATGCATGAACCGGGTGTCTCAAGACTGGTGGCTGTTGACGTAGATGAAGCGGTAGAAATGGTGGCTGTTTAAATTTCTGTTTATTTTGCTAAAAACAATAGTCAAGTCCGCTTCTGGCGCCGATAAACAGTCAGGGCTAATAGAAAGAGATAGAAACAGTTAGAAAGAGAAGAACAAACACAACAAAGCAGTTAAAAAAAATTATAACGCTTAGTAATATTAGTTGGATTGTAATATCACTAATATTAGAAATAACAGGGACAAAGACTAGAGCAGACTTATGGGTATCAGAGACTGGTTAGCCATTATAGTCATTATTTTTATCGTGCTGATTCTGCTTGATGGTTTCAGGCGCAAATGGCTCGAGCGCAAAAAACGTATTGTTGTAAAAATAGATAAAAATATTCCACCAGCTGATGAGTCCGATGACGACGGTCCTGACCCCCTGATTCGCTCAGAGCTTCCCAATGGTGGCGCGCGCACCATTCGTAGAGCCAATGGCAGTTTCTATGAAGAACAGGCTATTGAAGAC
>CBFICR010000145.1:0-4598 GCA_965661105.1 Pseudohongiellaceae bacterium | reverse complement strand
CCCTTGACGGCATCATCAACCTGGCCGGAGAGAACATCGCCGACAAGCGCTGGTCGGCCCGGCAAAAACATCGTTTGCTCGCCAGTCGCATCAACATCACCGGGGATATTATTGCCTTGCTGTCGCGGCTGAAACACAAACCTTCAGTCCTGGTCAGCGGCTCTGCCGTGGGGTATTACGGCTCGCAGGGGCAACAGCGGCTGGATGAGACATCAGCACCTCAACAGGAATTTACCCACGAATTGTGTAGTGCCTGGGAGTCCGAGGCACGCCAGGCGCAGGATTTCGATATCCGGGTCTGCCTGATCCGCACCGCTCCTGTACTGGAACAACACGGCGGCATGATGAAAAAGCTGCTGTTGCCCTTTTATCTCGGGCTGGGCGGGGTTCTCGGACCGGGTACGCAGATGATGAGCTGGATACACCTGGATGATGAGGTGAATGCTATCTGTTTCCTGCTTGGCAACGAGGAGGCCAACGGCACGTATAACCTGGCCAGTCCCAATGCTGTCAGTAACCGGCATTTTACGCGGGCATTGGCCTCGGCCATGCACCGGCCCGCCTTTATGCGGGTGCCCGGATTTGCTATCAGGTTGCTCTACGGTGAAATGGGTGACACCCTGTTGCTGCATGGGCAGAACGTCTACCCGCAGAAACTGCTGGCGCACGGATTTGAATTCAAACATGAAACCATCGAGCAGGCACTCAATGAGATATTCAGCTAACAAGGATGGTCCTTAGACATTACCGCGAGGACATTTCCGAGGGTTATGCCATGAATAGTGATTCATCCCGTGAACAGCGCCAGGCAAAGTCTGCTCCAGGCAGTCACAGCATTTCCCTGTTTCGCATTCTTGGCATTGAAATCCGCCTGGATATCAGCGTTGTCATTATCTTTCTGCTGATCGTGGTCAGTCTCGCTACCGGCATATTTCCCAGCTGGCATGCTGACTGGAGTCCGCTACTGACCTGGGTTACGGCTTTGATTTCCGGGGTAATCTTTTTCATTTCCCTGCTGGCACACGAATTGGCCCATTCGGTGGTATCGCAGCGCTATGGTATTCCGGTACCCCGGATCACGCTGTTCCTGTTCGGCGGTATGGCCGAACCCAGCCGCGAACCCGACAAGCCACGGGAAGAATTCATGATCGCTATTGCAGGCCCGCTGATGAGTCTGCTGATTGCCTTTGCCTGTTCCTGGCTGGCCGGCCTGATGGCGGCGGATGCGGGCCTGGAAGAGGCTCTTGGAGAAAACCAGTTACAGGCCCTTTCCACGCTGGGCCCGACCGCCACCGTGTTGTTCTGGCTTGGTTCCATCAACTTCATTATCGCCATCTTCAACATGATCCCGGGCTTTCCCCTGGACGGCGGTCGTGTCTTCCGGGCCATTGCCTGGTGGCTGTCCGGCGACAAGGACAAGGCCACGCGCTGGGCATCCAATGGCGGGCGCTACTTTGGCTGGCTGCTGATGGCCCTCGGTGTCGTGAGCCTGCTGGGTGGTGGCGGAGTCGGCGGCCTGTGGTGGATCCTCATTGGCTGGTTCATCTCCAGCCTGGCTACCATGTATTACAGGCAATTCAGTTATGAACAGGCTCTGGGCAATTTTCGGGTCAGCGACCTGATGCGCACGCATTTTACCGAAATCAGGGCCGATACCCCGATAACGGAATTCATCGACAAGTACCTGCTGCGCAGTAAACAGTTGCTATGGCCGGTAGAACGACACGGCCAGATCATCGGCCTGGTCACCCTGGCTGACGTCCAGGCCCTGGCAGAGAATGAGCGCCAGGTAAAATCAGTACGGAACATCGCCCACCCACTGTCTTCAGTCCAGTCCCTGACACCGGATACTCCTGGCAGCGAAGCCCTGCAGAAACTGGTGCAGGCTGGTGACGACCCCCTGCCCGTGATCAGTGAAGGCCGCGTCATTGGATTGATCCAGCACAGCGATATAACCAAGTGGCTGAGCCTGCATGAGAACAAAAGGCAAAGCAGGCATTAACAGGTTTAAAAATTACTACTGGCCGCCTCTTTGATTCTTCATTTTTACCCCCTTGAATTCCCGCCATACGATGCAATATTTTATTGTAAGCCGTAGTGAAACGGGAACATTCACATGCGAAATATTATGGAGAAAGCAATGAAACACTTTAAATCACTTACCCTGATAATCATCGGTTATCTATTACTATCACCCATGGCCAATGCGGTTGAAGTCAACCTGCAATGGCAGGAACCGGAAAAGTTCCGTGACATCCAGGCTGGCAACCTTGTCAGTCAGAAACATTATCAGCAAAGAGTGCTGGATGAATTGGGAAAGTATATTCGTAATTCAGCGAATGAATATCTGCCGGAGAACCACCGGTTCGACATGACTGTGACTAACGTAGACCTGGCTGGTGACGTGGAATACTTCTTCACACGTTTTCCTACAGGTATCCGGGTTCTGAGAAACCTGTATTTCCCGAGTATTGAATTTACCTATGAACTGACCGATGGCCAGGGCACTGTGCTGAAAAGAGGCCAGGAAAACGTCCAGGATATAGGCTATCAGTATTCCGGTGTCCGTATGGTAAGAAATGCACCGTTGGGATACGAAAAGCGGATGATCAATGAATGGTTCAGGGAAAACTTCTCAGACAGTTGAACTGCGCCAGAATGACATCTGAAATTCATTGCAGGCCGCAACTGCTCTTTCAGCAGTTGCGGCATCTGCTGTAAGGGACTCTACTTGAGAGGAAACGAATAAAGTACTCATTTGCCGACAGGCATATCTTCCAGAATATTGCTACGTCTGGCAGTACCCGTTTGTTCTTTCCATTGTTCATACAACACCTTGATTGACTGTTGTGTTTTGTCCTTTCGAAAAAAAAACCGGCGCAAGCGCCGGTTTTTTTTATGACTTGTTAATTTGCGTCAGTTGGCGATAAACAGCTCAATGCTCACTGCCGCCACAGCAGTACAGACAATAAAGTAAGGCAATGCCATCCAGACCATGCGGCCATATCCCAGGCGAATGTGCGGCGCTATACCGGACATCAGCAGGAAGAGGAAGGCAGCCTGGCCGTTCGGGGTGGACATACTTGGAATACCGGTCCCCATCACCACGGCAATTGACTGGGCTTCGAAGGCCTCTTTCGCCATGTCACCCGCATCGTACAGTTCCTTGATCAGGTCCATGTAGATCGTGGCGACAAACACGTTGTCACTGATCGCCGACAGGAAACCGCTGGACAGGAACACCATAAACACCTGCTGTGGTCCATCCAGGGTCAGCACCCACTGCATTACCGGGGTAAACATGTGCTGGGTGTTAATCATGGCCACGACCATGTAAAACACAATCAACAGCGATGCAAATGGCAGGCCCGGTGTAAAGGCTTCGGCCAGTTTGTGTTCGTCGGTGACACCGGTCAGGGAAGATGCCAGTACGATAACGCCCAGACCAATCAGGCCGATTTCGGCCAGGTGCAAGGCAAGCGCTGCGACCATCAGGACAGCGACAATACCCTGGATGATCATGACGACCTTGTCATGCGGGGTCAGCTTGTCTTTAAGCTTTTTGTCTTCATCAGTCAGGATCTGGCGCACACCAGGCGGCATCTCGGCACCGAAGTTGAACCAGCCCATTTTTTCAATGACAAAACAGGTAAAGATGCCTGCAAACAGGGTCGGGATAGTGGCTGGCGACACCTGCCTGATGAATTCAACAAATGTCCAGCCGGCAGCATTACCAATGACGATGTTTTCCGGTTCGCCCACAATGGTACAGACACCACCGATGGCCGTGCCGACCGCGCCATGCATCAGCAAGCCGCGCAGGAAGGCACGAAACTTGTCCAGGTCTTCACGATGCAGTTCATCAATGTAGTCATGACCCGGATCCGGATCGTCATGATAACCAACACGGGACACAACCCGCTCGTAGACATCGTAGAAACCTGTCGCAATAGCGACCAGCACCGCCAGGATGGTCAGGGCATCCAGGAAGGCGGACAGCAGGGCGACAAAAATAATCGTCACCACGTTCATCACTACCCGGGACTTGATGCCCAGCAATACATAGTTGATCAGGGCAAACAGCATGTCACGCAGAAAATGCACCCCTGCGACCATGAAAATCACCAGCAGGATAACCGGCAGGCCGAGCTCGACTTCTTCATATAGATGATGGGAGTCAGTCAACTGCAGGATCAGGATCTGCAAGGCCAGCAAACCGGTCTGCAGCGGGAAGCATTTCAGGGCCATGGCCAGCGTGGCAATGAATTCGGCCAGCATCAGCCAGGAGGTGAGAAGAGGCCCTACCGTGAAGTAGGCGATGAAATTAAGAACCAGACAGATCAGGACTGCCTTTTTGTACCATACCGGGGTATGCCCCAGAAACATGCGCATTGGAAGTGATTGCTTTCCAGGGACTACCATAAAAATCTCCAAAAGCTGACCCTAAAATGGCCACTACATAATATGTTGGGAAAGAACTGCCTAAAAAATACACAGAGGGTATGTGCCTGGACAAGAGAGGACGACCTCATGCACGACCAGTACCGCCCCGGCGGCGTCTACGTCTTCAAGGGCGCGGTCAGCCGCGAGGGCAGGGT
>CBFICR010000144.1:0-4609 GCA_965661105.1 Pseudohongiellaceae bacterium | reverse complement strand
GAGGCCGACCCACTTTGGGATACGCCAAATCTGGCTATCTCTCCACACTGTTCCCCCTCGGTGGAAAATTTCTCCCGCCATAGCTGGCAATTATTTTATCACAATATGGAGCGCTTTATCCGGGGAGAACCCCTTAAAAATTTGCGTAGCTGTAAACCTGACAACAGTTAGCATCTTTAATCTTGACGACTTCAGACCTCGCCATATGTCGACTTATATCCAAAATAATACAACACCCATCTCGTTTATAATTCTTTGTCACCAATTCAGTATTTTCCTTTTCCATTAAGTTCCAATATTTTTTTATCAAAAGAAAATATTTTTAATTATCTTCAAGGTAACAAACCTTCCTCCACAATTGAATCTTGTTTATAGAATTTTATTCGCAATACAGTGTCCATCTAGAACAGAGCACTTATTCCTGTACTGGCAGACATATCATGACACGAAGACATGACTTCAAAGGTTCAAATTACAGAGGAAAATATTCAAGCGAGGATAAATTTTTCCTGACAGCTTTTTGTATTTCTGCCGCAGTGATCATTTTTTTACTGGGATCCATCATCACCTCAGCCGGTATCCCTCCTGGACCTCAAATCACCAAGGCTTATCAGGGAGGAAAAGCCGTCTACTCCAAACTTTTTCACTATGATGATGTCTTTACCTCCGACCTTTGGCACTCAACCAAAAACCAACATCTAGGTGTTTCCCTCCATAATCCCCAATTAAGCAATCAAGGCTTAACTTTATACACTTCAGGCCATGAACCATCAGCCTATTTAATCTCAATGTCAGGCGATGTCATCCATAAATGGCATCGTCCTTTTAGCAAAGTCTGGAATAAAACAGCCACAGTTAAAAATCCCCAGCCTGACTCGCATGTCTATATGCGCAAAGCCTCTCTCAATAACAATGGCGACCTGCTGGTGATTTACGAAGGTGTGGGCGATTCACCCTATGGCTATGGATTGGCAAAGCTGGATAAAGACTCCAATGTTAAATGGAGCTATTTGCAATCCGTACACCATGATTTTGATGTGGCTGCTGACGGCAAAATTTATGCGCTTACGCAGGAAGCCGTCGACGAACCTCTCCCACGATTGGACCATTTATCGCCAACACGACTGGAAGATTTTCTGGTTGTACTCTCCCCAACTGGAGAAGAGCTTAAAAAAATTCGCTTGCTTGACGCCGTCGATAAATCCGACTTCAGACAGCTGTTATTTTCGGTATCTTCTTTCTCTATTGCCGACCCACTTCACACCAATAGCGTTCATCTAATTACTACAGAGGATGCAAAAAGCTTCCCCTTTGGTAAAGCGGGTCAATTACTTCTTTCATTTCGAGAACCAAGCGCCTTAGCCGTACTGGACTTGGAAAAAGAAACACTGACATGGTCACTGAAAGGCTACTGGAGTGGCCAACATGACCCTCATATTTTACCTAACGGTAATATTTTACTTTTCGATAATCGCGGAAACTTTCAGCGGCAGGAAGGACAGTCCCGAGCTATCGAATTCAACCCAAGGAACCTGCAAATTGTCTGGCAATACACAGGCACAAAAGAAGATCCCCTTGAAAGTGTGATTCGCTCTTACACCCAACGACTACCCAATGGCAACACGCTGATAACCGAGTCCAATGGCGGACGCATCTTGGAAGTCACCGCTGATAATCAACTGGTGTGGGAATTTGTTAACCCTATTCGCGACGGACCCAACAAGAAAAAAATACCCATTATTTGTAAAGCCCAACGATTACCGAAAAGTGCAGCAGACTTTCTGAAAGGTTCTTCTCTTGCACATAATTAACAATTAGCCTGATGAGTTTGAACACTGATCCACAACACTTATCAAATGCGCTTTTTAACAACGAGGAAATCACGATGATTAATTCAAAGTTTATCTTCGCAAGTTTACTAATCCTGTCTTTCCCATTGACTGCAACAGCCTATATCGGCCCCGGCGCGGGATTGAGCCTGGTGGGCGCACTGTGGGCACTGATTCTGGCGCTGGTGACGGCACTGGTATTTGTGCTTGTCTTTCCCATCCGCTTGCTACTACGTAAGCAGCGTAAAGCCAAGCTTGAAAGCTACAAGAAGGATTCCAGTGAGGATATTGACGCAGACACTGTAGATACTGAGGAACCTGCCTACCGAGCAGATAAAACGGTCTTTATAAAACCCAGAAATTATCAGCAATCGCGCAATAAGGAGTCGCACCAGTCATGAATCCAGGGCTGTTCGACCTGCCTGCGCCGCTTTTGCATAGCGCCAATGCCTACCTTGTAGACTGGACTTCGCCATCCCTTGCTATTTTTTTATGGGCGGTCATTGGTGCGATTATCTGCATGGAAATTTACCGAAAATTTTCGCCTCAAAAGCGTATTCTTCAAATCAAGCAGGATGCGGCCAGTTCACAACATCAACTCGCGCATTTCGACGGCACAATGGAGGAAGCCTGGCCACTGCTGAGAAATATGCTGTCACTGTCTTTTCGTCGTGTCGCCATTGTCCTGCCAGCAACGCTGATCTCGGCTTGCCCCATCATTGTCTTGTTAGTCTGGCTGAGCAATGAGTACAGTTATCAGTTTCCGGCGGCGGATGAAGTCGTAACCGTGAATACCACATCACCATTCAATGCCCAATGGATTCCCGGTGAACCCCCTCAGATTCAGGTAGAAAAGCCAACAGGCAACATCTTATTCAATATGCCACTTCGCGCACCGGTACCATCACTCCATAAGCCAGTCTGGTGGAATACCTTAGTCTCGAATCCCGCAGGCTACTTACCCGAAAGCGCACCGGTGGAAGAAATTACGTTCAAGCTCCCGGAAAAAAGTATTAGCCACTTCGGGCCTCCCTGGATGCGAAGTTGGGAATTTATATTTATCCCAGCACTATTCATCGCTGCTTTCGCCTATAAATTTATTCGAGGTATTCAGTGAATAATATTACCCATATCGACAAATCGCTATCTCACATTGAAAAACCAACAGAGATTTCTATCTCTCGCTGGCAACACTGGTTAAGTGGCTGGCAGGCTAACCACCCCGGATTCTGGACTGCACTGGGAAAACTGGAAAATCGGGTGTTGTCAGATCAATTGTCCGAGACAACAATCAAACAGCCTATCTATATTGCAGGGCTGGCGCGATCCGGTACAACCATTCTGCTGGAGCTCTTAAATCAGCACCCACAACTCAGCAGTCATCAGTACCGGGATTTTCCGCCAGTATTAACACCCTGGTTCTGGAACTGGTTTGTTGATCGGGCCAGTACCGTAGATGAAACCGCCCGCGAGCGGGCACATGGTGACGGCATCAAGATCACCGCAGCTAGCCCCGAGGCCTTTGAAGAAGTCATTTGGATGAGTTTTTTCACCGATTTGCACAACCCCGCCACTTGCTCAGAATTAACGACGGATACCAGCAACAGCGCCTTTGAAGGGTTTTACCGCAATCACATTAAAAAAATCCTGCTGCTTCGCAACGGCAACATCCATCGACTTAACTATCTGCCCAAATTATTTCCTGACGCTCGCTTTATCCTGCCAGTTCGTGACCCCGTCTGGCATATTGCCTCGCTAATGAAGCAACATACGCACTTTTGCCGGGAACATGCACGAGACACCCGATTGCAACAACATATGAGTCGTGCGGGTCATTTTGAGTTTGGCCTTGATCGCCGCCCTATCAATAGCGGCAATACTGCGGTTACTCGGCGAATTCGCGAGTATTGGGCTAATGGTTTTGAACTCGATGGCTGGGCTTTATATTGGCGTGATGTTTATTACCACGCCGCCGAACTATTGATGACAAACCCGGCATTGCGAGCCGCAACGCTGGTGATAGACTACCAGCACTTTTGTGAAAACCCTGTTGATACCGTCGAGGCGATTATCGAACACTGCCAGTTGCCAAAAGAAGGGATTCAGCAGGTGAAAACCGCAGCCAACAGCATCCTCCACCCGGGCTACTACCGCCCATCATTTAGCAGAGAGCAAATTGCCCAAATTGAATCGGTGACTGGCATGGTCAGAGATCATCTGCTGACATTGGCTGTCAATTGATATCAAGAGGCTCTTTTCATTTCAACTGGCTCAGATAATTTCATCTGGCTACAGTAATACCGCAGCCAGTTCCCGACAGGCTGAGCGTAAACCCGCCACACCATTACCCTGAATTACCTGTACACAGACGTGGTCGGCACCGGCATCGTGATGCGCTTTTACCCGCTCGGCAATTTTATCAGTATCGCCCCAGGCGAATAACGCATCCACCAAGCCGTCACTGACATTATCGATATCCTCCTGTTTAAAGCCCAGACGCAACCAGTTGTTTCGATAATTGGGCAATCCGGCATAAATAGATAGTGCTTCTCTTGCCATTGCCCGCGCTTTTTCCGCATCGGTTTCAAGAATCACACCCTGCTCAGGCGCGAGCAGTTTGCCGGGGCCTAAGATTTCACGCGCGGAGGCGGTATGCTCAGGTGTCACCAGGTAAGGATGGGCGCCTGCGGTACGCTGGCCCGATAACTCCAGCATTTTGGGGCCGAGAGCGGCCAGACACAGGTTGTCACTGGGCATGCCGTGCTCCTCAAGCCCATTCA
>CBFICR010000143.1:0-4652 GCA_965661105.1 Pseudohongiellaceae bacterium | reverse complement strand
CTCCACTTCCACCGCCAGGGCGCCAGTAGGATGCTCCACGTAACAAAGCTTTCGCTCCCCGTCCGGAATCACCGCCACATCGTAACCCACAGCGCCGGGGGTCGTGGCCCCTACCGCTACACTGGCACCAGCCAGCACGCCCACGGCGTCATGCACACGATGCGGAATAAAACTGCGGGTATTGATAAGGCCACCGTTTTTAGGCGCAGACACAATGGTCATTTTTGGCACGGTTTTGTCTTTCACATCCCCCAGGTTCATGAGCGGGCCGACTTCAAGGCGAATGGCTTCCACCTGATCTTTCAGGGCCTGGTTATTTTCCAGGTCCTGGATATCTTCATCGCCCTTCAGGCCCAGAGATTCTGCCGCAATCATCACCACCGGCATGCCATTATCCACCATGGTGACTTCAATACCCGCAATGACATCCACCGGATTCCCGGTGGGAAAAAGCGCTCCACAGCTGGAGCCTGCTACCCCGACAAACTCGATCATAATCGGTGCATGGGTGCCGGGCACGCCATCAATGGACGCATCACCATCATATTGCACTTTTTTGCCCGGCGTCTGAATCCGTTGACGGGCAATACTGTCAGTATTCTCCATGTAAACGGACACCAGGGTTTCGCCGTCCCGGGCTTCCACCAGCCCGGTTTCAATGGCAAACGGCCCGACGCCGGCCAGAATATTGCCGCAGTTCTGGGCGGTTGAGGTACGCGCCTCATCCACCACGACCTGCACGAACAGGTAATCCACATCAATGCCGTCACGCTGCGACTTCTTCACGATGGCCACTTTACTGGTCAGGGGATGGGCGCCGCCTACCCCGTCGATCTGGCGCGGATCCGGTGAGCCCATAATACGCAACAGGGCCTGCTCACGGGCGACCGGATCGCTTGGCAGATCGCTGTCCAGATAATAGGTGCCCTTGGACGTGCCACCACGAAATAACATACAGGGTATGGCGTTTTGCATTACATTCACCTGACTTCAAAAAAACGGGAACGCCATTATCTGGTTTTCTCTGTCAGATTGAAACTCCTTGCCACGGGGGGATTGCCGGGAAAAGCATAAATCCGCGTGAACAATAGCCGTGCCCCGGCAAATGAGATTTGAGCATGACCCGTTCACTTCATATAATGAGCGTCCTTTTTATATCTCAGCAGGAACTATCAATAATGCACAAACCCGTAGCTGTTCGTAATATCCACCGCGCAGAGCAATCTGTGATTGACGATTTAGGGTCAATGGGCGTTGCCACCGTGCATGAAGCCCAGGGCCGTGTTGGCCTGATGAAGCCCTATATGCGCCCGGTTTATGACGGTGTCAGGCTGGCAGGCAGTGCTGTCACCATTCTGGCCCAGCCCGGCGACAACTGGATGGTGCATGTGGCCATTGAGCTGTGCCAGCCCGGCGATATCCTGGTGGTGGGACTGACCGCCGACAGCACCGATGGTTTCTTTGGTGACCTGCTGGCCCATTCCTGCATGGCCCGCGGCGTCAAGGGACTGATTATTGATGCCGGTGTGCGCGACACGCTGGACCTGAAGGAAATGGGCTTTCCGGTCTGGTCGAAAGCCATTCATTCCAAGGGCACGGTCAAGGAAACCCTGGGCTCGGTGAATGTGCCCATTGTTTGCGCCGGTGCCTATGTGAACCCGGGTGATGTTATTGTCGCTGACGGCGATGGCGTCTGCGTGGTGGAGCGCAAACATGCGGTTGCCGTGAGGGATAAATCGAAGCAGCGTGAAGATGCCGAAGTGGCCAAGCGCGAACGCCTGCAGGCCGGTGAACTGGGCCTGGATATTTACAATATGCGTGGTCGCCTGGAAGAAGCCGGGCTGGTCTACGTGGATTCGCTGGACGATCTCGACAAATAAACTATTTAGCTTTTCAGAGGAATTCAAATGAAAGTATTAATGATTGGACACGGGGCCTTTGCCCAGAAACACATGGACGGTATCGACAGGATTGACGGCGCTGAAGTCGTCTCTATTTGTGGCCGTCGCGATGAAGCCACCAAAGCCGCTGCGCAGGCCCGCGGTATTGCTCACTGGAGCACCGATCTGGATGAATGTCTGGCCCAGGACGTCGATTGCGCCATTATTACCTCGGCCACCCAGGTGCATGCCGAACAGGCCATCAAGTGCCTGGAAGCGGGCATCCATGTGGAAGTGGAAATTCCCATGGCCGACACCATAGAAGATGCACGCGCCATTTGCGCCGCCCAGGAAAAAAGTGGCCTGGTGGCCATGGCGGGCCATACCCGTCGCTTCAACCCTTCCCATCAGTGGGTGCATAACAAAATTAAGGCCGGTGAACTGAATATCCTGCAGATGGATGTGCAGACCTATTTCTTCCGTCGTACCAACATGAATGCGGCTGGTGAACCACGCAGCTGGGTCGACCATCTGCTGTGGCATCACGCCTGTCACACCGTTGACCTGTTCCAGTACCAGACCGGCGAAGTGGTCAGCGAATGTTTCGCCCTGGAAGGCCCCCATCACCCTGAACTGGGTATCGCCATGGACATGTCCATCGGCATGAAAGTGCCTTCCGGTGCCATCTGTACCCTGTCCCTGTCATTCAACAATGACGGCCCGCTGGGCACCTACTTCCGCTATATCGGTGACAACGGCACCTACCTGGCCCGTTATGACGATCTGTTTACCGGCAAGGAAGAACAGATTGATGTGAGCAAGGTGGATGTCAGCATGAACGGCATTGAACTGCAGGACCGTGAATTCTTTGCGGCCATCAAGGAAGGTCGTGAACCCAACTCCAGCGTCGCCCAGTGTCTGTCCGCCATGGAAACCCTGGATAAACTGGAACAGTGCCTGATCGCACAGAAGTAACAGGCCAACGAGACATGGCGGACAGCGGGTCATGCCCTTTCCGCCATTGCCTTTTTCAGACTGTTTCACAACCCCTGTGCCAAACACGCTATTTCCAGGGCACTTTTTCAAAACACGCTGTTTCAAACCAACAGAAAATAACGAGGTAATCATGCAAACCCGTAAAGTCGGTCCTTTTGAAGTAAAAGCCATTGGCCTTGGCTGTATGAGCATGTCCCATGCTTACGGCACCCCGGATATCGCAGAAGCGGAAATTGCCCTGCATAAAGCCCTGGATATCGGTTATGACTTTCTCGATACCGCGGCACTTTACGGCTTTGGCAAGAACGAAGAACTGTTGGGGCGCGTGCTCAAGGATCGTCGCAGTGAATATGTGCTGGCCAGCAAGTGTGGCATTTTTCTGGACCCCGAAGGGGGCAAGCGCAAGATTGATGGCCACCCTGCTGTCATCCGCAAAACCTGTGAAGACGCCCTCAAGCGTCTGCAGACCGACGTGATTGATTTGTATTACCTGCATCGCTGGGACAAGAACGTGCCGGTGGAAGAAAGCATTGGCGAGATGTCGCGACTGGTGGAAGAAGGCAAGGTTCAGGCGCTGGGCATTTCCGAAGTCTCGGCAGACACCCTGCGCAAGGCCCACGCCGTTCACCCCATGGCAGCCATTCAGACCGAATATTCCCTGTGGAGTCGTAACGCGGAAATTGCGGTACTGGATGCCTGCAGGGAACTGGGCATTACCTTTGTGGCTTTCAGCCCGCTGGCGCGCGGCTTTCTCACCGGCAAGCTCACCGACCCGGCCGCGCAGCTGGAACAGGGGGATTTACGCTTGAACATGCCCCGTTTCCACGCGGAAAACTATGCCAAAAATATGGAGCTGTATGCCCAGTATGAAAAAATCGCCGACGACGTTGGCTGCACCCCTGCCCAGCTGTCCCTGGCCTGGTTACTGGAAAAAGATGACAACATCATCCCTATTCCGGGCACCAAGCACTCTGAGTATGTAGTCGAAAACTTTGGCGCACTGGAAGTAAAACTGGACGCCGCCACCATGGGCAAGCTGGATGAACTGATCAATCAGGAGACCGTCGCCGGGCCACGCTATCCGGCCGGTGTGCAGGTGGAAATTGATACCGAGGAATTTGCTGAGGAGCAGGAATAGAGTAGGCAGAGAAGAAGTTCTGCTGAAACGAGGCTGATAGCCAAAAGCGTCTGCCTCAGGAATCACCGTCCCCACGTTTACTGTTAAGACTGGCAATCGCTGCGGCAATGTCCGCAGCGTTCTGCTGCTTACTGGCCTTGATGTCTTTGCGATTCTTGCGGATCTTTCTTTCCGGAAGTCCAAAATCCTGACGCATGGAGCTGATGATAGTGTCGGCATTTTCCTCGTTCTGTTTGAACTGGTCCAACTTGGCCGACAGCAGCGCATTTTTCTCCTGCTGGGTCAGATGATGTTCTTCCGGCAGATCGGCCCCGCAATACATACAGCGGTTGGAAATACTCTGCATGATTTTGCGGCTGCACTTTGGACAGGCATTTTCATTTTCAGACATTCAATAGACTCCAGTTTCAATTCCTGCAGAATAATTTAACGGCTGGCTTTGCACAAGACAGCGCCGCGCCCGGCATAATTTCATTTTCCCCCATACGTTCCCCTCTAAACGTGATCTGGGTATACTTTTGCCTCACCCAAGGAGACCCTCATGAGATTAACCCACCGCCTTACCTTGTTGTCTGTTCTGGCCTGCTGTTTTGCCCTGCCCGCCCAGGCGCAACGCCCTGACCGCGAACTGATTCCGC
>CBFICR010000142.1:0-4906 GCA_965661105.1 Pseudohongiellaceae bacterium | reverse complement strand
CAAGCTGGTCCAGATTTCTGTTTATACCGTAACAATGAAAAAACAGACAGGCCAACTAATGCTATAAAAAAAGCAATATTTTCAGAATATATTGCAAACCCAGCCAGAATTGAAGAGCCAAATAAAATTCCTAGCAAAGGTACGGCGCAACAGGCAAGGCATGAAAACCCTGTTATCCAGGCAATACGATTGGGGGTTAACTTTTTCTTCTTCTCTTGCCGAGACATATGCACTCCTTATTTTGTATTAAAGTGTGCATGTTAAACTATGGAGTACACTCCATGGTCAAGCTATTTATGAAATTACTATGCCTGAATTAAAGACATTAGCTCTATTTTTATTAACAGCAATAGCTGAGATCGTTGGTTGCTATTTTCCTTATCTATGGCTCAAAGAAGGAAAAAGTATATGGCTGTTATTACCTGCAGCGTTTAGCTTAGCTATTTTCGCCTGGCTACTTTCACTTCACCCTACAGCTGCGGGTCGAGTCTATGCTGCATATGGTGGCGTATATATTTTTGTGGCCATTTTATGGCTGTGGGGGATCGATGGTATTAGACCTACTGTTTGGGATGTTTTAGGTTCATGCGTAGCTTTAACAGGTATGGCGATAATTATGTTTGGTCCAAGAAATGCATAACAAAGCTGTCAATATGGGACGCATCATGCTCCACTTAATTTTGTGGCAGGCCTGCGGCCATTTTGCCACAAAATACGTTCCACATGAGCGCCCATTACAGCGGCGTTATGTTCCTCTGATACCTACTTGACACAGTTATCATTTATGATAACCTGCTTCGATGTCATGGAAAGTCACATTCTTCAATGAGCAGGTTAAGGATCAAACCTTAGCATTTCCAAAAGGGATTCTCTCAAACCTCCTGCATATTCTTGAAATAATTGAAGAATTTGGCCCAATGATCGGAAAACCCTATACCGCCCCTATGGGAAAAGGGCTTTTCGAGATCCGGGCAAAAGGTAAGGAAGGTATTGGACGCTCTCTTTTCTGTACTGAGAAAGGTAAAGAAATCATTATTTTAAATTCATTTATTAAAAAGACTCAGAAAACCCCAAGAAAAGAGATAGAGCTTGCTCGTAAGCGAATGAAGGATATTTAAAATGGCCAGACCAACGTTCAAATCATTTAAAACAGAGGCCTTAAAAAAGAAGGGAGTAAAAGCTGCATACGATGAGCTTGCTCCCGCCTATGAAGTACGCAAGAAACTAATTGCTTTAAGGCAAGAAGCAGGCCTCACTCAAGAGCAACTCGCTCAGAAACTTCATACTAGTAAAAGTAATATTTCGCGCCTGGAAAGTGTTGAATCAGATATTTCTCCTAAACTTTCAACAATAACTGATTATGCAGAGGCCATAGGCTATAAACTTAAAATTGATTTTGTTCCTTCAAGAAGTTCAGGAACATAACAAACCGTTAAAGAGAGGCCAAAGTATGCTGTCATGCCTTTTGCTAAGGCGCAAAAACCACGCCAACATATTTTGGCTCCTTAACAGGAGCGTTATGCAATTTGAGGAATCATCAAGTGATAGAGCCAGTATCAAAGAAAAATTTCGAAGAAGCCCTTCCACTTATCAGAAAGTACCAGGAGTTCTATAAGGTTAAGGTGATTGATGACGCACGTAATCGGGAATTCTTTTCACAGTTCAGTGAAACTGGAGATGACGGTTGCTTATTCCTGTTCAGGGATGAGTTGGGTAAACCCGCAGCTTTCGCAACAGTATATTTCACATTTGTGTCCAGTATCCCAGCTAAGGTGGGAGTCATGAACGACCTTTACACGGCACCTTCTCACAGAGGAAAAGGAATTGGCAAAGCTCTAATCGATCATTGTCTTCAGTTTGCCTTGGGTAAGGGAGCTGCAAGACTGCAATGGCTCACAGCTCAAGACAATGAGCAAGCACAGAAGCTATATGATTCACTAGATACAAAAAAAAGTACATGGCATGTTTATACATACACCGCATAACAAATCGGTAAAGTCGCCTACGGCTGGGACGCATAAATGCTACGCATTTTCGCGCCCCTTACCGAGGCGTTATGTGACAAAGTAACTGAAGACAACAATTACATTTTCAAAAAGAGATTTGAGTATTTATTCCTAGGTAACTGATATGACCGAATATGAAATATTTACAGCTATTCAGACTATGCTTAATACCTCTGGTGGCGCTTCTATTAATAGCTTCACTGTTCTTTCCGCGTATTTAATAGTATGTTTTTTTGTTGGTAATAAGTTAACTCGCTTTCAGGCTATAAGCGTTACATTCTTATACACATGGTTTTTTATTATTCCTGTTCGTGTGATATATCGGACAAACATAAGTCTTGCGAATGGCATTGAATACTTTGGAGATACATACCCAGATTCTTTCTTTCAACCAAATGACATTTCAGGATTTATGTCTATCTTTGCAGTCGCGGTCTATATAATTGCTTGGGCATTGAGTATTTCGTACATGGTTTATATTAGATCAGCTCCTGACAAGAGGGATGGCTCCTTTCAGTCAATATCAAATAGTAAATAATTAAAAGTGTCACATAACAAGTTGCTCAAGTTTACTCCGGCCACAAAAAGCGTGGCCTCTGCGGGACTGCTACTGCGTACCAGCCCCTTAGCAAGGCGTTATGATTGGAGGCTGAATGAAAGATTTCGCTAGCAATTCAACGCAGCTACAAAAATCAGCAGTTTGGTTGCTGGTTTTGTATTCGGCTTTTGGGGCTTTGTTCACGGGCGCTGTCGTTGGGGTAATACTTACCATGGGAACCGCTTCGGAACCCACAGAGTTTGACATTGTCGGAACTTTGTTTACGGTTGCTATCTTGCTTATACCAATTGTTCACGGAATTGGTTTTGTCGCTGGGGCAAGCCTTTTGCGTGGTCGTGAGACCGCACACAAATACGCGGTGGTCTGTTCGCTGCTATATCTACTTAATTTTCCAGTCGGCACGATCGTGGGCGGTTTATATTTGTATGCAAGCCGTGCTAACTCATAACAAGCCAAAGCACTTGGACGCCAAACCGCTGGTTTGGTGCCAGTGTTTGAGGCGTTATGCACTACGGATCAGAGATTAGGATGAAAGCCAAAAGCCTATCTATTGCAGGATTATTCACCGCCATTAGTGGCTGTGCGGTAGATTTAGAAGAGGAGGCCTCGGTTTACCTTTTCGCACCAACTGTAGAGTCTCTTACCCAACACGAAGTGCCGACCTGGTTTCATGATGCAAAGCTGGGTATTTTCGTCAATTGGGGGCCTTACTCAGTTCCTGGTTACGCTCCCACGGCCGGCTCCTTATCTGAGGTTGTAGCAACGTATGGCATTGAGGGCTTATTTGTTCGCAACCCCTATGCGGAGTGGTACTGGAATTCAATGCAACTCGAAGGCCCAACACGTGACTTCCATACTAGCCACTACGGGCCGGCCATTACGTATGCAGACTTTGCCGCAGATTTTCGTGAAGCTACAAAATATTGGAATCCAGAACCTTGGGCAGAGCTGTTTGAGATAGCGGGCGCTCGTTATGTGGTTATAGATACCAAGCACCACGATGGATTTTTGCTTTGGCCTAGCCTTATGCCGAATCCCAACCTTCCTAATTGGTCGCTTGAGCGTGATGTCGTCGGGGAAGTAGCCCGAGAAGTTCGTGTTCGCGGCATGCATTTTGGCATCTACTATTCAGGAGGTATTGATTGGGCTTTCAATCCTTATCTTATCCATAATCTTGAGGATTTAGATGCAGCCATCCCACAAAGCGAAAGGTATGGTTCCTTTGCGGATGCACACTGGCAGGAGTTAATCGAACGCTACGAGCCTTCCGTACTCTGGAATGATATCGGATACCCGCGTTCTGGTGATCCTCTCAATATCTTTGCCAATTATTACAATCAAATTCCGAATGGTGTCATTAACAATCGCTGGAGCCAGGGTAGTGATACTGTTTCACATATTGCCACTGATCAGCCGCTTTATGACTTTACGACGCCAGAGTACGCCGTGGAGGAAGTCATTCGTCCATATAAATGGGAGACAACGCGTGGAATCGGGTTTTCCTTTGGTTATAACCGAGAGGAGGATGAGAACAGCTTTCTTTCTGTAAATGAGCTGGTTGACAGCTTGGTCGACATCGTCAGTAAAAATGGAAATTTACTGCTGGGCGTGGGACCGAAAGCGGACGGCACGATTCCGGAAATTCAAAGAGAACGGCTTATAGGACTTGGTAATTGGCTGGATGTGAATGGTGAGGCGATTTTTGGCACACGTCCATGGCAGGTGGCCGAAGGAAAAACGAGTGACGGATTAGCGCTCCGGTTCACGGCTAAGGGAGATACGTTATACACCATTCTGCTGGAGAGACCTGGGAAGGGCGAAGTAACCCTATCCGGCCTGGTGGCAGGTCGTACTACCGAAATACTACTGCTTGGAAGCAAAGAGCCGCTTATTTGGGAGAATACCCCGGATGGTATCCGCGTCCTGTTGCCAAGTCTTGGCAACAGTTCGGCCTATACGTTACGGCTCACTCCACAGCCTCAAAGATCAGAGCCATTGGGTTAGGTATAAATTTTGAAGACTGGGCGCACAGAATGCATAACAAAGTCATGAACTATGCGCCTACGGCGCCGGACGCCTCCTTCGGAGTCGCCGGTTATGAACGGCGTTAGTTGCCAAGGCAGTCTTAATCATCTTGACGTTATAACGTTATAGCGTTACGATGTCTCATCTTTGAAGGAGAATCAAATATGAGCACTTTATCCAAAAGGTCTACCGTTTATTTCGATCCCGCAATTCACCAGGCTTTACGAATTAAAGCCGCGTCCTCCCATTTATCGCTTTCTGAAATAGTAGATGAAGCATTGAGAATGCAATTGGCCGAAGACCAGGAGGATTTGGG
>CBFICR010000141.1:0-4951 GCA_965661105.1 Pseudohongiellaceae bacterium | reverse complement strand
ATATCACAGGATCAATGTATATAAAGCAGTAGAGGTAAGCCTTGAAATACAGTTACAATCACGGCGTATTTAGGAAAAACAGATTCCTGCAATACTGTCGTTTAATGACATGGAAAATCTGTACATAAAAAATTATCAGGAAAATAACTATGGCTATTTTTACACACGTAACCCTCGGTACCAATGACTATGATAAAGCAGTAACTTTTTATGACGCTGCTTTAGGTGCACTGGGCATAGACAATCTGGGCAACCTGCATCCAACTGCCATGATGTATGGCAAAGGCTCTCCGGAATTTGTCGTTCTAACGCCTTCAGATGGCAATCCTGCCTGTCACGCCAATGGCGGAACCATTGGTTTTGCTGCAGAAAACAGAGCTCAGGTCCACAAATTCCATGAGGCCGGTCTGGCCGCTGGTGGAGCTGACGCAGGCGAACCGGGTCCTCGTACCTTTGCTCCCAATGCCTATGCTTCTTACCTGCGCGACCCGGATGGCAACAAAATCTGTGCCTATTCTTTTTCGGAAGAATAATTAACACATATTAATCTGATTAATGTGCACAAAAAAAAGGCCGGTGTAAACCGGCCTTTTTTTATTGAGGATTCCCTGTATTTATATTCATACAAACACTGACATGGCCTATCTTGTAACTTTTTACAACAAGCTTTACTCTTTAGCAGGGCAAATAACACATTGAGTAGCGCTGGTGTTTCAGAATTATAATTAAACTGCCCAAAGCAATTTTTTATATAAATTTCCGCTCCCTGATAGTGATTTGAGAAAGTGGAATACCAATACTCATATATATGACTAGTAACTTGTACATTATTATTCTGAGGTAGAGACTATGTGTGATGACAGAACCTGGCAAGAAGACGAAGAATTTCTTAAGAAAAAAAGCAAGATTACCCGACGCAAATTCAATAAATTTACTGCCGGCGCCAGTGTCGCCATGATGCTGCCACCTGTCGCCAATGCCCAGGCTGTGGTGTCCAGTAATGTGGAAGTGACTACACCGGACGGCATTGCAGATTGCTTTTATGTTCATCCTGCCAGCGGCAGTCATGCGGCAGTGCTAATCTGGCCCGATATATTTGGCCTGCGTCCTGCCTTTGAACAAATGGGAACACGGCTGGCCCAGTCCGGATACTCGGTGCTGGTGGTGAATCCCTTTTACCGCCTCACTAAAGCACCCAGTTCCGAGCCAGGCGCCGATTTCAGCGATCCTGATACACGCAATATGCTTATGTCCCAAATGGGGTCGCTAACCCCGGAAAGACAATTCCAGGATGCCGAAGCCTATGTCACCTGGCTCGATGCCCAGGATGAAGTGGACACCAGCCGCGGTATCGGTACCACCGGTTATTGCATGGGCGGCTCTATTGTCATGCGCACTGCGGCAGCCATGCCCCATCGCATAATGGCAGGCGGAACTTTTCATGGCGGTAATGGTATGGCTTCGGATGCTCCGGACAGTGCTCACCTGCTTATTCCGCAGACCAATGCGCGTATGTTGCATGCATTGGCCGCCAATGATGATGCCCAGGCTCCCGGGATGAAAGATACCCTGCGTAAAGCCTATGCGGATGCCAATATCCCGGCAGAAATTGAAGTCTATAATGCCCAGCATGGCTGGTGCGCCCTGGACTCACAGGTTTATGATGAAGGCGAGGCTGAAAGAGCTCATAGCCGATTGCTGGCATTATTTGAAACGGCTCTGGCCTGATTGAGCTGTATTAGCGTTGCCAGTATGCAGCAATGCCAAATAATGTGTCTTTAATTTACAGTGGGCAGGCCCTCGGCCTGCCACTGTAATAAACCGCCTTTGATATTGGCGACTTTATCCCACCCATTTTGCTTGAGAATATTCACAGCCAGCGCTGAACGTTTACCGGAACGACAGAGCGTCATCAACGGTTTTTCCCTTGGCAACTCTTCCAGACGATCACGTAGCTGATTAATCGGAATGAGGATGGCCCCTTCCACCCGGGTGCTTTCCTCATCGGTTTCCACTGCCGTGCGTACATCCAGAATATTCACTTTATCCCTGTTGGCCGCCACCCACTGGGGCGTGATTTCAAAACTTCCACTATAGGTTGTGACAACAGGCGCCCAGTCAGGTTTCAGGGGTAAATGCTCCGCATCAGGCTTTCCCCCCTTGATGTTGCCGGGCACAGCGACATCAATTTGCTTGGGATGCGGCAACTGCATGTTTTCCATATAACCAATAAAATCGCCCTCATTGGCCAACCCGCCCAGTCTGGGATTAAGGGCTTTTTCTTCACCAATGCTACTGGCAGTGCGTCCGGCATAGTCATGCCCCGGGTACACAAGACAATGATCTGGCAACAGAAATAACTTGTCATGAATGGAATGAAAAAGTTTTAGCGCCGAGCCCTGCTGAAAGTCGGTGCGCCCACAACCACGAATCAAAAGACAGTCGCCGGTGAATGCCATACTTTCATCATCAAGCACAAAACTGATACAGCCATCAGTGTGACCAGGAGTTTCTTTTACAGTCAGGTAACGATCACCAAAATTGATCACATCATCATCCGCCAGCACTCTATCAAGCTTTTCAATCCCGGAAGCCTTTGATGCCATCAGCGCTGAACCCATAGCATTATTGAGCAGCCAGGCACCGGTGACATGGTCAGCATGGCAATGGGTTTCCAGACAGGCGATAAGCGTTAATTGCAATTCATTAATTAATGCCAGATCCCGTTCGTGCTGTTCATATACCGTATCGATAAACACCGCTTCGCGCGTGTTTTCATCCGCTAATAGATAGGAATAGGTACCTGAGGTTTGATCAAAAAGTTGTTTAAAAATCATGTGTCTTTATCCTGTCCTGCTTTTCCATTACGTACCCAGTTAAAACATCCTTCACCCAGCTCACGCATACCGATCTGATTATATTCATTGATATCCTGGTCACTGAGCACATCTTTCCAGCGCTTGTTGGTACCCTTGTTGATAAATGTCTGCGCCCCGCCCTCAAAGATTTCCCCGCCCATCGGCGTCACATGGGCTGCGTTGGCCTTCATCCATTCGAAGGTGGAATGTTCCATGATGGCGTCCCATTTGTCTGCTTTGAGCTGAATATCCAGAAAAGCAGCGAGCTCCCTGATTTCACCGGCCAGATCTTTCTTCAGATCATTGAAATGCACCAGCTTCATGTTGGGCAGTTCCCGGTAATCCCACCAGGTTTTGACATTCTCCCAAAAAGACCACATGGGGTATTCATCATGAATGAAGAGCTTCCAGAATTCATAGGGATCAGCAGGCGGCCTGTATATTTCGGGACCCACTCTGCCCGGTGTGTCATTGAACATTTCATAAAAAACATCCATCGCGTTATACAGATGGTTATGCAGGCTCCAGACAATATCAGGCAGATCCCTTGCTACATAGACATATTTCGCCGCTGGAGAAAAAACCAGCGCATCCAGCGGTAAGTGGGTTTTGATAAACCGACGATTTTCCTGAGCGGCCAGCATACCCAGTTTCTCTTCTTTGGGAATAATCCTGATATCCAGCCAGGGTGAAAAATCATTGGAGGTAATGGCAGCATCACCGTTAAAAATAAGCTGGCCAATAATCTGCTGCATCCAGGTAGTACCCGCCTTGGCATAGGTGCCGATAATGATGTCATCATCCCTGAATTCAAATTCATTCCAGATGCTTGAATCCATATGGTGATTTTGCAGTTCACGCTGTTTTTGCGGCCATTGTATGGAATCACTCATCTTATTTTCCCAAGCCCTGTTCCGATTATTTTATACTTATGCATGGCCATGCTTGCTTATTTTTGCCAAGCCGAGCAAAAATGGATATCAATTTCACAACAGATCAAAGATACACCGAATTAATAGAAAGCAAAATGAAAAACCCGGGTCTATCTATTAATCCGGATTTATCTAAAGAGGAATGCAGGCTGTTAATGTGTAATACAGGGCATGGACATTCACCAACGTAGCCCCTATGCTTTCCTCCAACTGATTCAATCAAGTTCACTCAAACCCATAATTAACCTTAAACAAGAAAAAAGTTTTACACCATGAATAAAACCATCAACAAAACACTCATTCAGGCCGGTCTTCTCGGTACTTTATTTTTAACAATAACGGCGTGCGCACAGGTCAGCAGTGTAATTTACGTCACCAATGAAGACTCCAATTCAGTCACCATGATCTCCGGGGATACCCATGAAGTGATCGCTACTATTCCAGTGGGCAAACGCCCCCGTGGCATCAAAGTCAGTCCCGATGGCAGTGTGTTTTACGTGGCACTCAGTGGCTCGCCAAAATGTCCGCCGACAATGGATGATGATGTCTGTGAGGCGATGGTTGCCGACAAGGCTGCTGATGGTATTGCCGAAGTAAACCCACTTACCCGGGAAGTTGTACGCATTCTTCCCAGCGGCTCGGATCCTGAGCAGTTTGACGTAAACTGGGAAACAGAAAAACTTTATGTCTCCAATGAAGACACCCATACCGCTTCCATACTGGACCTGAAGCAGGGTGAAATTCTGATGACCATTCCTACCGGACTGGAACCCGAAGGCGTCAGACTGTCACCGGATGGACGCATTTTTTATGTGACCGGTGAGGTGGACAGCGACGTCACGGTCATTGATGCCGACACTGGTGCAGAAATTACCCGTATCAAGGTTGGACTACGTCCACGCGACTCTGTTTTTACCGCAGACAGCAGCACCGCCTATGTGTCCGCAGAATTTGGTGAACTCATTAATATTATTGATGTAGTAAACAATACCACTACCGGAGAAATCCCCTTGCCAGAAGGCGCCCTGCCTATGGGGCTGGTGCTCTCGCCTGATGAATCAACCTTGTATGTTGCCAATGGCCGGGGCCAGACAGTGGTCGCTATTGACCTGGCAAGTCGGGAAGTCATTAACTCTGTGATCGTCGGCCCTCGCCCCTGGG
>CBFICR010000140.1:0-4953 GCA_965661105.1 Pseudohongiellaceae bacterium | reverse complement strand
CGAAAAGATAAATCCGGTCACTGGTTCGGGAGAAAGGCTGGTCACTTCTTCGGTCATGTTCTTTCTGTAGAAAGCGCTGCAGGTTGCATTTTGCCAGACTGTCTTTTTCATTTTTCCCCTCATATTACTGACATAGATATCCTGAAGATCCTTCCTGGCATCGATAGCCCTGATACTTTCATCCTGTTTCACAGCGCTTATGGCTTGCACAATATAATCGGTCATCACCTGCATATACGATAATTGCGAGCTGTGGCCGGTACCGGTGTTCGGACCATTCACTTTAAAATAGTTTGGGTAACCGGACACAGTAATACCCTTGTAAGAAACGATATCTTCTTCCCATTCTGTATTGAGGTTACGCCCGCCCAGACCATAGACCTGAAAAGTCAGCGCCTTTTTCATATTCGTGTAGGCAAAATAGCCGGTGGCATAAACGATGATATCCAGAGGTATTTCCTTATCATCTTTGGTTTTAATGCCCCGGGGCATGATGCAATCAATCCCGCTGATATCCACTTCGACATTGTTACGGGCCAGCGCGGGGAGATAGGTGTTTGTAGGGATAACCCTGCGACAGCCCAATTCGTAATCGGGCATCATATGAGCGCGTAACCTGTCATCTTTAATATATTTTTCCAGATTTTTTTTCAGCTTGCTGCGATAGGCGCTTTTCATGAGACGGCTAATAGTGATGGTGCCGGGGTAACGACGAAATGCCAGAAAGCGCATGTCATAAAAGCTGAAGACAAAAAAACGGATAATGTGGCGAATGCCCGGCAGCGTTCGCAGGTAACTTTCCAGTGCACTGTAGTGCCGCTCAGAGCGCGGAAGTATCCACTGCGCCTTGCCCATGAACTGGGTTAACCTGGACACCTTGTCGGCAATGGCGGGAACAATCTGGGCCGCTGAACAGCCTGAGCCAATTACGCCCACACGTTTACCTGCATAGTCGACACTGTGATTCCATTGCGCCGCATGGAATATCGGCCCCTCGAAAGTGTCCGCTCCTTTAATATTCGGAATATGCGGATTCGCCAGTACACCGCTGGTGTCGATAATAAATCTGGCACTGTAACGCTCGCCTGACGCAGTCTCTATTTGCCATACGAAAGTGTTTTCATCATAAGTCAGGCTGGTCACTGTCTGATTCGTTTTTGCCTGCTTTGCTAAATTGAACTTATGGATGATGTAGTTGGTATAGGCCAGTAACTCGCTTTGCGCAGCAAAGGTTTTTTTGAACGGGTAGGGCACAAAGGAGATGGAATACAGACTGGTGGGAATATCCACTTCGGCACCGGGATAGGAGTTGACTTGCCAGGTGCCCCCCAGCTCAGGGTTTCTTTCCAGTATCAGGAAGTCATTACAGTGACGTTTTTGTAAACGAATTGCCGCCAATAATCCTGAAAAACCGGAACCTATGATGACAGTTTCAAAATACTGAACGTTCTCTTCTGTTTTCAATTGGAAATAAATCCTTGAGGTGAACTCCAGTTTCGATATCTGCCGGGTTTGTCGTAACAGTTCTAAATATGAATATCAGACTCCAATATCCTCATTCCACAGTTCGGGATTGTCTTTGATAAATGTTTGCATAAGTTGACGGCATCTTGGGTCATCAATCACAACAACATCCACTCCTCGCTCCCTTAAGTAATCCTCTGGGCCACTAAATGTTTGATTCTCGCCAACAACCACTTTGGGTATTCCATACAGCAGTACTGCACCACTACACATATCGCAGGGAGACAAAGTTGAGTACAGGATTGCTCGTGCATAGTCGGATGCTTTGATTCTTCCGGCGTTTTCCAGGCAGTCCATTTCTGCGTGTAAAACCGGGCTGCCTTTTTGTATGCGCTGATTGTGGCCGCGAGCCACTATCTGGTTATCTATCACAAGTACCGATCCGATAGGTATACCGCCGGCCGTCATGCCTTTTTTTGCTTCGTCAATTGCGGCTTCGAAAAATTTATCCATTGGTGTATTTTACTTGCAGCTCAATTACCTGTTCAGCTTTTCTGTATCCGAGTGCTTGGTCTTGTTGATTTTTATTTATCCACACTTTTTTTGCTAAAGTAAAAAAACGGAATAAGCCAAAGAATAATAAGTATAAGTCCAATATTTTGAGATAAGTCTTTATCGTCAATGAAATATGAACTTAATAACATTACCAGAGCAAATATTATTGAAATCATAATATTCAACTGCCTGGCTTCTTTACAATTCATTTATTGGCACCTTGCGAGTAATCAAAAGGATCAGAATTTCATGATTCCAGCCAGAAATTCGGGACAAGTTGTGCTGTGCACTGAATACGTCACACACGGTAATAAACAAGTGCGGCCATTTGCTGGAACAATTCATTCATGGCATCCGTTTGTACCACGGTCGCATGCAGGACCTGCTGGATAACAAGCCAGGCAATGCCGAGCCAGGTATACCTGGAAATAGAGCCTGATTTGCGCCATTCGTGATAAACAATGGCTGCAGCCATGGCATCAAGAGTCAGGTACATTGCCATGATTGGAAAGCTCTGCAGTCCCAACGGAATCATATAGAGCCGGTGGATGCCCGGTGGCAGGATTGGCAGCATTGCGAAGAGGATCATGCGGCGATGAATTTCCGGCTTGCGGGTATTTCTGATCGCCAGGGTAAAGAACAGGGCAAAGCCGACAACAGCTGTGATCCCCAGATAAATGCCGTTATTGTAATTGATGCCGGTAGGGTTGCCACGTGAACCCAGCAGTGTGATCAGCGCCCCCATAAATATCACGGCAGTCGCCAGGGCAATCCCGAACATACCCAGACTGCGGTGCAGGCTAACATTGCGGACATTGACCAGGCCGGCCTGAACCACCAGCAGAATCATCCACAGGGAATAGACCATGCCATGCAGATGAACAACCGGTGGAGCAGGAGCAAAAGTGCCTCTGGCCATGGGATACCAATAGGTCATACCAAAGCCGGAAAATACAAAAAACGCCATCAACAGCGTCATCCAGAAAAAGAATGAAGGTCTGAAAGTAGCTGTGTGCGGTGCATCAGCTTTTAGTGTGGCGTCCATTATGTTGCCCCCCAATGGATTGCAGAGAATAAGCGCTTGTAATTGACTGAGTAGTTTATTGTCCGCTTATTCTTGTCTTTATTGTTATTGATTATTACAAGTTCTGCATTAATTCACTAGCGCAGGATTTTATCCATCTTTTTTCCTGGGGACAGTTTGTCAACCAGCTTGCCAATATAGCCAATGCCCTGGAAAATAAATCTGTCCCCTTTATTTCCTTTTTTTGATCTCATAGGAGCAGGTAACGGTTATGGTCGTTTATCTGTATTATTTTACTTTACCTTAAAAATTCCGAGCACAATGCAAATAGCGCCTCCGACCATTCCGGCCCAGGCTTCAATTGGCGTGTCTCCACTTAAAGCTCTGCTAATCTCGGAACCAGCAGAATCATAAACACTATATCCCCAGGCAACCAATGCAACTCCAACGATGATAAGTATAATGCCAATAATTTTATTATTCATAATTCTCTCCTCGTTTTCAGTTCATTCCAAACTAGATGCTTAGTCAACCAAGACAAAGATAAACAGGGTAAGAGTGATTCTATAGGGTGCTTATACACTGACCCTATTTAGTACCGAGGTGCCCTTAAGACTCCTGGAAACACGTTTATGTTCATATATCTACTACATACTAAAAACAGTATGTATACCATATATGATATGTCAACAGCGTTTAGAGCGTGGCGTAGGAATAATGCCATTCTTAATGGGGCGTAAACGCAGTGAGCGCCCCAGCCTGAAGGGTGGAATTAAAGGGATTGTTATATGCCTTAATCTTCAAATAGATAACCAAAATCTTCTTCACCCATGAACGAATCAACGCCCTCAGATTCAATTGCCTTACGCCCAATTTCCAGGGCTTTTTCAGGACTTTTGAAAAGCTCGTGCCAAACTGACCGAATTCCTAATTCATTTTCAACAGAAAGCTGCCATTTTCGTTCTGCTATCTTAGAAGTGATGACCTCAAATTTTTTCCCTGAGATGATCATAGTTTGCATTTCTTCAATCGCATCTGTACTAGTCATAATAAATTCCTCCTTGAATTTATAGTTAATCTGGAAAGTGCCGGGGCATATAATGCCCTTGCTAATAGGACAAAGCCCGTTGGCGTGACTTTTGTTTAAGCAAAAGGCATGACAACGGGCTTTGGTCTTTATTGAGCAGCTTGTTATGCGGCTGATTCATGTTCAATGTCCCATCCTGGAAACACAAGTACTGCCGGGTGACACTGCAGCGCCCTGGCAAGTACTTTTGCCCGCTCTACGCCTAGTTGCACTCGATCGTTCTCAATAGCAGAAATAGTGGATTGAGGTATGCCAGTTTTTGCTGCCAATTCATTTTGACTCAATTCCTGAAGCTCTCGGATGATCCTTATAGATTCACCAACAGAAACATTTGTATGTCGCTTTGCTTTTACATATTCATTCATGTCACTTCCTCCGATAATCGTGGGCCGTAACGTTTTCAACCAAGACCCGAATTTCATTATTCTGGACCTTGTAGATCACCCTATACTGTAAATTTAATCGAGAAGACCTAAAACCTTTCCATTCGCCAGATAGTGCCTCGTCACGTAAACCCTTGATTTGGCGCAAGCCTTGCGGGCCTGAGATGGAAACGATGTCTTTCCACTTCTCATATCGCTTTAAGACCTCAGTCGGCGCACCTTTGAGACTTCTAGCCACACGCTTATGTTCGAATATTTCCCACATACCAAATACAGTATATATACCATATATGGTATGTCAACTAGATCTAACCACTGACTACGCATAACGCCCTTCTTAATGGGGCGGGAACGCAGTGAGCGCCCCATTAAGAAGGGCGTTATTAAAGGGTTTGTTATGTTTCGTATGCACTTTTTAAGGGTAAGCCTTAGTTGCAAAT
>CBFICR010000139.1:0-5038 GCA_965661105.1 Pseudohongiellaceae bacterium | reverse complement strand
CTCTTGCCTCTTTTTATAGAAACCAGCCGCCTCCCTGCACCGCCCACCTTTATCCTTTATCCTTTATCCTTCATCTTCTCTTGTAACTTGAAACTTGAAACTTGAAACTTGAGACTGTTTTATCTAACAACAATCCCCTTCCCCGCCATATATTCCTTCGCTTGAGGAATGGAATATTCCCCGAAGTGAAAAATACTCGCGGCCAGCACAGCATCAGCCTTGCCTTCAGTAATGCCATCAACCAGGTGTTGCAGATTGCCGACGCCGCCCGAAGCGATTAACGGAACGGAAACGGCTTCACTAATCGCCCGGTTCAGTGCCAGGTCAAAGCCATCCTTGGTGCCATCACGATCCATGCTGGTGAGCAGGATTTCACCGGCGCCATTGGCGACCATTTTTATAGCCCATTCAACCGCATCAAGACCGGTGGGATTACGACCTCCGTGGGTAAAGATTTCCCATTTATCCGGCTCACCTTCGCCTGATACTTTCTTTGCATCAATAGCAACAACAATACATTGTGAGCCAAATTTGTCGGCGGCTTCCCTGACAAAATCAGGGTTTTTCACGGCGCTGGTATTGATGGCGACCTTGTCGGCACCGGCATTAAGCATGTCGCGAATATCCTGCAGCGTGCGGATACCACCACCCACTGTTAATGGAATAAAAACCTGCCCGGCAATGTCCCGCACCGTATCAATGGTGGTTTGCCGACCTTCATGACTGGCCGTGATATCCAGAAAGGTAATTTCGTCAGCACCCTGATCACAATAACGTTTTGATATTTCCACCGGATCTCCGGCATCACGGATATCGACAAACTTAACGCCTTTAACAACACGTCCGTTTTCACAATCAAGGCAGGGGATGATGCGTTTGGCTAAAGTCATTATTTTTCCAATTATTTGTGTAGGCGTTTTTTATCAGGAAATTTTTAAGCAGGATAAAAGATAAAGGATAAAGGTGGGCTTATGGATGACTGCGGATGCAGATGATCTGTTTTTACAAAAGCTATAAGACCCAGGCTTTGTTCAATCAAAGGCTTACCTTTTCAAATCTTCACTGAACCCGCCCACCTTTTTCCTTTTTCCTTTTTCCTTTATCTATAAATCACCATCCCAATCCAAAAAGTTCTTATAAAGCTGTAATCCCACCGTCTGACTTTTCTCGGGATGAAACTGCACCGCAAATACATTCTGTTTTGCCAACGCTGCAGTGAACGTTTCAGGATAGGTACTCTCACCAACAACATCTTTATGATTGGCCGGTGTGACAAAATAGGAATGCACAAAATAAAAGCGGCTTTTGTCGGGAATACTTTTCCACATTGGATGGGCGCTGGTTTGCTTGACTTCGTTCCAGCCCATATGGGGAACTTTCAGGCGTTCACCATCTTTACCCGCCATGTTTTCGGCAAAACGTTTTACGTTACCTTCAAACAAACCAATGCAGTCTACGCCCCCATTTTCCTGGCTGTGCTGCATCAAGGCCTGCATGCCAACACAGATACCGAACACCGGCCGGTCTTCAACCAGGCGGCGCAGCATGTCATCAATGCCAAGGCGCCTGATTTCACCCATGCAATCGCGCATGGCTCCAACACCGGGAAAAATTATGCGATCAGCATTGAGAAGGGTTTTTTCGTCTGCCGTAACAGAAACCTGCAGGTTATCCCCCACGTGCTCCACGGCTTTCGCAACGGAGTGCAGGTTCCCCATGCCATAATCAATAACAGCAACACGGTTCATCAAAGTTCAGCCTGGTTTGTCTAAAGAGGTTGTCTAAAGAGTAATCCAAAAAGTTATTTGGACAATGTGCCCTTGGTAGAAGGAACCACTCCCTGCATCCGTGGATCAGCTTCAATCGCCATACGCACCGCACGACCAAATGCCTTGAATACCGTTTCTATCTGGTGATGGGCATTGTTACCGCGCAGGTTATCAATGTGCAGGGTGACCTTGGCACTATTCACAAAGCCCTGGAAGAACTCATAAAACAAGTCCACGTCAAAACCGCCCACGGCGCCACGCTTGAAGGGAATATTGTATTCAAGTCCGGGGCGCCCGGAAAAATCGATCACTACCCGTGACAAAGCTTCGTCCAAAGGCACATAGGCATGACCATAACGGCGAATACCGGTTTTATCCAGCGCCTTGTCAAACGCCTGTCCCAGGGTGATACCCAGATCCTCCACCGTATGGTGAGCATCAATTTCCAGATCGCCATTCGCCTTGATGTCCATATCAATCAGACCATGGCGGGCAACCTGCTCAAGCATATGCTCCAGAAACGGCAGACCGGATGAAATTTTATAGTCACCACTGCCGTCCAGATTAATACTGACGGTTATTTGAGTCTCTTTGGTATTGCGTTCTACCGACGCCTTTCGGGCTGTCATAGCATCCCCTGGGGTCGCCTATAAAAGCGACTGTTTCAGAAAAAACGCGATTATACGCGCATTCCCTGCTCAAGTGAAAAAGGAAACTGAAAAAATCCTTAGTTTTCATTGTCCTGGGAATATGTAATGGGAATCGGCTCTGGAATTCTTACCAAGCAGCATCCTTACAGGTAAACTACCCTGTAATCATGAAGATCAAGCAGGGCGGATAAGCGCAGCGCCATCCGCCATTTTTCACTTATCACCCGGTACTTTCTTTTGTCCACATCTAATAATTTGTTCAGCCAGCAAATACTGGCCTGGTTCGAGCAACATGGCCGTCATCACTTGCCATGGCAGCAGGATAAAACGCCCTACAAAGTCTGGGTAAGTGAAATCATGTTGCAGCAAACCCAGGTCTCCACAGTCATTCCCTACTTTGAGCGCTTTATGACACGCTTTCCCGATGTGCAATCCCTGGCAACGGCAAACGAGGACGCTGTGCTGCATCTATGGACCGGGCTGGGTTACTACGCCCGGGCGCGCAACCTGCATAAAGCCGCGAAAATTATTCATCAGCAATACAGGGATATTTTTCCTGACAACGTTGAAGCCCTGAGCGAGCTACCTGGCATTGGCCGCTCAACCGCTGGCGCTATTATTGCAGCGTCCATGAACAAGCGCGCTGTCATCCTTGATGGCAATGTTAAACGGGTACTGTGCCGCTACCACTGTGTGGAAGGCTGGCCCGATCAGACCAGCACCAATAAACAGCTCTGGGAAATAGCCGATCGTTACACGCCCGATGAGAACTGCGGCGACTATAACCAGGCCATGATGGATCTGGGTGCCTCTTTATGTAGCCGCAGCAAACCGGCCTGCGATCTGTGCCCGCTGCAGGAGAGTTGCCAGGCCTGTCAAACTCAGCGCACCGATATTTTTCCCGAAAAAAAACCAAAGAAAACCCTGCGCGTAAAATCTACCGCCATGCTGATTCTGCAGAGCCCTGACGCCAGAAAGGTGTTGCTGGAGAAACGTCCCTCCCAGGGGATCTGGGGCGGGCTGTGGAGCTTCCCCGAGATCCCGGTTGATGATGCACCCGATTCCTATCTGTTAGCCAATGGCCTGAAACCCTCGGGCGAAATAAGAAAATGGCAGCCGATGCGCCACACTTTCAGCCATTTTCATCTTGATATGACTCCGGTGCTTATTTCCCTGAATAAGCCGCAGGACACTGTTCTGGAGAGCAGCCGCTGGCATTGGTATGATCTGGAAAATCCCGGGAAACTGGGACTGGCCGCACCAGTCAAAAACCTGCTGGCCACCCTGAAAAACAATCTTGAAAGCAATCTATAAAAAAATTTATAAAGGAACTTTCCGGCACATCATCTACAGTGCTGTTAACAAAGTGCAGTGACGCAATGGCTCATAAAAAGAATAATTTCTTTCGGTTTATTACCCTTATCTGCCTGACCGCACTAACCATAAGCGGCTTTCAGTACTCCCAATCCGGCCATGTTAACTGGTATCAGGACCCATTAAATTCTGCCCGGGATTTAATGGCTGGCCTGGACGGGTCAGCTCCTGACACATCACAAACCGCCACAACAGGTATCGAAATACAGGGCCGGGTAACCAGTATCACTGATGGTGATACCCTGCGAATTGACAACATAACAGGGGGATCTGACATCATTCGTCTTTACGGCATCGATGCGCCGGAAAGCGATCAACCTTATGGTTCAGTAGCAACCAACGCCTTGAGGACAAAGGTCAGCGATGCCCGGGTAAGGGTGGTTGTGCAGGACACCGATGATTATGGGCGCCAGGTAGGTACGGTTTATTTGGAAAACAGGAATATCAATCTGGAAATGGTGGCAGAGGGACACGCCTGGTGGTATGAATTTTTTGCGTCGGATAACCGGGAATTACGCCAGGCCCATATAAATGCGCAGGAAAATCAGTTGGGGCTCTGGCGCGAAACCAATCCCGTTGAGCCCTATGACTGGCGCAGGAGTCATTAATGCGCTCTCAAGAAGATTTACTTCACTAGTCCTGCCTGAATTACAGAGGATGTTAACCTTGCTATTGACCCGATAGCCACTAAACTAGCGCAATTGAAATTGAACAGGATTAATCAGCAAACATCATGAGCCGAACAGTATTCTGCAAGAAATATCAAAAAGAAATGGAAGGCCTGCCCATGGCTCCCCTGCCGGGCGCCAAAGGGCAGGAAATTTATGACAATATCTCCAAACAGGCATGGACCGAATGGCAGGCACGCCAGGTTCGCCTGATCAATGAAAAACAGCTGTCCATGATCAATCCGGATGACCGCACCTACCTGATGGAGCAAATGAGCAAATTCTTCGCCAATGAGGAAGCCGACGAGGCCGATGGCTACGTTCCCCCGGAAGCGTGATTTTCAAGGGAATTCTTGACTCATACACAGACAGAAGGTTTAATACGCGCCTTGCGTTTTTAGCGCATAAGAAATATGCCCAGATAGCTCAGTCGGTAGAGCAGAGGATTGAAAATCCTCGTGTCGGTGGTTCGATTCCGCCTCTGGGCACCATTTCTTTTCATTGCTTCGATTTACACTGCTCAATGGCAGCGCTGCGCACTGCAGAAATCCACGTGTCATTCCGCAACAACCAGCAG
>CBFICR010000138.1:0-5042 GCA_965661105.1 Pseudohongiellaceae bacterium | reverse complement strand
ACAGGTTGTCTCACTTTTTGCGCCAGGATTGAATCACAACCGGATATTTATCGCCCCGGAGCGCCTCCAATTCGTCGAGCGGGGATGGGGATTCTGCGGCTCCTTTATTCAGCGCTTGATAAACACGTTTGAGGTCTACCAGAAAGGCTTTGTGGTGCTTGGAAGCCACATAACGCCGTGAATTACAATCTGATGCACAATGCGCGGCTGGACTTCAGTCTGGGGGCATATCGTCTGTATTGCCTCCGGAAACCCGGTCAGGCCATCGACTTGATGTACAGCAGACCAGTGAGCACGCTCAGGGTCATGACGATCCCCACAAATGAACGGATGGTATGCGCTTTGATATGGGGGGTAGTGAAGTCGCCGGGCTTGCCCTTGATGCCGATCACCAGCGCGATCAGCAGCATCCCGAAAAGCAGCGCAGCCAGACCTCCTGGGCCAGGGGATAGCTTCCAGTGACAAATTTGCCGAGAGCTTCGGCAATGGAGAAGAGAACGCAGCCCAGCAACATGAAGGCTATACCTTTGCCGAACTTTTCTTTGGGATGGGCGGTGTTTTAGTCTTTGCTCATGGATCAGCCTGGTATGAATAGGCCGGTCAGAGGGCGAGAAGGGTTGCGCAGTTTAACAGATTGCCGTCATGGGCTTTTGCTTCAGATGATGATAAATTCGGACAGGAGATTATAAAAAAAAGGGCTATCTGAAACAGATAGCCCTTTTTTTTAATTGAAGCTTTAAGCAGATTTTCTGGTCGTGCTATTAATAAAACCCAGACCCAGCAAACTTAACATAAACATAATCATTGTTGAGGGTTCAGGTACGGCAGCGGTGAGCTGACCGTAAAAACCTTGATCAAACGGAAGATTTGGAAGCGGTTGCAACAACCAGGTACCAGCCGATGACAGGCCAAACTGCATTGTAGTTGAGGAACAATTGGCCCCAAAAAGTATGGCCCCGGTACTGGTACACAGATCGCCACTGGTTGCTATGGAATTGAACTGCATGAAAATGAATTGCCCTGGCGCAATATCACCATTTGTTGCCAGCGCATCGTTTTCAAAAAAGGAAGGGGTAAATGACGAGGCGACAAAAGAATTGAGGAGACTGGAACCGTTATAAGTGAAGACCGCATCACTTGACCCGGTCAGGTTATAAAAACCGTTGGAGGTATCAAAATTGATGAGTTCCAGGGATCCGGAAACGCTTTCAGACAGGCCATCATTCAAAAGATCACTTGGCGTTCCACCAAAAACGCCTTCGGCAATCAAATCGGAATCAAAAGCACAATCGTCACATTCACCGGTGAACAATAATGGGCTTGCCGACACATTCAGTGCGATTAATCCGCTAAAGAGAATGCCAGCGATATGCAGACATATTTGCCTAAATGCTTGCTTGAGGTTCATGGTTCCTGTTACTCCAAAAATAAAAAATATGGCTTTCATGCCAAAATGTTCCTGTAATCAAAGAATTGAAGCAATTTTCATTCCAAATCATTAAAAACCAATAAAATCAGTTGCATAGAAATTCAAGGAGGGTTTTGCTCGATCAACATAGTGCAATGGTGTAAATCTTTTTGACAGTTGAGCAGGACAGATATCATGCGCTGTCATCCGGTTAATTATTCACTGTCTGCTTTTCAATATTTAAATCAAAATAAATAGTAATAATAACAATGAGATAGGTGTTTTATCGAGTAAGAATCAAAATCTGCAGAACGAAAGTACGTGTAAAGAATATGAACAGTTATTTCTCCCCAAGTTGATTTTTGTTGTTCTGGGCATGCAGTTTCAATTTTTCTGACTATCTTTTGAAGATATCACTCAAAAACAATCTTCTCTGCTTTTAACCCCCTTCAAAATACGTCTGCGTCATTAATAATTATCATGGAGGGATTCTCCCGGGGCCTGGGACCCGGAAGAACTGATGGTTTTTCATGCCCGGGAGATGGCGGCGATTGCATCTGGAAGAGAAGATTCAGTTTTTTACCAACAGTCCCGTCTTGAGCTTATGGAGCAGGCCGACATGTCATCGACGACGAACTGAACACGGAAGATCATGGAAAGTATGCAGAGAAGCGTGGACTTCAAGGGAGAGACTTTTGCCCTCCCTGCCTAATACTGACACAAAAAGAATCCTGAAAAGTGTCAGATACTTTTACAAAAACCACATCAGAAAGTATTGATGATAAATTTTATATATAAAATTCAATATGTTAATGAGGTGGTACGAATCGTGCATGTTATTAAAGAAAGATAAGATCTTTATTTAGATCACATAAACGTCAATCATAAAATTTAGAGAGAACCCCATGAAAACAGGAAAACTGATGCTTACCACCGGTCTTCTGGCACTGAGTTCCTTCGTCCAGGCGGCTCCAACCCTGATTAACTTTCAGGACATGACAGATGGCACCTGGGGCGAAAGTGCATGGGATACCTTACCCCTGGACAGCCTGGGTTACGATGTAGACATTACCGGTTCCCACGATGGTAGCGATGCCTTTGCCTACCTCGATAGGGGCACGGCAGGGCTTGGCGTTTGTCGTACCCTGAACAGCACCGGCGTCACCAAGCTGAACACCATGACAAATAGTGGCACCAATTTATGTAATCCAGGCAGCGATGATAATGTCAATATTTACGATGGTGTCGGCGAAGTGCTGAGATTCACGTTTAATGAAAATATAGTGATCTCGCAAATCTGGTTTAACAACAACCATGATCCGGACTACGGTATGGACGGTGATTCTATTGGATTTTACAATAACGGCACCTCCAGCACTATCACCTTTGACAACAATGTTCCCGGCCCGGCTAATGAAGGACAGGACTCTGATTTGGGATGGTTATTCACTTTTTCAGGCACAGACGGCTTCTTTGCAAACGGCGATTATCTGGACATTTTCTATGTTGATGAAGAGTTCTATATCAGTGCCATCGAGGTGGATACCTACCAGTCAGTACCTGAACCTGGCACACTGGCCCTGTTTGGCCTGGGCTTGCTGGGACTTGGTCTGAGACGTCGCAAGCAACAACACTAGGCAACTTGTAACAATTAAAAAAGCCCGCTATTTGCGGGCTTTTTTTTTGAATTTTTTTGTGTTTGTCCGTCTTTATATGTATTTTTTCTCGCTGTTTGCAAATGAAATAACCGCTGGTGCTAGCTAATAAAGCAGCCATTGCCCGGATTGGCTTGCTATCTACACTTGATAAAAGTCACGGTACCAGGAAACGAAATTGGCAACACCGGTTTCAAGCTTCGTGGCAGGCTTATAATTGACGTCCTTGATCAGGGCATCAACATCCGCATAGGTGTCGGGGACATCGCCGGCCTGTAGAGGCAAGAGATTCTTTTCTGCCTTTTTGCCAAGACATTCTTCCAGCAACTCAATGTATTTAAGCAACTCAACAGGGTTGTTGCTGCCTATATTGTACAGGCGATAGGGAGCCATGCTGGTTGCCGGATCAGGATTGTCGCTATTCCACTCCGGGTCAGGTGTGGCAATACTTTCCAGGGTTCTGTTTACGCCTTCGACAATATCATCGATATAGGTAAAGTCACGACGATGGTTACCGTAGTTGAAAACATCTATGGGTTCGCCAGCGAGAATTTTCCGGGTAAAGATAAACAGAGCCATGTCAGGCCGGCCCCAGGGGCCATAGACAGTAAAAAAACGCAGGCCTGTAGTGGGTAGCTGAAACAAATGGCTGTAGGTATGAGCCATGAGCTCATTGGATTTTTTACTGGCGGCATAGAGACTAAGAGGGTGGTCCACATTGTTATGCACAGAGAAAGGCATGCTGGTATTGGCGCCATAGACGGAGCTGCTGGAGGCGTACACCAGATGCTCCACCTGGTTATGGCGGCAGGCTTCCAGAATATTGACAAAACCCACAATATTGGAAGTCACATAGGCGTGGGGGTTCTCCAGTGAATAGCGAACGCCGGCCTGGGCGGCCAGATTGACGACACGTTGGGGCTGATGCTTTTTGAAGAGTGCAGTAATGCTGTCGTTGTCTTCAATGTTGACGCGGTTGTCTGTGAAATTGTTATAGCCAAGAAGTTTGTCCAATCTGGCCTGTTTCAGATTAACATCATAATAATCATTCAGATTATCGATCCCGATAACTTCATGCCCTTTTTCAAGTAGCTTTATGGAAAGCGCCTGACCAATGAAGCCCGCGCTGCCGGTGACAAGTATTTTCATTTTTTACTTCTTCGCTCTTTCAGTTTTTCTTCCCAGGCCAGAGAGGTTTTTACAATCAGGTCAAGGTCGTCATACTTTGGTTGCCAATCAAGAGTTGCGTGAATGGCATTCACATTGGAAATAAGTATGGATGGATCACCTTCGCGCCTGGCTGTTTCTTCCACATTCAACTTGCTGCCATGGCACCTTTCAACTGCATCGATTACTTCCCTGACACTGTAACCATGACCGTATCCGCAGTTTAAAACGGTTGAATCACCCCCGTTTCTCAAATAATCCAGGGCTGACAAATGCGCACCGACCAGATCATTAACATGGATGTAGTCCCTGATTCCGGTGCCATCGGGAGTGGGGTAGTCGGTTCCGTATATAAAAAGTTTGTCTCTGGAGCCTGTTGCCGCTTCACAGGCAACCTTGATGAGCAGCGTGGCATTGGCAGATGATTGGCCAATTTGGCCTTCCGGGTCACTTCCCGCCACATTGAAATAGCGTAGAATGACCGACTTCATTTCACTGCTTGCACAAAGATCTCCAAGCATCCGCTCACTCATGAGTTTGGACATGCCATAGGGATTAATTGGTGCTTTTTCGGTATCTTCAGTTGCAATCCCGTCTTTCAGGTTGCCATAGACTGCCGCTGTGGATGAAAAGATGAAATTCCTGACTCCGGCTTCCTGACAGCAGCTTAAAAGACTGCGAGTTGAGCAGGTGTTGTTTCCATAATATTTCAATGGGTTGGAAACCGATTCGGGAACAACAGTGTGAGCAGCAAAATGCATGACAGTATCGATATTTTTCTCGGCAAGAATACGACTCACCAAGTCTGCATC
>CBFICR010000137.1:0-5083 GCA_965661105.1 Pseudohongiellaceae bacterium | reverse complement strand
ATTTGTCCGGTCCCCGGTTTGGCATAGCTAGCGTAGACACTTTCCCCAATAACCAGCGCAGATTCTTCCTTCCTTACTCAAGGTTTGGGCGGATCTGACGTAATTCCTTCCATGACCATTCATTTTAATTCAGGCAATGTAAGTACGCTGCATCCGGTTTTGGCAGGCCTGGATGAGCGACAAATTGCGGCTGTATACCAGGCATTTGAGGTGACCGTGCTTCAGGCGGGCGAATGCCTGTTTTCCGAAGGGGATGAAGATGACAGTACGTACCTGGTGCTATCAGGTTCACTGCGTATTCAGCACATCCGGAAGGATGTGATTTTTCCTCTGACGCAAATCGATCGTGATGGTCAGATTACTCCTGACATGTTTCTTGAAAAAGGACGCCGCAATGGGTCAGCGATTGCCCGGGAGCCGACAAAAGTCATTGTGATGAATGGGGCTGCCATGATGGCCATGGAACCCGGCATTCAGATAGCGCTCTACCGGAGTATGCAAAGACACCTTTCCGGGGAAATCAGCCAGCTGTACAGCCAGCATAAAGATGCCCTGTTCAAAAATGCACATTTGGGCCAGGAATTGAATGTCCTTTTGCTGGGCAAATCAGACAAGTATGCCAGTTCATCGGCAATTCAAGGTATGTTGAAGCGGGTGCCAAAACTGCCGCCCTATGCCAGCCAGTTGACTGGTTTGCTACTGACTGATGATGTCTCGGCCAAAGATGTGACTGAACTGGCTAAACTGGATCCGTCACTCACAGGCGCTGTGTTGAAGACGGTAAACTCGGCCTATTATGGTCTTAACCAGAAGATAAAGGATTTTCAGCACGCGGCCTTATTGTTGGGTTTTAACCAGATTTATCAGCTCATCATCAATCTTGGTATTCAGAAAACCATGCCCGATACGGGGCAGTTCAAGCGCCTTCAGGCGCATTGTGTATTCATATCCATCCTGTCTTTTGAAATCAGCCAGGTGACTGGCTGCGCCCGGGGCCCGATAATGAACACAATCGGGCTGCTTCACGACATTGGCAAAAGTGTCCTGCTGCTTCTTATCTCCCAAAATCCCAAACTGGCATTCTTTATCAGCCTGCTTGACCACGCACACATCAGTGCCTTGCTGCTTGAAAACTGGGAGATTCCCGAGGATATCTATGGCCCTCTCGAGTATCAGAATTATCCCGAGTTCCTGCCACCCGATATGATCCCCGAGCAATTCAGAAAACAGGTTTCAATTCTCTACCTTGCCCACCTTTGCCAGGATTGCCTCACCGGCAGGTCAGACAAGGGCATTTCTGCAGTTTTCCTGGATGACTACCTGCAAGAGCTGGGCATCAGGGAAGGAGGTGTTGCCCCATTTATTGAGAAGCGCCTCGTTCCTGCAATGAAGAAAAGACTGCCCACTTACCCTGTAGAAGTCCAGGAAGCATTTTCTTCCTTTGTTAATGAAGACAACTACAAAGCGCTATAGTCTTCTGAAAAATGGTGGGGAAATCAAAGAAATCAAAGAAATCAAAGAAATCAAAGAAATCAAAGAAATCAAAGAAATCAAAGGGGGCAGAGTAACTTGATTTCACTACTGGTTTGGCAAAATCAAGTTACTCTGACCCCTTTGATTTTGACGGCGGGTCATAAACAAGGAACCTAATGTAGTTACGACCCAGTATAGGAAAGAATGGGCGGATTGCCAGTAAAGTGGGTGTCCCTATGCAGGTGTTGGCGGATTGCCAGTAAAGTGGGTGTCCCTATGCAGGTGTTATCTGTCTAATGTGGCGTGAAGGCGGCTTTTTTCGGATACCATCTGCATCTCCCCCGATACTGATTTTTTATGTTTGCCAAGGACAGCATAGTAGCAACTTGCTTCTGCAGGGTGAATGTTGATGGTTCAACCCGGACCCGATTAATGGGTACTACCGCTGGCATCTGACATCTGCATCCTGCAAACTCCCCCTCTGCTTTCAAAACAGGACCAAAGATGGGCTCATGACTAATCAAAACAAATTCTCCGCGTTCTTCTCCCTGACGCTGAATACCCGAACCAGCAAAATTCTCTTGCTCAGCGGACTGCTGGCCGGTTGCGGGACGGCATCTGTCAGCGATGATTATCTGGTCATTGAAAAACAGGGTTCATTTTCAGTGGGCGGGACAATACTTGGTGATGCCCTGACCTCATCACAGCATTGTGATCACGGGTATGTGGACTACCAGATTCCTCCCTCACCGCGCGAAATCAACCTGCTGATGTGGCACAGTGCCAGCGCTTCCGGCTGGCAGAACCGCTGGGATGGTGGCGAGGGATTCCAGAGCATCTTCCTGCGCCGGGACTACCCGGTATACCTGTGGGACGGCCCCAGGGTCGGCCGCGCTGACTGGGGCTGTGAAAGCTTCAGCTATTCACCGCAGCCCGGCATGGACCAGCAGAATTTCAATGCCTGGAGGCTCGGTGTCAGTTATCCGGATTTTTTCGAGGGCATCCAGTTCCCTGCCGATGACCCTGAAGCCTGGAACCAGGCAACCCGGGCGCGGTACCAGGAGTTCGACAGTGTCGCCAATGCCTGGCTGCAGGCAGAAGCTGCAGCGGAACTGGTGGAGCGCATCGGACCCACCGTGGCACTGACCAACTCAGCCGGCGGTGTGCGTGCCCTGCTGACCGCCCTCAAAAGCGACAACATCGCCGGGCTCATTGCCTATGAAAATGTTGGCTATGTGTTTCCCGAAGGCGAAGGCCCCGTGCTCGAGGAAGGACCCTATGGCCCGGTTTATGTTCCCCTTGAGGAGTTCATGAAGCTCACCCGCTTTCCGATACAGATCATCTGGGGCGACAACATGGATATCATCGACCGTTTTGATTACGCCCTGGAGCAGTCGCATCAGTTTGTTGAACTGATCAATAAATACGGCGGTGATGCGGAAGTGATCGTACTGCCCGAGATCGGACTTTCAGGGAATACCCACCTGCCCTTTGCAGACCTGAACAATGTCGAGGTGGCTGACCTGGTCTCTGACTTCCTGGGGGAGAAAAGACTGAATTCTTACACGGATTAAACGGATTCCTGCAGAAGAATTCCAAGCATAAAAAAAGGGCAGTGTTCTGGCACTGCCGATGACGTACGTGATAATGCCAGTACTTTCGAAGCTCTCTGTCAGATGGCTGTTTGAGGAGCCTGAATAAGAACAGCAGGCCCTTGCAGAGTGATATAAAAGGGTGGTGCTGGGACGGCTGATGCTTCGTTTCAGCCGCCCCATACACGCAGGTTACAGGCTGGCAGTTCCTGTTGCCGTAAATGTCATCCAGACAGCCATCATGATCATCATCAGGTTCTCAACAAGCGAGACAAACCCTAGCGGTACATTACTCGCCCCTCCCACACAGGCGCATTTCAACTCTCGTTTGTCAATGTAAACAGCCTTAAACACGGACAAGGCACCCACCGAGCCGATGAATAAGGCTACCGGGATTGATATCCAGCGCAGAATACCTGAAATCATGAGCACGCCTGCCAGCCCTTCAGCGAAAGGATAGATGTAGGAGTATCGTACCCAGCGCCTGGCCAGAAGATCATAATTAAGGAACATGGTAGCGAAGCTTTCCACATGCTGTAGCTTCAGCATTGCCAGTATCACCATGCTGAAGGCGATGAACCACTCCAACGTCCTGAAAGTAACGGGCGTATCCCAGACAGCAATACTTGAAGCTGCAGCCATCAGGAAAGTCATACTGAAAAGGGCGATAACTGGCTTGTAACTGGTAGCACCAGATTCCGGTACGGACAGACCGAAATATCGGCGGACATCATCGTAACCGCCAATTCTGGTGCCCCTGATAAAAACCTGGGGAGTAGTATTCACACCATGGCTGGCCTTGAAGGCGTCAACCTCCTCGCGGGAAGTCAACCAGTGATCTTCCACAACATGGCCCTTTCGTCGCAAAAGGTCTTTTGCCTTCAGACCATAGGGACATATGTGCTGGTCCATTACCATTCTGTAAAGCACGGTTTTATGAGCTTGTTCCAACGCCTGATTCTTAGCATTCATAGGTTTCTCCTGGAAATTTAATTCAGCGAGGATTACGATACATTCCGTACCATAGTACGGAGTCAAGTGCTTATGCTGACAATAGGAAAATTAGCCGAAGCTGCAGGTGTTGGTGTGGAAACAGTGCGTTTCTACCAGCGTAAAGGGCTGCTGGAAGTACCTCCCAGGACAGATGGAATCAGGCGCTACAGCCAACAGGTATTACGGCGTCTACGTTTTATTCGCAAGGCCCAGGCCGCAGGTTTCACTCTGCAGGAGATCAAGGAACTGATTCTGCTGGACTCGAGCAGGGATCGTCCGCGTGTACGGGAACTTGCAGGGGCACGCATTCAGGCACTGGAAGTACGGATAGCCGAACTCGAACAGGCGCGGAATTGCCTGCAACGTCTGGCAAAGGAATGTTCTCATGGAAAGTCAGGGCCATGCCCGATTCTTGAATCTTTCGAGAGCTAACAGAGGCTGGCCTTGTCTCTCAGGGCGTTTGTTCTTGCCCAAGATTATGATAACAGTTCATGAAAATTTATCTGTTACCTTGCTCCATAAAAAAATCCAGAATCGGAGATATTGTTCTTTAAAAATTCGATTTATAGCATCCATGGGGCTGGAAAATGGCTCCGGATTTAATGATTCCAATCGATGGCCCACCCGCTATATTGCCATGGCTAAAGCTGGTAACGGTAAGCAAACCAGAGCATAGACCCAATGCCCGCAAGAACCATTATCTGGCCAAGTGCAGGTGTTGGGATACTATTCATGAAGGATCTCTCACAGATTCCGCTTGCTTGCGGAATTCTTCAACAGGTAATCCTCCGACTCCCCAATCCTCCAGATCCACTTCGTCAATCACAACAAACGTGGTGTTTGGATTCTTGTCGAGAACGTCTACCAAAAGCTGTGTTGCCCCCTTGATCAGGGCAGCTTTTTGTTCATCGTTTACACCTTCTCTGGTGATTTTAATGTTCACGTAAGGCATTGCGATTCTCCTTTAATCAACTATATGAAAGATCTTCGAGATGATCTGCCATTTGCCTTCATCCCGGATGCAG
>CBFICR010000136.1:0-5119 GCA_965661105.1 Pseudohongiellaceae bacterium | reverse complement strand
CGTCGGCTGCCGGCCTGCGGCCTTATCCGACCTACATCGCTTGAATCTTGAGATTTGAAATAAAGGGGTCGGAGGGATTTATTTTAAATCCCTCCGACCCCTTTATTGTGTCAGCATCTTACTACGGGGATATCCGCCCAGCGCGTGGTGTAGGCGGGGGATTTGAAGTTGCGGCTCATGATCCATTTTGGCTGGATGCCGGTGTTGGCTAACTGCACGCTGTACTTGCCATAGCGTTCGTTGATGCGATCCACCGTTTTCATCAGGGTGCGGGATTTTTCTGATTGTTGGGGGGCATAAAAATCCAGTTGTTCGTATTTCTTTGTGCACAGATCCAGCAAACCAATGCCGCATTTTTTGTAGCGCAGACCGGGTCTGAAAATTTCAGCGATGGCGTCCGCGCCAGCCTGGGCAATGAGGCGCGTGTCGTTGGTAAGACAGGGCAGTTTCACAAAGCGGTGGCGATAAAAACGTTCCCTCTCCTGAAAGCTTTCCAGGTAGACCCACAGGTTGGCAGTGAGGCCCTTTTGCCGGCGCATCTTTTCACAGGCCCGCGAGGCATACAGACTGACCGCCTGCTGCAGTTCATGAAGCTCGGTGATCTTGTAGCTGAAACTGCGCGAACAGATGATTTCCTTTTTCGGTTCCGGCTCCAGTTCCAGATCCATACAGGGTTCGCCATTGAGCTCGCGAATGGTTTTTTCCAGCACCACACTGAAGCGTCGCCGTAACCATTTGGCATCACTGTGCGCCAGTTCCAGGGCATTATAAATACCCATCTCGTTAAGACGTTTTTTAAGGCGTGCGCCAATGCCCCACACCGAATCCAGGGGAATGCGCGCCAGCAACCATTCCCATTTCTCGGGCTTGTCCAGTACGCAAACTCCCTTTAAACGGGGGATTTTTTTCGCCGCATGATTGGCCAGTTTGGCCAGCGTTTTGGTGGGGGCAATCCCCACGCATACCGGCATGCGCACCTGCTGCCACAGCATGTCCTTGATGGCCTTGCCGTGAACCTGGTAATCCTTGCAGTGCAGACGCAGGAAAGCTTCGTCGATGGAATAGACTTCCATTTCGGTGGCATAAGGTTCCATCAGTTTCATCACCCGGGCGGAAAGATCGCCATAGAGTTCATAGTTGCTGGAAAAGATATGGCAGCCAGCTTCTTCCACCTGCTTTCGTACCTGAAAGAAGGGCAGCATGCCTGGAATGCCCAGCGCCTTGGCTTCGGCGTTGCGCGCGATGATGCAGCCGTCATTGTTGGACAGCACGACCACCGGCTTGCCGCGCACCGCCGGGTTGAAAACGGCCTCGCAGCTGGCGTAAAACGTGTTGCAGTCGACTAGCGCAAACATGAAAAAAGGTGCTCACAAAATTCTGGAGGGGGGAAGAGAAGATACAAGAGGCAAGAGGCAGGAGGCAAGCAGGAAAGAACAAAAAAGGATAAAGGAAAAAAGATAAAGGATAAAAGTGGGCGGTGCCGGTAAGCGCGGAGGAGAACTGTGTAGGTCGGATAAGGCCGCAGGCCACCATCCGACGTTTTTGGACGAAATAAAGGGGACGACGAAATAAAGGGGACGGAGGGATTTATTTTAAATCCCTCCGTCCCCTTTATTGTTGAACACCCCGTGGGCGCTATGTCGGAAGGCGCGCGCTTTTCCGACCTACAACAGGTGTTGCCTGCAAGATAAACAGAGGTGAGAGACAGGATGCAAGAGGAAGGTTGGTGGTTTTGGTATTGGGTTTGAATCCTGACGGATGTTTGAAGAATGATGGGGGATATGGTGTAGGTCGGATAAGGCCGCAGGCCGCATCCGACGTGTGTGGACAAGTTGATTGCGCATTTTGGATGCGCCATGTCGGAAGGCGCTGTGCTTTTTCGACCTACAACTGTGGTCGGCTGCAAGAGACAGGCGGGAAAGGAAAAAGCGGGCGGTGAAAATTTTCGAATTTCTTGCGCATTATATTGGGTACAATAGCGCTTTCGTGGGTGGGGGAGAGTCGTTGTGTCGGTAGTAAAATTCGGGTCCTGGTGTCACAGGACATTTTTCCTTTGGGCTTTCTCATGCCTGTCAGTTGCCTGTCTGGGCTTGCTGCCGGTTTCCTTGCTGGCGCAGTCTGCGGCTCAAACACAGAATAGTGCGATCAAATCCATAGAGATTCCTGTGCTGTCCGGTGAGGTCAGTATTGATGGTGAGCTGGATGAAAGTGTCTGGTCGCGTGCGGTGCTCATCGAAGATCTGCACCAGGTGTTTCCCGAGGAATATGTGACCCCGTCAGAACCGACTCAGGTGCGGGTGTTTTATTCCGAAGATGCGCTTTATATCGGCGCGGTGATGATCGAGAGTAATCCGGATGCGATTGTGGACCGCGTTCTGCGGCAGGGGCAGTCCCTGGATGGCGACGATGTGTTTGCGGTGATTCTTGACCCCTACCTTGATCGTCGCAATGGCTATCGCTTTGAGGTGAATCCCAATGGTGTGCGCTGGGAAGGCCTGTTTCAGAATATCATCGAGGTAGAGGGTAACTGGCAGGGTATCTGGGAAGTCAGGGCGCAGCGCCATGCGCAAGGCTGGACCGCAGAGATTCGTATTCCGTTCCAGTCGCTGTCATTTAATCCCGGTTCCAGCGTCTGGGGCATCAACTTCAACCGCATTCGCCGTGGCGCTAACGAGAACATCGCCTGGATGTCCTACAACCGCGAAATCAATCCCAGTACCTCGGGAACCGCCACTGGCCTGGAAGGACTGCGCCAGGGCGTAGGGCTGGATGTAGTGCCCTCAATGACCATGCGTCGTAACCGCAAGTTTGGCCCGGGCGGCTTTGAGGAAAATCACTATGAACCGCAGCTCGATGTGTTCTATAAAGTCACTCCCCAGCTCAACGCCTCGCTGACCCTGAACACTGACTTTTCTGCAGTCGAAGTGGATGACCGGCAGGTGAACCTGACCCGCTTTAACCTGTTTTTCCCTGAGCGTCGTGATTTCTTCCTGCGTGATGTGGATATTTTCGAGTTCGGCCAGATCGGCTCCGGCGGCTTTAATGCTGTCTCGGGAACGGGATCACCGGCGGCCTCCAATCCGGCCCGGCAGAACGCGCGACCGTTTTTCTCGCGCAAGATTGGCCTGGGACCCGATGGCCAGATTATTGATCTGGTGGGCGGGGTTAAGCTCAGCGGCCGCGTTGGCGACTGGAACGTGGGCTCACTGCTGATCAATCAGGATGAAACCGACACCATTGATGCCCAGAATATCTTTGTCGGCAGGACGGTATTGAATGTGGGCTCACGTACCCAGGTCGGCGCCATCGTGACCGATGGCAATCCCCAGGGCAACGAAGACAATACGCTTGTAGGTACCGATATCCGCTATCGCAACACCGCGTTTTACGGCAACACGGTGGAGTTTTCCAGCTTCTATCAGGAAACCGAAAGCGAAGGTATCGCCAACCGCGACAATGCCTCCTATGGTGCCAATTTCTTTTTACCCAATGCCCAGCGCTGGCAGGGCTTGTATCAATACAAACGGGTGGAGGAAAACTTCAATCCGGCGGTAGGGTATGTGAACGCCAGCGGCATTGAAGATCATCACCTGAATTTCGGCTATCGCCACTTTTTAGAGCCCGGAGCGTTTCACCGTTCCGTGCTGGCGGTGTTCGATGGTTACCGCGCCAACAACCTTGATGATGGCAGTCTCAACAATGCCAACTTCGGTATCCGTGTCTCTACCTTTACCAATACCAATGATGGTTACTTCGGGCGCTGGATCCGTTTCCAGGAAAACCTGCGCAGTAATTTTGTGATTTATCGTGCCTCGGACGGCTCGCGTAACGTCACCATTCCCGCTGGCAAATACACCTGGGACGAAGGCTTTCTCGGTTTCCAGTTTGGCGGTCACCGACGCTGGTCGGGTAATCTGTTTTTTCAGGGCGGGGAGTTTTACAACGGCAATCGCTTCAGCAAGAACGGCTTTGTCACCTGGCGTCCGAATCGTAATTTCGCCCTGACTTTTAATTTCACCGAAAACCGCATTGAACTGCCGGAAGGTAATTTCACCGTCAGGCTGTTTGGACTGAATTCCCAGTATGCGTTCTCGTCCACCCTGTCCTGGAACAACCTGATCCAGTATGACAACGTGTCAGAAAACATGGGTATCAACAGTCGCCTGCACTGGATTCCCAAAGCGGGACAGCAGGCGTTCCTGGTGTTGAACTGGGGCTTGATTGATACCGATAAGGACAACAGCTTTGAATCCACCATTGCGGATTTGTCGCTGCGGTTTAATTACACATTCAGGTTTTGATAAAAGATGCAGGCAAAAAAAACCGGTGAGAGATCACCGGTTTTTTAATCAACCTGCTGCTTGATCAGTCCAAAGCCAGCGGGGCGCGGCTATTGATCAAGGCAGCGCCACTGAGTGCTGTAGTTTCGTCAGTCAGTGTGAAGCCGGAAGCAAAACCATGATTTCCTCCAGTACCCACAAAGACTCCCTGAATATTGGCATCATTAATAGCATTTGATACCGGGCTGCCAGAATCGTCAAAGCTGTAACTACCGGTGATGCCATTCATCACAGCACGGGCACCATAAACATCGCCGCTAAAGTCTGTTACATCCCAGGTACCTGCTGATGTAACAGCATTCAGGAATCCGTTGGAGATATGGTTTGAGCCGGCTCCGAAATTCACATCAAACCCCATATCCAGACTGTTAATCGCATTGCCTGCACTGTCCATACCGATGAAGTCACCGGCTGCGACACCACTATAGGAGAACACCCCGGTCAGGTTCATGTCGGTAGGTTCAGCAGATAACCAATACAGCGGATTGGATAAAAATGCATCCGCACCGGTATCGGGAGCTGCATCACCATCGAGGTTGTCTATCAGGGCATCGGCGCCTGTGGCCCAGTATCCCCAGCCCACTTTAAAATCGCTATTGCTTTGCGAATTGGTTGAGCCGGAGCCATTCTCGACATAGATGCTGTCAATATCATTGTTCCATAATGCATCGCTGTATTCTTCAAGGCTGAAATACTGGTCGTTGGTCACGTCGTCAATAAAACCGAATTGAGGTGAATTGGACGCACTGCTGTCACTGAACAAGGATTCAATATGTCCG
>CBFICR010000135.1:0-5134 GCA_965661105.1 Pseudohongiellaceae bacterium | reverse complement strand
CCGGGGATGCTTACAGCCCCCCCGCGGATATCGCCACGGATGCCGTCATCGCCATGAATCTTGTCAGCGGAGAAATCATTTGGCGTTATCAGGGCACAGCAGATGACATCTGGACCGTGGCCTGCATGACTGCTAATGCCTTCCCTGAATGCGGGCCCGATCAGGATTTCGGCTCTCCGGCGATACTGGTATCACAGCAGCACAACTCCTTCCTTGTAAGTGGCCAAAAAAGCGGCATTGTCCGGGCTCACAAAAGGGAAACCGGTGAAGTCCTTTGGCAAACAGCGCTGGTGAAAAATACTGAGGAATTTGGTGGCAAGATTGTCTGGGGTGGCGCTGCTGATACTGAAAACAGTTACTGGGGAATGGGTACCAATCAAATAGCTGCAGTTCGACTGGATGATGGTGAAGTCATATGGTCCAGAACAATTCCGCCGGTAAATGGCATGGAAAGCCATCAAGGCCTGGAAGGACCTGTTACCATCAGCCATGATGTGCTCTTTTCCGGGAGCTGGGATGGCATGCTCCGGGCACTTTCAACTACTGATGGTAAAACTCTTTGGGCGTTTAATACGGCGAGGGATTTTGAAACCGTTAATGGTATCAAGGCTAATGGCGGTTCCATGGGCGCTGTGGGTCAGGTGGTGGAAGATGGTATGCTGCTCGTCACATCAGGCTATATCGGCGTAAAAAATGGCGCTACCGGTAATGTCCTGCTGGTTTTTGCAACCGAATAAAATAATAATAAACAGGATTACTACACATACTCTACCAGTGAGATGTTCGATTTACTTTCAAATGTTGGTATACGATACTGGCTGATCGTGACCTTTCAGTTTTTTCAACGGGTTTATAAAAGAGGATAAATAATATGAAGACCCTTACTACTTTACTCAGTTTTCTGGCGCTACTAACAAGCTTCGCGGCTTTTGCTCAGGATCCTGTCATTGGTGTGGATGACCCCGAATCATTGTTTGTTGATGACGACCCGGCGCTTCACCGCAACAAACAGGCAGCTCTGCACATCATGCGCGAACTGTTGCAATGCAATCAGTGGGACCGTGCCGGCGAATGGCTGACAGATGCCTATATTCAGCATAACCCGAATGCTGCTTCCGGCCTGGCTGGCGTGATTTATTTCTTTACCGAGGTAATGAAGCGTCCGGCTATTGAAGACTGTGGACCACTAACTACCGAGGTGGTTTCAGTCACTGCCGAAGATGATTACGTGACGGTCATGATGCCCCGCATGTATCCGCATCCTCAAAAACCGGGCGAAATGTATTACACCACCTGGTTTGACACATGGCGCTTTGTTGATGGCAAGGCAGACGAGCATTGGGATCCCGCCTTGATTAACCCTTGATCAATCAGGGTTCATTGAAAAAAAGCCGGCCTGTCGCCGGCTTTTTTTGTTGCGCTGTTTTGACTAAGATGGCTTTGACAACCATAGGGCACGACTCTGACAGGATTTCAGGAGAAAATTTCATGCAGGCCTTTAATCAATCACACTATCTCTCAAGAGTGCGCTAGGAATATGCAGATAACACAACGTGCTGGTGCTACCCTTGCCTTTGTTTGTGGAGTTTTCTTCACACAGATTACCAATGCCGGCTCCATCGAGGGTCAGGTATTCGATCCAAACGGTAATCCTTTACCCGGCATACAGATCATCTATACACGCGAGCCTGGAGCAAGAGGAGCCAGCGTTGTCACCGTGTTCAGCGACACTGATGGGGCTTACAGGTTTCCAGAAACTTTTCCTGAACGAATAGACAACGATTCCACCATCTCGGCACGGGGATTGGGTTACCAGCAGATCGACAGAATTGTCGATGTTGATAGCCGTTCAGCGCAGCTCACCTTTGTCATGAAGTCTGTCACGAATCAGGTAGACGTCGCTCCTGCCTCTGCATGGCTTGGGCGCATTGAAGACAGACAGGAGAAAGCTGATTTTGTCATGAACTGCATCGATTGCCATCAGGTTCCCGCTTCAGAAGTCAGGCAGTTCGCCCGCTCAATTGATGATCTTCATGCCGCTGACCCGACACTGGCGCGCAGACAAAGCTGGGACTCCATCGTCAAATACATGAACTTTCTGTCAGCCTGGGAGTTCAGTCGTGGTGGTCGTCCTGACGGCGTGGAAATTGATACCGAAGCTGTTTATTCGGTGGAGAACCCGGATGAGGTCATTGACGTACTCACAGAATATTTTAATGACCGCATGGACCATATAGCCGGTTATGAATGGGGCGCTCCGCTGATAACCACAAACGAGACGGCAATATGGGAATATGAAGTCCCCGAACCCAATGCTATTCGCGAAGCGGTGATGCTGGGAGATCCCGCCATGCTGCTTGCTGCCGATGTTAATGCCAACCGGATTGTCAGCATCGACGTCAGGAGCGGCCGGCAGCGGGACTTTGAGGTTCCCACTGATTACCTGATTGGCCCCCACTCCCTGCATCGCAGCTCGAATGGCGAATTATGGGTGACCCCTCTATTCAATGACACTGTCGCCAAACTTGACCCGCAGTCCGGAGAGTGGCAAACCTGGCGCCTGAAAACACCCACAGGCGGTGGCGTAGGCATCCACGACCTTAGCTTCAGCGCTGAACACGAGTTACTAACGGATACTCTGGGGAGAATCTGGTTCTCGGATATCGGCAACAGGGCTGTAGGCTTTTTCGACCCTGAAAACGGTGAAACCCGTATCTGGAATACCCCGGTTGCCGAAAGCCGGGCCAACGATAGCGCACTCTATGGCACTGCCTCAGTATACGGTCTGGTAATGACCAGTGATCGCAAGGAAGTCTGGTACTCACAGCTGGGTAACGGCGTGTTCGGCGGCTTTAATATCGAAACCGAAGAATTTATCGGCCCTTTTGTGCTGCCTGACCCCAACACAGGACCACGCCGCATCACAATCAGTGATGACGATATTATGTATCTGGCACTGTACGGCACCGGTCAGATCGCAGAATTTGATATCAGGAAGCGCGAAATGATCGCTATTCATGACTTGCCCGACACCGGTGCAGCCCCCTATTCAGTTACCTGGGATAATGTGCGTCGGGTCGTCTGGGTTGCTACTGCCAATGCGGATGTAATTTACCGCTTTGATCCGGCAACAAGAATGTATGGGGTACTTCCCCTGCCGCGCGAACAAAGCTTTCTGCGCATGATTGATATTGACCCGGCAACCGGCGTGCTGGTGAGCTCCTATGCCAATATTGTAGAAAACGTTAATGGTCCCCGTATGGCGCTGATCGTTGAGCCCGGTGATGGCGTCTATCCAACCAGCTTTTCAAGCGAAAATGCCAGCGCACCTACCTCAAGCGAATAAGCAGGAAGCACTATTTATGATTAATGTTATTTATAGATATACATCTTATATAATTGTTTTATATAGTTTTTTATTCGTTAATAATGCTAATGCTCAAGAGCAGGCCGAAGCCCTGATCAGCGACAAAATGTGCTATGCCTGCCACCAACTGGACAGCGCCTCCATAGGGCCATCCTGGCAGGCCATTGCCACCCGGCATGCCGGACGCAGGGACCAGGTTATGGAAGTACTGTCCGGAAAGATAATTCGCGGCGGCGGCGGTAATTGGGGACTTGTGCCAATGGTCCCTAACCAGCGCGTCAGTGAAGAACAGGCCCTGCTTATGATGCAATGGATTCTTGATCAAGCCCCCTGATAACCATAGTTACAAGTCTCAAGTCGCAAAGCAGATCAAAGCTGGCAGTGTCGTTTCCTGTTTGCAACTTGTAACTTGCGACTTTAAGCTTTGTTAATGACAAGCTGTTTAAAAGCCCTATATTTTTCAAGGGATTATCCCTTTACCTGAAAAAGTTTTCGCTAATCGAAAATTGCCGCCCTCAACCTGTCATGGTAGAATTCGTGCTCCGAAACCGACCGCTAACCCGGTTTTATCACCCTGAAAATTCTGGACATTTTATTTGGTTTTTTAGTCCTTTATCAGCCAGGTTTTCATTTCGACACTCAATAGCAGGATTTTTTAAGCATGCAGCAGTTATCAGGACCTATCAAATATCAGGAATGGAACCTGGATGCCGCCAAAATGGCCGTTCAGGAGTTCAGGGGACGCACCGGCGGTGTGATGCTCGCACTTCATAGAATTCAGCAATTATTTGGCTATGTTGACCCCAGCGCCATGGCGATGCTGGGCAAAGTCTTCAACCTCAGCCGTGCCGAAATACACGGGGTTACCAGCTTCTATCATGATTACAAAACCAGCAAGCCCGGAACATATACCGTAAAAGTTTGTCAGGCTGAGGCTTGCCAGGCTATGGGCTCGGTCAAACTGACTGAAGACATCAAGTCCTTTCTCGGCGTGGATTTCCATGAAACGACTGCTTCCGGTGATTTTACCCTGGAGCCGGTTTACTGTCTGGGCAACTGTGCCTGCTCTCCCAATATCATGATCGACCAGGAGACCTATGGACGCGTCAGTATTGATGGCTTCAAAGCCCTTACTGAAACCTTGAGCTCTTCAGCTAACGGGGAGCCCGCATAATGACTATAAGAATCTATATCCCACGGGAAACCACTTCCGCCTCATTGGGTGCGGAACTGCTGGCCAAGGCAATTGATACCGAAGCCCGTTATCGCAACCTCGACATAGAGCTGGTCCGCAATGGATCCCGCGGCGCCTGTTTCCTGGAGCCTTTAGTGGAAGTTGAAACCGATAAAGGCCGTGTCGGCTATGGCCCGATCACGCTGGAAGATGTACCGGATTTGTTTGATGCGGATTTTTTAAATGGCGGCCAGCACAGCAAATCATTGGGCGATGTGAACGAACTGCCCTGGTTCAAAAACCAGGAACGCCTGACCTTTGCCCGTTGCGGCATCATCGAGTCCACATCAGTGTCTGCCTACGAAAGTCTGGGCGGCTTTGTTGGTCTGAAGAATGCCCTGGCTAAAAGTGCTGACGGCATCATTACCGAAATGACAGACTCAGGTCTGCGCGGACGTGGAGGCGCAGCCTTTCCTACCGCCATCAAATGGCGCACCGTTGCGGATTGCGTCGCGGACCAGAAATATATTGTCTGTAATGCTGATGAGGGTGACAGCGGTACTTTTTCGGATCGTATGATTATGGAAGGTGAT
>CBFICR010000134.1:0-5152 GCA_965661105.1 Pseudohongiellaceae bacterium | reverse complement strand
GTCGTTGCTATTGCTGAAAAAGCCGCTGATATGATTCTCGGCGTGCCTGCCCCTGCCCCCCTGATCAAGTTAAGTTAAAAAATTCAACGGCATTTCTTCGCAGGTTTCGATTGTGATAACTTAACCTGCTGCTGAAATGACTCAATCAGGACAAGCCGGAATTAAAACATTCGAAGTTTAATAAATACCCGAGGACCACTATGCGAAATCTGCCAGGAATAACGACACCAGGACACTCTTTTTTTCTGCTGTCAGTCACCGTGCTGTCTTTGACCCTGCTGACTGTCAGCCTGCTTACTTTTACACAACAGGCCATGGCTCAGGCCATGCCGGATATCGGCTTTGACAGTGTTGGCCGAGGCGCCCCCATTGCGGATGCGCAGGATTACGAAATAGTCGGTCCAGTCAACTTTTTTGGTTTCGAAGCGGTGGCGGCCCAAAATGGCGATGTACCCGATAATGTCGACCCCCTCCCCATAGACATCTTTACTACCACTGATTTTTACCAGGACATGGACTACTGGATGGATCCGCGTTACTGGCGCTGTAATTCCGGCTTTGCTCTGGAAGCCCAGGGCGGCGCCTATCCGGGGCCTAACATGGGCGGTGACAACCCGCCCCAGACGGCGGCCTGGGGATTCTGTGACAGGGATTATCCACGGGAATCTATGGTCAGCCCTTATGAATTTGATACGGCTCAGGAACACTATGAAGCCCTCATGGCCGAAACCCAGAGCCGCGGTGGCCCGACAAAGCATACCTATGCCACCGTGCCTGGCGATATCAGTGGGCGCTATTTCTGGGATGAAGGTGGCCCGGGTGGATTGCAGGGCACCTGGTACGGCATGATGGTGAATCAGATCCCCACCGTGCTTTCATTCCTTACCCCTGAATACCAGAAACGGGTGGTGCAGGAGGCCTACCATCAGTCTCGTGGCCAGTCACAATGGCCTTCCCAGTATTGCTGGCCGGAAGGCTTCATGCGGCGCTGGCACTTTGCCTCCACGCTGATGCAAAATCACACCATCATCGTGACTCCGGATATTTTTGAGATTCTTGCCGGTGTCGCCCGAAACTTTATCACCCAGGTACATTTTGGCCGGGAGTTTAATACTGAGGGCGCCATTCCCCGTCTTGGTCAGGATGTGCCGCGCTGGTATGGCGAAACCGTTGGTTTCTGGGATGGCGATGTGGTGATTAGCTGGACCTCCAATATCCAGCCCTGGATGGCACATTCCCAGTTTGAGTTTTCCAACAAAATGCAGACGGTGGAAATTTACACCCCGGTGCGTGATGACGCAGGCGCCATCACAGCGCTGAATCATGAATCGATTTTTTATGATCCCGAAGCGCTAAGCGAACCGATCCGTATCGTGCGCAATCTGAGACGTGTCAGCGATATCAGCGAAGGTGACCCGTATTCGTATATTGAATGTGTGCAGACCATTTTTCCGGTAGATGGCATTGCCACGCCGATGAACCCCGGTGATACCTATGACGCCTATGTGCCAGACATGTTTGGTCGGCCCTGGGCTGAAATCTGGGAAAAATATCATGAGGAAGGCATGGAAGCGCCGGAAGATGAAGTTGATATATTCAGTTTCTAAAACACTGAACGCATAACGGCAGGCAACAATAATTACGGAGTATTTATGGCACTAGAGAATCTGCACACCTGGAAAATTGGCGACGTGGAAATCACCCGCATCGTTGAGGTCAATGGCTGGGAAGATGATATTTCAATGTTATGGCCGGATGCCGGCCCACAAGATGTTCAGAAATACCCCTGGCTGCTACCGCATTTCGGCACCCCCGACGGAAAAATGATAATCAGTTTCCAGTGTTTCGTGATGCGTACACCGCAGCACCAGATCATGCTGGACACCTGCATCGGGGCTGACCGCCAACGGGAGTTCGATGTGTTTACCAATATGCAGACGTCTTTTCTGGAGGATTTGGCAGCAGCCGGATTCAAGCGCGAGGAAATCGATTACGTGTTATGCACCCATCTGCATTTTGACCATGTAGGATGGAACACGCATCTGGTCGATGGCCAATGGGTTCCGACCTTTCCCAATGCCCGTTACCTGTTTGGCAGGTCGGAATATGAACATTGGCAAATGCTGCTGGAAACCGGTGACTATCATGATCTGAATCACATGACCGATGCGGTTCAACCGGTAATCAATGCCGGTCTGGTGGACCTTATCAATATTGAACACAAGGTCTGTCCTGAAATCAGTTTGCGCCCTACCCCCGGGCATACACCAGGACATGTCAGTATCTGTATCGAATCCAAAGGCGAAAAAGCCATTATAACCGGTGACCTGATGCACAACCCGATTCAGCTGGCAGAACCGAAAAGAATTGTGCGCTTTGATATGGACCAGGAAAAAGGTGCGCAGACGCGTCAGGCATTTGTGGATGACTACGCCAACCAGGACGTGCTGGTTATCGGCTCACATTTTGCCGACCCGTCGGCCGGCTATGTAGTTAGCGATGATGACGGCTGCCGGTTGAAAACAGACGACTAAAGAAAACTTGGTACCGGCTAGCCCGCAGCTTGCCCCACCTGACTGGGCGCTGTTTCTTTCAGGAACAGCGCTGTTATTCCAGACAGGAAGGCACAGATCAGTGTGAAATACATGGTCGCCTGCAATCCATTCTGATCCGCCAGTACCCCGGCCAGCCAGGGCGAGGCAAAGCCACCGACCAATTCCCCGATACAAACAACCAGCCCCATGGATGTGGCGGCCAGTTTTGGACTGACCGTTTCTCCCGGCACCACTCCCATAAATAAGGCAAAGGAACCCGAGGCACTCCAGCCAATAAAGAGCAGCAGCCCCATCATCCACATGGGGCCATCAAAATAGAGCGCAGCCAATGGGGTAACCACGCCAATAAAGGTAAACAGAATCATCACCGGTTTGCGCCCGATTCGATCCGACCAGGCCGGTACCAGAAAGCCGCATATCATGGTGGAAAATCCCATGACCGACATCACGCCAGCGGTTTGCTCGGGTGTAAAACCGCGATAACTGGTAAAAAACACAAACAGAAAGGTGAGCGATACCAGAAACCAGGACACCAGGAAAATAGAAATAAGGGCACAGATACGTATGTTATGTTCCTTCAGCATGCCGAGGGCGCCCACCGACACTTTGTGACCTTCCTGCTCACCGAGTGCTGAGGGTTCTTCCAGCGCAGCAGCTTTATGTTTTTCGGGTTCACGCATAAATTTCCATACCAGAAAGCCGCAAATCAGACCCGGAATGCCCGTCAGAAAAAAGGTAATGCGCCAGTCAAATTGTTGTGCCAGAGCCGTCAGCATGATCGGCGCCAGGGTAGTCCCCAGCAGCGCGGCAAACACATTCTGCATGAGCCCGGCATTCATACCACGTCGGTGCGGTGAACTTTCCTCGTTCATGACAGACAGACAAATGGGCAGGAACGGTCCCTCAGCAAGTCCCATGACAATGCGGGCCACTAGTAGAAAGCCAAAAGAACCGGCTAGTCCGGAGCTTGCCGAGCATAGGGAAAACACGACAATAGAAATCAGAATAAATGGTTTGCGAGAACCCTTGCGGTCCGACCAGGCACTGAAAACATAAGCGGATATGGCCCAGGCCAGAGCAAGACCCGACGACAGCATGCCCAGTTGAGCATTGGACAAGCCCAGATCTTCACTGATATAGGGAGTCAGCACCCCGACCGCATTACGATCAAAAAAGATCAGACCGAAGGTGAATCCAAGAAGTAGCAGGATACCGTTTTCGTAGGTGAACCAACCCTTATTATTTTTTTCCCCGAGCGCAGCAACAGACATGGAATATACCCCTGATTATTTTTTTTATTAACGGAAGTCTACCCAGAATTCGGGAATGGCTAAAGTCTTATCTTGATGTCGGAAAGCAGGACCGCTATGTCGTATGGCGCTGCGCTTATCCGACCCACAACACTACAAAATCTGCAAAACCCAACGCACCACCAACCCGTAGGTCGGATAAGGCCGCAGGCCGTCATCCGACAGAACAGTCACCAGGCTTAAGCCTTGAAAATTCTGCTATTCGTCGATAAAGGAAATGGTGCGGATTTCCATACTATTACGCGGCGGCGTATTCTCATCCGTCCAGGGCAGGTCTATGGCGGTGTGACCGGTATATTGCGGGACATCGTCACGGGAATCGTAAAGCTTGAAGGCAAAGATTTCTTCCGGCTGCATTTCAAAAGCGTAATACCACTTATGGGACGGGTTATAACTCAGGTTCCAGCCATATAAAGGAGGACGATTGGGATCATTCAATCCGCCCCTGACCTCTGCAAAATTCAGGTCTTCCCTGGTAACAGTGGACGCATCTACCAACGCCAGTGGTGTACGGTAAACCGTTTTAATCGGGCGCCAGAAATTCATCAGCACCACACGCTTCTTCAGCCAGGCTTCGGCTTCATCACCGAGAATATTGTGCGTATATTCCTCAATGGTTTTCCTGCCGTAGTCCACGTGAGCCGCATAGGAAGGTTGTGAGTGCTGGGTAGCATCCGGGCTATCACTGCGCGCCACATGTCCAAAGGCAATGGCCAACTCGGCGCCATTCACCTGTTTCGCCAGCTCGCACATTTCCGGATAGTAAATCGTCTCTACCTGCGCCTCATCAAAATAATCAGTCATGCGGGAATCATGATGCAACAGCGCAAAGCCATTATTCTCCACCGTAGGTCTTTGCGACTCCTCAAGTGAATGAATATCGATCACTTCCACCTCATGGAATTCACCCGGCCAATAGGATTTTTCCCGATCACCCGGATAAAAAATAGTGTGCTCACCTTTCACCACGTACTGGATTTTGGTGTTGGCATGGTGGGATTCAGTCGGCGTAGTCATATTTGATTGCTGCTTTTAAGTTGAGTTATTAACGAAGAATGAAGGATGAATATTGAAGGATAAAGGAAAAAGGAAAAAGGATAAAGGTGGCCATTGAAGACGGCGATTTTCGTTAAAACGAAAACGATAAGAGTACGGGAGCAGTATTAGGCTTGCAACTGATCTCAAGTCTCAAGTCTCAAGTCTCAAGTCTCAAGTCTCAAGTCTCAAGTCTCAAGTCGGCGACCAAAGGTCGCCCCGTCGGATGCCGCTGCGCTTATCCGACCTACA
>CBFICR010000133.1:0-5178 GCA_965661105.1 Pseudohongiellaceae bacterium | reverse complement strand
TTGTATAAAAGTTTGGTTCATTACACCCGAGACCCTTTTATTCGTCTCAAATTCGGGGCAGAATTAAGAAAGCGGCAAGTGTAACCTCCCCTGAATACCATTCATGGATGACTAGTATTGATATCGAATTCGCGGAGTTAATCGTCCGTGGTAGATAAATCGTATAGTATTACGGCGCAAGCGAATCATCCTCTTAACTGATGGCGTGATTGGTAAATATTTAACCGACGATTTAATTGTCACGCTATACAGAATTTTCAGATGGCAAAAAGTGAAGCAGTAGTTCTTAACGGAAAGTTTGAGCAGGAAAAATATGCGCAAGCCCCTCGTACGGGCTCAGTGCGCTGTATCAATTCAAAAAGCTACCACAATGTTTTCTATCAGGACTGGGGCAGCGAAGACAGCAGTGAAACCATGTTCTGTCTGCATGGCCTGACCCGCAACTCCCATGATTTTGATGCCATTGCCCACCGCCTTGCCAGTACCCGAAAAAAGCGCCGCATAATCTGCCCCGATACCGTAGGCCGAGGCCACAGCGACTGGTTGCCGGATCATGAGGACTACCAGATTCAGCAATACAATATGGATTTCACCGTGCTGGCGGCCAAGATTGGTTGTGATCAGTTTGATCTGCTGGGCACCTCACTGGGCGGCATGATGGGCATGGTACTGGCCGCCATGAAGAATTCGCCGGTGCGGCGTCTCATTATTAACGATATCGCTCCCGAGGTACCCAATACCGCCATGGCGCGACTGGGGCGCTACCTGCACATGGATCCCTATTTCAATAATCTGGACGAAGTGGAAAAGTATATCCGCAAAACCCTGGCCCCATTCAACCCCATGACCGATGAAGACTGGGCACACTACGCCAAAACCAGTTCGCGCCCGGACGGCACCGGTTTTCGCCTGGCCTTTGATCCGGATATCTCCAATACCTATGGCCGTCGTTACTGGTACCTGATGTATTTCAATTTGTGGAAATACTGGGTGCAGATCAAATGCCCGGTGCTGATCCTGCGCGGCAAGGATTCCGACTTCCTCTCCGAGCATCTTTTAGAGCGCATGCTCCGTAAACTCCCCCAGGCCGAAGCCATCGAATTCGAAGGCACCGGCCACACGCCGACGCTGAATGCGCCGGAACAGATTGATCCGATTATTAAATGGCTCGACAAGACTAAAATCTAGTCGCAAGCAGGAAAGATAAAAGATAAAGGAAAAAGGATAAAGGTGGGCGGTTCAGACTTCGGTTTCAAGGACCAGATAACTCGTGCAGGTTTATCCATCTCCTCCAACATAGCCGAAGGCTTCGAACGCAACAGTCCCAAAGAAGTGGCAAACTTCCTTAACTACGCCAAAGGCTCCGCCGGCGAACTGCGCTCCCAAACCTATATAGCCATAAAAATTGGCTATATCAACAACGCCAAAGGCCAAGCCTGGCTAAACGAATCCAGAGAAATCTCCAAAATGCTCCATGCACTAATGCGTTCAGTAAACCCAGTCGAAATACCTGCATCATCAGCAAAAAATAGCCCATAATGCCCCATTCTTGCGACTTGAAACTTGTAACTTGCGACTAATACCCTCCCAAAAACACCCTAAGTCCAACTTTTTTAAAACCTAAGCTATTGATTTTATTGAAATCATGAAATTCTTTTGTTGCGGTGCAAAATAAATGTTGCGTCGCACAAAAAGTCTTGATATGCTGCACAGCACAAATTGAGTGATGGAGCAAACAACCAGGAGGAAACAATGCCTGAAGCGACAGCACAATCGGAACTGGCAGTTGAAGTAAGTCCGGAACCGAAAACGACGCCAAAGCCTAAAGCGAAAGCGAAGGCCAAAGCGAAGAAAGTAGTACAGACTAAAGCAGTACAAACTAAAACAGTTAAAGCGAAAAAATCGGGAGATTACAAAATGCCTAACAAAACATCAGCATACAAAAAATTCGAAGCCAGCTTTGAGCCAGTAGTTGAATTCAACAAGATGGTTGCCGGTTCAATGGAATCTTCTTACAACACCATGATGGACAGCTTCCAGGGTTACGCCAAACTGGGTCTGGACAGCATGCAGTCTGGTCTGAAAGTTCGCAGCCCTGAAGACATGGTTTCTTTCTACGAAACTCAGCAGTCAATGACTCAGAAAGCCACTGACATGATGATGAACGATGCCAAATCCTACTCAGACATGGGTATCAAGTTCTTCAACGAAATGCGTTCCATGTACGAAAGCGGTGTGAAGACTTCTGTCTCTGCTGCTTCCGAAGCAATGAAAGCTTAAGACGCATTAGTAAGTTGTAAGTAGTAAGTTTTAAACCTCCGTCCCCCCACGGAGTAAACCCCAGGATCTATCCCCCCCCTCAGATCCTGGGGTTTTTTTTAAGTTTAATTCCTCAGTTTAAAATCAGAGGCAGGCGGCAGAAGACAGGGGAGAACTAATGACCCTTCACCTGGTGCTTGAGGAAAATGCCTAACTAGTATTGGAATCGAGTAACGCGAGAAGAGTTTGTAATTTAGTGTTTCTGGAATAGGCCCCAAATGTATCCCTTGTCTTTTGGCGCCTGTCTTTGATTATTACACTGTGTTTTATGATGTTAATTCAGTGCCTGTGTAGTTAAATCGCTTTTTACGGTCATTCCTGTCTTTTGCGTCTGCCCGTCAATCCAAATCTTTGCATCTGCCCCCTGAAGATCCTTATTATTTTTTCAGCGCTTTCTGTAGAATGGCGCAGAAATATGATCAGGGTAAAAATTAATCGTATTACAGGAATTATTATTGCTACCTGTTGCTGGTATTGGCAAGTGGGTCGCCTGGTATAGGCAATATCATCATCTTGACTAAGAACTCATATAAAAAGTATAAAAATTGCAGACGTATTTCAGGAATAGTTAAATGAAAATTACCATTTTTGGTACCGGGTATGTTGGTCTTGTGCAGGCGGCTGTACTTGCCGATGTTGGGTATGAAATCTGCTGCGTCGATGTGGATGAAGAGAAAATCAACAATCTTAAAAATGGCATTATTCCCATCTATGAGCCAGGTCTTGAAGCGCTGGTGGTTGAAAATTTCAAGGCAGGCCGACTGACCTTTACTACCAATACCCAACAGGGAGTTGATTTCGGGATGGTCCAGTATATTGCAGTAGGTACGCCGCCAGGCGAAGACGGCTCTGCGGATCTTCAATATGTGCTTGAAGTGGCTTCCAGCATTGCCGAGCATATGAGTAGCGAAAAAATCATCGTCGATAAATCCACTGTACCGGTGGGGACAGCTGACAAGGTGCAGGAAACAGTCGGCTCAATTCTGAAAAAGCGTGAAGCCGACATTGACTTTGCGGTGGTCTCCAATCCAGAGTTTCTGAAAGAGGGGGCAGCAGTGAGTGATTGTCAGCGCCCTGATCGAATTATTATTGGCACGGACTCTAAAAGGGCAGAAAAAATAATGCGCGAGCTGTATCAGCCTTTTAACAGAAACCATGACAAGATTATTATTATGGACACCCGCAGCGCCGAGATGACCAAGTACGCGGCGAACTGCATGCTGGCGACGAAAATCAGTTTTATGAATGAAATGGCCAATATTGCTGAAAAGGTTGGCGCGGATATCGAACAGGTTCGCCAGGGCATTGGCTCTGACCCGAGAATCGGCTTTCAGTTTATTTACCCCGGTTGTGGTTATGGCGGCTCCTGCTTTCCCAAGGATGTGAAGGCGCTTATTCATACCGCGAATAGCAACGGCTATAAGTCTGAAATATTGACAGCGGTGGAATCAGTCAATGCAAGGCAGAAGGAAAAGCTTTTCGAATATATTTCCGATTATTTTCAGGGCGACCTTAAAGGCAAAACCTTTGCCTTGTGGGGGCTGTCCTTCAAACCCAATACCGATGATATCAGGGAGGCCAGTAGCCTGGTCTTGATGGAGCAGTTGTGGGAGGCAGGGGCCATAGTACAGGCCTATGATCCCGAAGCCATGGGGGAAATTTCAAAGGTCTATGGCAACGAAAAGAATTTACTGTTGGTGGAGACTAAGGAAAAGGCCTTGCAGGGAGCCGACGCACTGGTCATTTGTACTGAATGGCATAATTTCAGGGCACCGGATTTTGATGTACTGGAAAGTGTGCTAAAGGAAAAAGTGATCTTTGACGGGCGCAACATGTATGACCCGGCAATTATCAAGGAACATGGAATGACGTATATCGGTATAGGTCGGAAATCCGGAAAGTCTTGAATAGAGGTGAAAGAGGCGGAGAGGTGAAAAGGTAGAGAGCTGAATAGCTGAAGAGTTTGCCCGTTAAACAACGGGCAAGATAGCTGTTCAGAAACAGTACTACATTATTTCTTCATATTTTTATAAAACCCTTCCGACATTTTCTTCCACATCTCCATGTTCTTTTTGTTCATATCCTGGAACGTTTTCATGGGATTGTTTTGCATCATGTCGCTGTAGGTATCACGCAACTGATCCTGCTGGCTCTGGAAAAACGACAGGCTCTGGTTCATAAAATCCGCAAAGCCCTGGTGGGGGACCTGGCCGTAGTAACGAATAAAGGACTTCAGGTTTTCGGTGGTGAACAGGGGGTTGTTTTCCGATTCCTGCTCGATGATTAACTGCAGCAGTACACTGCGCGTCACATCCTCACCGGTCTTGCTGTCCAGTACCATAAACGGAATGCCTTCCACGATCATGTCGCGGATATCATCCACCTTGATGTACTTGCTGGTCTGCGTGTCATAGATACGACGGTTCGGGTATTTCTTGATGATCCTGACATCCTCATCGCCACCAACCGGATTGTCGTCGTCAATAATATCGTCTTTAATATCTTCGCTCATGTTCTATTTCCCAATTTTATTTACCCGGTTTTTTCATCAGTCGGATGGCGCTGTGCTTATCCGACCTACAGATTTAATAGATTTAATTTTTACTGGGGGATTTCACCGTGACCCCGATTCCCCGTAGGTCGGATAAGGCCACCGGCCGTCATCCGACAGAAAAATCTCCTATCCAGACCTTCTCCCAACTCAGGAAAAAGCAGCTAAACCCGCCCACCTTTTTCCTTTATCTTTTATCACGAGATCCGTCGGATGGCGCTGCGCTTATCCGACCTACGAAAATGGAATCTACAGATTTAATAGATTTAATTTTTACTGGGGGATTTCACCGTGACCCCGATTCCCCG
>CBFICR010000132.1:0-5297 GCA_965661105.1 Pseudohongiellaceae bacterium | reverse complement strand
GGCGCTGAAGATGACAACGGGAATGATATAAATACTCTCATCCCTGTCTAGCAATAACGGTGCTCAGGAAGGTTTTCCCGGCACCCGGATATCCAGCACCATATCAACCACGTCCTGAGGCGGTGCAGGGGTAAAGCGGCAAACCACAACCGAAATAATAAAATTCATCAACATTCCTACCGTGCCAATTCCTTCCGGTGAAATTCCTAACCACCAGTTTTCTGCTGTATCAGCGGCCGGGTTAATGAACTTGAAGTAAATAATATAGGTGGCAGTAAAAACTATGCCGGCAATCATGCCGGAAACCGCCCCTTCCTTGTTCATGCGCACCGAAAATATACCCAGCACAATGGCCGGGAAGAAAGATGACGCCGCCAGACCAAAGGCAAAAGCCACCACCTGGGCAACGAAGCCTGGCGGATTAATGCCAAAATAACCGGCAATAATAACTGCAAAGAAAATGGCGATACGGGCAAATTTCAGTTCCTGTTTCTCTGAAATATCCGGCATCAGGTTGCGCTTTAACAGGTCATGGGAAATGGACGTGGATATCACCAGCAACAAACCGGCGGCTGTGGACAGTGCCGCGGCAAGTCCGCCGGCGGCAATCAGCGCGATTACCCAATTGGGTAACTGCGCGATTTCAGGGTTGGCCAGCACAATAATATCCCGGTCCACGTTTAGCTCATTGATGGCAGGATCGGCCACATACTGGATCCTGCCATCGCCGTTTTTGTCATCGAAAGTAATGAGATTGATATTTTCCCAGGTACGAAACCAGCCGGGCATTTCGGTATAGACCGCATTGTTCACGGTATTGATCAGATTGGTGCGGGCGAAGGCCGCAATGGCCGGCGCAGTGGTGTAGAGAATCGCGATAAAGAACAGTGCATAACCAGCTGACTTTCGAGCTGCCCTGACACTGGGGACGGTGAAAAAGCGAATGATAACGTGAGGCAAACCTGCCGTACCCATGATCAGCGCTGCGGTAATAAACAGGACATCCAGCGAACTGCGCACGCCTTCGGTGTAGGCGGCAAAGCCCAGCTCTTCGTGCAGGCCATCAAGTCGATCCAGCAGATAGCCCCCGCCCATGGATTCGTTGAGCTCCGAGCCAAAGCCAAGCTGGGGAATCACATTGCCCGTCATCAGGATGGAAATAAACACTGCCGGCACCATGTAAGCAAAAATCAGTACACAGTATTGCGCTACCTGGGTGTAGGTAATGCCTTTCATTCCTCCTAACACGGCATAGAAGAACACTATGGTCATGCCAATGAGAACGCCAAGATTGATATCCACTTCCAGAAAGCGTGAAAACACCACCCCGACACCACGCATCTGGCCGGCCACATAGGTGAAGGAAACAAAAATGGCGCATACCACTGCCACCATGCGGGCTAACTGGCTGTAATAGCGATCCCCTATGAAATCCGGCACAGTAAATTTACCGAAATCACGCAGGTAAGGCGCGATCATCAGTGCCAGCAGGACATAGCCTCCGGTCCAGCCCATCAAATACACCGAGCCATCGCGCCCCATATAGGACACGATTCCCGCCATGGAAATAAACGACGCCGCTGACATCCAGTCTGCAGCTGTGGCCAGACCATTGGCTAGCGGGGGTACATGGGCCCCGGCAATATAAAACTCCTGGGTGGAGGAAGCCCTGGACCAGACGGCAATGCCGATATAGACGATAAAGGTGATGCCTACGAATAGATAGGTTAGGAGTTGCAGACTCATGCGCTCATGCCCTGTTGGTCTTTATTATTTTTATAAACAAAATTCAGGAAGCCTTATCGTCGGCTTCTTGAGCAAGGATGTCTTTCTCTTCATGATGATATTTACGATCAAGGTTATCCATCATCTTCAGATAGACGAATATCAATATTACGTAAACGTAGATCGACCCCTGTTGCGCCATCCAGAAGCCAAACTTGAAGCCACCAATACGAATAACATCGAGCTGATCAACAAAAATCACAGACATCAGGAATGAAACAATAAACCAGATACCCAACAGTATCTTGAGTATGCGAATATTTTCCTTCCAGTACTTGTTGTCGTCTTCCTGCATAACCCCTCGCTAATACAATCTGCCTGTTTACGGTTTGCGGACTTCATTCTTAGTGTTTTTATTCTGGATGACCATGCCCGGCTTTTATCCCGAATGTCGGATGGCGGCTTGTCAGCCTTATCCGACCTACATGCTTATCCTACCTACAACAGGTCACCTTTTTCTTTTATCCTGCATCCTTCTTTTTCTTTTTCCTGCATCCTTCACGTCGGATGGCGGGCTATCGCCCTTATCCGACCTACACGCTTATCTCACCTACACGCGGTTACCTTTATCCTTTATCCTTTTTCCTTTTTCCTTTTTCCTTTTTCCTTTTTCCTTTATTCTTTATCCTTTTTCCTATATCCGGGTTATTCTCCCAGCTTCCACCCCGACGTTATCGGATAACGACGATCCCTGCCAAAGCCCTTTTTACTGATTCTGACGCCAACCGGAGCCTGACGGCGTTTATATTCATTTAAATCAACGAGTCTTAATACTCGCATAACAGTATCATGATCAAAACCTTTTTCAATGATGGCATGGGCGCTTTCATCGCCTTCAATATATAACTCAAGTATCTGATCAAGAATCTCATAAGGGGGCAGATTATCTTCATCCACCTGATCAGGTGCCAGCTCTGCAGAGGGTGGCCTATCAATAATGCGTACAGGGATCATTTCAGCATGAGCATCGGCAGAAACAGAATTCCTGTAACGTGACAACGAATATACCAGCATTTTCGGCACATCCTTGAGCACATCAAAGCCACCCGCCATATCGCCATAAAGCGTTGAATAACCTACTGCCATCTCGCTCTTGTTGCCAGTAGTAAGCACCAGGTATCCCTTTTTATTGGAAATCGCCATAAGGATGACACCACGGCACCTTGCCTGCAGGTTCTGTTCCGCCAGATCTACCGCTGTGCCGGCAAACTCCTGTGCCAGACTGGACATAAAGCCTTCATAAACATCTTCAATAGGGATAACCCGATAATTAACGCCAAAATTCCCAGCCTGCTTTGCCGCATCCTCAATACTCATATCGGAAGTATATTTAAACGGCATCATGACAGCATGTACCCGGTCGGCGCCAAGGGCATCAACGGCAATTGCCAGGGTCAAGGCAGAGTCGATGCCACCGGAAAGCCCCAGCACAACGCCTGAAAACCCGTTTTTGATCACATAATCATGTAAGCCAAGTACCAGCACCCGGTATATCAGTGCCTGCTTATCCTCCACCGGGTTTATATCGGCCTCTGCGATAGTGGCCTGTTCCTCATCATAGTGGACGCTGATGCCTGCCAGATTCTCTTCGCAGGCTGGTGCCAGTGCCCTGATGCTGCCATCGCCATCAATAGCCATGGAACAACCATCAAATACCAGTTCATCCTGACCACCCACCAGGTTTACATAAATAATCGGCAAAGCTGCTTCCTGCTGTCTGGCATGCAATGTATCCAGCCTGTTTTGGTATTTATCTACATGAAAGGGAGAGCCATTTATATTTATCATCAGTTTCGCGCCGGCGGCCTGAGCCTGGGCCATGGGACCTGGCTCCCAAAGATCTTCGCAAATAGTAAACCCGGTCGGAATATTATTGATGTTCAACACACAGGCTTGTGAGCCGGCATCAAAATAACGCTTCTCGTCGAAAACCTGATAATTGGGAAGAATCTGTTTCTTGTAGGTAGCTACCGTATTGCCCTGGTAAATAACGCATAGCATATTGTAAAGACGTCCCTGTTCCCTGCCGGGATAACCAATAACCAGATGGGTATCAAACTTACAGGCCCTGATGGCCTTTAGTGCAGACTCGACCCTGATATCCAGACTGGCTCGTAATAACAGGTCTTCAGGAGGATAAGACGTGAGCACCAGTTCCGGAAACACAATCACATCGGGTTTATCCCGAGCCAGAATTTTCTCCGTCGTTTTAATAACCAGCTCGGTATTTCCGGGGATATCACCCACCAGTGGATTCACCTGGGCCATTACTACGTTCAGGGTATTATGATTAGCCATGAATAGGGATTTTGAAAACCTGTTTTACAGTAAAAGCGTATAATAATTTTGACATCTGCGGGATGCCAGCTAAAACACATTAATAGACATTAAAAGGCCTGCACAACTGAATGACCTCTGTGAATAACCTCTATGGATATTGTCATACAGGTGCGGTATTGTCTGCCACTAAGTACTTATTATAAAGATTTTTTATGGGATTAATCAGACTCGTTATTTTTGCTGTAGTAATCTGGATGTTCTGGCGTTTAATCAGGAACTTCCTGGCCAAGCAGGAAAAAGCAAACAAAAAAGCTGCCGGCAAACTGGAACAGGGCAATATAGTCCTTTGCGAGTATTGCTCGGTTCATGTGCCTGAGCAAAGAGCCGTGGCTCATGAAAAGCTATGGTTTTGCAGCGAAAAACATAAACAAAACTACCTTTCCGGCAATGACTGATTGTTTCGATGAATTGGCTGGTGGCTCAATTGCCGCTACCGAAAGCGATATTTTTGAGTCTTCTATAATTTTTCCCCATGGCTTTCACTAATAATAGAACTGACACATCTCTGGAAAATCTGGCTCAACAGCAGGATCAACGGGTATTTGATGTTTACAATATCTACCGTTTCATTCTGTCACTGATCCTGCTGATCAGCTTTTTCTTCAGATCATTAACGTCAACACTTGGCACAATCAATCCTGATCTGTTTGTAAACGTTGTCGTTATTTATATGGCATTTAATGTCATTGTTTTCTTTCGCATACTACTTCCAAAAAGCAAAGGCCTGCTGACCTCACAATTCATCAGCGTTATTCTCGTCGATATAGTCTTCCTGGTACTCATTAGCTATACCTGTGGTGGGGTGAGTAGTGGTATGGCGAGTCTGCTAATTGTCCCGGTAGCTTCGGGCAGCCTTTTATTTCGTTCAAGACTCAGCACATTCTTCGCGGCAGTAGGCTCCATCCTTGCCATTTACAGTGAGGTGTATCTTTACCTGATCATTGATGAGGGAATTGTCTACTTTGTCCAGGCCGGCTTGCTTGGCTTTAGCCTGTTTGCTGTATCAGGGTCACTGCAGTATCTGGGTGGAAAGATACGTCAAAACGAACTGCTTGCCCGACAGCAGGCAAAAAATATCCAGTCCCTGCAGGAAATGAATAACAAGATTATCGAACGTATGCATACCGGTATCCTGGTGGTCACGCCGGAAGGGATTATTCTTACCATTAATG
>CBFICR010000131.1:0-5567 GCA_965661105.1 Pseudohongiellaceae bacterium | reverse complement strand
AGCCACCCGAATCGTCATGCCGACAGAAATGGCATCGCGGGGAATCCCGGCTCGCTGCATCAGTGTGGGAGAACCACTTTCCAGATCCCATTCAATGGTCTCGCCGTTGTCAGCCATGGTTTCCAGGAAGATATGAACATGGGGGTTTTGCCAGTGAATATTGGTCACAATACCTTCTATTTCCATGGAGCTGCTGTTGTCAAAGCGCCCGAAAAAGCTGTGATGTGCCTGGAGCAGGCCTGGAACAAGCAAGGCAATGAACACAAACAAGTGGTGATGGCGTCCCATGACAAATTCTCAATAGTAGTAAGTATGCGCCATGATACTGAAGAACCAGACTATTTATAAGGCTCTGCCTGTTATGCACATGCCAGATTAAAAACTGCCAGTTTATGCCGGATCAGCAGGCATAATATGAATTTTTCCTGACTTCTAGTTGCCATCTCAATAAAGTGATATCGCTGTGATATTCTGCCATCACTTGTGAGTGGGCGTCAGTTTGATCAATAAAATTAATCCTCTTTTGTTACTAGTGGTGCTGAGTATCCTGGTGTTCCTGCTCAGGGCATTTCTGTTCCCTGACTATTCCGATACTGCACTGATAGGCTTTTTTGAAAAGCTGCTGACTGCTTACGGAATGCTCAGTATTTTATACCTGCTGCTGATCTATTTTTTCTGTTCTTTCTTTTTTATTCCCATCCTTATTCCACTGAATATCGTCTGTGGCGCCCTCTATGGCCCTTTTCTGGGTTCTGTGGTGAGCCTTTCAGGGATTCTGGTAAGTTGTGTGGCCTCGACGATCTCCGTGCGTTATGTCTTCAGGGGTATGGCTAACCTGGCAAGTGGGCATAAAGAGGTAAAGAAATTTCTCAGGCAAATAGATCGCTATGGATTTATTGTGGCAATCATCGTTCGCCTGACGTTTTTCGTACCCTATCTTTTACAGAATATTGTTCTCGCATTGACCACTATCAGGCTCGATAAATTGCTGCTGCTCACCTTGTTTGGCGCCATGCCGGGAGTGATCAGTTACAGTTTCCTGGGAGCCGGTCTGGTCAGTTTTGATGATGGCTCGACTTACTGGCTTTATTTGCTGGTTCCAGTAACGCTTCTTGTCCTGGTAACCCTGTTAATTAATTCAACACGCCGTCAATTTGATATTGGCCGAAATGAGGACTGACAGGAGACAAGAAAGAAGAGACAAGAGGCAAGAGACAAGAGACAAGATAAAAGCATATAGTATTGCGCTGGATATTATATTTGAGGACGGGGGCGTTGTTATGAAAGTGATGGTGAAATTTTTAGTGGGATTTGGAATTCTGCTTGGCAGCGTTGCTACTGTCGCGCAGGAAGATCTGGTGAGGGCTGCCTATGCCGGAATTGCGGACATTGGCAAGCAGTGGAACGGCCAGGTGAATGCGGCTACCCAGGCCTTGTATACCCCCTTGCAGAAGGAAGTTGGTTCACAGGGGCTGACAGTGCACAGCGATATTGCCTACGGCGACCATCCTTCACAGACCTTTGATCTTTGGGTCAGTGATGCGGGGTTCAGGGAAGGTGGACCGGTGCTGATTTATTTTCATGGCGGTGGTCTTACCGGTGGGGATAAGGTCAGCGCGGCAACGGATAATCTGATCTACAGTAATGTGGGCAAATTTGCGGCCAGAGTCGGGGGTATTGGCATCAACGCCAATTACCGTCTGGCACCGGAAGCCCGCTGGCCTGATGGCGCTATTGATTTGCGTATGATTATCGAGTGGGTCCAGGCCAATATTAGCGAGTATGGCGGCAATCCTGACAATATCACTATCATGGGTAATTCAGCCGGCTCCACGCATGTGGCAACTTATATGTTCCATGAGCCTTCCCAATTGCCAGGTGGTCCCGGTGTAAAAATGGCCATACTCAGTTCAGGCGGATTTGCGGCAGGAACGCCAGCCTATTATGGCGACGATGCTGCGCTTGCCGCGCAACGTTCCCCCCTTGGCCTGGTTGACTCTTACCAGGGTGAGCAAATTCCGGTGTATTTGTGGAGTGCTCAATACGACCCGGCCAATATCGAAACCAGTGTTGCCCGGATGTATGCCAAGCTCTGTGAAAAGTATTCAGACTGCCCCATGTATACCCAGTGGCAAGGCTACAATCATGTCTCCCATGTCATGAGTATTGATAGTGCGGATACGACGATCACCAATGCGATGATTCGTTTTTATCATGAGGTGATGGGGGAATAACTACAGTCACAAGTTAAAAGTCACAAGTCACAAGAGAAAAGAAAAAGGATAAAGGATAAAGGATAAAGGTGGGCGTTGCAGGGAGATGTAAAAAAAGAGACAAGAGGCAAGAGACAAGCAACCACTTTCTCAGGCTTCAATGGTTTTCTGGTGGTCGGATAAGGACCGCAGGGACGCCATCCGACAAGGCGACTAATTTAGTCGCCTTTTTTGCGACTTGCGACTTGCGACTTGCGACTTGCGACTTGCGACTTGCGACTTGCGACTTGCGACTAGAACCCTTTGCCCCAGCCATTCAGGAAGAAATTGTCGCCCAGGGGATTGCGCTGCCTTGGCGCCAGTTCCCGTGCCTTGAATTGCTCGGGGATATCTTCTTCCGCACACTGATAACCAATCGTCATCATGGCTTTTGGCTGATAGCGATCTGGAATGCCAAATGTTTCTCTTGCGGATTCCGGGCTGAAGCCTGCCATCTGGTGTGTCATCAATCCCAGTGCCGTGGCCTGTAAACAAATGCTGACCGCCGCAGCGCCAGTATCATACTCACCCCAGGCATTATCCTTGTCATTTTTTGAAAATTTCGTATCTGCACAAATGATCGCCAGCACCGGGGCATGTTGACACCAGGGCTGGTTGCCTTCACCAAGGCAGGAAAAGGCTTTTTGCCAGGCTTCAGGGTCTCCTGATTTACTGCAAAAAATCACCCGCCAGGGTTGATCGCCAAAGCAGGAAGGCGCCCAGCGTGCTGCTTCCGCCATAGCGCGTAGATCTTCATCTTTCACCATTTGTTGAGGGTTATAGGACACGCCACTCCAGCGGCTGGTAATCAACTCATGGACGGGGGCAGAGACGTCTACTTCTTTTTTAATCATGTTGTTTCCTTAATAGCTGTTTATTCGGTTGTTTTATTCGTTATTAAAAAATACTTTTTCTACGGTAGGCGGCTCCTGATCAGCAAAATGGGGGTAAACCACATACATGTTATCTCCCACCCTTGCTACTGTAGAAGCGGCGCCCTGAGGCGCGGTGGCCACTAATTGTGCTGATGCCCAATTATCACGGCTTTCCAGTACCACAGTACGTCCGGTGCTGGTCATCACCAGATTACCTTTTGAGTCCCAGACCATGCCATCAATGCCCGGGAGCTTTTCAGGTAAGCCAACGATGGAAAAGTTTTCCGGATTACGAGTGTCGGCTTTATACAATACGCCAGTTCCCGATCCGGCGATTAACAGATAGCCATCGGGGTGACTGATGATGCCGTTAATAGACTGGTTTTCAGGAAACTGATCGCGACGCACAAAAACGGAAGCATTGCCTTGAGTATCAATTTTGTAGACCACCACGGCAAAGGAATCTGTCACGTAAATATTCCCGGTGATATCGGCCACCAGGTCATTGGGGAAAAAACGCGTATCCTGCGGGGCATCAAGGTAGGCTTCATCAAGGGATATCAGGGCAAGTCGTGCACCAGTAGTAAGGTCAAATATTCCGGCTCGTGCAAAGCCATTGGTCTGTCCGGCAAAGACACCCGGATCGGCAATAGCGGCGAGAATTCTCTGGCGATCTTCTTCAACTTCAATGCCAATGATCGCATTTACCGCCGGGTCATCAACCACCGTGGTCAGCTCGCCATTGGCGGCCAGGGCAAACACCTTGCCTTCGATAAAAGAGCCCAGCAAAAAGCGATGATTGAGATGGTCATATTCAATGCCTTCCGGGGTGAATCCGCCCCGCTCTGCAGTAATCATATCCGGGTAATCCGGAATCACGTTTGCGGATGAAACTGAGCCTGTAGTACTGCAGGCTGCGAGACCCAGACAGGCGAAAGGCAGAAGAAAAGATCTAAAGCAGGACATCTTGTACTCCGATGAGATTAGGGCTGATTTGCCGCCATGGTATATCAGGGGGCCTTTGTTATAGAAGCCCTGGTCTTAAGGTGAGAAAGTTCCCGATTATGCTTGAAATAGCTCAAATCAGTCCTATATTGAATGGAGGTATAATAAAAACATAACTTAGCCAAATAGTTTATTGAAAAATAACGATTTTTTCCCGGTTCTCGAATATTTTCAGTAATTGGCTGTCTAATCTATAAGATGATAGAATCCGCCGTCTGCGGCGTTGCACAGGATAATTATGAACGCTAAAGTAAACACTGCTATTGAGCATCATGATCAGAGCAATGATCATTATGATTATGACGATAATGATAGAGAGAGTAATAAAGGCCTGATGACTCTGGAAACTAAAAGTAAAGAGCTGCAGCTTATTGACACAATGGTGCCAGGGCGCGATTTAAACGCCTACATCACCGCAGTCAATGGCATTGCCATACTCAGTGCTGAAGAAGAACTTGAGCTTGCCAACCAGTATTACTATGAGGATAACCTTGATGCAGCCCGTAAGTTAGTACTTGCTCACCTGCGTTTTGTTGTGCACATGGCTAAAAGCTATTCGGGTTATGGTCTGTCTGAGGCGGATTTGATTCAGGAAGGTAATGTAGGGCTGATGAAGGCGGTAAAACGCTTTAATCCTGAAGTAGGTGTACGTCTGGTGTCCTTTGCTGTTCACTGGATCAAGGCAGAGATGCATGAATTCATTCTACGCAACTGGCGTATCGTGAAAGTTGCCACTACCAAGGCTCAGCGTAAATTATTTTTCAACCTGCGCGGCTCCAAGAAGCGCCTTGGCTGGTTAAGCCAGGCTGAGGCTGAGGCAGTGGCTAACGATCTGGGCGTACCGCCAGAAACGGTAATGCAGATGGAAGGTCGTATGGGAGCTTATGATGCTTCTTTTGATGGTGCTGCAGATGCAGATGATGAAGAGGCCTATCAGGCGCCAGCGCAATATCTTGAAGATACCCGGTTTGACCCGGCGCGTTCGGTCGAAGATTCAGATTATGAAAAATCCTCTACCGACGGTCTTTATGTGGCGCTGGAAAATCTTGATGACAGAAGCAGGGATATCCTGAACCGTCGCTGGCTCAGCGATGACAAAGTCACCCTCCATGATCTTGCCGCAGAATATGGTATTTCGGCCGAGCGTATTCGTCAGCTGGAAAAAAATGCCATGAACAAGGTAAAGGCGATTCTTGAAGCCTGATACCAGACCTGTTTTAAGAAGCCGCCTGTCTGGCGGCTTTTTTATTTCAGTAGGGAATTCTTAATAGATTAATCAGTTACTTTTTTTACAAACTTGATTCCCGCTTAGCCTTTCCTTAAATCTCCCCGTCTAGAATTGCTTTCAGTTCAACACATGACAGGTTGCAGGAATGAAGCACTCTCTCGTTATTATTGGCTTGATAATTTTAATGGCCTCGCTGGTAAATTGTCA
>CBFICR010000130.1:0-5630 GCA_965661105.1 Pseudohongiellaceae bacterium | reverse complement strand
TAGCAGGCACTGGCGATACGGATAACGCATCATTCAGCATCTCAGGCAATCAACTGCTGTGTGACGATCCTGCCGCGCTGGGAGAAAGCAGCCGCTCAGTATTAGTGCAGGCTGATGACGGAGTGTCCACCCCATTCACCAAGGTGTTTAATATTGATGTGGTGGTATCGGGTGGTAGTGGTTACGGATTCACTGGCCTATTTAATTCAACATTTTTGAGGTTTTACACATGAGAAATGAAGCATTTGTTGGTGTAGATGGTACTGACGATAATGATTTACTACTGGACTATGTCAATGATGGCAAGGCCAACACGTTCCAGTTAATGTCTACTGCCGGGGCAATGGATGTGTTTGTCAGTTTTGATGGGACCAACTTCTCTACGGCACCATTATCCCTGGCTGACCTGGGGGCAAACACCACTGACCCCGTGTTAGTGACAGCAGCTAACCGGGTATACGGGTTTGTGGGGTTATATAGGCGAATCCGGGTACTCCAAAATGGTGCAACAGCGGTAACAAACCCAGTGTTAATGTATGGTGAGCTCTGATACACTCATTACTCAGGTCTTTACCTCTCGTCTTTACCGTGGTGGTGGGCGAGAGGTCTTTTTCACGTATAATCTGAAGGCATTCATTATATCATCCTGAGTTACACTCTTACTGTTCAACGTCGCTACTACCTTTTCGTCAATCGTGCCTTCCGCCATAATAATATGATTAACTGTGACAAAACGTTGTCCCTGGCGATGTATCCGTTTATTCAACTGTAAGTATAACTCCAGGTCCGGGTTTAACCCGAACCAGACAATCCCGTGGGCATTACCTTTCTGCATGTTCAACCCATGACCTGCGGATTTCGGTTGTGCTGCAAGTAGGGGAATATCATCGTTATTCCAACGCTGTTGTAACACGGACGACGCCTTACCTTTATGGTCTTTGATAAACTCCATAGTGGGGAAACGCTGGCGTAATCGTGCTTCATCCGATTTGAAGTTATAGGCAATAAGCAGGGGTTTCCCTGCAGCCTCTTCCACTACTTGCTGTAGTACATCCAGCTTCACATCATGGAATGTAGACCAGTTTCCTTCCAGATCCGTATAATAGGCACCATTGGCTAGTTGTAACAGCTTCCCGTATAGCACGCCGGCCTGATCAGCCTTAATAATATCATCCCCGATTTCCAGAATGCGCTCTTTCTCCAGCTCCCGGTACTTCTCCATGGCAGCCGGTGACAAGTGACATTTGATAGGACGGAATAACATCTCTGGCAGTGTCAGGTAGTCATCCTCTTTTAGCGTAAAACAGATGTCCTTCAGCTTGTCCAGAACGTCTGTCTGGGCCGTTTCTCGCGGCAGGTATCCGTAACCATTAGGGTTAGGGTAAAAATACTGCTGTCTGTACGACGTGAGCGTCCTGCCTAACCGTTGACCCTGGTCCATCAGAAACACTTGAGACCATAGGTTCTCCAGCCCTTTTGGTGCTGGTGTGCCCGTAAGCTGGTATATTCTGTTGATAAAAGGTCGCATTTTACGTAAGGATTTGAAACGGTTGGTATCATGCTTCCTGAACAGCCCGGACTCATCGAGCACCACGGTGTCATAAGGCCAGTTGGAGCTGAGCACCCCGGTCTTCCTGTTTTTACTCACTTTAAACTGTGACACCAGCCACTTCAGATTCTCGACGTTGATCGCATGGAAAGGGTTTGGGTCAAACAGTGCTTGTGATCGTTGCTTGGGGGTGCCTCTCAGAGGGGTGACGGTGAGATGACTCAGGTGTTCCCATTCACCAGGTTCTTCTGGCCAGGTCACATCGACGTTTCGTACTGTCGAGATAACGAGTACCTTGTCAAGCCGACACTCCTTGTACAACTCATCCACGGCAGTCAGTGCCACCGTGCTCTTCCCAGCACCCATGAAGGCCCACATAGCGGCATACGGTTGTTCTTTAAAGATCGAGACCAGTCGGTTCTGGTAGTCGTGCATCTCGGATTTAGGGCGCATTACGAATTAACACACGTTTTAACCCAATAGACCTCTTCACCTCGATCCAGTGCTACCTTGACTCGGTTAAACAGATCATCACTGGCTCGCTGCCACACTGTGCCGTTATGATTGGAATGATAAGCACACAGTGGACACCCCTCGGTGTCATCAACATCATTACCCCCGTGAGGACGCACACCGGTAAAGCGCACACCGTCCTTCTCCAGTGACAGATCATCACGGTTGTATAACAACAACATGGGTTTATTCCACCGGTTACTATGGGTGATAGTGACCCTACAGCAACATTCAGGGAAGCAGGTTTCACCGGGCACCTTGATTCCATAGGGTTGTTTCTTATCTTCAAGGACGTAACAAAAACGATCACCCCCGTTGATATACAACTCGCTTTCAGTGAAGTTGGGTGAATAAATTGTCACCAGTTGGGTAATAATCATGATAAACCTCTCAACTCGTCAATAAACTGTTTCCCACTTTCTACACTGTCACACCATCCTGCACGTTGCCCTAAATCCCGGAGTTCCTGCAACTCGTGGAATTGAAGCTTGCGAAGTCGTTCTCCTGGACGCTTCACTTCCAGAAATCCAATAATACTGTCAGGTAATACAATCAGTCTGTCGGGTAATCCACCCCCGCGTATTTTAATGAACTTGCCCCCCAGACTGACCACGTATTTTCGCAGTTCCCGCTCAACGTAAGACTCACGTAACGTCACAGGTAAATCTCCGTCAACTCTTTTATCTGATTAACATAGTAGTCGTAATCAATGTTATTACGATCAATATGTTTGGTGTCGTTACAAACAGTCACACACTCTGTTTTATTAATGGCAATTTTTCGCCACTTTTCAGGCTCTTTCGCTAATGGTGGCATAATTTTGGTCAGGGTAACCCCTTCCTTACTTACGTAATACCGGGTGGTATTCTGCAGTTGAACACTGTTGTTACATAACAGACTATCCCGAGCAATCAGCTTACTCGACCGTGGTACTTTTGCTCGCAGGAAGAAATCATATAGGTTGTCGTGGTTATGGACAAACTCTTCAGGAGAGATACCTGTTGTTAACACGGCTTCAGCACCTTTGGCGACGACCCGTTGGGAAAAGTTTTTATTCCATAAATCCATGGGCTCATAATCATACTCATAAGCCCCCTTGTTCTTTAATGCACCTTCAACAGGTTCCGCCAGATAATTATTCACGTCCCTTACCCACATACGGGAGTAATAGGCATATTCAAGAATTAACCCGGTAACCTTTTCCCATTGCTTACAGACATGATCTACCGTCTTCTGGTCATTTTTATTAATATTCACCGTTAAACCATCCGTGTTAATCTGGATTAACACCAACCCTGAAATATTCATCAGTTGTTCAGCGAGCATACATAACAAGAGCTGACCGTTGATCGTAATCGTCATGGTATATTGTGGATCGTAGAACGGGGAGTAAATGTTATTAGTATCCCCGTAGGTACCGTTTAACGCCAGTTTAAGTGTCTCATTGGGGGATGACTTTTTAGCGTGGGTTTGCCGCTCGTTATACATCGCCTCGTTAATATCGGCAAACTGCTCCCCCAGGTGAGCGGGGAACAGGCGGTTAGCGATAGCCAGGTTCGGGTAATAACTTTTCACATCAATATCGATAATAACCCGGTCTTCCGTGCGTTGCGTGAAGCAGTTTTTCACCGACCCGTGGATACCCCCGGTGCCGAAATCAAACTGAAACCCGTCAACCACCACGTTCAGGTTTTTAATTTTACCGTTCTTTTTAGCCGTGTTCATGTAGGGCAGAACATCCCCCATCACGGACTCCGGTAGTTCACTGAATACCTTTTTTGTCTGCCTGATAGTACGCTGGTGCAGCCAGTCAACAATCGCCCTGAATTCCTTACGTTGAAATTCCACGGAGTCAAAGATCACCGAGCCCAGGTTAATCTCACTCCGTTTGGTCTGCTTAGGCTTACGGGTACCATTTTCATAGAAGTAGCAGGCGTAGGGGCCAATCTCTTCCTCCAGTCGCATAATGAAGAAATCTTTACCAACCTTCGTATCATTATGGTTCATGAAGTTACGGTCATGTTTCTTCGTCAGCTCTTCCCTGAACTGGATCTTATGCAGGGACTTCAGGTAGAACTGGTGGGTCTGTTCCACGTCGTGCATGTTGTATTTACAGAGTACTTCAATATCTTCATCCGACAATAAGGTTCCCGGCTTAAAGGGTAAATCCTGAATACTATCGGCCTGCATATTAAACTCTAACACTTTCAGCGAGGTAGCACGGGCAATATTGTCAAAGTGATGAATCTTAAACAGATCAATCTGTTCCACTATTCGTTGGTTGTCCCAGATCATCAGGTTAAACCTGGCTTCTTTGGAACTATTGAATATCTTCTGGGATATAGTGTAAGCAATAGTGCACAACATCTTCGATGTCATTGCAGGGGAACCACGGGTTAGTAACTCATGGAGCACGATGTAGTCATAACCGATATTATTAAACCCAACCATCCGGTGACCTTTATCCTTTAAGATCATAATAAAGGACTTCAGTTTCACAAAGTCGTTTTTACGGTTACTAATTTCAAAGAGTGTTTTTTTTCCGTTACTGGCGTTCATTACAGCCAGTGTAAACACGTTCGGGTAACACTCAATGTCGTAAGGAAAGTCGGTCATTGGTTATTAATACCTACATTGATTGATCCGGCTATAGTTGCCAATTGGCTTGTTAATATGTGTTAACCGCCCACTCTAATCTGACCGCGTGTGCGATTATCAAGCTCTGCATTGGACCTTATTAAATTACTGTTTTGCGCGCGCAAATATTTGCCAAGCTCTAACAGCGTGGCATTTGTATCAAGCATTCTATAGTCAATGGGCCTCAAACCGTCTTCTTTCATCATGGATCGTATTTCTTCCTCACAACCACTCAATACAGCATCAATATTTTCATAGGTTAACAATTCACTCATAGTTCACTCCACTTCGTTGCGTTGGACCTGCGCGCTACGCGCTTGGCCCTATAGTTCTGGGTTAACTGGCTAATCTCCACCAGGCATTACGCTGACGAAGATACAAAATAATGTGAATCCGCCCAGCATCATCGCTGCTTCCGGTAGATTTTCTGCCACTTGTACTGATAGCCCTCCAAAAAGCAGTGCGGCCCCCAAAATTGCTATCCAGTGTTTTGCGTATTTTTTATCAAACATAATGCCTCCAAATGCCAGTTAACAAAGCTGTCAATGATCGCTGCGCTGGACCTCGTTTCACTCGGCCCATTACAGCAGCGGTTAGTTTTCATCGTGCTCCACCTCTTCATTGTTGTACCGGTCAGTAAACCACTCGACCACGCGCCTCTTCTCGGCATGGGTCAAAACCTCATCGCCTGTCCGCATAACGTACTCAAGCATCGCCATCAAGTTAAGCTCTGCGTCTGTGTTGTAAAGTGGTTGCGGGACTTCCAAATAAACCATTTTATCTTCCGCCATTTCTTTTCTCCGTAGCTGGTCGAAAACTAACAAGGCGCTCAAAGGGATCGCTAACGCGACCCCTTAGCTAAGCGTTATACGGCTTCTCGTAGCTCGCCGCGAATTTTCATAATGATGCGCCCCAGGTGGTTATGCCCCTT
>CBFICR010000129.1:0-5654 GCA_965661105.1 Pseudohongiellaceae bacterium | reverse complement strand
TATCAGAGGTCAGGGTTTTGTGCCATTACTTGCTGAAACTGAGCGGCGAGTGAAAGGGACGGATTTAATTCCAGTGACCGGCGCATTAACGGGATCGCTTCGGCCACCAGGCCATTATTGAGATAAAAAACGGCCTGGTTGGCAAGGACCGGAGCGAATTCACCAAAATATTCGATGTACTTGTCAAAAAAGTAGGTTGTCATTGAATAATCCTGCAAATTTATCGACATGCTATGCAGCATATTATACGAATTCGGATGCTGGTTTAATGAGGATTCCGGGTACATTTTTACCTTGTCGTAAAGTTGTCTGTATTTTTCAATATTTCCGGCCCGCTGATAGATATCCATCAGATAGAATTCACTGAAATAGGAATCATCCATCTGGCTGTCTGCCATTTTCAGAGCCCAGAATTCTGCCTGTTCAAAATTACCCTGCTGTAAATAGTTTTCTGCTGACATGGTCTGATGTGCCAGTGCATCTGGCCAGTATTCTACGATGGGGTTAATGATGTTTTGGCTAAACAGCCCTCGGTTTTGTCCTTTTACTGCCGTATGAATGCTTCTTGGCGCCGTAATATAAACCTGGTTAAAAATCGGATTAACAGGATTCCACGCAGTATCCGTCGATTGGTTTTTAACAATCCGGTTTAAATCATTCACATCACGAAACCAGAGCAGGTCATTGACTGTAATGAAAACAAAAACCATTGAGCCTAGGGTAATGGCCAGCTTGTTAAACCATGGTTTTAAGGAAACAGTAAAAGTATTTGCTTCAATGTCCTCAGACCCTCTAATTACCAGTGCCAGAAAGAAGGGCATGATTGTCAGGGGTACCGGTAGTTGATATGGAAAACTTAATTGGGAATTAAACATGCTACCTGTGACAACAATGATCAGTATGGCAAACAACAATCGCTTATAGCCTTCGCTCCTGAGGATTAATTTAAAAATCAGAATGCACATGGCTACTATTACCAGTAATAAAAGAAGTAGCCCGAAAAAGCCAAGCTCTACTGCCAGTTCAATAACATCATTATGGACTCGCTGCACTCCCAGAATTCTGTAATGCAAGTACTTTCCATTATTGGCTGTCTCAAAAAAATTACCCAACCCCGAGCCAAACAGGGGGTAATCCTTTATAATTTCTATGGCGCTGGTCCAGATTAGATAACGCTCTCCACCTGTATCAACGGCATTGGCATTGATATTCGTCACAATAGAAGACAGTTCATAGGCCGCAACTTCCCAGAACGGGTTGAAACCCTCGCTGTTTACATTGATCAACAGCATAAAACAGGCAAATGCAGCCATTGAGGCTTTGGTCTTGTCTTTGCTCCAATGCAGCCATTGGCTTCTTCGAGATTTGTCGGCCAATACAAAAATTACAATCAAGGCTGCTTCAAATGAAATTGCCATCCAGACTGCACGTGTTCTGGTATAAAAGGTATAGGTCAGCAGAATGCATAAGGCAAAGGCATAGTACCAGCCCTTGGGAGAAGACAGCTTTTCCTTGAAGAGAAAGTAAAGCGGCAAAAAGGCGGTTAGCACCATCACCTGCCCTGCCATATTACCATTACCAAACGTCGACGAAGGCGGCGAGGTTTGAGGAATGCCATTAAACCCAAATAGATACTGGGCAATTCCAATACAGGCAGTAATCAGCCCGCCGAGAATGGCCAGATTAATGACAGTATCGATATTTTTCTCGGTCTGGGAAATGTTTATGCCAAGCAGAAACATGGCAAAACCCACGTACCACTTGTTCCATTTATAAACCCAGAAATCGGGATTATTAGCCCAAAGAATTGATAGAGTCCCTGCAACGAAAAGCAGGCCAAAACATATTCGTGCCGGAGAAAAGGTAAGGGATACGTCGGGTTGTTTTTTTTGCAGCCAGAACCATAAAAGCAATAAACCCGAAACATAGATCTGTGAGGCGTAGGACTTTAATTCCATCGGGGTGGCCACCGGCGGGTAAGTCCATGCGCCGACAAGACAAATGACAGGAATAATGACGGCTATCCAGAATGCAGGAATTTCAGGCCGTCTTCTGACGATCACATTGGCTGCTGCAGAGTTGGCCGTAGCTGGATTGCCGGCACTATTTCTTCTGGATTTCTTGTGCTTTTTTGCCATTGAATAAATGAAGTTCCGCAGACAGGTTTAGGGGATGGATTATAGCCTTTGATCTTATTTCACGCATGTGGAATCTGTTCTAATTATTAGACATATCCTGGAAAGACTTTTATTCTATAATTGGTCAGAAAAAAATTACTATATGCTGATAGACCAGATTCTGTGATTCAATGCTGTGTGGTTGGCTTATTTTCAGGGGAATAATAATGAAGTGTATTTATCAAAGGGCGGCGTTTTTTCTTTTATCAATTCTGCTTTCATCCAGCCTGATGGCTCAGACTGCAGCTGAACGAAGGGAGACGTTAAGCGGCATGATTCCCCAGCATCCAGGTCAGTTGGGTGCTCTGGCCCCAGAAAACCTGGCTAAGGATCGCCCTGCGCCTGCTTTTGATCTTACCGGCACCTGGTTTGTGGACCTGAGTGAGGGCTTTTCCAACTTCATGTATGGTCCTCCCTATCCTGAATTTATTGGTCAGACAAAGCTCGATTTTGAAGAAGGCCAGCGTGCCAGGGCTGAAGGCCGCCCATATAGGGATGCAATCGGGCAGTGCTTTCCGGCCGGTATCCCCATGATAATGACTCGCGTCTGGCCTATTGCCATGGTGCAATTACCTACAGTGATTTACATGGTGTCAAATTTTAATAACAGCTTCAGGCAGATTTTCCTTGATGGACGGGATTATTCTGATCCTGATTTGGTCATATATTCCTATAACGGTGAATCAATTGGCCATTGGGAAGGGGATGAGCTTGTAGTGAATACTCGCTATATTGAAACCTATAATCATTTTATCGATGCCGGTATTCCGATTTCCGAAGATTTTCGCATGCAGGAAAGGATGCGGCTTCTTGAGGACGGTGAAGTATTGGAAATTGAGCATATCATGACCGATCCCAATGGTTGGGTAGGGGAATGGCGCAATACCAAACGCTGGTTAAGAGTCGATTATACGGATATCGGTGAAGTTGAATGTCTGCCTGATCTGAATGATAACTTACCGAGCACCCAGGCTGGACAGGATGGATTGTCCAGATAATCTATTAATTTAACTATTTGATAAATTTTTGCATTTTTTGAATCGGGAAGAACCAATGAAACCTATAAAATTACTTAATACCGTTATTTTCTCTACTACTGCTGCGTTGGCCCTGCTTGCTGTGCCGGTTATTGCACATCACTCGACTGCAGCTTTTGATAATGACGCTGTAGTGAGGATTGAAGGCGAGATTACCCAGGTCAGGTGGATAAACCCCCATGCGTCTTTCAAGCTTGAGGGTACAGCTGAAGGGGGGCCTGATGGCCTCTGGACCATTGAGATGACAGCGCCCAATGTGCTCATCAATCAGGGCTGGAAACGGAGCTCGGTCAGTCCGGGAGACAAGGTAACAGTATTCGCCAATCCTTTGCGTAACGCCGTAACTCTGAATGACGGGAGTCAGGGTGGTTTGTATGTTGGCGTGATTTTGGCAGATGGATCGACCCTGGGTCGCACAGATGGCGAAGGAGAAGGGTCCAACAGGTAGCCGGGCAATTTATAGATTTATCTAGAACTTATAAATTCAGGGCATAAAAAAAGCGCCACAATTGTGGCGCTTTTCTTTGGAGCTTGTTTTAACCAGAGAATCTAGTTCTGGCTTACAAACTCTGGATAGGCTTCCATACCGCATTCGGCAAGGTCAACACCTTCGTACTCTTCTTCTTCAGAGACCCGGATACCCATGACTGCCTTGATAATAAACCAGGTAATCAGGCTGGTAACAAAGACCCAGACAAAGATAGTGAGTATTCCAACCAGCTGGCCACCTACAGAGGCGCCGCCTGTCACACACACTACCATGACACCGAATATACCAACGGTACCATGAACAGATAACGCACCAACCGGGTCATCGATTTTGATCTTGTCAAAGAACAGAATGCTGAAGACTACGATCACGCCACCCACCATGCCAACGATGGTAGACATCAAAGGACCAGGAGAAGCCGGATCTGCAGTAATTGCAACCAGGCCAGCCAAAGCGCCATTAAGAACCATGGAAAGGTCAGCTTTACCAAACAGAATGCGGGCAACAATCAGGGCGCCAATCAGGCCACCAGCTGCAGCAGCATTAGTGTTCAGGAAGACGTTAGCCACTTCGTTAGCAACACCGATACCACCCAGCTTCAGAGTTGATCCGCCGTTGAAACCGAACCATCCCATCCAGAGGATGAAAGTACCCAGAGTTGCCAATGGCAGGTTTGCACCGGGAATCGGATGAACAGAACCGTCTGCTCCGTATTTACCTTTACGTGGTCCAAGCAGTAAAACACCAGCAAGTGCTGCACTAGCACCAGCCAGATGCACAATGCCGGATCCGGCATAGTCTGCATAATCCAGGGCATAAATACCAAATACTGAATCACCATTCCAGGTCCAGCTACCTTCCATTGGGTAGATTAAACCGGTCATGACAATTGAAAATGCCAGAAATGCCCAAAGCTTCATGCGTTCTGCAACAGCACCTGACACAATTGACATGGCTGTAGCAACAAACACTACCTGGAAGAAAAAGTCAGAAGCACCTGAGTATTCGCCCATTTCTGCGAATCCGGCTTCGTTGGAAGCTTCGAGGATTGCAGCAACGGCAGCATCATCCATCTGTGCAACAGTTGTTACTCCACTAAGGAAATAACCACCGTCATACATGATCTCGTAACCGCAGATCAGATACATGGTGCAGGCAATGGCAAACAATGCCACATTCTTGGTTAGGATTTCTGTCGTGTTTTTGGCTCGGACCAGACCAGCTTCAAGCATTGCGAAACCGGCAGCCATCCACATAACTAGAGCACCCGATACCAGAAAGTAAAAGGTGTCCATTGCGTACTGTAGTTCAAAAATTTCATTTTGCATACTTAGCCCTCCTGAAAGCTAGTATAATTCTTCTAATTAAATTAGATGGCGTCATCGCCGGTTTCACCGGTTCGAATACGGATTGCTTCTTCTATAGTAGAAACAAAAATCTTTCCGTCTCCAATTTTGCCAGTGTTGGCAGCCTTCGAAATTGTTTCGATAGTCTGTTCAAGAGCGCTGTCTTTCACTACTACTTCCACTTTTAACTTGGGGAGGAAATCAACCACATATTCCGCACCTCGATAAAGCTCAGTGTGGCCTTTCTGGCGTCCAAATCCTTTCACTTCAGTGACGGTAATTCCCTGCACTCCTATTTCTGACAGGGCCTCCCTGACGTCATCAAGCTTGAATGGCTTGATAATCGCATTGATCATTTTCATTTGATTCTCCTAGTACATCGTTCGGGCCATTTACCTGAATTCAATTTCAAACAGGCTTAGCCGGGAAAAGTCTCACAGTCCAAAATCAACTGAATAAATCAGAGCAAAAACTTCGCCAGAGAGCAGTTGTTGTGCTTTTGGCATGTCCAGTTCTGAGTTTCTAATTTCGAAGCTGGAAGTGATGGGATAAAGCATTCATCTACTTAAAGCTGCGATAAACCTAACTTAGCAATCGTCATGCC
>CBFICR010000128.1:0-5679 GCA_965661105.1 Pseudohongiellaceae bacterium | reverse complement strand
TAGCGCTCTCAGGTTGCGGTATTGGCGCCATTTGATTGCCTGAAGTCCATGACAATATCCAGAATCATGAGCGCAGCACCAATGCTGATGGCAGCATCCGCAATATTAAAAGTAGCAAAACGATAGTCCTTAAAATAAAGACTTATAAAATCGATGACATAACCGGCCAGCATACGATCAATCAAATTTCCCACTGCCCCGCCCAGAATGAGAGCCAGGGCAAATCCGAGCAAGCGCTGGGTTTTCGGTAATTTAATCAGCCAACCCACCAGAAACCCGCTTACTGCGATGGATATTCCGGTTAACAACCAGCGTTGCCAACCTCCTGCATCATTGAGAAAACTGAAGGCTGCGCCACGGTTATAGGCAAGCAGTAAATCAAATCCCGGCATCACCGCTACCGGCATATGTTCTGTCAGGTTGCTATTACTTACGTATTTGGTCACCTGATCGACCACTACTACCAACCCGGAAAGGGTGAACAAGGCCAGCAGGCTGAAGGATTTTAGCGGGGTTTTCTTACTGTCCATGGTTTACTTATCTCTGAACACTTATGCCGTTGGCAGGCTTTGCAATGACTGCCTGGCCTGTTGAATATCAACGGCCATCTGTTGCTTCAGGCTTTCCAGATCGGGAAATTTGAGCTCGTCCCTGAGTTTTTCGATAAAACTTACCACCAGGTGCTCACCATAAATATCTTTGTCAAAATCAAAAATATAGACCTCCAGTTTAGCCACTTCGCTGTCTTCCACTGTGGGGTTGAAGCCAACGCTGGCTATGCCTTGCAAGGTTTTACCCTGAAACTCAACAAGCACACTGAAAATACCATGCAATGGCAGTCGGCGTCCTTCCAGGTCTATGTTGGCAGTGGGTGTCCCCAACTCACGGCCAAGTTTTTTCCCGGCCTCAACACGTCCGCTGACACTGTAGTAACGACCAAGCAATGCGTGCACTTTTTCACAATCTCCCTGCTCGAGATAATTCCTGACCAGGGTGCTACTGACCCGATGATTTTCATACTTGAATGGAATTTCCCGGATCACTTCAAAGCCGAGCTCCCTGCCCGCTTCCTGCAACAGCCGAAAATCCCCTTTGCGGTTTTTGCCAAAGCGAAAATCATCGCCCACAATTATCGCTTTAACTCCCAGGCCTTCTATAAGGTATTCCTGAATAAATGCTGTCGGGGCTAGATTACAAAGCGCATTATCAAAGGTCATACGAAAAACCGCACTGACCCCAAAAGAGAGGAGAAATTCCACCTTCTCCTGAAACGGCATCAGCCGCGGCGCAGCATTTGCGCTGGAGAAAAATTCTTCCGGATGAGGTTCGCTTACGATGACGACTGCGGGCAAGCCCCTGACACCAGCGGTGTGACAAAGGGTTTTCAGCACATGCTGATGACCAATATGCATGCCGTCATACTTACCAATGGTAGCAACACATCCCGCGTGGACTGAACGGAAGGACGGGAAATCAGAAAAAACACTCATGGCATCTGCTTGTTAACAAAAAGCCGGCTATTATATGCCAGTGCGGCGCCCTGATACATCAAGATTGTCTACAACTGTGTTTTTATACACTATGCCGAAAATTCGAAGGCCTCACCCCACACGCCAGTAATGTCAGCGCATAACTGCCGGCCCCCGCCAGACACAGAATACTCAGGTTGGTAATTCGCGACATGGTTGTCGCATTAATCCATAACTCAAGACTGCTATCGGATAGAAAGAAAGTCAAAACCAGTACCATCACAATATTGGCTGCAGCTGCCTGGATCAGATAAATCACCCAGTGCACCCGAAAATGAAAAACCCCTGTTTTGACCAGACCGTACAGCAACAGGCCGGCATTCACAAAGGCGGATAACGAGGTGGCCAGAGCCAGACCAACATGGGCCAAGGGTATGATAAGCATCAGGTTAAATACCATGTTACTCACCATGGCAATCACCGCGAAGCGCACCGGGGTGGAGGTATCCTGACGGGAAAAATAGGCCGTTGCCAGGACTTTAATGCTCATAAAGCCCAACAGCCCCACTGCATAGGCTTTCAGGCTCATGGCGGTTGGGGTTACCGATTCAGCTCCGAACGCCCCATGCTGATAAATGGTGACAATCAATGGCTCGGCCAGCACCACCAGCGCCAGAGTCGCCGGCAAACCCAGCAGCAGAATTGTGCGCAAACTCCAGTCCAGCGTCTGGATGAACTGCTCTGTGGCTTGCGCTGCATGAATTCTGGAGAGAGTTGGCAGAATTACCGTCGCTATGGCGATTGCAAAGATGCCCAGTGGTAATTCCATCAGACGGTCTGAGTAATACAACCAACTCACTGCGCCATCGCCCTGCAGGGCTGTGGCCAGCACAGTATCAAGCAACAGGTTGATCTGGCCCACAGAGACACTGAACATCACCGGAATCATCAGGGCAATCACCTTGCTGACACCCTCATGTTTGGGTTTCAGCCTGGGCCTGGGGATGAGTTTCAGATGATTCAGGAACGGTAGCTGGAACATTAACTGGATAAAGCCGGCAATCAGTACTCCCCAGGCCAATGCCACGACCGGCTGGGCCATCAGCGGGCTTAACAGCAAGGCACAACTGATCAGGGTGAGATTCAGCAGAATCGGCGTCATCGCAGGAACCGCAAAGCGGCCATAGGAATTAAGAATTGAGCCAGCAAACCCGGTCAGGGATATAAGCAGAATATAGGGAAAGGTGATGCGCAGCATCTTCACCAGCAAGGTGAATTTATCCGGTGTATCCAGATAACCGAAGGCAAAAAGTCCTCCCAGTACTGGCGCCGCAACGATGCCTATCACTGTCACAATAATTAAAATCAGGGACAATCGACCCGCCACGTGGTCAACCAGTGCCTTGATATCTACAAAGGGTCGATTTTTACGGTATTCGGAGAGTACTGGCACGAAGGCCTGGGAAAACGCGCCTTCCGCAAACAGGCGGCGCAGGAAGTTAGGAATTCTGAAGGCAACAAAAAAGGCATCGGCAGCCGGTCCATCGCCGAATACCGCGGCAAAAACGATTTCACGTACCAGGCCCAGTATTCGCGACACAAAGGTCATCGAGGAAACAACCAGACTCGACTTCGCTACCCCGGTCTGTTCCGGCCTGTCTTCAACTGCCTGCACGCTCACTATTTCTCCGGGTTCACACCTCAAAGCGCATCTTAACACAGCATTTGTTCTGCAATAGCATGGTCTGGGAGTTGACAAATACCCTTTAAAACTGCATGATTCGCGTCTTTTTTCAGTAAGCAAACTTTGTGTTTGCCGGATTCACCTCCGGGCAAGACAAAAACACTGATAATACGACACTAATTCAAAGCTTATAACAGCTATAAATAACAGCTATAAAAGTAAAGGAGCCCCCTTTGGCAAACTCTCCACAGGCTCGTAAAAGGGCACGACAGGCAGAAAACCGACGCAAGCAAAACGCAAGTGCACGTTCCATGGTGCGTACCTATATCAAGAAAGTGAATGCGGCCATTGATAGCAAGGATTATGATCAGGCAACTACTGCCTATAATGTGGCGGTTCCCGTCATTGATCGACTTTCTGACAAGGGAATCATTCATGCGAACAAGGCTGCACGCCATAAAAGCCGCCTGAATACTGCAATCAAGGCCCTGAAAGCCTGATTGTAATGAGCATATGGATAAATGATTTTTAAAAAAACCGGCAATTGCCGGTTTTTTAATGCCTGCTGAATAGCCCCCCCATAAAAAAATGCAAAGGCGGCGATCCATCAGTTATAATCTTCCCATCTGGTTTACCGGACCAGCCATAACAGTTTGGGGGAAGTTCGTATGAAATTAATCAAAATTTTTAGTCTGTGTGCCAGTTTAATCCTGGTTCCCTCTGCGTTTGCACATCACTCGTTTCAAGCCACCTATGACATGGACACCATGATTGAGATTAAAGGCAAACTGGTGCAGATGAACTTCCGCAATCCTCATGCCTCCGTGATGGTTATGGCACCGGATGAAGATGGTAATGAGCAACGCTGGGGCGTTGAGTGGGGTGGTGCTACTCTGCTGATGCGACAGGGACTGACAAGGACCTCATTCAAACCGGGTGACGAAGTTATCATTACCGGTCAACCCTCAAGAGACCGAAGCGATTACCGCATGCGTATGGAAAGTATTCTGCGCCCGGCAGACGGTTTTGGCTGGGGCTTCTCGGAAGATCAGACTTTCGATTAAGGAAAATTGAGTAATAGCTGTTCGGTGGCCATTGGTCACCGATTCTCATAAAAAAACAAAAATAAAAAAATCACCAGAGAGGGAGTGTTTTACCCTACTCCTGAAACTCCTGATCAGTATTCAATTCCAACTCAATCATCTGCTGCAGAATTTGTTGCCATTGCTCGTACTGTTCGTCTACAGAGCCTGATAATTCTACAGATTGGTTTATAGCCTGCACCGTGATTGGCGCTATTTCCTGCTCAAAAACCTGCCCAGACAAGGCAAGGTTACTGGAATAGATACGCCGTCTAGCGCCACTGTTCAGGTTATTGCTTTTGATTTCACTTCGGTCGATTCGTGAGCCGCTCATCTTGGTTACTTTGCTATTTTCCAGCGCTCTATCAACCAGGGCTCCATTAACCGGGCTTCCCTTACTAAGGTCTTCTTCAATTTGTATTAGCTCATCGTTAACATACTCGGTCGTTCTGTAACTCAGCCTGATGAATTCCCGATAAGGGGCCTCTATTTGTGTAATAAATGAGTCGTATTGACCTTGTAAGGCATCCAGAAAACTAAAGTGCCGATTTTGAATGTTATTAATATATTTGAAAATATCATCATTGATTGCCGGCAAGCGGTTGCTATTAACTCGCCCACTTCCAACAGGTTCCAGATATGGCTGATATTTTTCAGGGGCAAATCTGCTGGCAAAACGAATTTGAGAAACATTGTGCAGAGCAAAGAAGTCTTTTCTTGAAAAGTTATCTACTGCATAACCTCTAATATCATTGGCGATCTGTAGATAAAGAGACTGGAAAGGTATCTGGTTTGCCGCCGGATTCACAGGATAGCTTTCACTGAGTACTTGCTGATATAGCCGGTCGAACCAGACCAGTCCTGAGGCGTCTTCCACCTTAATCTGAATACGCATGGTCTGGCCATCAGATTGAAGTATTTTTCCAGAGACCCAGACATCGGCAAACACAAAGTCTTGCGGGGCAACTTGCACCATCCCCCAGTGCTTGCTGGCACTTAAAGCTTTCGCAAGGTGCCATGAAGAGTAGAGTGCTTCGGCATCACGAAGGTTGGCAATATTGATATCTTCAGAATCAGAAAATTCAACAAGAGGAGTGAATACACTGATTCCAAGGTTCAGTAACTCATCTTCCGGGATGGCAATTTCATCAGAACTGATCAGTTCAACGGAAGGGTTAACATTATGAACGACGCAGGCAGGCAGAAAAGTGATTATGCCAGTAAAAATAATAGCTCGTGCAATCATTTCCATCGAAACATGCCTGCATAGATTTTGCCAAACCAGAACAAACAATCCGACTTGTCAGGACTGACTACAGTTTTAACAAAGAGTAGCCGAGTGCAATAGCTACTGCAGAACATCTACCTACTTAACCACACACTCAGTAGGATTCCACTTACTCGCATCGGCCTCTCTTTTGAAATTGGCACTGGTGGTATACAG
>CBFICR010000127.1:0-5686 GCA_965661105.1 Pseudohongiellaceae bacterium | reverse complement strand
ACGGTGACGAATACCGTGTGTCAGCCATCATGGGCGGCAACTTTGCCGAAGGCCGCGGTAACGTGGTAATGGGCATGGAAAACTATGTCAGAAAAGAAGCCCTGCAAAGAAATCGTGATATCTATACGGACTTCTGGACAGACCCACAAACTGCAGGCTCTTTCTTCTTCCTGCAGGGTGTTAACTCCGGTGGTTTTATTTTTCCAAACTACCCCAGCATTGATTCCCTGTCTGCCATTTATGGCGGGACTGATCCACGTTCCTTCTTTGGCTCGTTCGGCCCCAACCCCGGCAACATGAATTTCAACCCTGATGGTACAATTTTTACCTCAGGTAATGCTGTTGGTGAGTCGCGTGCCAAAATCCCGACTACCGGTCTGGATTATGCCCAGCGCACAGTAAACAACAATCAGGACCCTTCCAACACCACCACTAACTCAGTGTTGAAATGGAATAATACACAGGCCTTTGCTGCAGCGCCTCAGGAACGCTGGTCCTTTTTTGCTTCTGGCAAATTTGACCTGACTGATCGCGTCACTGCATTCGCCCGTACTACTTTTGCTTCAAGCGAGACTGAAACTCTGCTGTTTGGTACCAATGCCATTGGTGGCTGGGAAACTCATATTGGCTACAACCCCACTACTGACAGCCCGGTCGATCCTACCCTGGATTATTCCGACCCTGCAGTACTGGCCGCGATTGCTGCCAATCCGGGTGCCTTCCCGAATCCAAACTTTATTCCTACTGGTACTCCAGGAGCCCAGTTCCCTGTGCCTCCTGAATTCGCCTTGATGCTGAATTCCCGACCTGACCCAGGTGGTGTCTGGCAGCCAAACTGGAATCCGCTTACCAGTTTGCCGCCACGAAGCACTTTCAATACCAACGAGGTATGGCAGTTTGAAGCAGGTCTGGATATCGATATTCCGTTTAAGGACTGGACCGGTGAGCTCTACTATTCACATGGTCAATCAGCTACCTATAACAATGCGCAAGGTAACCTGTCACTGGCGCGTTTCCGTACTGTCACCAACTACCCGGATTACGGTCGTGGTGCCTCCGGTACCGGTAACCAGTTCTATGCAGTTGGCACTAATGGCAGTAATGCCGAGATTCGCACAGCGGTTCGACCAACCTTTGGTTCCGGTGACTTCACTTGTGAAACCGGTTTCTATGACACCTTCTTTGGTGGCGATGCACCGCTTTCAGAAGACTGTTTCAATGCGGTGAATGCCAACCTGCAGACCCGTACCCAGAATCAGCAGGACATCATTGAAATCAATATTCAGGGTTCACTGATTGAATTGCCTGCCGGTGAAGCTCGCTTCGCGGCCGGTTATCAGGATCGTGATAACGCAGCACAGTTTGTACCGGATATTCTGCAGTCCCAGGACTCCTTCACCGACCAGGTTGTAGGGGTTTATCCAACCGGTTATCTGGATGCCAGCACTTCGGTAAAAGACTACTATGTTGAAGCTCTGGTGCCTGTAATCGCCGATGTTCCTGGCATTCAAATGCTGGAACTGGAACTTGGTGCCCGTTACTCTGATTACAACGAAGTGGACGAAGAGACTACCTGGAAAGCGCTGGCCAACTGGCAGATCAATGACTGGGCTCGTTTCCGCGGTGGTTTTAATCGTGCCACCCGTGCGCCTAACCTCGGTGAGCTGTTCCTGAATCCCCAGGAAGTCTTCACTGGTGGCGGCAACTTTGGTGATCCTTGCTCGCCACGTTCCAATGCCCCTTATGGTGCCGGTGGTACCACGCTGGCGACCGACCCGGTAATCGCACCGGACGAGCAGCCACCAGAAATCGCTTCTGGTCAGACCCAGGCCGGTGCCGATAGCACTCTCCTGATCTGTCAGGCACTGATGGGTGGTCCCGGTAGTGATGGTGTTACCCAGTATTACAACCAAGGCAACGACTTCCAGAACCAGGGTGGTGGCGGCGGTTTTGCCTGGGTACTTCAGCAGGGTAACCGTTCATTGCAATCGGAAACAGCGGACACCTGGACTGCTGGTGCAGTAATCCGCTCTCCGTTTGATAATGCCTGGGCTCGTGGACTGAATCTGTCTCTTGATTACTACAACGTAGAAATTACTGATGCGATTCTGCTGAACTCCATTGACCAGTCTGCCTTTGGTTGTTACGGCGCCGTTCAGGTAAGTACGCCAGCGGAAGCTGCAGCACAAGCTGCCAGCCCGGCCTGTCAACTGGTTCCTCGTGACCAGTTCAATGGTAACTCTCTGAACACCCTGCTGTCCTACAGCAACAACGCCACTATCGAAACTTCCGGTTTGGACGTGGGTATTAACTGGTTCGGTGATCTGAATGAGTTGTTTGGTTTAACTGGTAATCTGGGTCTTAGCCTGAATGCCACGATCCTGAATGAGTACGTCACCAAACAGTCCGATGCGGCATTTGACGTAGAGACTGACTGGAAAGGCTCTCTGGGTCCAGATCTGCAGGGCACCAACGGTGGTTCCTACGACTACAGACTCTTCGGTAACATCAGTTACATGAGAGACAACTGGAGCGTAACACTGCGCTGGCGTCATCTTCCCGGTGTTTACACTGCGGGCTATGCATCGCAGATGGCAATCATCGAGAACAACGCTCGCGTAAGTGGTGGTGGCGAAGGTCTTATCCTGAGCTATACACCGACCACTGAAATCGAAACTGACAGCTACAACATTTTCGATTTGGCGGCCAACTACACCATCAATGAAACCTTTACTCTGCGTGCAGGTATTACCAACCTGTTCGACGAAGAGCCACCAAATGTAGGTAGCTCAGCAGGTTTCCCTGTTGGTACTGATCTGCAAGGTCAGTGTGGTGCGAATGCACCTGGATGTCAGAATCCTAACGGATTCAGTCTGGTTGGTGTAGGCGGCTTCAACGGTGGTTACTATGACACCCTGGGTCGTCGTATGTTTATTGGACTGAAAGCGTCCTTCTAAGCAAGACCTGACTAGTAGTACACTAGTGACAAGAACGGCGGGCATAATGCCCGCCGTTTTTTTTGCCTGAAAAAAGACAGGCTGGACGACCCGCCGTTTCTTGTTTTAAACTCGACGAAACAACAAAGTTCGAATAATTATAAAAATAACAAGAAATAGAATAAAAGTGGACGGAGGGCATATGCATATTCTTAAGCGCTTGATTATTGCGGGTCTTTTTCTAACACCGGTTTTTTCCAGTTTCAGCTTTTCCCAGGTCTTTGAAGCCCCTTCACCTTTAAGTGTCCAGGGGCGCTTTATGCCCGGCTTTGGCACGGAGGGTATCGTCAAGGTCAGGTATACCGTAAAGGCAGATGGTAGCGTTGATGACGTAGAAATTATTGACTACGTCTCTAATCAGTTTGTAAACAATATGCTGCGCGATACGGTTCGTGGCTGGACATTTAAACCTGGCACTGTCGATGGTGAAGCTGCTGACTTTTATAACCAGGAATGGCTATTTGCCATGCGGGTTGATCCCAATGCCCCAGCCACACCACCGCCATTCGGCCCCGGCGGGCGCGGACCTGCTGCGGGGGATTCTGAAGAATCAGCCGAACCTGCAATGCCCGTATTGGCAAATCAGGAACAGATTCCCCTGGCCATGTCAGAAGAAATCAAGGAAGGCATAGTGGAAATATATGCCCTGATGGCACAGCAGGATCAGGACGAGGCTTTAAAACAGCTAACCAGACTGATGCGAAAAGATTACGTTACGGTTTTCGATTTTGCCATCGCCAACGAACTGCATGCCAATATTTTAATGACCAGAAAAGAACTGTTTGAAGCACTGGAGGCGGTAAACCTGGCAACAATGACCTATGAAGGTCCACAGGGTGACAAGCGCTATTTTCTTACTGATGATGCCCTTGAACTGGCGCTGAAAAGAAAATTTCTGCTCGCACTTTCGGTGCGTCAAAATCAGCTGGCCTGGAATACCTATGAGGAACTCAATAATAAATTCGACATCGCTGCAGATGACCCAATCCACCAGCAGGCAACGCAAGTCAAAACCTTGCTGGACTCACCGGAGCCTTTGCAACTAATCACTAAAATTGTTGATGAGCAATGGACCTATAAGCCGGCGCGGCGCATTTTCACCATAACCAATGTGGACGGCAAATTAAGCGAAATCGAAGCCAGATGCGAGCGCCGTAATCTGGAACTTAAATACCAGGAAAATGTAGACTGGACCTTGCCAGACTCTTTGGGTGAATGTGAGCTGGACTTCAAAGGTAGAGACGGAACACAGTTCGTGGTTTACGAATTTTCTGAATAAGCAGTATTGCTGTTTGGTACCAACTGATGGCATAGCAGAAAAAGGCGATACTTCGGTAGCGCCTTTTTTTATTCAGGCAATTCAGCCTCGAACATTTTAATTTCCAATAACCGCCCTTTTATCCATGGGCAGATTTTCTTAAACCTCATTTTTTACTTAACGCTATTATAGTTATAATGGTTTTCACGATAATCTGATCATTCATATATACAGCCGACACTGGCTACTCTTTAAAAAAGGAAACCTTCTCATCCCTATGAATTTAATTCGAACTACCGCAACCTTCCTTCTCCTTATTCTCAGCAGCCATGTTGCCGCACAAGTCGACCAGAATCAGGAAGGTGCCTGGTATATGTATATGTGGAGTCATGAAAATACTGACACAGGCTTTGGCGTGCAGGGTGACATTCAGCATCGTAACTGGAAGCCTACACAAGACCTTGAACAGTTACTTATCCGTGGCGGTCTCACCTGGCGGCCGCAGGACAGCGCAGTTAAATATACGCTGGGATATGCCCATATTACCTCCGGCGCCTTCGGGCCCAGTAATGACAAGAGCGAGGAAAACAGAATTTACCAGGAGGCAATTGCCAATCAGCGACTGGGCAATAAATGGATGTTCACCCACCGCTTCCGGCTTGAGCAACGCTGGGTAGATGGGCAGGATTTCCGAAGTCGTTTGCGGTATTTTCTTGGCCTTAACTATCCATTGAACAAAGACAGTCTGGAACAGGGCGCGTTGTATCTGTCTTTGTACAACGAACTGTTTGTTAATCTGAACCGGGATATCGGTAATAATCGTGAAGTGGATTACTTCGACAGAAATCGCACCTATGCCGCACTCGGTTACAGTGTGCTGGATAACCTGCGTTTACAATTTGGCTATATGTGGCAGGAAAGTAAAAACTTTGGCAAGGGGCAGTACCAGTTTAATCTGATTCACAGCTTTTGAGTATTGCAAGATTTGTAGAGGAAACCAATATCCAACAGGCTAGTTATTTTTTTGGGTAGAGAAGATTTTCGTCCAGGGCATAAAGCTTTTACGCCTCATTACAACCCTTGATTACTTTCCGCTGCCTCAAGCGAATTCACAAAATCCGGGTTAGTTTCTGTGAGGCTTTGAATACCGGCACTAACTTCTTCGCTGACTGCCTGCTTGATCACAATTTCAACACGGCGATTACCGGCTCGACCTTCTTGAGTGTCATTACTGACAAAAGGCCGCGTTTCTCCATACCCTACTATAATGAACCTGTCATTCGGAATAACATCTTCCTTCATCAACTCATGGGCTACTGATAAAGCGCGCGCCGAAGATAATGACCAGTTAGAGGGGAAACGCGAAGTCTTGATATCAATATTATCTGTATGTCCCTCTACCGAAATACGACCATCTACTTCTTTCAAAACA
>CBFICR010000126.1:0-5737 GCA_965661105.1 Pseudohongiellaceae bacterium | reverse complement strand
TATCCACAGGTCAGAATAGGCTAGCTATGTTTGCCTCTTTCCCAGCCCTTTGATGCTATGGTTCGCTCGGCAACTTTTTGCGGTAAATCTTCCAGCTGGGTGGCCATCGTATCATTCCAGCGGTTCAGAAAACCGAACAGCGCCACTGAGGCCACTATTTCTACTACCTGTCCTTCATCAAAATATTTAGCAAGCTCATCAAAATCTTCCTGGGTGGCTTCGTTGGGAAGATAGCCAGAGTGCAGGGCCAGTCTCAATGCAGCACGTTCAGCATCGCTAAACAACTCGCTGGTTTCAAACTCCCATACCGCGGCAATTTTTTCATCCGATGCCTTGTAGATACTAGAGAGATTCGCCATATGCGACTGACAATATTGACACCCTGATGCAACACTGGATACCAGGCTGATGAGCATTTTCAATTCTTCGGGTACTGTCCCTTCATAGAGTATGACCTGATTGAACGCGGTAAATTGCCTGGCAATGTTTGGCCGCCTGGCCATGGTTTTTATACTGTTTGGAATAAATCCACGAGTTCTTTCATAGTGAGCAAGCCTTTCCTGTAGATCAGCATCTTCAATCTGGTCGAGCTCAAGCGGTTGCATATGCGGCATCATTCATCCCCTTTAATTGTTTAACCGTGTGCTGTATAAAATTCCATTGGTATCCAGTGTGTGTCTATCGCAGAAGCAAAGGATAGCTTCAGTACACACTGCCCTTCACAGGTGGTTCTGGCGAAGTGTCAGTATCATCCTTGAATTTACCAGCCAGTTCACGGGCAGCACGAATGAGTAATGAGGTATCTACCCCTACAGCAACAAACTGGGCACCCTGATCAAGATAAACCTGGGTCAGAGTCAGATCAGCACTGAGTATCCCCGCAGCCTTGCCTGCTTTACGTACCAGCGCGATGCCATCTGCCAGAGCTTTCTGCACCGCCGGCGCTCCCGGGTTGCCGATATGCCCCATGGAAGCTGATAAATCAGAGGGACCAAAGAAGACGCCATCAACCCCTTCCACCTGAACAATTTCGGGCAGATTTTCCAGCGCTTTCAGCGTTTCAACCTGAACCAGCACACACAATTCCTGCTCGGCCTTTACCAGATAATCGTCCACCTGATTCCAGCGTGAAGCACGGGCCAGGGCACTGCCTACCCCTCGAATCCCCTTGGGTGGATATCTGGTGGCGGCAACCATTTCACGGGCCTGCCCGGCTGTATCGATCATGGGAATGAGGAGCGTTTGCGCCCCCACATCCAGATATTGCTTAATCAGCGCCACATCCCCCAGTACTGGTCTAACAACCGGATGAACGGGATAAGGCGCAACCGCCTGCAGTTGCGCCAATACCTGACGCACATCGTTGGGCGCGTGTTCGGCGTCTATCAACAACCAGTCAAATCCGGTAGTGGCCAGCAGTTCAGCGGCATAAGGATCAGCAAGACCCAACCAGAGGCCTATCTGTGACTGGCCTTCAAGCAAAGCATGTTTAAACCTATTTACAGGTAATTCGGAAATATTCATTATTACCTCAGACAAAGCTGATGGATATGCTGCCGAGAGGACCATAATCGACATGTATTTTGTCGCCTTTCACTACCCCGGTAGGTCGAGTGAAAGAGCCAGCCAGCACAACATCACCAGCATTCAGTTGTTCATCATAGGGGGCAATTTTGTTAGCCAACCAGGCCACGCCATTTGCCGGGTGATTAAGCACACCTGCCGCCAAACCGGTTTCCTCAATCTCGCCGTTTTTATGCAACATTGCGCCACACCAACGCAGATCCACATCCATGGGCTTTACCTGCTTGCCGCCAAGCACAATGCCGGCATTGGCTGCAAAATCAGAGATGGTATCAAACACCTTGCGCATCACTTTTGTGTCACGGTCAAACTGCTCAATTCGCGCATCAATGATTTCCAAAGCCGGAGTGACGTAGTCAGTGGCAGACATCACATCTTCAAGAGTGACCCCAGGCCCCTTTAGGGACTTACCTAATATGAAAGCAAGCTCCACTTCTACTCGTGGCGCTATAAATGTATCAAAAGGAATTTCAGCGCCGGCTTCAAAGAACATATCATCCATCAGAGGTGCGAAGTCTGGCTCCGTAATCTGACTCGACAACTGCATTGCCCGTGAAGTAAGGCCTATCTTGCGACCCAGTATCTTTCGCCCATCAGCCAGTTCCAGATCGACCCAGGCACGCTGAATCGCATAACCATCATCAATCGTCATGTCCGGATACTGTTGGGAAAAATGTCTTACTTGTGTTCGACTCTTGCGGGCTTCATACAACTGCTGAGCGAGTTCTTTAATAATATTGTCTGAAAGCATATCAACGCTCCTTGAACAGGGGATGCAAACTACTGTTTTTGGAATCAAATACCTCCGGCCCCTCGTCTATCTGAAAGGTCACACCTACAGGTTTCATTTCCAGGAGTGGTTGCAGATGATCCCTGGTGGTTTTCTGCAGGGCTTGTCCGGCTTGCTGCTTGACCGCATCGCTCCTGCCACGCCCCATACGTAAATTAAGGTAGATAAAACCATAGTCGCCTGAACCACCCGCGGCACGCCCCGCTTCCCCGCCATCTGCAATGGCGTAATGGGTTGCCGGATAGGCTAATACGCGTACGCCACCGGTTGGGAAAACCTGCTTCCCTGCTTCATCTTTAACCGTCAGCATAGTGTCAGCCAGACTCCTGCATAACACCGTCATATTGGTGTCAGCTTCAAGATTTGGCGTGTAAAGAATAACAAGATGAGGCATTGGTTTTGTCCGTAATTTTCCTGTATTCCTTTCCTATAAGCGTGGAAAGGAGTTGAAACCACTGGCAACGGATGCTTCTGCTGCCGGGATTGCATCACCACTTTGTTCTGTGACAGGAAACACAACATTGATCTGTCCTGTTCCTGATGAGCCGAAATAAGGGGTAATCACTTCAGCCTTGCCCTCATAGTCAGACCACCCCAATGCACCCAGCATCATTGCGGTATCGTGCATAAAACCTTCACCATGGCCTTTAGCAGCATATTCCGGCAGCATAGCGCAGAAATCAGCCCATTCCCCATTTTTCCACATCTCAACGACCTGATGATCCAACCTTTCCAGGAAAGGGCTCCAGATCTTGTAACTGTAATCCTCTGCCAGGCCATTCTGGGCGAAGCGGTGACTCAGGGAGCCACTGGCAAGAAATGCAACAGTGCCATCGTAATGCTCTTCCACTGCGCGGCGCATGGCCCATCCGAGACGTGCACTGTCGTTCAGATAGTGAACCATACACAATGCAGAAACAGAAATGGATTTGAAGTGCTTGTCTTCATTCATATAACGCATGGGCACCAGTGTGCCGTATTCCGGTGCCAGCGTAGTTTCGTCATGAGCCAGGGTTTCCACACCGAATTCATTACAGGTTTGGGCCAGAATTTTTCCAAGTTCAGGATTACCGGGAATATCATAGGGCATATTGCTGATGAAATGAGGCAGCTCATTACTGGTGTAAACACCGGAGGAATTTGGCGCACAAAGCACGTGATAATTGGAATTAACCAGCCAGTGAGTATCAAAAACCACAATCGTATCCACACCCAGTTCACGACAGCGTTGACTGATTATTTTATGACCGTCGATGGCAGACTGACGACTGCCCTTGCGCGGACCTTCCAGTTCACTCAAATACATGGATGGGACGTGGGTGATCTTCCCTACTAATGCAAGTTTACCCATGGTTACTCCTCATGGCGTTCCAGTCGCCCTTATTCCCCGCCCCAGTGCGGTATGTGATGTGATCCCATTGAGACACAAATGTTTTTTGGTTCCAGAAATACTTCATAACTCCAGGTACCCCCTTCCCTGCCAGTTCCCGAGGCCTTGGTTCCGCCAAAAGCCTGTCGCAAATCCCTGACATTCTGGCTGTTAACAAAACACATTCCTGTTTCAAGAGCAGCAGCAACCCGGTGAGCACGACCGATATTTTCAGACCAGATATAACCGGACAGACCATATTGATTATCATTAGCTTTGCTGATCACATCTGCCTCATCTTCGAAGGGGATCAAGCAGGCAACAGGGCCAAATATTTCATCCTGGGCTATTTTCATTTTGTTATCGACATCCGCGAAAACCGTCGGCCAGACAAAATTTCCTTTCTGGAATTGCTCTGCTAGTTCAGGCGCATACTCAGGCCTGTCAATGCCCCCACACATCAGGGTTGCACCTTCTTTCGGCCCAAGCTCGATATAACTGCGTACTTTGGCAAGATGATCAGTACTGATCAGTGGTCCTACGATTGTTTTTTCATCCAATGGATCACCGACACTGATACGTTTTGCACGCTCAGTGAAACGGGTGACAAAATCAGCATAAAGTGATTTCTGAATGAAGATTCTTGATCCGGCAGTACAACGCTCACCGTTATTGGAAAAAATCATGAATACGGCGGCATCCAGCGCTCGCTCCATATCCGCATCGTCAAATATAATAAAAGGGCTTTTACCTCCCAATTCCATACTGAATTTCTTCAGGCCTGCACTCTTAACAATTCGATTACCTGTTGCCGTCGAGCCGGTAAAAGATATGGCGCGAACATCAGGGTGGGCTACCAGGGGTTCTCCGGTTTCAACTCCATAACCATGGACTATATTCAGCACGCCAGGAGGAATACCCGCTTCCATAACCAGCTCTCCCAGACGCGCGGCAGTCAATGGTGACAATTCGCTCATTTTCAGTACTGCGGTGTTACCAAAGGCCAATGCCGGCGCGGTCTTCCATGTCGCTGTCATAAAGGGAACATTCCACGGTGAAATCAGCGCGCAGATGCCTATAGGGTCATACAGGGTGTAATTCAAATGCGTCGGCGTTGGATAGGTATGACCATCAACGCGGGTACACATTTCGGCGAAATAGCGGAAATTATCAGCCGCTCTTGGCACCAGTTGCTTGCCTGTCTGGCTAATCACCTGACCGGTATCCCGGGTTTCTGTCCGGGCAATCTCTGGTACATTGTTGGTGATCAGGTCAGCGAGCTTACGCATCAGAACTGCACGTTCAGCGGCCGGCTTTGTCGACCAGGCCGGAAACGCTTTTTTGGCCGCAGCTACCGCCGCGTTGATTTCGGCCTCGCTGCCTTGTGCTACTTCAGCCAGGACTTCCTGAGTCGCCGGATTTATGGTTTCAAAATATTTTTTTCCTGAAACGGGCTTACCGTCGATCAGGTGGTCAATTCGCATAGTTATTTACTCCTGAAATATTTTTCCGTCCGTTAACGACCAAACACCTGATCATCAACGATGGTATTGCTCAGCCGACCAATGCTTTCAATTTCACAAACCACTTCGTCGCCAACATTCACATCCACCACACCATCCGGCGTCCCGGTCAAGATCACATCGCCGGCCTGTAATGTCATGAACTCACTGAGGTATTCAATCAGTTCGGGGATATTATTAACAAAATCAGCAGTGTTGCCGTGCTGGGTGCGCTCGCCATTCACGTAGGTACTAAGGGAAAGATTATGAGGGTCGGGTACGTCAGCCGCGTCTACAAACCAGGGGCCAAGAATTGTGGCGGTATCCCGGTTTTTGACGCGCAGGTTCGGTCGATACCAGTTTTCCAGATAGTCACGAAAGGCATAGTCATTACAAACCGTATAACCGGCAACGTGGTCCATAGCATTATAAGCCTTGACGCCTTTTGCTGTTTTGCCAATCACTACCGCCAGTTCACACTCATAGTGCATA
>CBFICR010000125.1:0-5911 GCA_965661105.1 Pseudohongiellaceae bacterium | reverse complement strand
GGACGCCATCCGACAAGGCGACTAATTTAGTCGCCTTTTTTGTGACTTGTGACTTGTGACTTGTGACTTGTGACTTGCATCTTGAATGCCCAGAAGTCACTATCTGCAATATGGAAATTACTCCAATTGCTTACATAAAATCTCCCTACAAACAAAAGTTTGCCATCCCCCGGCAGCCCGGTCTGGTTAAGGCTGCGGTGGGCGAAATTATTTTTTCCGCTGATTATGCTGATCCAAATTGCCTGCGTGAACTCGATCAATTCAGTCACTTGTGGCTACTGTTTAGTTTTCATGAAACTGCAAATAAAGGTTGGACACCTACAGTTCAGCCTCCACGTCTTGGTGGCAGTGAAAAGGTTGGAGTTTTTGCATCTCGTTCAACGTTTCGTCCTAACAGTATTGGCATGTCGGTAGTGGAGAACCTGGGTTGGCAACAGCAAGGTAAAAAACTTGTTCTGCGAGTTGGTGGTATCGATCTGCTGCATAAAACCCCCATCATTGATATCAAACCCTATATCCCCTATGCGGACAGTCTTCCTGATGCCAGGGCCGGTTATGCGGATGACGCGCCTGACAATAATCGCAAGGTTGAGTTTACCGAGATGGCAGCAAGGCAACTTGATGACCTGGAAAATGATTACCCTGGTCTGGAAGAGCTGGTGATAGGGGTGTTGTCACAGGATCCGCGGCCGGCCTGGAGGAAAAAAACACCGGACGACAAGCAATATGGGATGAGTCTGTATGATCTGAACATCAAATGGCGAGTTGGGGATAATATTATGAACGTTGTCAATATCAGCAAAAGGAAGCATGGTGTTGATTGAACAGTCAAAGGCTGTTTTGATTTCGTTGCAGATTAACAATTTGCAACGTAGTGAATACAGATACACTGAACTTTTACTGTGAAACCACAATGATCAGAATGCGCCCAAGTGCAGTTTGCTTGCTTCGGCAACCCGGGAAGAAATTGATCTGTCTGTACAAAAGATATCAATTTTTTTGCCAGGACTTTGATGAATAATACTTGTTGCGGGTATTTATACAAGCTGGTTGCTAATAGCTGTCTGGGGCAAACTGATTTATAACAAGCTATTGATTTCCGCTAACAGATTTCTGGTCTGTATAAGCAACTGATGCCGCCTGTCATTCAACAAGGAAAATAATTTTATATAGGACTGAAGAGTTTTAGCTCTGGTACTATTTAACTGCTGTTTCTTCGCATAATCATAGAGGATTTTAATGTCATTGATCTGACCGAGTCTTTCGCCCAATTTTTCCAGGTGGTCGTGGATAGTCTGATCACGTGGTGAAGGAAATCTCTTCATTTGGAACTGGTACATCAGCTTTTTAACTTGTTTGCGCCAGTCATGTAATGTATCCCAGTTAATAGCAGTGTCGTTTAGTAAAAGCAGTCCTTTTTCATAGAGACTTTGAAGACTATTTTCCAATACTTTATTTACTTCACTTGTCTCCGGATAATTGACAAGAAATTTATCTTTACTCTTTGTAATTTCAGTCATCAGTTGGCGAATTCTATGTATATCCGATTTCGGCAGGCGAGTGCCTGCAAGACCACGCTGTAATTCAGAGTAGAGTGAAAGGAGCTCAGGGTCCTGGGATTCACAAGCAAGATTCTGTAAAAGCGAAAACATGACATCAGCATCGCGCTGTCCTGCAAGCATTCTGGCAAGCTCTTTTACTGATTGCCGAAGCTGCTCTGTTTCTAGACTTCGACCTTTAATTTGCCTGAGCAGATGCAGTTTTGCCCTGAGTTGCTTGGTGCCTTTGCGAAGATGGTGAATGCTCTCTGAATCCAGTGACTCGGTTTCAGAGGGCAAGTCACCAAAAAGAGAATGAAATGCTTCCATTGATAAATTATAACGATAGAAAAAGCTGTTCCAGCCAAAGTACCAGTACTAATACCATTCCAGCCCAGAAGGCATACATTCTGTGAATGACATTGTTATAAGTCAAATGAATCCAGCTGTGAGAAATCCGACTTAAAACGAATAGCCATGCAACCATCAGGGAAAAATTAGTGACCTGATCTAAAGCCAGGCTCATGACAGCTCCCACATGGAAAAGTATTGGAATTTCAAACATGTTATTGAATGCTCGAGTAGTAATAGTGACTCGTTCCGGAACTTTTTGATTGTTGTCTGTCAGCATTAATCGGAAAAAACCGAATTCAATCTGGCGGAGCCTTACGCTGTCGATTCTGGCATGCAATGCGATGAAAGCGATAATAAAAGTTAGCAACACTAAAACAAACATAGGATAAATCATGATGTTATTTCTCCTGTTTAATTATTAGCAGCCCAGCCAGTCAACCCAGCGCCCGTGATAATCTGCCCGGCCCAGAATTTGCTCCTGTCCACCAGGCCACAGGGTTAGAGTAATAGCGGCCCCTGGATCCTTGCCATCAGGCTCCAGTCGCAACCAGGCCAGAGGGGAGGTAGCAGTGGCCTGGCTGCCAGCCTTTTCGATGAGCGCGCGATTAGCGATTTTGGCGTCTTCCTGCTGATATCCCCAGACGATAGTGTGATAAATAACATGAACCTGACCTTCTGTGGGGCGGTTAAGTCTTTTGGGAAGCCAGCTTGAGATATCTTCTGCATCGACCTGATAATCAAGTTTTTCCAGTAAGGTGAGGGCATGTTCAGTGAGTTCAAAACGATTTTCCTGATCTGCCCATATATAGGAAAGCAGTCTCAGTTTTTCACCCGGATCCCTGAAATTAACAGGCTTCAGGTCGCAGGCGGCTCTTTCGGTAACCTCGATTTTAATGGCCTGGGGAGGCGGATTGCCCAGCCATTGTGGCGACAGCACTATGCCATTAGCTGGTTCCCCCCAATGCTGTGCGTTCAATTGGTAGGCAAAACTGTCCCAGCACTGATTAATGCCGGCACTGGCTCCAAGTTCGGAAACAGTAAAAGGGTAGTTGGTTTTTTCCGCAATGGTCAGGAAACCCGGTAACAACGCTGCGCAACGCCTCACTTCATTGGTCTGTGGAGCATGGGCAAGAAATGGCAGGATGAAATCCGCATGTTCATCCATGGCATGATTGACTGCCTGCCAAAGTTCCGAATCACTTGCTGTCAGATGACAAGGTGGATATACACGTTTGAGCTTTTCACATTGCCCTTTTAAAACAAGGGCATGCAGTGCTCCTGCAATTCTTAATGGCAGTGCTACGTTCCAGAATTCCTGAGTATCTGCCATGTTGAGAAGATTTTCACTAACACTATTGCCAGGTTCCAGATGTTTGGCAAACAGTGTGCATAATCTGACCATGAACGGCGAGTCCAGCTCATGGCAATACTTGGCCTGGGTCAGGAAAATATTGGCTAATTGTTCCAGTGATTCTTGATCTTGAGACAATGGCTTAATTCACTATTCTAGTGTGTATGAGGTGATTCTAGCAGAGCTTTGCATTGAACATAGTGATTGATAGTTTTCCTTGTGCTGATCCGAATGCAAAAAAATTGAGCGACTGATCTCAGGCTTTGATCCAGTAAAGACAATTAATGGCAGTAAACGACAGTAGCGCAAAAAGGAAGACAAAACCTCCCCAATGATAATCGCTTATATTGAAAAAGAGATTGGCAGCAAAATCTGACATGGTAGAGGTAACTCCATTGCCCAGTTTATTGAGTACCGAGCTATTGGTGGACTCAAAGCTGCTTTTCAAGGTTGGGTAAAGCAGAACTCCCCAGACACCTATAGGGGAAACAATAGCCAGTTTTTTCCGGCCATAGAGAATAAACCCTGGTGCAGCCATGGTGAGCACAATAACCAGCCATGCTTCTGCTTCAGCAATACGATAGTAACTGGCATCTCCATATACTGGAAAACTGGCGAGAGGTAGAAATACGCTACCAGACAAGAGGATGGCAAAAAGGTAAATGAAAAACTGCAGTTTGTGTTTGGACATCATAAGTGTTTTTTGCATCAGACTGGTGTTGGCATCGTCAAGCTGCAGGTATCAATAAAGTAAAGCTGTTCTGTAAAATTGAATGCAGTCAAAGGGCGCTTCTTGCATGGGAAGTATTCTCACCTATGTGGAGAATGACGGGAAGTGATATTTCAATGGCAGTGTGATTAAAGGTTAGGGCGGGAATAAGGTTCCGGGTATAAAAAATGAGCTCTGCGCTACAGTATTAGCAGATCACAATTCAGGGCTTTGTTAGTGATACTGGTGGAAAGGGAATCTGCATTACTGGTCAGGCTATTACACATGTCCCTGACATAGTCCTGACGGCTGGCAAATAAACGGCCGGCATTATAAATTACCTGTTTGTGGCAGTAGGTAACATGGGATAGCAATGCACTGACACTGGCTTTTACCAGGTTGCTGGCAAAAGCATCAATTAATATTGAGCCTGCCTTTTCCTGCTGGTTTTCCCAGTTCTCTTTATGGCTTGAGTGACCTGCTTGCCCCATGCCCACATGGTTTGATTTTAGACCTGAACCGACACGAAGATCGAGTAAGCCCAGGTCTACAACTTCATGAATACTGGAGTCGATATCCATGTTGTCCAGATCCAGTGATTTTCCAGTAATTGTGAAATAGTAGGGAGAACCATCAGTTATAGAGACACTGTTCATCTCTTCTCGCAAGTTTATCTCCAGATCAGCCCAGAGTTTTTCTTTCTGGTTGCTGGCCTTGTGCTGTCTGATGACAGAAATACGAAACTGGTTCATGCCCTCAAGAGAAACATGGGCGGCATCGGTCTTCAGCCGTACGCTATAAACACATTCACTGATTTCGGATTCAAGGTGACACAACTCAGTCATGTCACCTGTGTCAAAAACCAGTGGATCTATTGTAACTTTCGTATTTTCAGTCACTTGAGTGAACGCGTCCATGGTGATCAGAAATCCTTCTTAAGGGTTATTTTAACTCCAGATGATATCAATTTGACAGCGCCCTGGTACTTGTTTGCTACTCTTTTGCCGATGTCAGCAGATTAAGGCTATTCGTTAACTAAAACAGTGATCTGCGTCCAGCTTTCTCTAGTGGAAAACCGTGGGCTTTAAACAGGGGACAATATGACTTTTGCCAGCAATAAGAAAAGGGAGAAACTAATGAGGAGTCTGTGATACCTGGCTCAGGGAAACTGAATAAAAAGGAAATGCTATAAGAATCTAATTAGCTACGGTTAACATAATATTGAACGCCACGGTTAATTGCCACAACAGTCAGGTCATCCAGGTTTTTCTGCAAACAATCATACATAGCATTACTATAATCATTTTTATGCGTAAATAATCGTTGCTTTTCCTTCATGACTATTTCGTGGCATTCAATTGAGCCGGCGATAATAGTACTGATACTGCTCATCAACAGATTTATGGCTAGCCGATCTTCGAGCAATTGTTTTGGAACCTGGCGCCTGTTTTGAACCCTGTCGATGGTCTTGTCATCCTTGAGCCAGGCAATTCCGCTGGTCACTGCGTCGACAATACCCTCATCAAGTTTCAGGTCGGAAAGATCCAGGGTATCTTCAGCTACTGAAAAATAGACCGTTGGTCCACCCTCAATGATGAGACTGTTGTTATCCTGTTTGAGACTGATATCCAGAACGCTACTGATGCTTTCAGTTACTTGGGTGTCTTTATCAAGGCAGGAAACGGTCACGGCGTAATTATTCAGGCCTTCAAAGGTAATGTGGGTGAGATTAACCTTGAAATCCAGTGTATATACCTTGTTCTCAAAATCCTGAGAGGTATTCCCCAAAAGAGACAGGTCAGACTTTCGTCTGGCAGGTTTGTTGGTGTCATCTGTATTCATAGTTCTCTGCACCGGGTATTACTGGTGCGGGTATGCGCAAGTTAAAAAAGCATAAAGTCAGGAAATATCGGAGCATATAAAACCAGATTTAGGGAATCATCAGCTTAACATTTTATG
>CBFICR010000124.1:0-6103 GCA_965661105.1 Pseudohongiellaceae bacterium | reverse complement strand
GTCAACACCTGGATCTGCGTGCCGGCTCGCACGGTGCTCTGGTTGGCGGTGATTTTGTGTTCCTTGCCATTGCGGACAGCCACGACAGGCGGTTGTGGCGCAGGCGGCGCTGCCCCGGCGGGTCGAGGGGTGGGACGAACGAACCCGAACCCGAATCCGCCTCTCAATTCCCCGGGAGCGGGAGACGGGCTGGCGATTTGTCCCGCCCGGAAATTCAGGCGCCCGACATCACCCGTGCACACAGCCGCGTTCCAGGTGGGATGAATCTCGCAGGCATCGATATCCGTGGCGACACTGTCGTTTTCACCATCATGGATCAGGATGTACGAATCACCCATGCCACCCACCGAGCCGTCCAGGTCGTGGATGGCTGCCGACCGATAAGCCACGGCACCCCGGTTGTCACTGTCGAACCGGGGATCGATGTTTGGAAAATACACCGGCTTGGCATTGACGAACTTTGCACCGGCAACGGTGCTTTCGGTGGTAACCCCCGCGCCCGTGAACAGCAGCCAGGACAGCGCACCGGATTTGCGCAGGTCGTTGTCCTGGTAATTCACGAATGTCGTGTTCACCACCTCGTGACGGTAATCATAGAATTCGTAGCCGCGGATCGGGAAATCCGGTATTAACTGCTTCGGCAGGCTGCGGCCATAGGCGACCTCCTCCGGCGTCGTGGGATTGCCGATATTATCGGTCTCGCCCACCACCAGCGCATCAACCAACCGTGAGGTAAAGCGTTCACTGCCGAAAGTCCCGGTTGAATGGGTCATGCCAATGGCGTTGTCGGCGAGTTTCGCGTTACTGAATACGTGAAGCTCACCCCTGCCCCAGAAACCGCCATGGCGGTTCTTGTAGGCGGTCAGATCCTCGAAGTGTGATTCCACCATTTCACTGTACGGATCAGCAGGGTCTTGCAATGGCGTGTACGCGGTGAAGGACAAATCGAAGGTGTTGTCTTCATTGATGTTGCGGTCGAACATGAAAGCGTCGTAGTTGGAATGGGACACGTTGCCCCGGAATTCACGTAAGGGAGTACGGCGTGGCCAGGTGTTGAGGCTGTCTTCCGAACCCAGGAACGCCCCATTCGGGTGCTCCGGCAGGGAAAACCAGAAGCCGGTCTCATCGGAACCGGCGGCCACGTTGTCCACATAGGTATTGTCAGGATTCGTGATCCAGTATGCCGCGACCGTATTGTCGGAAGGCAGCAGGGTATGCTCGCCGGAAAAACTGATTCGTCTGAGGGCCTGACGGTCTTCAGCATCAATCTCACCGTTTGGAGCGAGGTTGTAGGGCACACAGTCAAGGGTGGGATGACATTTGACCTGGATCGCGAGGTTTTTAACAAACTCGTTGCCGGTCTCGATGCCGTCTTCCATGAAGAAACAGTGGCCTACGGTGTTGTAGGTGACATTGTTCTCGACGCGCAGGTCGTTGGTGCCATGGACTGTCACACAACGATTGAAGGTATCGTGGATGGCTGTGTTCTTAACGTATTGCCCTTTGCCGCCATTACCGACCAGATGCCAGTGGATCGGATAGCGTGCCAGCTCCAGATTCTGCCCCATACGATTGAGTTCGACGCCCTCCACATACATCTTGCTGGTCACCATCGCCATGATGTGACCGCCGAAATACGACTCAAGGGAATCTTCAGATGACTGGATTTTGATGTTACGGGTCAGGAGTCCCACTTCACCGCGTTCATCCACCCCAAAGGTAATCTCACCAAAGTGCATGTAATCCAGCGGCTCGGTCAGCGTGAGGGTGTTGCCGTTAACGGCGGCGATGGTGCGGCGCTCGGCCTGGCGCGGATTGTAATCTGTTGACGCCAGCACAATCTCGTCACCGGCTAGCCACTGGCTGGCGTCCAGCACTTCAATGGTCGTGCTGCCCGCTTCGGCGGTATCGGCCAGTTTGGTCCAGGCATTCGTCCGGTTGCCATGCAGGTTCAGGGTCCCGCCCGACAGCATGATGCCGCGGTCGCCCATGCCCATGAGCTGTTCGCCTTTATTGTTGTCAGTGAGCGTGATGGTGGCCTTGTGAGTAAAAGGACTGGCTTCGGTGCCGATCTGCAGCTCGCCGAACACCAGAATCCATTCGGTGCTCAAAGACAGATCGGACTCGTCCGCAAACACCAACTTGCCATTAATGGTGAGCCCATCCAGCGTCGGCGGGCTGACGTCCAGCAGCACTTCCTGACCACTGGCAATCGTCACCTTGTCACCAGCAACAGGCACCAGGTTATTGGGCCAGGTGGCCGGATCAGACCAGCGCACGGATTGTGCCTGGGCGGAGAGTCCCCCTAAGAGGAAAAATGACAGAAATAACAAACGAATGGATGCGCGCATGAAATCAGATGTCCCCCTGATAATCCGATAATTAACCTTTCAAAACAGGTCACTGAGGATAGCATGATTTTTTGGCGGACATTGGGGACAGTGACTTTTGCTTTCTAAAAGTCACTGTCCCCTTTAATTGCGGGGACCGTAGTGCGGCAGCTCCAGATCACGCTCGTAGGCGCCCAGGTCTGGCGCGGCACCGGTATAGCCATCATTGATATTGGGTAATACCTGGCCCGCATCGACGGCCGCACTTCCCTGTTTCAGTCTGAAATCCACCCGGGCAGAATCATACAATTGCCAGGGCTTGTCCCTGTCCAGAGGGGGGACATTTTCAAATATGCTGTAGTCCACTAACACACTGTTGCCATCCTGCCCGGTAGCGGTACTGTATTGGGACAATGTCCGGTATTCACCTTTCACAAGTTCGTCGTAATTCACCCGCATACCGGCAGCAGGGCCGCTCCAGGAAAAATTCATTGCCTCGGGCCTGGTCATGAATCCGTTGTAATCGGAACTGGAATAATCGGTAAAGGATTCCATGCCGAACACCGCCTCTGCGGCGTCCTGTCGCAGGACAAGATTATTGCGAAAGTGGATATTGCCCACCGGCCCCATGGGCAACACTTCTGACGTAAAGGTGTTGTGATACACAAGAATGCCGGCACTGCTGGCGGTGAATTTTGTACTGCCGCTTTCGGGAGCGTGGTAAACCACATTACGGATGAAATAGACCGGCCCGCCGAATCCGGGCTGCACGCTTAACGCCCTGTGGGCCTGGTTGAAACAGCGGTTCCTGAGGACCCGGATATTGTGCATGGCACCGTCGGCTTCGATGCAGTTGTCATCGACATTGGTTATGTCGTTGTTGTAGATATCGATGGATACCGGCATCCGTTCACGAATGATGTCCGGATTACCATCCGGCTCACCATAGGTGGCATGGTCAATACCGTCATGAAAATTGGCTACGTAATTGTGGGCAATGACATGGCCGGAACCGTAAACCTTGACGGCCATTTCCGATACAACCGGTGTGGGGTACCCGGGTGTTCCTTGCCAGGTACGACCAATCCAGCCCTCCAGCCGGTCAGGATGGCTTTTGCCAATAAAGACATTGTCGGCAATGTAAAAGTCTTTCGAGCCGGACCAGTCCGTGTAGATGCCCCGCCCCACCTGCTCGAAACGGCTGTTCTTGACCACCAGGCCAACGGCGCCGGCAAGTCCCTTGTAGCCGGCCTGGATACCGACTTCGGTATTACGGATGGTAATACCCTCGAAGTAGATATAGTCGGCGGCCATGACGTCAAACAGCACATGATTGCCGTTGCCATCAAAAATCACCTCACCGTCTCCCGCGGCAATGATGGCAATGGGCTTGTCCGGGGTGCCACCCTGGCGAAAGCGATAGGTCCCATCGAACAGCAAGCCGGATGGATTGGCATACCGGTAGCGGTCTGCCTTGTATTCCCCGGCATGTACCATGATGGTATCACCGGGCCGAACCCTGGGCGGGAAGGCATTAAACCAGTCCGCACCATTGGCACTGGTGTAAAAGGCATTCAACAAGCCGGTAAACGCTGGCTGCTCTTTCTCTCCTGTATAGCCCACGGGGTAGACATGAAAGGTGCGGCCGCCTTGCGCAGGCTCCGGCTCCGCCCGGGTTCGAACGGTGACCAGTTTTTCCTCATGCAGGTCATTGTCCGGATCGGTGAGTGTCAGTTTCACCTGGTAAGGGGTGTCAGCTTCCAGGTCGAAGATGCTGCCGGCAAACATGTTTGGCGAGGTGTAATCAAAGGCATTGTATACCTGTCGCATTTCCTCGTTCTGGATGCGCAACAATGGCAAACCGTCACGCCAGGCTGATGTCCCCTCGGCCCGGTACGCCAATGACACGGCTGCATTGCGATTGTCGTCGCCCTGGATATACCACTCGAACCCCAATGCCATCAGCGTCGATGGTTCGATGACAAGCTCCCCGGCCACGGTGACCTCCTGGGCCCTGGCCGGGGCTGTGAAAATGGCAATAAACGACAGGCACAGCAGTACCTGCATTAGTGAATATTTGCTTACCGGCAGGGCGGAATGCATGGTGCACCTCTTGTTGATTGGTGTGTTTTTTATGCTTATTCACTGGCAAGGTAGATTTTCCCAACAACGGAGTCAATATTCACATTGATGGCGGCTTATATAAATATAAACAGGTATAAAGGGACAGCCAGATCTTCTAATCCAGCTGGGCAATGAACGACCAATGGGGAAGATATCAAAAATGATAAAGAGTGGGTGTGCTATATAAAAATCAAGGGGTCAGAAACGAAGCAAAACGCCGACATTAAGCTGAAACTGGCTGAACATATCCGAGCTTACTGAAATCGTACAGCCCCCACTACAGAATATCGACGTGTCGCTGTTAAAGAATGTTGGCAGCCAGCGGGCATCCATTTGCAGAGACAGGTTCTCTGCCAGACTGACATTGGCGCCGGCTCCGACCTGGAATGAAAATTGAGTGACGTCTTCAAGGCTCGCATCCTCGGGCCTGTAAAAGGCAGCACCCAGTCCCGCCGTAACAAAGTAGGACAACCTGTCACCCTGGGGATAAATATTGGTACCTGTGAAATGCACAAACGACACATCCAGCGCAGGGTCGGCAAGGCCGGCAACAGCATCAAAGCGGGAGTCATGTTGTGAAAAATAAAGGCCAATCTTCTGGTTGGGATTGTTGTTATAGTCAGTGTTAATGGTGACTGCCCAGGAGCCTCCCTCATCCAGGTTTATCGAGTCGCCCTCCTGCCCTTCAGGCAGGTTTTGTGAAGGCCATTGATTTGACGCGCTGATATTGAAACTGGCATTGGCCTGATGGCCTGCCAGCAAGGCAACCTCCGCTGCCCTGACCGGCATACTGGCCAATATTACCGCTGCCAGCACAGACATCAGAATCGAAAGGATCCTCAACGCATGCAGATTAATGTGGTTTGGCATTTTCCCGAAGCAATCCGTGTAAAAGTAAAGAAACAGGGGATCAAGTAACCTGACCCCTTGATTCTCTTGATGCTTGCCTTCAATTTCCGCCGTCGCGCACCGATTCCAGAAAGGCGCGCATCGTACGTGGAGGATGGCCGGTAATCTCGCTATAGTCGGCACTGACAAGGTCGAAATCCCCAGCCTCTACGGCTTGTGAAGTGCCCACCATGCTTTTCGAGATCTCCAGCGGCACACCCCAATTCTCGGTCACGTAGTGCGGCCAGTCGACTGCTGCGATGGATTGGTAACGTACTGGTCTGCCGAAAACTTCTGACATAATCTCTGCTATCTCACTACCGGAATACGTGCGTTCCATGGTCTCGGAGAAGGTTCGTCCCGAGGGCTCGTCGCGCATCAGCACCTGTGCTGCAGATATCCCCAGGTCCGCGCGTGCCACGTAAGCGCAGCGTGCCTCACCACCAGGTCGATGAAGCACACCAGTGGCGAGCGTGTCCTGCAGGTCGCTCACCATTACATCCGCGTAAAGCGCGTGCCGCAGAATGGTAAATGCAAGGCCCGAATCGCGAATCGCCTGCTCGGTCGGCAGGTGCACAAGACGGCTGTGCTCCACCAGAGGCGATTCCGCATTAATGAAGCTGGGGTAGACCACGTGACGAACACCTGCGGCGCGCGCTGCTTCCAGTGCATTGAGATTCTGCTGCAGACGGAGATCGTTGGTATCGTAGGTGGGAATGAACAGCGCCTTGGCGCAGCCCTTAAGTGCGCTTTGCATGAGA
>CBFICR010000123.1:0-6187 GCA_965661105.1 Pseudohongiellaceae bacterium | reverse complement strand
AACATCATTATTTGCGACTTGCGACTTGCGACTTGCGACTTGCGACTTGCGACTTGCGACTTGCGACTTGAAACTTTTTTTACCAGTGCCCGCTGGCGGATCTGTCCCAGTCCTTTTCCCAGCCCTGGGGTATTTTTGCGTCGTTGAGCAAAAAGCCGGGTTCCAATTCGGGATAAAATGCTTCGTAGGTTTCTACCGTGTGTTGATTGACGCGGCGATTGATATGAAAAGGTTTTACCTCCGAAAGCGAATTGACACCGAGCTGACCGAGTAATTCTGCCAGTGCGGCTATCATGGCCTGGTGATAATTAAATACCCGCACTCCTTTGTCAGTGACATCCAGCATTTTATAGCGATCAGGGTTTTGCGTGGCGACGCCGCTAGGGCAGCTATCATTATTGCAGTGCCGGGCTTGAATACAACCGAGCGCAAACATCATCCCGCGTGCCGAATTCACCGTATCTGCCCCCAGGGCGCCAAGTCTTACCATGTGATAGGCCGATAACATTTTTCCTGCGGCAATAATTTTTATCTGGTCATGCAAGGCGATGCCGCGAATGGCGTTGCTGATGAAATGAAGCCCCTCACGTACCGGCGCGCCGACGGCATTGGTCATTTCGATGGGAGCAGCGCCAGTGCCGCCTTCTCCGCCATCCACCGTGATGAAGTCCGGGGTTATGCCGGTATCCAGCATGGCTTTACAAATGCCAAGGAATTCGTGTTTGCGACCAAGGCATAATTTAAAGCCAACCGGTTTGCCACCGGACATTTCCCTGAGCTGATCTACAAACCTGAGTAATCCTTCGGGGTTGGAAAATGCTGTGTGATGGGGAGGTGAAATCACATCTTCACCGATCTTCACATGGCGGATACGGGCAATCTCTTCTGTCACCTTGGCTGCGGGCAAGATACCGCCATGACCTGGTTTGGCGCCCTGGGAGATTTTGATCTCGATCATTTTGACCTGATCTTCGCGAGCCTTCTCCTGAAATAAATCAGCACTGAAATGGCCAAGATCATCCCGACAGCCAAAATATCCGGTACCTATTTGCCAGACAATATCGCCTTCATATTTGCGATGGTGGTCGGTCAAGCCACCTTCGCCGGTGTTCTGGAAAAAGCTGCCCATTTTAGCGCCACGGTTCAGGGCCATCACCGCATTTTTGCTTAGGGAACCATAGCTCATGGCGGAAATGTTCAAGCTGGAAGCAGAATATGGCTTACTACAATTCACCTCACCAAAGTCCTGGCGCAAAGTATCCGGCGGGACATGGGTGGGTATCATGGCGTGGTTAATCCATTCATAACCATTTCTATAGGTATCAAGAATAGTACCGAAGGGGCGGGTGTCATTTTGTTTTTTGGCTCGCTGATATACCAGACTGCGCCATTCACGCGGCATGGGGGTGCCGTTGAGGTCTGATTCAACAAAATACTGCTGTATTTCCGGGCGGATAAACTCAAAAAGATAACGAATATGACCAATCACCGGGTAAATGCGCAGGACGGTTCGTTTTGTCTGAATAATGTCGTAAACGCCTGTCACGATGATGGGAATAACCAGTAACCAGAGCAGGTTAAACAGGGGAGAGTAGCTGGCAAGAGCAATTACGGCTAATGGTCCCAACACACAAAAAAACAGGAAAATTCTATGTACTGTCATTATTAAAACTACTCCGGGGTTTATACTTCCATCAACAGAATTTTGATTAAATCATAAAGGCCTGTGGGGAAACCACATAGCTGATTTTATCCGCTAAAGGCACTGGAACTATTCAGCAAATGTATAGTCTCACAAAAGACTGCAATTATTATTACGACCCCAATTTGCTCAGTCAGGTGCTGTATTATTTTTTTCTTTTACGTTGTACTATCCGTGTCCCTGAATTTATTTAAAAAAGTTTTGATAAAAGGCTATTGATAAAAGAATTCAGGCATATGGTTTTTTCTAGGAGTTAATTATGCATAACAAATTTGTTCATTTAATTTTATCCGTTTTTGCTGTTGCAGCATTCGGTATTGGGCAGGCATCAGCCCAGGGTTTTCAGCTACCCAATATGCAGGTCACGAGTAATGCTTTTGAGGATGGTGGCATTATTCCAATCAAATACACTTCTCATGGTGATAATGTTCAGCCAAATTTCACTATCACTGGATCTCCGGAAACCACGGTGGGTTTTGCCATTGTATTTCATGATATCGAAGTAGCCATTGGTGGCAGCACCGGTGATGTAACACATTGGTTGGCATGGAATATTCATTCCCGTGAAATTCCTGAAGGCTCTCTACCAGCAGGCAGTGTACAGGGAAATAATATCCGTGGTCAGGCCTCGTACATGGGATCAGGTGCGCCATTAAGGGATCGCTATCATCACTATGTGTTCGAGTTTTATGCTCTGAATGAAGATCTTGATCTGCCTGAAGGTTCAAGCCGCGAAGAGTTGATGGCGGCAATGGAAGGCAAAGTCGTTGCCAAGGCTGCTTATGTAGGCCGCTACGCCAATGCCACGCCAGAATAAGTCAAACTGGTTTGCTGAATAAAACAAAGGCGCCCTGATATTTTAAGGGCGCCTTTTTTATTTCCGGTCTTGTCTGATGTTCCTGGAAAGCCTATATTTCAGAAAATTTATTAACTTTTCATTGACGGGGGAAGCAATGAAAAAAACCATCCTGATTAGCCTGTTTATTTTCATGCCAGTGCTGGCGTTCGCGCATCACAGCTTTGCGCCACATTTTGATGCAGAGAAACCGGTTTCCATATCCGGCACAATCATTGAATATGAAAAGCGCAATCCGCATGCCTATCTGAGCATTCGTGCAGAGGATGCCAACGGCCGGGTTACTGTCTGGCGCTGTGAATCCCATGGTTTTACCCAGCTTGCCAGGAATGGCATCACACCGGAAATGCTTGCTCCTGGAACACCCATTGGTATCTCCGGGTCACAGCATCGGCGTGATCCCAACATGTGTTTTTTTGACATGGTCTATCTTGAAGATGGGCGTGAGCTAAGTGTTAATGGCCCGCGCGGACAAAGCATCAGCCAGGAAGAAATCCGAGACTCCATCTTTGGTACCTGGATGTTGCTGCCTGGCGGGTTTGCCACCAGCGGTCCGCAAGCCATGATGGAGTTTTTAACCGCAGAAGGTAAAGCTGCCGTAGAACAATATAATCCATTTGAGGATGACCCCACTTATCGCTGTGAGCCTGTCGCTATTCGTCGGGTATGGGGCGCCCCAGGTACGCCACTGGCAATTACCCGGCAGGGTGATGATGTCGTGATCCGATACGAGTGGATGGATGCGCAGCGTATTATTCACATGGATCAGGATGCGGTGCCGGCCAATACACCGGCAAGTATCCTGGGTTACTCCATTGGTCACTTTGAAGGCGACACACTGGTGATCCAGACCAGCCACTTCACCCAGGGAGTGTTAAACCAGTTTGTCACCGTTGAAGGCCAGCCCATGCGAGGCCTGTTGCATTCCGACGATCTCACGACAGTGGAAAGACTCTCGCTTGATCAGGAACGTAATCGCCTGGTGATGTCCATGGATCACTATGACAGTACTTTTTTCACCCGTGATTTTCCGAATTATACTCGGGAATACCGGCCGTCAGATCTGGACCTTCAGCCTTTTGGTTGTATTCCTGAACAGCTGAAATAAACGGAAGCCATTTGTCTTTATTACCCATTGAAGCGCTTCTCCTGCTTTGCCTGGTAGCACTGTTTACCGGCTTTATTAAAGCAGGGATGCCTTCACTTGGGACGTTGCTCACCGCTTCCGTCGCGTTAATGTTTCCACCCCGTGATGCCCTGGGTATTACCCTGATGTACCTGCTGGTGGGGGATAGTGTGGCTGTCACGCTGTACTGGCGACTGGCCCATTGGCAGGAGTTGAAAAAAATGATGCTGCCAGTGCTGGCGGGTGTCATTCTGGGCGGCGTATTGCTGGCGTTTCTTAATAACGAGAATCTGGGGCTTACACTGGGCCTGGTTGTTCTTATTCTGGTGTCACTGGAGCCCTTACGTCCCAGACTGACCCAATGGGCGCTCGATCATCCTGGCAGAGTCAGATCCGGTTCCGGCTTGCTCGCCGGTATTGCTACCACCATAGGCAATGCTGCTGGTCCGATATTATCGTTGTATTTTCTATTGCTGAAACTGGACAAGAAAGCCTTTGTTGGTACCGGCTCAATATTTTTTCTGTTCGTCAATGTGGCGAAAATTCCTATTTTTCTGGGGCAGGATATATTTCATATGCGATATCTGGGTTCTGTGGCATTGACTGCGCCGCTGGTTTTGCTGGGTGCGCTTGGCGGAAAGAAGTTCCTTGAATGGATTTCCCAGCAATGGTTTAACCGTATCGTTCTCTCATTAACTGCATTGGCCGGTTTTTGGTTGGTCGTACGTTATTTTACCGGATGATAACCGGGACATAGTTAATTACCCATGACAGGCCGGACCGGGCTGGTAAACTTGCTTGCATAAAAAATAGATTTCAATGTAATCGGTCTTTATTATCTCACGCAGACTGAATGCTGGGGTTTTACACTATTGTTCAGTGGCCAGACTTTGCGGACACTTGCCGGAGGAGTCGTTTGATGCAAACAAAATTCTTTTCTACTTTTTTTCTGCTACTTTTAAGTGCAGTGATTTCATCCTGCGCGGTAAATCCTGTTACTGGACGCAATGAAATATCGCTGGTTTCAGAAGCGCAGGAACGGGCCATTGGCGAACAGCAGTATGGTCCTTCCCAGCAAAGCCAGGGGGGTGAGTTTACAGTTGATCAGACGCTTACCGATTACGTCAATACTGTGGGTCAGCGTATAGCCGCTGTCAGTGATCGTCCGCTGGATTATGAATTCGTGGTTCTGAATAACTCTGTTCCCAATGCGTGGGCCTTGCCCGGCGGTAAAATAGCCGTGAACAGGGGCTTGTTGACGGAACTAAAAAGTGAAGCAGAGTTGGCTGCGGTGCTTGGACATGAAGTCGTTCATGCCGCAGCTGGTCATGGCGCCCAGGCCATGACCCGGGGAACCCTGCTGCAGGGAGCCCTGGCGGTGGGCGCGATTGCGCTGCAGGATAATGATTATGGGGATTACATTGTCGGTGCCTCCCAATTAGGCGCGCAATTAATTACCACGCGCTATGGCCGAGAGGCAGAAAGAGAATCAGATTATTACGGCATCCAGTATATGGTTGCGGCAGGCTACGATCCCCGAGCCGCGGTGACTTTACAGCAAACCTTTGTCAGGTTGTCAGAAGGGAATAACCCAGGTTGGCTGGATGGTCTGTTTGCCAGTCATCCGCCTTCGCAGGAAAGAGTCATCAATAACCAGGCGCTGGTAGATGAACTGATGCCGCAGTTACGCGGTATTGACCTTGAAACGGGAGAAGCACGCTATCAGCAGGCAATGGCTTTTCTGGAAGAAAATGCCCAGGCCTATGAACTGTTTGATGAAGCCCAGCTCGCCATTGCCGATGGCGATCTGGATATAGCCCTGCTGAATCTTAACGCCGCAATCAGCATGGTGCCACGGGAAGCCCGTTTTAAGGGATTGAAAGGCGATATCCTTTTGAACCAGAGAGATTATCGCGGAGCCATTAATGCCTATGATGCGGCGATCAACAGTGATGACAGTTACTACGATTATTATCTGGGACGCGGCGTCGCCTATGCCAGACTGGGAGAGCGTGGTCAGGCCAGGGCTGACCTTGAATCAAGTGCGCAGCTTTTACCGACAGCAATTGCCATGAATGAACTGGGAAAACTGTCACTGGTAGACAACAACAGGACGCTGGCCAAGCAATACTTTAATCAGGCGGCGCAAGCCCAGGGCAGAGTAGGACAGGAAGCGGGCCTGAGCTTTACCCGACTTGATCTGGAAGATAATCCAGGAAACTACATTACTGTGCAGATGTTTGCCAATGATGATGGACGTATATTTGGCCGGGTGATTAATAACAGTAATATTGACGTAGCCAATACCAGAATAGAATTCGCGGCTGTTCTCGGTGACAGGGTAGGTCAACAAAGTCGCGTTGTCAGAACCCTGCCAGCAAACAGTTATGTGGATGTCAGTACCGGATTACGTTTTCCCCAGGGGCAGCTATGGACTAGCGAACAGATGCAGGCGAATGTTGTTAGCGCCAGTACAGATTAGATAAAGGAAAAAAGATAAAGG
>CBFICR010000122.1:0-6199 GCA_965661105.1 Pseudohongiellaceae bacterium | reverse complement strand
GATATAGTAATTAGCGACGTAATCTTGTCCTGTTTGCGTCAGCGGTATCATTAGTTGCTCAAACTCGTCAGCGCCACCTGCATCAGAGCTATCAGAAATAGCAATATATAAAACATCCTCACCTGATATATCAATATCTGATCCTGTGGCGCCAGTGCTTTTAGCAGACTGCACCCAGCGATAATCTTGATAAGACAAAGCACCAACACTGACTGACTCATTGCCAGAAAACGCTATAGCAGAATCCCATCCGATAGTTTTAATATTTGAAAATGAGTATTTGACATAACATGTGTGAGCTGGCGTATTCCTTAAATCGCCTTTCCAGCCTACGACAATCTCATCTTCTATAGTGTCGTAGCCGCCCCACGGTGTGCCAATGTGAACACTGTCATACGCATCTGGCTCCTCAAAGAATTCCATCAGGCCAAAATAAACACTGATTGGCGGCGTGTACGTCATCCCTTTTCGACCAACATCAATGTAGAAATTCGTCATTAGATCGAAATAGTTGTAACCAGCTTCGCCTGTGGGGTAATTACAAAGCGGGAAGTTTGTTGCAAAAGAATATACGTCGCTCCTTGACGCCTGGGCCGACATATTAATTATTACTTGAGTCCAACCATTTATACCCACAGGATACATGTTAGCTTTGTGATAATAATGCCAGCCGTCACCGCCTTCTTGATCGTTGTAATCCCCGCTAGCAAATTCGCGGTTGTAAACGCCCATGTCGAACTGACCGGTCTGATTTACAGAGCCTTCCCCGAATTCTTCGGGCAGTTTTAGCCATATCCGCATTCGATTGTATTTATCGAATTCCCAACTATCTGCCGTTTCCGCGTTACCGTCGTCGCGGGCTTTTTTAGTGTATTCATGTGCGTACCAAAGACCATTACTAGAAGCGGTTTTTGGCCTCCACCAATTACGCGTGATGTTTACATCACCACCAGCAGGGGGAGATGTTGTAACTATATTTTCATAAATTTTGGCATCGGTTGTACGAACACCAGAGGCGGTTATGACTGAGTATGTACCATTGACTAAGTCCCCACACGCTGTATCGACCGCCATGATGTACTGATCTTTAGCTACAATGTATTCGGGGAAAATCTCAAATAATCCATCCGACCAATCCTCTATGATCTGTGACGAGACTACGGGAGATCCTGAACCGGCAGCGCCAGCCCTTACCCCAACCCCACGACTGGCTCCTGAGTGCAGTATGATCATCAGAAAAACCCCTCGCACGCAACCACCAGCACAGTTGCAGCTACAACAACAAGCGCATAGCGGAGCATGAGTAATAGGGATTTATCGGGCATCATTCTATCCACCTAATTAATTGTTCATAATTCATTAATGCAGTACTTCCAGTTGTCAGGAAGATGACTACCCAAGTTACCCAGTGTTTAATCATCACAAGTAACTTTCTACCTAGAAGCCTGAATAGTTGAAGACTATTTTTAATCATGCGAATAAGTTTGACAGTTTCTTCATCGGTCAGAGTCTCATTATCCTCTAACTTTTTAAATATCACTTGGGTCAAACTTTTATCGGTCATTTCAGACTTTCCGTTGATACTTTCTTGGACTTATCTACTGATCGCATTACACCTAAACCCAACATCCCAAACAATATTTGCATAGTTAAGGTTGTGTTTAACTCGGGAAATGACCCAGTGTACCCTACCATGGTTGCGACAAAGCGCATAATAGGTTCAAATATAGTAGCATAAGCAAAGGATACACCTCCTACCCATCCACAGAAAGGGCGCCACCCTGCAACAAAAATACTTTTGTGCTGGGCCTCCTGCATATTAATCTGCATCTGTCCGGTGAGCAGTAAAATTTCACTTTCAAGCCTGGCCAAGTCACCTGTCTGTGCAATCTCAGCCAGTCGAACCTTTTGCTTATCTCTTTCAGTTGCATCGGGCCATATGCGTTCTATGACGGAGTTGCCCACTTTTAAGAGAGCGGTAACCGGATCACTTGCACCCATCATTAGTCCTCAAAATAATTGAACAAACCGTCGAAGCTCAGACGCAGCTACTTCACATTCAGTCCGGGTGGACTCGGAGATTCCATCAGGGTTATGAGTGGCAAAGGTCACATAGAATATCTCAGCGCGACCTCTTTCCTTCTCTTTAGTGCCTAAGTGCACCCAAATGGAATCCGTGACACCCTCCATAGCATAGACATTAAACACTTGTCCAGCATTTTGCAATAAGGAGGGGGTTACCCTTATTGATGGTACATTATAACTGCCACGCAGAGTTTCCACATAATCCGATTGAATAGGATAGTGGTCATATCGATAATCAGCCTGTTGGCCGGTTCTTTTAGCATGGAAACAGGTTGTTTCAACAGGGTCATACTTGCCATTCACAGCTTTAAACACCAACACCCTATCTATTTCGGTACTGTTATCTGCAAGGGAGTCGATTCGACAAAAAGCGTGATCACTCTGAGTAATAAACTGATCAAAACTTAACTTGCGTTTAGACTGTTTCAGGTCTTTTTCCAACAGTGCAATCTGCTTACTTTCATTGGATGTCCGATACAGGCCCACCAGTGCGTGAATCAGAGCTGTAAGTACGGCTGTGGCACCAGCAATTATCCCAACCTGTACTTCCGTCTCCATAGACTGTTTCCTTTCACAAAGTGTATTCATATTTTTAATCTACAAATTTAAGATCGTCCACTAAATAGCGGAGATTCTTATCCAAATTGATACCATTCAATGATTCCTGTGAATATTTAGCACGAGTTTTCATTGATCGCTTAATGGTGTCAGGTGTAATTGAGTAACTGGTGTTTGATTCATTAAAGTCTTTAATATCATTAATTACATCTGTTAGATCACCTTTATCATCGAATCGGAGAGCCATTGCATACCTATTTAACAATTGTGATCGACGATTGCGAATGCGAGATTCTGCACGTTTAATCGCGTTATTCTGCTTATATTGCAGGGATAACTGAGAAGGTGTAAACCCTAACGTTTGTGCTATGAGTTCGGGACCACTAAACTCTGATTGATCTAATATGGGATCACCACGTAGATTGATAGCACCTTCATCATAGAATCGTAATCCCCGTACCACGTCTCTTCCAAATTTAGGTAACATTAATTCTATACCACGCTGATAGTTCTCCTGACCCATCAGTTTGGTACCTTCAGCATAAGACTCACCCAGTTTAAATACAGGCCCTAACATTTCCCCTGTGTAATGCTGCCACAACGAACGTCCTTCCAGATCATACATAGGATCACGCAACCACAGGTTGTCCAGTGACACCCGTGACGCAATATCCATGCCTGTTGCAGCGTTGAATGCACCATCCATAATCACTTGTGACCCTGTTTGTCCAAACAATTCAGCCAGGGAGGCTCGCATGGCCACTTCAACATCATAGGGATCATCTTCATCACCTAGTATCATATTAGCGATAGCCGTAGTCACCGTGAACAATGGCATACCTGCCGCCCCGGCAAATAACGAAGTCATACCCAGAATACCGGCAAACCGTTTGGTTGCTTCACGACGTAACTCGGGGGTTAACCCTTTTCGCATATCATGAAAATCCCTGACCAAACGGTAGGTCATATTCAGGGAATACTGCTTGAACAGGAAGATAACCTTGGCTACATCGTTCTGCATAAACCGGGGGCGATTTGAATTTGAATAGTCAAAGTGCGATGTCCATGTGAGTTCCGAAGACTTATTTATGGCTTGATCATGGGTCATCCCCTTATCCCGTGCCAACCGATATGCAGCCATTGCAGTGGCTTCCCGGTTCCACACTTCAGCCCGGTGAAACGGTGTGGCCACCCATTCCATAACTTTGTTCCAACTACTATCGTAATCCACGCCTTCCTGGGAAATACCGGCCAGGTCGTGTGATTGTGTTTTGGTCAGTAGTCCACGTTTGTGGAAAGAGTGAAAAGCATCCAACTCATCACCCGATAACTGACTTTCGATACCCCCTCTACGAAATGCTTCTTTCCCTGCTCGAAGTAGGGCGTTCATAGTTCGACCCATTCCAAACTCAGCACCAATAACCGGCAATGCCACAATAGCAGTTTGACTCATGTTAACCAGTGCTGCAGCCGGCGTTACCCCGAGGTACATGAAGAACCCTAATTGGGTAGCACGGGTGGCCAGGGTGCTGGTAGACGGGTTCCTGATCCACGACAATCGTTTTTCTAATTCCACATGGAGGTCGGTGGCTATATCTGTTTTATCATCATCAAATTGTGTATTCTTAGCTTGAACCCCAATTTCCTCCAATGTCCGGTCCATCAGGCCACTAAACTCCAGCTTGGCGATCTGATTAGACCCATGGAACGCACTGTGACTCAGTGCCCGCATGATGTCCTTTTCAAACCCTTTACGTTTTTTACGGTGCATCTGCTGTTTGCGAATTGACATCTCAGGTAGTCGATCCAAATGTTGTTGCCACACCTGATCCGCAAGGGCGATAGCTTCACTACCCCCTAACCCTTGAATTTTCTCAACAACATTAGCTGCGAATGTGGGGTCTATTTCTCGAATATCCGCTTGTTCAAACCGTTTACCTGAGCGATAGGGGATGTTAGCATCTTTTAATTCCTGTATTTTTTCACGACGTTCAGCCAGTGTTTCAAACCGCCAGAACGCATCGGTATTTCCTGCTGCGTCATAGGAAGCTACCCAGAACTTCCCTGTGCGGAACAGTTTGAAATACGGTTCCTCAACCATGTTGTTTTCAAATTCAAGACGAACTCTGTCTAACTGTTTAGTCATCCCGCTGTCACTGTTCTCCGACAGATCGGTCAAACGTTTCATCAAGGCTTCATCTTCCTGTTCACGCAATCGTTTGTAAATGTCACGGGTCTTTTCGTAAATAGCTTGTGATTCAGGTGATAAGTTATCCCACTGACGCTTAATGGCAGGATATTCGGCCTTACGGTTTTTCTGTTGTTTCCAGCGCTTATACAGACCATTGAGTGAAGACTGGACATTCTGATAAGCCATCGTTTCCTTAACATTACCTTCATTCCTGGCTGCTCGCTTCGCATCGCGCTCCAGTTTAGCCAGTCGATCCTTATAACCTTTTTCTGCTGCACGGAACGCCATCTCAGATGACAGGGTGATCTGCCGGTTATCCACATTAGGATAGGTTAGATCGGTAAAATCTTTGGAGGGGTCAACACCGGCTAACGTGCTCTCATACATCAGGTCTACCGTGGCTTCCGCTTCCGGGTTATGAGCTACATAATCACGGATTTCATTGATCTTCGGAGCATATTCTTCCTGTAGCTCGTTGGCACGGGCTTCCAGTTGACTGAACAGGTCAGAGAACTCGTTCACCGAGTCCGCCATTTTAGGGGGTGCAAAATCTTTCAGGTAACGCATAGGGATGGTGGCCAGTACCTTGTCCATGTTCCCTGCGACAATATCCCCGTTTTTAATGGAACTGGCCAGGTTACTGCCGGACTCCCGGACTGTATTGACCATGTTACCGAGGTTAATCGAATCACCGGGTTTCTGGCTGAACAGGAGATTACTGCTGCCCGATTCGTTGGGATCGAATGCAGCGTTCACGGAGCGGATGTTTTTGGGGTCGAATATAGTTCTATCAATAATTTCACCGTTCAAATCCTGAACATCAACACCGGTATATCCTTGAGACTCTAATAATTCAGTATCGAGTCCAATTATCAAATCATCACCATGTGTATTGGTAACATATTGGTTTTCTGCTCTTAGAAATACCGGAATAATATTTGCGTTACCTCCGTTTGATCTAGCTCTGGCTTCTGCTGCGATACTTGGAACCGCTGTCTTTTTCGCAAAATACACGCCTTTACCTGCTCTACCTTCTCTCCTACCTTTATTAAACTGCTCAATGTCAGCATCAGTCCCATGGTACCAAACCGTATCAACATCAAACCCCATCTCCTTAGCCCGTTTCATCCTGGCCGCTTTGGACATATCGAGTTTGGGTTTCTGGCTGAACAAGAGATTACTACTACCTGACTCGTTGGGATCGAAGACACTCTCAATAATAGAATCTAATGCTGCCTCATAAGATGGGGAGTCACCGCGTCCACCAAAACTTTCAAAGTCTTCAATTAGATCGTTATTATACGTACTGAGAGCATCGACCAGCACTTTAGGCAGGTACTCCTTGTAATCATTAAGTCGTTCTGC
>CBFICR010000121.1:0-6244 GCA_965661105.1 Pseudohongiellaceae bacterium | reverse complement strand
CGCCTCCCTGCACCGCCCACCTTTATCCTTTTTCCTTTATCTTTTATCCCTTATTCCTCACGCTTCCTCTTGCATCCTGTCTCCCGCATCGAGTTCTTTCAACTTTCAACTTGCGACTTGCGACTCCCCCCTGTTATAGTAAAGCCATTCCTAAGGGGTGGCTTCGCGGCCTGAGATCAAACCCTTTGAACCTGACCCGGTTAATACTGGCGGAGGGATAGGTAGCAGCAAACATTAACCTGTTTGTTTCTTGTTCTATTTTTTCCTGCTCCATTTTTTCAGATTTCTCCGGGTCGTAATTTGCTATTTATCCCGGAGTAATAATGTTTTCATATCGACAAGCACTGGTTTTTATCCCCCCGGTCATTTTCTCAATGGCTTCTCTGGCGCAACCTGTGCTGGAAGAAATCGTGGTCACGGCAGATTATCGACTTAATCTGGTTGATGACATACCTGCCAGTATTACCGTTATCGATGCGGACACCATGTCGCGAAGAAATGCCCAGCACCTTGAAGACATCCTGCTCAATGCACCCAATGTAAATTTTGCCTCCGGTGGTTCACGTGCCCGCTTTATCCAGATACGCGGGATCGGCGAACGTGGCCAGTTTTCCGAACCTCTTAACGCCTCGGTTGGCATGCTGATTGATGGTGTCGATTTTTCCGGTATCGGCAACGCCGCGATGCTTTATGACATGGAGCAGGTAGAGGTGTTGTTAGGGCCCCAGGGCACCCGTTACGGTTCCAATGCCCTGGCCGGATTGATTAACCTGCAAACCCGCGCCCCCACCTCTGAATTCAGTGCCGGGATGCAGTTGCAGGGAGCCAATGCCGGTGAACAGGGTGTGGCAGGATATATCTCCGGTCCTGCAACTGATGATCTTTTCTATCGCCTATCTGTACAACAACTGGAGAGTGATGGCTTTAGCCAGAACCAGTTCCTTAACCGCCCTACCAATCAGCGCGATGAAACCACGCTCAGAGCGAAGTTCCGCTGGTTGATGACCGACACCGAGCAACTGGACTTCACTACCGCCATGATCGATCTGGATAATGGTTATGATGCCTTTTCTCTGGATAACGTAAGAGACACCCTGTCTGACGAACCGGGCTTTGACCGGCAGGACTCCAAGCTGGCCAGCCTTAATTTTTCCAGTACCCGCTTCGATAATTTCGCTCTTGAAATAATCGGTGGTTATGCCCTGTCAGACATTGCCTATGGTTATGATGAAGACTGGGTCTACTCCGGTTTCCATCCATTTGAATACTCATCAACTGACCAGTACTTTCGTGATCGTGAAACAGTGAGTGGAGAACTACGCCTGCTGTCCTCAGAGTCCGGCGCCTTATTGGGTGGCAGGACACAATGGGTTGCTGGTGTTTATTCCCTGCATCAGGATGTCGATCTTGACCGCAATTACACTTTCCTTGATGACATATATTCCAGTCGTTTCATTATTGATCGCCTGGCTGTTTATGCAGAAACCAACACCACTCTTTCTGACAACTGGTCACTGGATGTCGGACTGCGCGGTGAACGTTTCAGCGCCGAATTCATGGATACCAATGGACTGTTATTTTCTCCTGATGACAACCTGTTTGGCGGCAAATTAAGCCTTAACTACCAACTGCCTGGCGATGGTCTGGCTTATGTGAGCGCCTCGCGTGGATACAAAAGCGGCGGATTTAATACCGATGGCAGCCTGGATGCAGACCTGCGTGAATTTGATTCAGAAACCCTGTGGAATTATGAGGCCGGCCTCAAAAAATCCTTTCTGGAAAATCGACTGAATTTACGGCTCGCAGTTTTCTACATGGATAGAACAGATGTCCAGATAAGCAGTTCTACGGTGAGAATGCGTGTTGATGGCAGCTCAGAATTTATAGACTTTATTGGCAATGCCGCTGCAGGAACCAATCGCGGAGCAGAACTTGACTTGCAATGGCTGGCAGCTGACTCCATAACTTTCTATGGTTCTCTCGGCTTACTGGATTCACGCTATGAAAATTTCATTAATTCTGCCGGCGCCAATCTTGATGGCCGCGAACAGGCACATGCACCGAGCTACCAGTTTACTCTTGGCTCGAGATTCGAATTCGATCCTGCCCTGTCACTGGATATTAATCTTCAGGGGCGCGACAGCTTCTATTTTTCAGACAGCCATGATGAACAATCTGGCGACTATGTACTGATTAATGCCAGCTTGCGTTATACACGGGATAAGCTGAGCCTGAATTTATGGGCAAGAAATCTTGGTGATGAAGATTATCTGGTGCGCGGCTTTTATTTTGGTAATGACCCCAGAGACAACTACACGGCCAAGGGCTACACACAACTGGGTGAACCAGCACGCTACGGCCTGACCCTGAATTTTGATTTCTAGGGAACCTCTGATTAAGTCTGGTATGTCTTAAGCGCTTATCTGAACCGCTACGATGCCAGGCGCAGTCCGCCGCTCATAGCGTCACTATTAGCAAGGACTGCAACAACGCAGAGTGTTGAAAATTGGAAGTTGGAAGTTGGAAATGATTGGCAGTTGCAAATGAAAAGTTGCTGCGCTGAATATCAGACGCAGCAACTTTTTTTGAACTACTGAATTATCCGGCCTACTGCTCTGCACCCAGCAAAAGTCTGCTGCCTAAAGAACCTTGGCAATGCTTTGGGCAAGATAATCAATATTGGCATTATTAATTCCAGCCACATTGATACGCGATGAACCCACCAGATAAATACTGTAGTCATTAACCAGAGTTGCGACTTTTTCCTTGGACAAGCCCAGGAAAGAAAACAGCCCTTTTTCATTCTGAATAAATGAAAAATCTTTCTCTACGCCAATTTCTTTCAGTTTCTCTACCAGCATGCGTCGTAAACCATTAATACGGTCACGCATTTCAGTAAGTTCATCATTCCATACCCTGGTCAGCTCGGCATCATCAAGAATCATGGCGACCAGAAAAGCACCATGAGCTGGGGGTACAGAATAAATTTCACGTGCTGTGGCCACTACCTGACTGGCGACGGCCCGGCTTGTTTCACTATTTTCAGTGACGATAGTGACTGCGCCAACACGATCACGGTAAAGACCAAAGTTTTTCGAATAGGAGCTGGCGATAATCAGCTCGGGCAGTTTTTCTGCCATCAGACGCATGCCGTAGGCATCTTCGTCCAGACCATCACCCAGTCCCTGGTAAGCCACATCAATAAAAGGTGTAAAACCGTTTTTCAGGGAAAGGTCGGTCACAGCCTGCCACTGCTCGGCATTCAGATCAGCACCACAAGGATTGTGACAACAGCCATGTAAAAGAACCAGATCGCCCTTGCTGGCACTCTGCAAGGAGTCCATCATGGCATCAAAGTCCAGACTATGGGTTGCATAGTTATAGTAGGGATACAGCTCAAGAGTCAGGCCACTGGATGAAAGTAAGGGCACGTGATTAGCCCAGCTTGGATCACTGACATATATCTTGCTGCCGGGGGCATTGTTATTAATAAACTCTGCAGCAAGACGCAAAGAGCCTGAACCACCGGGGGCAAGGGTGCAGTTACTGCGGCCATCCCGCAGCACCGGGTGAGCGTTTCCGAGCAATAATTCGCTGGTGTATTTTATATAAAGTTCAGGGCCCGCTTGCGCGATATAGGCCTTGGAATCTTCATCATCACATTTTTGACGTTCAGCAGTTTTCACTGCTTTCATGACTGGACAGTTTCCACTCTCATCCTTATAGACGCCAACGCCCAGGTCAATTTTGTCGGGATTAGTATCTTTTTTGTAGGCTGCAGACAGTCCGAGAATGGGATCAGGTGGTCGTGCTTCAATTGATTCAAACATAGCAATGCCCGTAGGTAAAAAAATGTGAATATGGAATGTAAAAACGGGCAGATTATATCAGGAAGTATTTTGCCATGCTTTTAAATACAGCAAGAAAAACCCTAAATAGCACCGAGTTTTTTCAATTCACTGGCTATAGTCCCGGCTATTTCTGTATAGCCTGCTTCATTGGGATGCACAGTATCGGATTTCAGGGCAGGTTTTGAGAGTACATCGGCAATCAGGTCAGGTATGAGTTCCACCCCCGTGTCGCGGGCGACGTTCTCGTAGACTTCATTTCCACTGAGAAAAATGCCCGGACTTGGTACTCCCAGCAGCAGGACCTGAACGCCTCGTTGCTGCGCCATGATGATCATGGCGTTGAGATTTTCTTCAAGTTGGCCTACGGGTCTTTTGCGCAGCAAATCATTACCGCCATGGCAAAGGATTAACAGCTCAGGCCGATACTGGTCCAGCAAGGCGGCCAGCCGCTGACGACCCGCATTGCTTTCTTCGCCCGATATGCCGGCGTTAATGACACTGCGATTAATGAGACGGGAGAGTTGCGCAGGATAACTGCCCTGCCCAGAAGCACCATTGCCCGCCGTGAGACTGTCACCAAAGGCAAGAATGGTAGCGCTACCGGACAGAGGCTGTAGAGGCGGCTCGCCGCTGCAGGCAATGAGAAATAGCAGTGCCTGAAACAACAACAAGCCCTTCAGCAACGTGGACCGGAACTCAATTATCGGCTTTGTCATATTGCAGCAATCCTTTGGCTTCATGGTAGTTCAGGGAATTAATCCCCGAGAGTTCCATGGAAAGCCCCAGCGATTTACCCAGAATATAAGCCAGTATGCGGCTATTGTAACCAAGCGCGCCTTCAAAAACCGGTAGCACATCAGCAACCGACTCTGCATTCTCAAGCGCCAGCTGCAACTTTTCCTGCTCCTGCTCGATATGCTGCATGAAAACCTCATCATGAGCCATTGCAGGTGCCAGAGCCATGGACCAGGTCCTGTCATTATGTAATACGCATTCACCGATATAACGCCCCCTGTACGGCGTATGCCATTCATCCGGGCTCACCATCAAGAGTTTATAGCGCCCATCTGTCTGATAAAGATAATAGCGCCTGTCGGGCAAGGGGTTAAAGCGTATGTCGCTTTTCAGGACAAACATGGAGGTAAACAGCTCCATCTGTACCTGGTCTATTTTTTTCGGGGGTAACAGGCGATCAAGACGATGCCTGTCCAGCCCCTGCAGTATCGGGACCAGACCTTTACCTTGTGGGTTGGGATTTTCAGGCATGGGTGAAATTATACTTTATCTATTCAGGTAATTCGTGATGGGCTCGTGTGTTAGTTCACAGTTGTACGTAAGGATTCCCCTTCTGTATCATGCATCGAGTTGTCTACAGGGGGTAACCATGGATCCACAGGTTCTATTTCAGACCATTATCATTCCTTTTGGCCTTTTCCTAATCATGATGGGCCTTGGGCTGACTTTGTCTATAGACGATATTCTGCGCGTCATAATTATGCCCAAGGCGGTGCTGATCGGGCTGACTGGTCAGTTAATACTGCTACCTGCAGTTGCTTTTTTACTGGCTTATTCCCTCAATACTGCCCCGGTTATTGCCATCGGCCTGGTTTTGCTCTCCGCCTGCCCCGGGGGAATTACCTCCAATGCCTATGTCTTTGCCAGTCGGGGAGACATCGCCCTCTCCGTCACGCTGACCACTATTGCCAGCCTGTTTACCGTTTTCACCATGCCGCTGATTGTCTGGATAGGACTCACTGTCTTTGCAGATAGCAGTGATATCGTGGATGTGCCTGTCAGTGGCATGATGCGAAGCCTGGCTCAGCTCACTATTCTGCCAATCATTATTGGCATGGTGATTCGCAAATTCAAACCGGACTTTGCTGTAAAAATGGTAGAACCCGTTCGCAAGATGGCCATAGCCATTTTGATTATGGTGATCATCACCAACACCTGGTTCAGTATTGAGACGATGAAACTGTATATCGTTCAGGCCGGTATTGCTGCCTTGTTGTTGAATGTGATCTGCATGTCCATGGGCTATGGCATGTCAAAATTTGCGAAGCTCAATACCGACCAGACAATTTCAATAACCTATGAAGTGGGCCTGCAAAATCTTTCCCTGGCCCTGGTACTTGCCAACACCATACTCGGCATGCCTGACTATGCGGCAGTGACCTTGATTTATGGGTTCTTTATGAAATTTACCGCACTGAGTTTTATGGCTTATGCCAAGAAATTAAAAGGTATTGCGGAAACCGGGAATGAAGCTGCTCCGGCTTAATAAAAGTCTTAAGAGGAAAGATAAAAGAAAAAGGATAAAGGTGACCAGTGAAGCCTGAGGGAGTGGTTGCTTGTCTCTTGTCTCTTGTCTCTTGTCTCTTGTCTCTTGTCTC
>CBFICR010000120.1:0-6398 GCA_965661105.1 Pseudohongiellaceae bacterium | reverse complement strand
TTTGAACAGCCAGATTCAAGGGCTATTTCGCAACATTTAACAGATTTTCAAGGCAAGTAATACAAAAGGCGGCCAACACAAGGCTCTGACATACTGTACAATTGCCGCCCTGTTATTTGCCCTTACTGTTTAAAACCATGATTACACCAGGTCACTATTACACTTTACCCGTTACCCGGGTTACCGAAGCCGGCTATATGCTGGATGCAGGACAGTTGGGCGAAGTCCTGTTGCCTATGCGCCATGCCACAGGAAGCCTGCGAATTGGTCATCCGGTGGAAGTCTTCTTGTACCTTGGTAACAATGATGCCCCGGTGGCAACCACCGAAAAGCCCAAAGCCTGTGTGGGTGAATTTGCCTATCTGAAAGTGGTTTCAACCACCTCGGTTGGCGCTTTTCTGGACTGGGGCCTTGAAAAAGATGTGCTGGTACCGTTTGCCCAGCAACATCGCCCTATGGAAGCAGGCCACTCCTACCTGGTGTATCTGTATCTGAACAAGGTCGATGGCCGTATAGTCGCCACGTCCAAAATTGAAAAAGTCCTTAAAGATGACACGCCCCATCAATTCAGAAAAGGTCAACCGGTTGACCTGATTATTGCCAACAGCACCGATCTTGGCTTCAAGGCCATCATCAATCATGGCCACTGGGGCGTACTGTATGAAAGTGATGTACATCAACGCCTCAGTTTTGGTCAAAGTATTCAGGGCTATATCAAGCATGTCAGGCCCGATGGAAAAATTGATTTAACCCTGCAGGCCGGCCAGGAAACACGTGATAAAAACATGGAAACCATTATCAGTTTCTTACAGGAACATAAAGGCTTTGCGGCGCTGCATGACAAGTCAGATCCACAATTGATTATAAAAAGCCTGAGCATGAGTAAGGGTGCATTTAAAAAAGCTATTGGTAATTTATATCGCCAACGCATCATTAGTATTGAAGACGACGGCATTCGCTTGCTGCAGGAACCTGCGACTTCTCCCGAGACTAAGACTGCAATTGAGACCGAGACTGAATCAGTCTGGACCAGGGCGCTTAAGTCCAAACCGGAAGTGACGCCGGAAATACAAACATCTCCTTTGCCTGAGAAACCAGCAGTGCAAGATGCACGTATTGTTCTGTTAAACAGGGAACCGGTGGAGCTTTACAAAATTCTGAAATTTGAGGGACTAACCGGCAGTGGCGGCGACGCCAGAAAACTGGTGGCCGATGGCCATGTGCTGCTTAATGGCAAGGTTGAAACACAAAAAAGAAAAAAGATCGTGTCCGGAGATGTGATCGAATTCGACGGCGAAAAACTTCTTATGCAACTCGAGACCAACCATGGACAATAATGATTGCCTGCGCCGACTGCGCTATATCCTCGACCTGGATGATAATGCCATGGGTGATATTTTCTCTCTGGCCGGTCATCCGTCAAGCCGGGAAGAAATTTGTAATATGCTGAAGAAGGAAGAGGAACCTGATTACCTGGAATGTACCAACAGTACCTTCACCGCCTTTCTTGATGGCCTGATCATTCAGAAACGTGGCCCCAGGGAAGACAATACTGAAGTATCCGAAGCGCCCCACGAAAAACGTCTGACCAATAATATAATCTTCAGAAAATTGAGAATTGCCTTTGATCTGAAAGCCGAAGATATTTTATCACTGCTGTCGCTGGCAGATTGCCAGATCAGCAAGCATGAACTGAGCGCTTTTTTCCGCAAGCCCGATAACCGTAAATACCGGGAATGCAAAGACCAGGTATTGAGAAACTTTCTGGCCGGCTTGCAACTAAAGTATCGAGCAGGGGAAGAATCTCCGAAAGATATCTGGGACAAGGCCCTGGCTGCTAAAACCTGATCATGGCGCTTAAACCCACCATCTATAAAGCCAAAATTGCCCTCTCCGATGTCAATCGTAATTACTATGACACGCTAAACCTGACCATAGCCCAGCATCCTTCCGAAACTCTGGAGCGCATGATGGTGCGCGTACTTGCCTACTGCATTAATGCCGAGGAAAATCTTGTTTTTACCAAAGGCATCAGTTCACCGGAAGAACCGGATCTGTGGGTACGCAGTATGGATGACAATCTTGAATTATGGATTGATGTCGGCGAGCCAGCCGTTGAACGCATGAAAAAAGCCAGTCACATTGCCCGACAGGTAAAGGTATATTGCTTCAATAGCAAAGCCGATGTGTGGTGGCGGCAAAATGAAACCGCGTTCACCGACCTGTCTATTTCAGTATTCCGGTTCCCCTGGGAAGAAATCAAACCCCTGGCCGCTCTGGTGGAACGAACCATGGATTTGTCCGTTACCATTACCGGTGATTCTGCCTATATCGCCACTGGCCAGGGTGAATGTGAAGTGAACTGGTCTGTATTACAGGAACGTTGAAAGATCCTTGCCAATGCTGCCGATATTAATGGGGCATGGCCTGTAACATATTCACCAGCGCCTCGGCATGCTCCAATGCCTCGTGCCCTCTTGGCGTAAGATAGCCCCCATCACTCAGAGTAATTATACCCAGTTCATGCAGACGTTTTGCCGCTTCGATTTTTCCCGGATCAGCCTCGTGATGGACTTTCAAACCCTCCAGTGGATTACCTGGATCAAACATCAATAATAAGCCGACTTCCTGCAAAAATTGTGGGTGAAGGGCCATAGTTCAATACTCCGATTGGTTCTGTCTTAGTTATTAATTTTTTGTTTCTTTTTTATTTTCTTTTATACACGGTTTTTCTCAATACTCAAATTACCAGTGCGCCTTGACTACCTTTGGCGAACCACATCAGTTAGCGCGCCGGCATTTCGTAATACACCACCGGCATTTCCTGTTTGGGCGTATGATGAATGCGTTCATCCACATACTGCATCCCCAGCTTTTTCATGACCGCGATTGAGCCAAGATTCTGTGCATCCGCAATTGCCGAGAATTTTTTCACCAGGGGGTTTTGTTGCAGGATTTGCATAATTACGCTGGCCGCTTCAGTGGCAATCCCCTGCCCCCAACAATACTTTTTCAGGCGCCAGCCCAATTCGATATTGTCAGGTTCATGGTAGCTGGTATCAATACCGTACTGGCGCACCAGTATCCAACCCAGATAGTCATTACTCTGCCTGCCCACTACTTCCCATAAGCCACAACCGGTAACAGGATCACTGAACTTTTCAACACGTGGTACAAAATACGTGATGATTTCTTCCCAGGAGCTCGGCATCCCGTTATTCAGATAGCGCATTACTTCCGGGTCCTGATCCAGCTCAAACCAGAGAGGCGCATCGTCGGCTGTCATCAATCGATAGCGTAGACGTTCGGAATCCGGAATAGTCAATGATGTTTTCATACGGGTTTCGATGACAAAGAAAGCCTTATTCAGATAAAGCCAATTTACCACAGCCCTTATTTTGTGTGGAGAATATAGCGTCTAATTGTTAGCCTTTCTTCCCATGAATAAACACACACCATCTCCCAGGAGAAATCCCATGCCAAAATCACGACTGTTGCTGGCAATCACCTGCTTTATTCTGGTGGCCTGCAATGCCGAGAACTCTCTGCTTGCGCAGAACCCGCCTTTCACCATTACTGAAGTGGCCAGCTTCAGCGAACCGTGGGCCATGACTTTTCTACCCGATGGCAGATTGTTGGTCAGCGAAAAAGGTGGCGCTCTGAAACTGCTTGAACTGGACAGCGGTGCCATAGGCGATATCACTGGTGTGCCACAAGTACGCTCCGCCGGTCAGGGTGGTTTTGGCGATATCGTTTTGCACCCGGACTATGCCACTAATAATCTGGTGTATATGAGCTATGCCGAGAGTGGTCAGGGTGGCAGCGGCGCGGCAGTTGCCAGAGCGACGCTGGCATTGAATGGCAATAACGGTGAATTACAGAATCTCGAAGTGATCTGGCGACAGTTTCCCAAAGTCAGCGGGAACGGGCATTTCGGTCACCGCATAGCCTTTCATGACGGCTACCTGTGGATCAGCTCCGGTGAGCGACAGAAGTTCGATCCCGCCCAGGACATGACCACAAATCTGGGCAAGATCCTGCGCTTGAATGATGACGGCAGTGTGCCTTCTGATAATCCTTTTGCTGATCAGGGTGGCGTCACCGCGCAGATATGGTCACTGGGTCATCGCAATCCCCTCGGACTGGCCTTTGATGACAACGGGCAGCTGTGGAATATTGAAATGGGCCCACGAGGTGGCGATGAGCTGAACCGTGTGGTGCGCGGCGGCAACTACGGTTATCCGATTGTCTCCAACGGTGATCATTACAATGGCAATGATATTCCGGATCACCCTACCCGCCCCGAATTCAATGCTCCCGCGGCGTTCTGGAATCCAGTGATCTCGCCATCCAGCCTGATGTTCTATTCCGGTAGCGAATTCCCGGCCTGGCAGGGCAATGCTTTTGTTGGTGGCCTGTCATCAGAGTCTCTGGTGCGCATTGAATTTAACGGTGAGCAAGCCCGTGAAGCCGAACGCTTTGATATGGGACAACGTATTCGGGAAGTGGAACCCGGACCTGATGGTGCAATCTATGTGCTGGAAGATGAGCGTGCTTTTTCCGGCGGACGTTTACTGAAACTGACTGCGCAGTAGTACTGTAAAAAAAAGTTTCTTTCCTCCGATACCGGTGACTGACTAGAATAAGTAACCATTTCAGGATAACAGGAAATATAGAATGGCAGGCGGATGGTCCCGGGACGGGGCAGTGCAGGATCAGATAGATGCCAGTGTCGATGATGCAGTAAAAAAGGCACGCAGTAATTTGCCTACCGGGCCGAGCCTGGATCGTTGCGAGGAATGTGACGCTGCGATCCCGGAAGCCCGACGCAAGGCGCTACCCGGAGTTCGGCTTTGTGTCAGTTGCCAGTCCTGCCATGACGAAGAATCAACCAAGCTGTCGTCTTTCAATCGGCGTGGCAGCAAGGATAGTCAACTACGTTAGTTTTTATCGGGGACAGACCACATTTTACGATTTTTAAAACCCTGGTCTGTCCCCTGTTTTTTCTATTTTATTAACCGCGCTTGTCGACGACGATTTTGCCTTCCTTAAGCACAACCCGCGCATCCAGCATGTGCCAGTAACCTTCCAGCGGGTTGCCCTGAACCAGCACGATATCGGCGAGCTTGCCGGACTCAAGGGTGCCAAGATCATCAGCCATGTTGATATAGGCGGCGGTGTTGGGCCCCATCAGTTTGATAATATCCTGCATGGAAAACATCACTTTATAGGACTCCAGTTCATGTTGCAGTCCGGCGTGGGGATCATAGCGGGTGTCGGTACAGTAACCGAGCATGGCATTGCCATCCCAGAGGGTGCGGGCATTGACAATGGTATAACCGATTTCAGTCCCCACCGCGCGGCCCTGCGCGTCAACGTTGGCACCGGAGATAAACTCCGGCCAGGCTTTGCCGTCACGAAAGCGCGGCTCGTTGGCCTGCGTAAACACACCAAATACAGGCGCACCAAAACCAATCGTTGCCAGGCTCATGGTATTAGTGTCCGCCAGCAACTGCGCCGCATCATGATCGACGAAATCCTTGTTGGGGATATGCACCAGACGACGCACGCCTGCCTTGACTGCCGCCACCATGGCCGTCGTACTCACCGCATGAACCTGAACGGTCACACCAACTTTCGGCCCTTCGTCAACAATAGCTTTCAGGACTTCTATTTCATGAAGACTCGGTCTGGGCTGTGGCGTCAGACTGATTTCACCGGTCCATTGAATCCCCATGTCAGCCAGTTTGCGCACCTCGGCCCGTGCTGATGCCGGTGTATGGTCGGCAAGCACAATGCGTCCTGAAGGAATAATACGGGGCCCGTTGATCTGGCCGCTTTCAATATGATCGCGCAGCATCAGGTTACCATCAGCGGGGCCACCACCCGACAATATGGTGGTGTAGCCGGCTTCCAGTTGCGCCTGCATTTCTGCTTTTTCGTCGGGGCCGGTATTGATGTGCCGGTGCGCATCGATAAACCCGGGCATGGCTGTCATGCCGCTACCGTCGATAGTCTGTAACCCCCCCGTATTGACCCGTCCCGCGCTCACCTGGGTGATTCTGCCATCACGTACCATGAGTGTTCCGGATTCGATAACCTCCCCATTGCCGATGATGATTCGTGCATTGGTGATGGCGATATCCTGTGCCAATGCCGGCCAGGCCAGCCCTGTTAGCGCTATTAGTGAAAGTCCGCCAAAAAGTCCGCTGACAAACCTGCGCCATTGTGTTGTTCTCATCTATCCCCCTGGCGGCGTCAAATCACGCCAAATTATGAACGAATGGTATATTTATTATCATCCAAGCATAGTCAGTGTCCAAAGGATTGTCTATCAGCAAAACTAATGAAGGGTTCTTTCAGTAGTGTAAAAATGTAAAATTGTAAAAAGTGAGTCA
>CBFICR010000119.1:0-6436 GCA_965661105.1 Pseudohongiellaceae bacterium | reverse complement strand
CATTCATACCAAACCCGTACCGGCTATTGTGGGCGGCGATCCGCAGGCAGATATTGCCGACTTTGCCAGTAAATACCGCGCCTATTTTGAGCGCCATGATGATGGCACTCTCAGCTGTCTGGATTGCGCACCGCGCTTTGCGATATGGGCCGGGAAGGGCATGCTCAGCTTCGCCCGCAATCACAAACGTCTGCAGGTAGTCGCCGACATCAGCGAACACACCATCAAGGCGATCCAGTGGGGCGAGGCCCTGGGCGGCTGGCAGGCGCTTGGGCAAGCCGAGCTGTTTGATGTGGAATACTGGGAACTGGAGCAGGCCAAACTGAAAAAAGCCGGCACGGGCCCGGCCCTGGAAGGTAAAGTGGCGCTGGTCACCGGCGCCGCCTCCGGCATTGGCAAAGCCTGTGTGGAAGAACTTGTTCACAATGGTGCCTGTGTGCTGGCGCTGGATATTAATGGGAAAATCAGCACGCTCTTTGAAAATGCCCAGGTGCTGGGCCTTCAATGTGATGTAACCGATCGGGCTAATGTCGCGGCGGCAATTGAGAAGGGCATAGCCCATTTTGGTGGTCTGGATATGCTGATCAGTAATGCCGGCAGCTTTACCGCCAGCCAGACCCTGTCAGAAATGTCTGATGACAACTGGCAAGCCAGTATGAGTCTGAATCTTGATTCCCATATGAAACTGATGCGCAGCGCACTGCCGTTTCTGAAACAGGGCATTGATCCGGCCATTGTGGTCATTGCCTCGAAAAATGTCCCGGCTCCCGGGCCCGGCGCCGGCGCCTATTCCGTGGCCAAGGCTGGCCTCACACAACTGGCGCGGGTAGCCGCGCTGGAACTGGGCGAAGCCGGGATTCGCGTCAATGTGCTGCACCCCAATGCGGTATTTGATACCGGTGTCTGGGATGAGGAAACGCTGGCCAAACGCGCAGCCCATTACGGACTGAGGGTTGAGCAGTACAAGCAAAACAATGTGCTGGGTAAATCAGTAGGCAGTCGCGACGTGGCGATTATGGCGCGAATTTTTCTGAGCCCGGAAACGGGCAGTACCACCGGCGCGCAGGTGGCGGTGGATGGCGGTAACGATCGGGTTATTTGAGATTCGGATAAAGGAAAAAGGATAAAGGTGGGCGGATGAAAGCGGCTAATCTGCAGCCAACCCGCACCAAATCTGCACCCAACTCGTAGGTCGGATAAGGACCGCAGGGACGCCATCCGACATGGCGAACCCGGTTCGCCCCGGTATAGAAGAGACGAGTGTAGTTCGCCCCGGTCTAGAAGAGACAATTCCCGTAGGTCGGATAAGCGCAGCGTCATCCGACGCGAAGAATGCGGTTCGCCCTGATCCACCGAACAAAAAGAATTAAAAAATTATACTCACACCATCCATGAAAAGAACGCATAACTAAATCATGAAAATAGACGGCACCCATTACCGCAGCATCTGGTTTGATGAAGCTGATCATTCGGTAAAAATTATTGATCAGACCCGCCTGCCGCATTTTTTTGATGTGCTGACGCTGAATTCCCTCGACGAAGTCTGTCATGCCATCCGCTCCATGCAAGTGAGAGGGGCGCCTTTAATTGGTGCGGCGGCGGCCTTTGGTCTTTATCTTTCCATTAAAAAGGGAGACGTGGCCCCAGAGCAGGCAGGTAAGCTTTTGCTGGCCACGCGTCCCACGGCAGTGAATCTGCAGTGGGCCATTAACCGGGTGCTCGACACTATCCAGCAGGCACCAAATAACGAGGTGAGAACCGCCGCCGCCCTGGCATCGGCGCTGGCTATCTGTGATGAAGATGTCAGCAACTGTACCGCCATTGGTTTACATGGCGTGGCGCTGATTCGCGAACTTGCCGCGGCGAAAGCGGGTCCGGTGAATATTCTCACCCACTGCAATGCTGGCTGGCTCGCCACCGTGGATCGCGGTACTGCGCTGGCACCGGTTTACCAGGCCTGGGAAGAGGGCATTGATGTGCATGTCTGGGTGGATGAAACGCGGCCCAGAAACCAGGGAGCCAGCATCACTGCCTGGGAGCTGGGGAAAGAGGCTATTCCCCATACCGTGATCAGTGACAATACCGGTGGCCATCTGATGCAGGCGCGGCAGGTGGATCTGTGTCTGGTGGGCAGTGATCGCACCAGCTTTCGCGGCAATGTCTGCAACAAGATTGGGACCTATCTGAAAGCCCTGGCGGCCCATGATAACGCGGTGCCTTTTTATGTGGCGGTGCCGGTTTCCAGTATTGACTGGGACTCCGATGACATACCCATTGAAGAACGCGACAGCGGAGAAATTACCTCCATTCAGGGGCTCAATTCCCAGGGGATGCTTGATACAGTAAGATTAACGCCCGAGGGCAGTGCAGCGCTGAATTTTGCCTTTGATATTACACCGGCGCGGCTGGTGTCCGGCCTGATTACCGAAAAGGGCATTGTGTCTGCCGATGAGCAGGGGCTGACCCGGCTCAAGGGTCTGTTAAACACCGATTAAGCCACAGGGGCTGATAATTAAAGCCTGATTATCCACACAGGCAGGATGTATTAAGGAAGACATGAAAGCATTGCAGCAACAGTTGAAACTCACCACCGGTGTTAAAAGGTACCTGCTGACCTTATGGGCCGCGCTGGCAGTGTCGAGCCTGTTTTTCATTCAGACAGTGGCTCCCGTACTGGCAGCAGACGAGGTACCAGTCTACAAAATAGAAGTAGTCAATACCTTTCCCCACGATGATGCAGCGTTTACCCAGGGGCTGACCTGGTATCAGGGCAATTTATATGAAGGCACCGGCCGTAAGGGGCAGTCAAGTTTGCGCATGGTGGATCTGGAAAGCGGCGAGTTGCTGAAACGCCAGAACCTTGCCCAACGTTTTTTCGGGGAAGGCATTGCCATCGTCGATGACCGTGTCTATCAGCTGACCTGGCAATCCCATATGGGTTTTGTTTATGACCTGGGCAGTTTCAAACAGCAAAAAACCTTTTTTCTGCCCGGCGAAGGCTGGGGCATCACCTATGGCAATGATGCTCTCATTGTCAGTGACGGCAGCGCCAACCTGCGCTTTCTTGATCCGGACACCCTGCAACAGCAAAAAAGCGTACAGGTCACTCTCAATGGCAACCCGGTACAATCCCTCAATGAACTGGAGTTTATCAATGGCGAAGTGTGGGCCAATGTCTGGTACCAGGACGTGATTGTCAGAATTGATCCGCAGACCGGCAATGTGAACAGCCTCGTTGATCTGAGCGGTTTGTATCCGCAGCGCAAAAGCCGCGATGAAGTGCTTAACGGCATTGCCTGGGATGAAGACGGGCAGCGTCTGTTTGTAACGGGCAAGCTGTGGTCTTCTCTTTATGAAATTAAAGTTCTGGAATGAGCTGGTTACAAAAGCAAATCACGCTGTCAGGGAAAAGCCGTGGCTTTCATCTGGTTACCCGTGAGCTGCTTGAGCAACTGCCTGAATTAAAGTCCTATGAAATTGGCAGCGCGCATTTTTTTCTGCAGCATACGTCGGCGTCGCTGAGCATTAATGAAAACGCCGATGCTTCGGTGCGCGATGATCTGGAAAGGCATTTGCATGTGATGGTGCCGGAAGATGCCCCGTATTTTGATCATACCTGTGAAGGCAGTGATGACATGCCGGCCCATATCAAAACAGCGCTGCTGGGCTGTGAAGTCACCATTCCCATCACTAACGGCGAGTTGGCACTGGGCACCTGGCAGGGACTGTTTCTGGGCGAGCATCGCAACCATGGTGGTCCGCGTTCTGTGCTTGTCACCCTGCGCGGCGAAACCGGCTGAATGACACAACGGGCTCTGGCCACAATGAAAAAAACAATCATCCCATTCTTCTGTCTTGTCTCACTGCTGTTGCTGGTGTCCTGCGAATCCCTGTCTTTTTACTCCCAGGCCATTCGCGGGCAGCTGGGTATTCTCGGTCAGCGTGAAAATATCCAGAAACTGATTGCTGATCCGGCTACCGATCCCGCTCTCAAACAGCAGCTTTCCAGCATTCTTGAGATTCGTGAATTTGCCGAAACCGAACTGGCATTGCCGGTGGAAAATAATTACGCCAGTTATGTGGATCTGGGTCGCCCCTTCGTGGTGTGGAATGTGTTTGCGGCGCCGGAATTTTCCATGGTCCCGCAGGACTGGTGTTATCCGGTGGCAGGTTGCGTCACTTACCGCGGCTATTTTAGTGAGGAAAATGCGCTGGATTATGCCGCCACGCTGAGAGACAAGGGGCTTGATGTCTATGTGGGCGGCGTAGCGGCGTATTCAACCCTGGGCTGGTTTGCTGATCCTGTGCTCAATACCATTATCAATCGCGATGAGCATCGTCTGGCGTCACTTATTTTCCATGAGCTGGCCCACCAGCGCGTCTATATTCCCGGCGACACCATCTTCAATGAAAGTTTTGCGACAGCCGTGGAACTGGAAGGGCTCAAGCGCTGGCTGGAAAAGACCGGTGATGTCGCCGAAGCGGACTTGCTGTTCACCCAGGCTAACCTTGAACAGCGCTACCGTCGCGAATTTGTCAGCCTGGTGCAGAATGTCATTCCCTTGCTGGAAGCTGTTTACAACTCCGGTTTGCCCGAGGATGCCATGCGTGCAGAAAAAACAGCGCTTATCGCAAAGCTCAGGCAGGATTACCAGCAACTCAGGAGCGGGTGGCAGGGCTTCTCAGCCTATGACGGCTGGTTTGAAGGGGATATCAACAATGCCAAGCTTAATACGGTGGCAACCTACTTTAACAAGGTGCCGGCCTTTGAAGCACTGCTGGCAGAGACTGCTTTTCAGTTACCGGAGTTTTATGACAGGGTGGACGCCCTGGCCAAACTTGGCGGCGAGGAACGCGAGCAGGCATTGGCGCGTCTGACTCCTTAAAGGGCAGCATCCTGTGATAGAATTTCCGCTATTGTTTACAACGCAATAATAAAAAAATATAAATAACAAACCAGCGATCAATAGCAGCTATCAATACCAACAAAAAATAACCCAGGAATTTCAGTATGGTCATTAAACCCCGTGTGCGCGGCTTCATGTGTATTACCACTCATCCCGTTGGCTGCGATGCCAACGTAAAACGTCAGATCGACGTGGTGAAAGCCAATGGCGCGCTGGAAAACGGCCCGAAAAAGGTCTTGGTCATCGGCGCCTCCACCGGTTATGGCCTGGCCTCACGCATCACCGCGGCCTTTGGCAGTGGCGCGGCTACCCTGGGCGTGTTCTTTGAAAAACCCGGTTCGGAAAAACCCGCTTCCGCCGGCTGGTATAACTCGGCGGCGTTTCATAAATACGCTGACGCAGAAGGGTTGTATGCGAAAAGCATCAATGGCGATGCCTTTTCCAATGATATAAAAGAAAAAACCATTGCCACTATTAAAGAAGACCTTGGGCAAGTGGACCTGGTGGTCTACAGCCTGGCATCCCCGAAGCGACTACATCCGGTGACCGGAGAGCTACATAGCTCCACCCTGAAACCCATCGGTCAGGACATCACCATGCGCGGCATCAATACCGACAAGGAACAGATCCAGGAAATGTCGGTGAGCGCTGCCAGTGAAGAAGAAATAGCCAACACTGTCGCCGTCATGGGTGGTGAAGACTGGCAGATGTGGATCGATGCCCTGAAAGCCGCCGACGTGCTGGCCCCCGGTGCCAAAACGACTGCCTATACCTATCTGGGCGCTGAACTGACCTGGGATATTTACTGGAACGGCACCATCGGCGCCGCCAAGAAAGATCTGGATGAAAAAGCCAGGGCCATTCAGGAAAGTCTGAATGATCTGAACGGGGAAGCCCGCGTGTCGGTATTAAAAGCCGTGGTTACCCAGGCCAGCTCTGCCATTCCGGTGATGCCGCTGTATCTGGCTTTATTGTTCAAGGTCATGAAAGAGAAGGGCACCCACGAGGGCTGTATTGAACAGGTGGATTTATTATTCCGCGAAAGTCTCTACGGTGACACCCCACACCTTGATGACGACGGCCGCTGGCGCGCCGACTACAAGGAACTGGAACCGGAAGTCCAGAAAGCCGTCGCCGATCTATGGTCAAAGGTTGAAACCGACAATATTCCCGAGCTCACCGATTTCGCCGGCTACAAAAAAGAATTCCTGCAACTGTTCGGTTTTGAAGTCCCCGGTGTGGATTACGAAGAAGATGTAAATACCGAGGTCCCCATCCCGAACCTGGTATAAGCCTTTTTACGCAAGAATATCCATTAATAATTCAATGCAGGTTTCTAACCCGTCGGATGGCGCTGCGCTTATCCGACCTACACCTACCACTAATCCCGAAGACACCGTAGGTCGGATAAGGCCGCAGGCCGCCATCCGACAGGAACCCACGCAAATCCCAAAATTCGGATAAATCCTCCGGCCGCATCCGGCAAGATCGTCAAGCCAAAACAATCCAGTAAAAATTAAACGCAGGTT
>CBFICR010000118.1:0-6499 GCA_965661105.1 Pseudohongiellaceae bacterium | reverse complement strand
AGAGTAGTTTGATTTTGCCAAACCAGTAGTGAAATCAAGTTACTCTGACCCCTTTGATTTGAAATCTCAATTTATCAGGAAATGCTGTGGATCAAGTAACCTGACCCCTTGATTTTAGTTGTTTTTATCATAAACAGTAAACTTTGTTACAAACTAGAATGCTCCTTTAACGTTAATTGCAATCAGTACACTGTCTACTTCATTATCATTGCGATTGGTCAAGGGAAAGGCAAAGTCGATATGCAAAACCCTGTTACTGGATGCCTTGCTGGAAGCAAGACGCAGTCCGAAGCCGGCATCCACCAGCCAGGGCTGCTGTGTCCCAACAGGAGATCCGTCAGAGAATACCCTCCCCGCATCCAGGAATACTGCAGCGCCCACGTGGATCAAGTTGAACAAGTGCAGATTGCTGTAATAGCGTTCCTCTAGATTTAATATCAGGCTGCTGTCACCGGTCTGAATGCGGTTTTTAAAACCTCGCGCTCCTTCCTGCCCCCCCAAAACCACCTGGCGGTGACCATTCAGATTCTCCGACCACGCAGCTTCCAGGTTGGCAAAGAAAGAAAACCCGGACGACTGACGGTGAAAATAACGTGCCTGGTAAGTAAGCAACAAATCCTCGGCCCGATCCTGGTCCAGGTTCCAGAAGCCGTCCCAGGACAGACTGTGCTGCAGCAGTTCTGACCCGGTATAGCGCAGGGTGTCACTGAACGAGCCGGCCAGGGCCATGCGATTTTGGTCAGAGCCAAAAACAGCGGCAGCGAAATCCACCGTTGTAGCCAGGCGTATCCCGAGATGCAGATCTTCTGTTCGGTACATCCGATCCAGGTTGAATGCGGTGGCAAAATTATCTTCGATCCACTCCAGCCGCAGGTAAGGCGCCTTCATATCCCGACCAACAGGAAAATTCGCCGGCGCAGGCAAATCCGCGGTGGGACCAAACTGATTCCTGCGGTAGCGAAGGCCTGCAGCCAGCCGCTTTACCCAGCCATTCCGGAGCCCCCTGGATGCGCCAAATTCCAGTCTGTAGTCCTGAAGGTCGTGGCGTACCTCACTGATTTCCTCACCGCGAAAAAACTGCCTCTCCTCCCGCTCCCGCTGTTGCAGGTATAGATTCCAGCTCCTTTCTGATTCCAGCTCAAAAAAGGGCAGCCCCAGATCAAGCAGATGATTCGAACCGTCGTCACTTTCGGTCCAGGTGGCCTGCAATGCATTACGCGAGCCCCACACATTATTGTCTTGATAGATCAGGGCTGTGCTGTCACGATCAATGTCACTACTGACATCAAGAATAATCTGTTTGCCAAGTCCCAGCAGGTTGGATTCCTCGACCCGAAAACTCCAGGTGTTTTCGCCCCCGGCCCGGTCGTATGACAGTCCCGGTGTAAAGGACCAGGTATCCCGGGTGATTACCTCGATATCCACCCGCTCATTGCACAGGCTCACCGGCAGCACATCCACATCAAAAAAGTTGTCCTGCCGTCGTAACAGGCGTGCAGTTTCTTCAAGACGACGGGCGTCATAGGACTCTCCTGGTGCAAACAAGGCCTGGCGTTGAACCACGTATTCCCGGGTAAGAATGTGGAAGCTGTTGGCCCAGCGAAACAGGGCATTGTTTTCGTCAGGATTTTCAAGATCGAAAACATTCAGGCGTGTATAGCGAACATCACCGATTACAGCGCCTTCGGGCACAGCATAATCACCAGCGGCACCATCGCGAAGAAAGGAATGCCCTGAACCCGCCGACTCAGCATCAGGTCGGCAGGCAAGCACAGGCATGTTGTCTTCTGCCCCTTTGGCAAGGACAGCAAACAGCAGAAAACCCAAGCCCGACAGCAACGAAAGCTTTTCCATGGGAAGAGGATAACCAAATCAACAAAACAGTGCCATTTGGAACAGGCAATAATGGTGATTAAGCATGAAATTCATCCCTGCCCCTTTCCTGTAATCGAATAGGGACGCTTGCTCCCTCAACGAATCAAGTAACCTGACCCCTTGATTCAGACCCCTTGATTCAGATCTGTAAAAATTTTAACACTTAACCTGAATCGTAAGAAATGGGCATGAAAGTTAAATGGGCAGATTGTGATTCACTGTCCAATATGATTCTTAACCAGGTAAAGTGCTTGAGTGAAAAGTCGGGAATCAGCTGAGCAGAGCAGCAGGTGTGTCAGTTATATTTACAAGAGATGCCGTTGACATACATGCTTAATTTATAACCTGTTGATAAATATGTTATATATTTATATGGCATGCTAATTGCGTAAACTCATGGGTAGTTATAGCCAGTTGTACCTGGCCATTAGTTAAACGTTATCCGGGTAACCAATTTCTTCTTACTGCAGTAAATACGACATTTATAAAAATTCATATAATTTACAAGGCCGATTAAAAATGAAAAAAATAATAATGAGATTACTTGGTACAGGGATTTTTCTCCTGGGTACATCCGGCGCCGTCAATGCAGCACCAATTTTCACTAATACTGCTGTGGTTTCCTCCCCGACAAACGCTGCTGCTTTTGAAGGAATTTCCGGTTCCTTGTTGAATTACACGGAAGACGGCATAGTTGTTTCTGTAGATGATTTCCAATGGGGAGGTTATCCGAATGTACATTATGGCAGTGGCGGAAATATTGAGTGGGTCACGATCTCGCTGGCGAGCGGTGGGGTGATTAATGCCCTGGACTTTTTGCTGGGTGATGGCTGGAGTGCATTCAATGGTAGTAGTACGAATCTGATATGGGAGACTTTCTCAGGCTCCGCCTCGACCGGTTTCGGTGATCTGGTCTTGACCACTAATTCAACTGTCGGTTGGACTGACAGCATAGGCTTTACCTCTCTCCGTGTGGCAGCTCATTATCAAAATATCAATGCTTTTGGAGACTATCAGGCAATAGCACTGGATAATTTGAGAATTGGGGCCGGTTCAGTACCAGAACCTGTCTCACTGATCCTTTTTAGTCTGGGGCTTGCCGGACTGGGTTTCAGGCACAGAAAGCTGAACAAAAACTGAAAACAGAGGCCTGACAAAGCCAAACTAAGGCAGGGAAGCTTGATGCCAGGTTTCCCTGCTTATTTTTTGAAAGACTGGTTTACAGCAGGGCAATAAGTTCTTGATCCCGGTTATAGGGGGCCAGTCAAAGAAGTTAAAGAAGTCAAAGGGTTCAGAGTAACCTGATCCTGTCTTTCCTCAAGCCTAGAAAATTATCCGGGGACCCACTCCTTCCCTGGTTCATAGCTGAACCTCTTCATACATTTCCATATGATTTTTTCAGGAAATTACCAGGGCCAGATCTATTTTTTATAAAATTGATTTAAACGCAATTATTCCTCAACTATTTATACGTGCCATCTTTTTTCTTCTTGAATTTAGTTGAACCAGGTTTCCGAATAAACCTAACAATAACAAGCTGAGAATTCCGGGTTCAGGTACAGCTGAAATCTCTGTGGAAAAATCGACCTGTGTATATCCATCTGCAGTCAAAAAGAAAGCGTTAACTTTTGTTAAATCAGAAAGCAAAGAAGTCGGCATGGCATCACTGGAAAGCATTGAAGTAAGACCAATAAAATCCAACTCAGCCAATGTGATCTCAAGCCCAGCCAGAGTCGCACCATTCAAATTTGCTCCACCAAAGATAAACATCTGATCATCAGGATTTGCCGTATTATTAAAGGTTGAAACGTTACCGGTACCACCTCCAAACTCTATGTTTAAACCCAAATCAGAAAAATCAAATTTCAAAGACTGAGTTGCATTGAAATATAAGCCTGCATCGGTAGCCGCATTGCTATCCACCACGCTATTATTCAAATCATAAGAAATAGTGACTGTAGATCCTGCAGTGAATAATCCTGCATTGGCGCCAAAAGCATTAGAAATATTCGTAATAAATTGAATTGGGGCAGCAAAGGCACCCGCACTAAATAATGTATGGGGAATTAAAAAGGCTAATGCAATAATGGCTTTTTTAGACATACTTAATCCTTAAGGTTATTTTTAATTTATGGAATGAAGATGCAATAATTAAGCCAGATAATATTAATATTAAAATCAATGCCTTATTAATCCCTTGTTTTTTTAAATGTAAATTATGCTGACACTTTTGCAGATAATTTCATTGCATAGTCTTTAATGAGTTCGTTGCTCAACGGTCTGATTAGGTTGATCTGGTTCTCCTTATTACTCAAGAAAAATATAAAGCATATATAAGACACCCGCTCTTTCCGTGGTTCATTGCCAAACCTCGGCGCCCATGGCTATTGGACACCAATGGGACACTCACTCCCAACATATTGAAAAATTGAAGAATTAAAGTGGGTGTCCCATTTGTACTCTATTGAAAAATTGGTGAATTAAAGTGGGTGTCCCATTTGTATTTGTATTTGTATTTGTACTGGGTGTCCTATTAATTAGTTGCTATTAGTTGAAATCTCGTTTTATTGGGACATGCGGTGAATCAAGTAACCTGACCCTTGATTCAAACTGCAGAGCTTATTCGGGATTTTCTTTGTTGGATTAAAGAGTGGGTGTCCTACTTAACACTTTTCAACAGCCAGCCCCATCCAGACCGTCAACCTATTCCAGCGGCAGCCCACCTACTACTTCAAGATCCAGTGGATTGAGACCGAGTAACAGCAACTCAACGGCATATTCGTTGCCATTGTAGGAAAGTACCGGAATACTGAGGATGCCACTTCCCGGATCATATACACTGTTGTTTTCCACGTCAGTTCTTAGATCACGACGCTTATAGCCGGTAATCCGGAAAACCAGCGGGTCCTCATGAACTACCTGATAGTCGATATCAAAATAGCGTTTACCGATTTTCACTGTTGGCGTATACAGCTCTTCTCCGACAAATTCTGCTACCGTCTGAATAAGCACCGAACCGGTATTCTCGTCCAGGAAAGGATCCCTTCCCGCCAGGAATTCCTGAACATTGGAAAACCCGTCAGCGTCGTAATCACGCCCCCCGTCCAGGAGGTATGTGGGATCAAGACCGTACCTCAACTCCCACAAGTCAGCGATACCATCCATATCCGTGTCTGTGCTGTTGGCAAATAACTGCAGATTGAATTCATCGAGGTTACTGAGCCCGTCACCATCGAGATCGCCCTCGCTGTCGTCGAGTTCAGGATCAAGACCCATGGCCTGTTCATAATGGTCCGTCATGCCGTCACCGTCAGAGTCCTCATTTCTGACTTCAAGGGTGGTCTGGAGCAGACCGGCAAAGAATTTTTGGGTTGCCGGGGTACTCGTCTCCAACATGACACTGAACTCACTTTCCTGTTCGAAAACCGATGAGCCGTCATTGATGGCTTCAATGACGATGTTTTCAGCCTGACCGCTATCCATATCTCCGATATCACAGAATATTTCACGGCCCGTGGCAGAGCAGTCATAGCCAATGGAAATACGGTCCGATTCCATGCCTTCCGGCAGCACAATGGACATCACGGTATCAGCCGCCACCAATCCTTCCATGGGACTGTGCGGCTGCTTGTTTTCAAATTTAACAGTGTAGAAAACCTTCTCATCAATGCCTGCAGAGTCCTGGTCCTGCTCAAGGTTAAGCTCGACCTTGACCAGATCCTCCACGGTAAGTTCTGCCTGGGTACAGCCTTCGGCTCCCTCGCTATCGGTAATACAGACACTGAGGGTTTCGTTGCCGGCAAATTTATAGGTGTAATCGGCAACCGCAAGACCCGGTGCGTTTTCAGCCGGTGGAGAAACAACCAGCACGCCCTGTAATTCGCTATCGGTGACTTCACCATTGACATCCACCGCACCATCGCCCCATTCAATGCGCACCTGATGCTGGGGATCCAGTTCAGGATTTAAATTATCATCAGTGAAACTGACACTGAAGCGGGTCAGGAATCCAGACGCGATCCTGTCCGGCAAGGACAACTCCAAGACCGGCGGATCGTTCACCGGAGCCACTTCTATTTCAACGGTAGCGGGTTCTGAATCCTCGCGGCCGTCATTGACGGTATAGACGAAGGAATCTGTGCCATAGAAATTATCATCCGGGGTATAACGCCTGGCTACACCGGTTCCTTCCAGACGGCCAAAAGCCGGTCCCGAGACCAGGTTGTAACTGAGAGTATCCAGGCCGTTGAAATCCCGTCCCAGAATACCATCGGGATCATCCCCTTCCAGTTCAAACTCAAGCACACCGTCTTCCTGCATCATAAAACTCAGATCAAAGGCCTCCGGTTGACGAAAATTCCGGTTCACACTGACCGAAACAGTCACTTCCTGACTTTTGTCCAGACCATCACTAACCCGGTAACTGAACTGGTCCACCGCACTGTGAAAGTCGAAATTGGAGACATAGGTCACCACGGCAGAGTTGTCAGTAATATCCTTCAATGGCGATGTTTCGAACACATGCACAAAGCTTTCATCCTGGTCCAGAATGAAAAACTGTTTTGAATTCACAGTCACCATGGCTGGCGGTGCAAAATTACCCAGAATAAAACTCGGACTGTCA
>CBFICR010000117.1:0-6688 GCA_965661105.1 Pseudohongiellaceae bacterium | reverse complement strand
TGTTTCACGAATCAGGCCGTAGGGAGAATGCTGGCTGGAACTGACCCAGGGCAGGGTACACTGTCGGGGACCGGTACCACTTGCCTGAAACTCCGGACAGGTGACATACCCCCAGCGTTGGAACCAGTCGCTATCAAGGGCTTCCGGGTTACGGTCAATCTGATCGATCTGTTTGACATCGATGGAGCCGATTAAATTTAACTTTTCACCAAAGCGCTTGCCGCCGGCGACACTCATATTGTAGCGATTACCATCGCCAAATTCGGTTCGTCCTGTGCCGACCTGTACTTTAAGTCCTTCAAATTCACGGTCAATAACGAAGTTGGTTACCCCGCCAAGGGCGTCTGCCCCATAGGCCGCGGAGGCACCCCCGGTGACCACGTCAACGGTACGAACCAGTGCGGTGGGAAAGGTATCCACGTTGACAGAACCACGTTTGTCAGCGGGAACTACCCTGGAGCCGTCAAGTAATACCAGGGTCCGGTTAGCCCCCAGGCTACGCATATTAAGGAAAGAGCCACCTGCTGAGCCAAACAGGGCGCCGCCACCACGTTGGGCAGACTGGGTACCAAAAAATTGTGGCAAGGCGTCGAGCTGTTCGGCGACGGTACCACCGGGTTCAAAGTTGGTAAGCTCACCAGTGGTAATGGCTGTCACCGGCGTTGGTGCAGCCATACCATCTGTTGCGCGGATACGGGATCCGGTAATGGCTATTTCCTCGATTTCTCCGGAATCATCCTGGGCCATTGCACCTGGACTGAAGAAGCTGGTAGATGACAAGGCTGCAATGGCGATCGCCAAAGACTTTTGTCTGATAATTGGCTTGAGTTTTTTCATCGGTAATTACCCCTTTGAAAGAAATGACAAAATCAGATTACTGATTTTTTTTATAAATTAATCATTTGATCGATTTGTCTTTCTAATTATTTTTTTAGATACAAGGTTTTAAAAATAATATGCAAATTGAAAAGCAAAAAAATATTTTTTAAAACAGAATATTACCGTCTTTGTCTAAAAAATATTATTTGGCAAATATTAAGGGAAGTGATTGGTTTATTTTCAAAATGTCTGCGTGTTGCAAACAATTCCGGCATAAACTCTTTTATTTAGTTCGAACAATATTAATGAATATTGAACATTCAGGATGACTTAAAAATCTTTGATTCGTAAAGCTGTTGCCAACATTGAAAACATAAATCGCCGTATTTTTTTAGCCATTTTCCTGATAATTACTATCCCCAATATTTTACTGAAACAATTGTCTACAGCCTTCCTGCAATGCCTTGTTATTATTGATGCACGAAATGACAAATTTCTCAGTATTATCAACTTGCCTTTTCTTTGTACGTTGATCTTTTAAAGAGTTCAAGAAAAAATTCTCTTAAATAAAAAAACATATAAAAACATAGTGTTACATATGGCTATTTGTATAAAAAATGTTGGAATAAGTATAATAAGTCAAAAACAAATAGACCAAACGGTATATAAATTATTCGTTATTCGAAAAAAAACAAAAAATAGCCTGAAAATATTTCGATATACGAAAAAACAACAAAATAAATGTGCTGTACCAGGATACGGCAAGCATAAAATAGACCGCTCAATATGTCGGATCGGGAGTATGTAGGGTCAATCCGGTGCATTTACAACTTAAGGATTTTCATTCCCGGGGTAGATCAGAATGAGCGCACTTCCAGATAATTGGTGGGTGAACCTATTTTCCCAACAGGAATGGTATTGAAGGCAATGGAAAAGCGTTTATCACTCAATTCAGAATTCATTACGCTATGGTGAAGTCCGGACGGGAAAAGCACCAGCCTTCCCGGTTGAGGTCTGATGACGAAAGAATCCTGGGCGCGGTAATTGTCAGGCTCTTTTTCTGTCCCAGGCTTTATACTAAACAGGTTTTCACCCATAAAATTGTGAAATATAAACGCTGAACCCGCCGTGAGATAAAAAGAGCCACTGATATAGCTGTTGGTATGTTTGTGAAACCGTATTGATTGCCCCGGGCTGACGATGTTTCCCCAGGAATTACATAGATCTATCTGCTGTATTTTGTGGGAATAGGCATTGGACAACTCCATACAATGATGCAGGATTTCCCGTTTTACTTCCCTGAATATAAGCTTGTCGAGGATATCCTGTTCCCGTGTATAGGCTCCATCGCTGTCAAGGTCTTCGACAAGATTGCCGTATTCAATAAGTTCTATCGCTTTTTCAATCAGATCTGGTGTGAGTGACTTTAATTGTGTCACTGCTATTGTGGCAGGGAAGATATCAACCAGATCCATAATCATATTCTCCACTTGTAAAAAAGAACACAGGAACATCAACCTGTAATGCTACTCCTGAATGTCATGGAGATTAATAGAGATTAATAAAAATTTAGGTAAAACGACGCCGGTAACCCGCAGAGGTCAGAGAATATTCCAGCGCAGCATGATGTTGTCCGCATCACTGTTTTTAGATCTGACGCCAAATGGTGTGGCGGGCAAGGTTTTGCTCATGCGGGGAAAAGCGTTAGCCTGGTTAATGTCATCAATTGACTGAAAAGCCTTTCTCTCAATATTATGAGGATGTTGCTGAGCGTCGTGCAGGCTCAAAACGGGCGCTATACAGACGTCATGCCTTTCGAAATGAGTAATCCACTCATCCCTGGTTTTTTTCATGAACATGGATTCAAGAATTGATATTTGTGCAGGCCAGTCGTCACGTTGCCATTGATTTTCAAAGGCAGATTTCTCAACTCCGCTATTATCAATAAATGCATGGTAAAACTGTGGCTCAATGCAGGCCAGGCTAATCCATTTGTCATCGGCGCAGCGATACACATTATAAAACGGCGCGGCGCCATCAATGACATTGGTTTCGCGTTCATCATTCCAGTTTCCGGCATTGAAGTCGCCGTAGATCATGTTCATCAGGGAAATGACGCCGTCTGTCATGGCGGCGTCTATCACCTGGCCCTGGCCTGTATTGCGAGCATGATGCAAGCCGGCAAGAATACCCATCACCAGATACAGGCTACCGCCACCAAAATCCGCTATCAGGTTCAGCGGGATCGCAGGTTTTTCTGCTGTGCCCATTGCGTGCAGGGCGCCGGTGAGTGACAGGTAATTAAGATCATGTCCGGCTTTTTGCGCCAATGGCCCGGTCTGTCCCCAGCCGGTGATGCGGCCGTAAATCAGGGCAGGGTTGTCTGTGTGTAATTGTTCCGGACCCAGTCCCAGGCGTTCCATCACGCCGGGCCGAAAGCCTTCTATGAGTATATCCGCCTGTTTCGCCAGCGCTCTGGCCGTGGCAATATCCGCGTCATTTTTTAGATCAAGCACAATGGAATGCCGGCCTCTTGATTCCACGTCCTCAGGCAAATAATCAGGCCCCTGGGCCCGGTCTATACGCACTACATCAGCGCCCAGGTCTGACAACATCATGCCGCAAAATGGCGCCGGGCCCATGCCGGCAAATTCCAGTACTTTGACGTCGGCAAGGGGGCCTGAGGGTTTTGTCGTGTTCATGCTTGTATTAACGTTTTCCAAGTTTGTCTGCTTTTAAAATAATGCCCAATGCTTCCCGATCGACGCTGTCTTTTGTCAGCCCGGTAGTGCGCAGGACATGTTTCTCCACTTTCTGTGTCGGGGTTCTGGGGAGCTCCTCAATAAAACGAAAATACCTTGGCACCATGAAGTGGGCAAGTCGTTTACTCAAGAATTCAGTCAAGGCTGAAATATCAACAGGCTGGTTTTGTTGAGTGACAAGGATGGCGAGTATCTCGTCCTCACCGCCGTCACCTGCTACCGCGACCACCGCGGCCCCGGTAATTTGTGGATGGGTCAGCAGTTCCTCTTCCACTTCAAAGGAGCTGATGTTTTCTCCCCGACGCCGGATGGCATCCTTGGCGCGGTCAACAAAATAGTAATTATCCTCTGTGTCCCGGGTAAATAAATCGCCGGTATGAAACCAGCCATCGCGCAAGGCCTGAGCACTGGCTTGCGGATTATTCAGATAACCATGGCTGATACTCCAGGGGTCATCAGTACGCACCAGCAGTTCACCGATTTCACCAGTTGCGACCTGGTTGCCCTGAGTATCCACCAGTTTTAATTCAACCCCCTTGCGTGGTCTACCGCAGGTTCCTCGAGCTGTCGGGTTTGGTCCGCCCCAGAGCGGAACGGATAATTCCGTCATATTGAACTCGGTATGGACCTCTATGCCAAAACGTTTTCCAAAGGCCAGCGCATCATCGCCAAAAGGGGCAATCACGGCTCTTTTTACGGGATGGTTTTTATCCTGCGGGGACGCAGGTTGGGCCATCAGATATTGCACCATGGCACCCAGCAGCCCCACCGAGGTGACCTCAAGGGCTTTCACCGTTGGCCAGAATTTTGAGGTGCTGAAACGTTCCACAAAGGCCGCGCAGCCACCATGCACCAGGGCAAACCATAGGCCCAGAATGCCGCCGATATGATACATGGGCAGGGCAACCAGGTTGGTATCACCAGGGCCGACATGGCGAAACTCAGTGGTACTGGTGTACAGGTGCTGGTAACTGCACAACACGCCTTTGGAGGGTCCTGTAGTACCCGAGGTATAGATGACTGCAGCGGTATCATGGGCGTTGATTATCGGCTCTGGCAGCGCGATGGGAGTGGGGTCACGCAATATGGCCGTGGAATACTGTTCAAGGGCTGTGTCATCGAGCCGTTCATCACCCGCTATGATCAGTGTGTTCAGTTGGCCAGTGTCTACGCCTTGCAGCCTTTCTATGAGTCTGCCGTCTGCCACTAATTTAGTCGCAGCGCTGTTCTTTAGTACATGGGAAAGTAGATTGCCACGATAGGCGGTATTGAATGGTATTGCGATAGCGCCAAGATAATTCAGTGCCAGGTAAAGCAGCACACTGAAGGGGCCATTGGGTAGCCACGACAACACATACTCATTTTGCCTGACGCCAAGGGAATATAAATTGCCAGCCAATAGCTGCACGTCATTTAATAGAGAACAGGTGGAGAAGGATTCACCGCTATCGAACTTCAATACGATAAGATCAGGCCACTGCGTTGCATTGCGTTCCAGCAGGGCATGAATGGTGCGGGGATTGTCGTGCAGCACTTCCAATTTACGCGGCTTCGTTACCCAGAATTTCACCGGCACTTTCGTTGTAGTGCTTGATGGACCAGACCAGAATAAGCGCCGAGATGATGCCAAACACGATGGCAATGGTCAGCATCGATTTGTTAATCGCCATGGGGTCCTTGAACAGATAGTCATTGAGCACGCCGACACTAATCGGTCCGATATTGTTGTTGATCAGCCCGACCACGAAAATATAGATGGCAATGGCCTGGCCACGGAACTGATTCGGCGTAATGTAATTCACTGCAGCAGGTGCCAATGCCACCGGCATACCAAAACAGGCCACCGCTGGACAAAGTAGCGCCCAGGCTACGTACGGATTGGGAACGATGGCTGCTGACCCGGCAAATACCATGGCCCCCAGAATGGCCCAGATAGCGACTTTGATATAGGCATGCTGGGCACCTTTCTGCAGGAGCTTATCGGCTACGGCGCCGCCAAGAATAATGCCCAGAGTACCCATCACCATAACGATGGTGCCAAAGGTCAAACCAATCCGGGAGGTTTCCCAGCCATGAATGCGGTTAAACAGGGGGGTAGTCCAGGCAAAGAAACCAATGGCCATTGAACCGGCCAGACCAAAGCCGAGGAACATAATGGCATAGGCCTTGAAATGCTTTTTGAAGAAATCCCGCGTGGCGGCGAGTCCACCATCGACTGCCTTGCCATCGGCAGTGAGGGTGCCTTGCCGGAAAGGTTCCTTGACGGTGGCCATGACGGGGACGAGCAATAATCCGGGAATGCTGACGATAATGAAGGTCACCTGCCAGGCGCTGAGCTCACCGATAAGTGGCAGCATGATGATATCCCCGGCATTGGACACCATGCCCACCACAAGACCACCAAGAATGAAGGACAGGCCCACGCCCACGTAAACACCCATGAAGTATAGCGCCACCGGCTTGCCGCGTTTGTCCTTGGGAAAATAGTCACTGATCAGGGAATTCGACGCTGGTGAAAGACTGGCTTCGCCGATACCTACGCCAATCCTGCCGATAAACAGGTGAGTAAAGCTTTTGGCCAGACCACAAAAGGCAGTCATGATGCTCCACAGCAGCATGCCGATGGTAATAATGACTTTCCTGTTTTTCTTGTCGGCTAACCTGCCCAGGGGTATGCCGGCGAAAGTATAAAAAACGGTAAAGGCAAAGCCCTGCAGAAGGCCGATCTGGGTATCACTGATATCAAGATCCGCCTTGATAGGGTCGACCAAAAGGGAAATGATCTGTCTGTCGATATAGGAAACCGTAAAGGCAATAAACAGGATGACCACCACATACCAGGCATAGGCTGGCTTTGGATAGAGCCCTTCATTTTCAATTGTTGGCATGGCGTTCCCCGTTTCGATTTTTTATTATTTTTGTAAAGCAGGGAGTTTACTGAATAACGGCGGTGGTTTATAGCTTGAGTGATACAGATAAAGGATAAAGGATAAAGGAAAAAGGATAAAGGATAAAGGATAAAGGTGGGCGGTGCAGGTGGGCGGCAGGAGTAAAGAGATGGAAGAGACAAGAGGCAAGAGGCAAGAGGCAAGAGACAAGCAACGACT
>CBFICR010000116.1:0-6829 GCA_965661105.1 Pseudohongiellaceae bacterium | reverse complement strand
TCTCTTGTCTCTTGTCTCTTGTCTCTTGTCTCTTGTCTCTTGTCTCTTGTCTCTTGTCTCTTGTCTCTTGTCTCTTGCCTCTTGTCTCTTGTCTCTTGTCTCTATATTTTATTTTCCTGCCGCCTCCCTGCACCGCCCACCTTTATCCTTTTTCTTGTATCCTTTTTCTTGTAACTAACTTAACCCTTCGTTCATTTCCTTGACTTTCTGTTTAAGCTCTTCCTTGTAAACAGAAAGCCTGGCTGCCACCTCTTCATCAAACGCTCCGATTATTTCTGCCGCCAGTATGCCGGCATTTTTTGCTCCGTTAAGTGCCACTGTCGCTACCGGCACTCCGTTTGGCATTTGTAGAATTGACAATACTGAATCCCAGCCATCAATTGAATTACTTGATTTGATCGGTACCCCGATGACCGGCAATGTTGTCAGCGAAGCGACCATGCCTGGCAAGTGCGCGGCGCCACCGGCACCTGCGATAATCACACGCAAGCCTTTCGCTGCCGCCGATTTGGCATAGTCCACCATAGCTTCCGGTGTTCGATGGGCAGAGACAACGGCAATTTCCGATTCAATACCGAATTGTGTTAATGCATCGGCCGCCTTTTTCATGACGTCCAGGTCGGAGCTACTGCCCATAATAATACCAACCTTGTGCTGCTGTGCTTTACTCATGAAATCACCTTTATCACTTGCTTTACTTCTTCCACTTTACGTTTTAATTCATCTGCATTTTGGTCAACTATGGTGACATGACCCATTTTTCTTTGCGGGCGGGTTTCTTTCTTGCCATATAAAAAGATACTCGCTCCCTCGATGGCCAGTAATGCATCCAGACCTTCGTACTTTGCCGGTCCGGTATAGCCAGCTTCGCCAAGCAGATTTACCATGGCTGAAGGCAGAATAATATCGGTGGCACCCAGGGGCAAACCGAGAATGGCACGCAGATGCTGTTCATATTGCGAGGTAATATTGGCATTGATGGTCTGATGCCCACTGTTGTGAGGGCGGGGTGCAACTTCATTAACCAACACGTCACCATCGCGTGTAACGAACATTTCAACTGCCAGCAGCCCTACCAAACCAAAACTTTCAATGACCTGGCGGGCGATGTTCTCTGCTTTTTCTTCAATTTGGCGAGACACTTCGCTGGGCGCAAAAAGATAATCCACAAGATTATGTTCAGGATGGAAGACACACTCTACTGCAGGAAAAACCGACACCTCCCCCTTGCTGTTTCTGGCAGCGATTACAGAAATCTCACAGGCGAAATCTACCAGGGTTTCCAGCAATCCGGGCGCATCAAAGCCTTTTTCTATATCCTTTTCATCCCTTATGCGCTGAACACCACCGCCATCATAGCCGCCAGTGCCCAGCTTGTTAAAGGCAGGCAGAAAATCAATATGCTGCTTGATTGCCTCCCGGTCATCCACCAGAACAAAATCTGCGGTCGGGATGCCATGTTCCCGATAAAACATTTTCTGGCGTCGCTTGTCCTTGATGATGTCAATAATGGCGGGTTGTGGATAGACAGTCAGCCCTTCCGCTTCCAGCTTCTTCAGCGCTTCCACGTTAACATTTTCAATCTCGATGGTGAGCATGTCGACACTTTTACCGAAGGCATAAACGGTATCGAAATCGGTTATATCTCCTGGCTTAAAAGTGCTGGCAAGCAGGCTGCAGGGAGCATTGGGGTCCTTATCGAGGACGCAGGAATGGAGGTCGAAATTGGTACAGGCCTGTATCAGCATACGACCAAGCTGGCCGCCACCGAGAATACCTAGTTTGAAATCCTGATAGAACGCTTTCATAGGGTCTCTAAGAGAGTCTTTTCTGGACGAAAGCGGCGCATCATAGCATCCCGGGCACAGGAAGAAAACAACTAAAAGTCATTGATTCTATTGCATTTTATGGGGTTATTTCAGAAAGCTCGGCAAGTTCAAGGCGAAACAGGTCCCGCTGTTCATTGCTCAGCAACAAGGTATTGTCGTCATCCCAGATAACGGTTTCGACCTGACGCAGCACAGCTGTATCCAGTGGATAGTACCTTGAGGTTGAGGATAGCCAGTGATCGCCCTCTTTTGGTCTGTCAAAAAGCCAGAGCGCTTCATAGGAGATAACAGCCAGAGTCTGACCGTCCGGTGACAATTCTGCACCGGTCACAGCCAGCATGTTTTCATTGCTGTCTACCAGCGTGAGCAAATTGTCACGCTCGGTGTAGTCAGTATCAAGGCGATATAAATTAGCCCCCGGTTCCATTCTCAGACCGCTTGGCGTGCGGTGTTTGGTAATAAGATAAAGTTTGCCATCTGCACTGAACAGGGCTTCGCTGTCAAAATGCTTGTTGCCTGTGCCGGGAAATTCCATTTGCTGCGGATAACTCACCGGTAAATGCTTGATGGCTGCAGACTGGGTCGAGGCGGTGGGATCTATTTCACTCAGCATATAAATGCCGAGGTTTCGCCGCATATTAAAATTATTACCGGTGTCGGCTACATAGATATGATTGTCATCGGCAGTCATCGATTCCCAATCGATATTTTCGCTGTAAAGCACATTAAAGCCCTGCCACTGTTTTTTTCCGGCTTCCTCTTTTTCACCGTAATAGCTAAAACGCGAATAGGTGGGAATAATGTTTTGACCCTTGCCATTGATAGCAAAAATTTTTGCCTCGGCACCGCTGTCATTAACTACCCAGTAGGTATCCGGATAAGAGCGGCTTTTTACCATACCACTGATTTCACTCAGCGGTGCGGATGTTATTCTGGCAACTATCCTTGGTGCAAAACCTGCCGCTGCCCAACTATTGGTAACGATAAAAGTAATAGCACCAACAATAGTCAGCAGGAACAGAACATGCCTGTTACGCTTTTCTGACAAGGGCTTCATCAATTAGATCTAAACGAATGAAGCAGCCTGTTTATGTAACTATTCATGCAGCTATTCATGCAAATCTTGCAAATATACATGCTGCTATTCATGAAGTTCGGCATCTTCCTCTGCCGGCTCTGGTGCCGGGGCAGGAGCCGCTGCGGGAGGACCACCAGCACCAAAAGGATTCGTTGGTGCATTCTTTGCCTCGTTAGCCAGGCTCACCACATAGGCGCGCACGGCATTGGCATCTTCGGGAGTAAGCTCTTCAGCAAAAGACACCATGCCATTATTCTGCAACGCCCCATCTAAAACGATGGCATTGAACAAGGCGGCATTATTAAGTGCTGCTGCTACTTTGAGATCCGGGAACAGGCTGCTCACCCTGCCATTATTACCATGGCAGCTCGCACAATGCTCGTTGTAGTGCGTCTGGCCCTGTGCCAGTAATTCCGGGCTACCAAAATTTTCCGGGGGATTAAGTACGGGCGGGGTATAGCTGATCATTTCCGGCAAGGTCGCCGTTCCGCCAATTTTGTATACCAGCAGGCGTGCGTAATTAGGCGCCCAGTAACCAGCTCCTCGACGGCTCTGCCCTGCCACTACGGCAATATACTGCTCACCATCAACTTCATAGCTCGCCGCGCCGCCAACAATGCCGGACTGCGTATCCGTGGTCCAGATCTGTTCCCCGGTATCTGCGCGAAAAGCAGAAAAGGTCGAATCCGAGGTGCCCTGAAACACCAGGTTACCGGCTGTAGTCAGCACGCCAGCGCGGGAACCGCCCTGTCGCTGCTCCCATACAGGCTCTTTGGCAACCGGGTCCCAGGCCAACAGATAGGAACCTGCCCCTTCCAGTTCCGGTGCCGGGTCCTGTGGCCGTTTGCCAACATTGATCGAGAGCAGTTGATTACCCATCTTGGCACCGGCTTCGGCCACCAGCGGAAAACTGCCGTAGTTGGTCGGAATATACATGTACCCGGTATCCGGATTGAATGCCATGGGATGCCAGCTGTGAGCGCCCCCTGCAGAGGGCACGACATGGAAACCACGGTCACCGAAGGCGCCATAATTAGCGTCCGGGTTGATAATGGGTCTGAAATTTTCGTCGAAGCCGAGCATCCAGTTCGCAGTAGGCACGAAGAGATCGGCAGACAGAACTTCACCGGTGACAACGTCAATCACATAGAAAACGCCGTTCTTCGGTGCCTGCATAACAACATGTCGCTCAATACCATCAATGACCAGATCTGCAGTCACCAGTTGCTGGGTATTGTCAAAATCCCAACTGTCTTCAGGAGTTGTCTGGTAATGCCAGCGATACTCCCCGGTGGATGCATCCAGTGCCACAATAGACGCGGTAAAAAGATTGTCACCGCCGCCTGGCGAACGAATTTCTGCTGGCCAGGGTGCGCCGTTACCAGTACCAATAATGACCTGATCGGTTTCAGGATCATAGGTAATGGCATCCCAGGGTGTTCCACCGCCACCGGTTTCCCACCAGTCGCCGTTCCAGGTTTCTGCCGCCCATTCAAGTTCCGGTTGTTCAAAGCCAAGCTCAGGATTACCCGGAACTGCCCACCAGCGCCATAACTCTTCACCATTGCTGGCATCATAGGCCGCCATATAACCACGCATGTGGAATTCAGAGCCGGCTTCACCGATAAAGATACGACCATTGGCAATACGTGGCGCGCCGGTAATGGAAAGCTGTTTCTCACGATCAGTTGCCTGAACTTCCCAGGCCAACTCTCCGCTTGCTGCATCAACGGCGACCAGACGCCCATCAAGGGTGCCCCAGATCACCATGCCATCCCAGGTCGCTACGCCACGATTAACGATACCGCAGCAAAGATTGACAGCCCATTCACCAGGGACTTTGGGGTCATATTTCCATAATTGCTCGCCACTTTTGGCATCAAAGGCATACACCTTGCTCCAGGGGGAAGACACAAAGATTCGCCCATCAGCTACTACCGGCGTGGTTTCATAGCTACCGCCGCGTTCCGCCAGATCGCCAAACCAGGCCAGTTCGAGCTCATCAATATTATCGGCTGTTATCTGATCCAGGGGACTGTAGCGTTGTTCACTGTAGTTATTACCGTATGACGGCCACTGGTTCTCATTACCCGCAACAGCTGAGGTCATTGTGCTGGCCATGGGCGCAGGTGCAGCGGAAGAGGTAATACCTTCCTGCACGGTATCTTCGGCAGGCTCACTGCACCCTGCCAGCACGGCAAGTATGGTTAAACAAAGAGTGTTGATGTTAAACAGCTTTCGCATGGATGGGTTCCCCTGAATTTTCGAGCGATGTCTTGGTTCGACCTGCAATAGTACAGGGCAGAGAACTGCAAGTGCAAACAGTTCATGAGATCAGGCTAATGGAGTAACCACAAAGCCCTGCTTGTCACTGATCTTTGTGAACCCGCTTAAAATCACTCACCTGTTCCGGATAATAAGCCTGTTGGTTGGGCGGCAACCATTTTTAGATCAATTTTTATAAAAACAGGAAGACTATAGAAACCTAATAGCCCATGGATTGATTATAGATATACACCGACAGTGCCTTGATGGTTGCTGCATTTAATGTCTGTGACCAGGCTGGACAGGATTCTGTTCGGCCATTGGCGATAACATCATAAATATCGTCACGTGCTGACCCAAACAGCCATATATCATCGGATAAATCAGGCCCGCCGAAATCTTTATACCCGGCACCATCATCACCATGACATTCCGCACATAGCGGACTCAGACCGGCCACTCTTTGTACCGCATCAGTGTCGTGGTCATCACCACTTATGCTGTAAACATAATCCACCAGATCATTTAATTGCTGCTCGTTAAAGCCAAGTTCTGAATAAGCGGGCATTTGAGAAAAACGGGTATCCGGGCAGGCACCATAGCGTTTAATTTCATCCGCGCACTGCGTGTTACGCACACCATATAAAATCGTCTGCATAATTTTAAACACCGCTTCAGACTGCGTCATTTCAAAGCCGGTTACCCCCCAGATCCAGTCATAATCCACCAGATTTGGCACGCCGTTCTGACCGGCAAGATTGTCGCCATGGCAGGCTGCACAATGATTACTGACAGCCTCCTTTGCCAGGCTTTCCATATGCCCTTTAAGCTCGGCATCGGCGGCGATCATGTCCGGTGAGGCGACCAGCAAAGCCTCATCCAGATCGCTTTGCGCGAACGCAACTTGAGAGCCAAGAATCAGAAGGAGTGAAAAAAGAAAACATCTGCCTGAAGAAATGTTCAGTTGCATGCCATGCTCCCGAAAAAAACAAATGATGGAGGTTTTAATTTAAGTGATAGGCGGACTTTGACAAAGCGCTAACTTTAGAGTGTTTGATTAGCATCAATAACGAGAAAGAGAATATTACAAATATTACAACAGACAGGCTATAACAGAATAAATAGTAACCAGACAGGAGCCAAGTGCCAGCTGTAAACCACTTGCCCAACTTGAGATCAGGCTTTTAATCCCCTGAGCACAAAATCGATATGGGTTTGGGCATAGGCTTCAATATCCAGAGGAGAGTGCGATTCAAACTGCAGACGCCAGATAGCACTTATCATGGCCGGCGCCATCAGTATCTGGGTAAATTCTATGGGAAAGTCATCCCTGAACTCAGCGCTTTCGACTCCTTTTTTGATAATGCTTCGCAACAGGTTCTGGTTACTGCTGACGATTTCCCGAAAAAAGAAATCCGCCATATCCGGAAAATGCGAAACCTCTCCCATGATCATGGCGAGCAGTTGTGGCATCCTGTCCTGATGCAAACCAAGATACATGCGCTGTAAATGGATCGTCAGTAAATCAGTAGCGCTTCCCTTGAATTCAGCCGCGTGAATTTGTGCCGCATCGCGCATGGGAAACAGGTTCTTTCTGACAACTTCCTTAAAAAGACTTTCCTTGCTATCAAAATAAAGGTAAATAGTCCCCTTTCCA
>CBFICR010000115.1:0-6843 GCA_965661105.1 Pseudohongiellaceae bacterium | reverse complement strand
GAGCGGCGGGCTGCGCCTGGCATCGTAGCGGTTCAGATAACCGCTTAAGACATACTAGACTTAATCAGAGGTTCCTTATGCGCTCATCAGATAGAATAGCGCACCAATTACTACTGAAATAATCATTACCAAAAAAAGTTTTCTTCCTTCCGAGGTTTGCGTGGTCTGTTTTGCAGGGATTGGGGAAGTGGAGTGTGTTGTTGCGCCGTTAGTCTGCAAGTCGCCATTTTCATATTCATCAATGATGGCTCTTGCCTTTAGCATGTCTTCTTCAGCTACCTGTACATTGGCAAAATCCATTGAGGCAATTTCGCCAACGCCGCCCTGCAAATAATAACCGCCCGCATAGGCATCAATGCCATTGGATTCCAGCAGCCCTTTCACAATTTGTGCTTCAGTGATATTTCCTGCTTTAAAAACTAATTGCATGGTGTCTCCACGGTATTAGCATACAGGCTTTCAGGCTATGCCCTGGACAACTAATACGAAATATATAAAGACAGTGTATACAACCAACGCCAGTTCAACAACGAAGGCCAAAAGGCGAAACAAATGCGCGAATGAGCCCATAAATGAAAATGTATCATCATATTTATGCATGATGTCATTGAAAAACGCCCTGAACAAAAAGGCAAATTTGTCTTCATCAGCGGTTCTCCCATACTGTGACATCAAGCCTTTGCTATAGAGAAACAGTAAGGGCGACATAAGGATGTATACCAGGAAGAAGAAGTTGATTAAGGGGAGAATACCACTAAAAAAGAAGTTCGAGCTGGAGATGTCTGCAAATCGTAGAGACTGCACGCACAAAGTCAGAATCAGTAAACGCCACATAGTAATTTGGTTGACTATTTCGGGCCTGAAATTTCAAGCAGGCTTTTATTCTTTATAAAGCGCACGTTTTTACATTCACAATGAAGATTATATTGTTTGTTCATGGCGCGCTTCTATTAGCAACTGTCATTTATTAAAACCCTGTTTCTTTAACTTTCGTACCCGGGCTTTTACGGAAGCCGCTTCATCCTTTAATGCCAGTTCAAAGAAGTGTATTGCCTCTGGCTGAAATTCCTCATGTTGAGTCGCCATGTAATAAAACCCGCTATAGGCCCAGGCTCTGACAAATTTATTGTCATCGCATAAACATTGCCTGAGGAAATACTCTACCGGTTTTTTGTCCGGGTTGGCAACGGGCATGTATTCCATGCACTGCAGAATATGCAGTTTTTGCTGCCAATTCTCCAGCGTTGCCAGGTTGGAATAAATTCGTGAAATTGTTAGTGGCTCAATCTTGCCATTCGCTTCCAGTGCGGCTTTTAATAACCAGGTGGTGTCGGAAAGACATTGTCCTGTTTCGATCAGCTCTACAAGTTTGTCGATATAGTCTTTGGCATCACAGTACTTCTGATGAATCAGACGCCTGTCCTCAACCTCTTTATCATCACCCTGAAGAATGTCTGCCAGATTCACAATGTTGTTATCAAGTGCTATCAGTTTTTTACAATCAGATAACTGCCTGCCCCAATCATAAGTCCGCCGGCAGTTTTTCGTGATGCGTTGGCAAAGCGTGGATTTCTAACCGCGGACGCAATCCGTGAGGCGAGCAGGGCATAGAGAACTTTTACACCACCGACACCAAGAATCGTTATGCATATGACTATGGCAATATCACTTGTTTGCAGGGTGGTTAGATCAATAAATACTGGCAACAGGCTGGCGTAAAAAAATATTGCCTTGATATCCCCCAGTGTCAGAACAAAGCCGGCAAACAGACTGGCTATCAAGCTGCCACTGCCTGTTGACTTGATAGTGCTTTCCTCCGCACCAGGCCTTGAGGTGAGCAGTGTGTAACCTAGCCAGGTGAGGTACAGGGCGCCAATATATTTAACGATGATAAACAGGCTGCCCAGGCTTTGGGCAACGAGTGTAAGACCAAAAATGGCCAGCAGCAGGAATACCAGATCAGCCAGAACGATACCGGCCGCAACCGCTATACCGTTGCCTGTTCCCAACATGGCTGAACGCGTCACCACCAGCGCCACACTGGTACTGGGCATGGCGGCGAGCGCGATCATAATGCCGGAAAGTGTAATTACCTCAATCAAACCCATATTGACTGATCCGAGTTCTCTGGCAGTGTTTCTTTATGCTTTATCCAGTGCCTGGCTCACATCGGCAATAATATCGTCGATGTGTTCAATACCCACGGAGATTCTCACCAGATCAGTACTGACACCGGAAGCCGCCAGCTCAGCTTCATTGAGTTGTCGGTGGGTAGTTGAAGCCGGGTGGCAGGCAAGCGATTTGGCATCACCGATATTCACCAGCCGTAAAATCATATCCAGCGAATCAATAAACTTTGTGCAGGCCTCAATGCCGCCGGTAATACCAAAGCTCAGGATGCCGGAGGCTTTGCCCTGGGTAATTTTCTGGCAGTTGGCATAATCAGGACTGTCCGGCAGTGCGGCATATTTCACCCATTCCACTTTGGGATGCTGTTTCAGATAGTCAGCCAGTTTTTCTGCATTTTCGCAGTGACGATCCATACGTAAACCCAGAGTTTCCAGCCCCTGCAGAAGCTGGAATGCATTCATGGGGGATAATGCGGCGCCGGTATTTCTTAATGGCACAACACGCAGTCGTCCAATATAAGCGGCGGGCCCCAGTGCTTCTGTATAGACAACGCCATGATAGGAGGGATCGGGCTCGTTGAGCATGGGGAAACGATCCTTGTTTGCCACCCAGTCGAATTTTCCTGAATCAACTACCACGCCGCCAATGGAGGTGCCGTGACCACCAATGTATTTTGTCAGTGAGTGCACAACGATATCCGCCCCAAGCTCAAAAGGTCGGCACAAATAAGGTGTGGCAACAGTATTATCAACAATCAATGGCACGCCATGTTTGTGAGCAATTTCCGCCAGGCGCGCTATATCAACAACATTACCTGCCGGATTACCAATGGATTCGCAAAACACGGCTTTGGTCTTCTCATCAATGGCTTTTTCGAAGCCATCAAAGTCATCAGCGGAAACCATTCGTGCCTCAATCCCTTGCCTGGGCAAGGAATGTGCAAAGAAATTATAGGTGCCGCCGTACAATTGACTGGTGCTGACGATATTATCGCCTACCGCGGTGATGCATTGGATAGCATAGGTTATAGCAGCCATGCCGGAGGCAACACAGACCGAAGCAAGGCCTCCCTCCATGGCGGCTATACGTTTTTCCAGCACATCTGTGGTTGGATTCATGATGCGCGTATAAATATTCCCCGGTACTTTAAGATCAAACAGATCTGCACCATGCTGGGTATTATCAAAGGTATAGGAAGTAGTCTGGTAAATTGGTACCGCGGCGGCCTTGGTGGTTTCTTCCGATTTATAGCCTTCATGTAATGCAATTGATTCAAGTTTCATGGTGATCCCCTTTAACTGTTTTTATGAATTCTGATGTCGGTACACGGCACGCTCATGGGAAAAGGCTCTAAACCCAAAGACGCCATGATAACTGCCGGTTCCGCTGCCATTGACGCCACCAAAGGGCAGCTTGTTTTCCAGATAATGAGAGAACACACCATTGACGGTGACACCACCGGATGAGGTTCTGTTCAGCACCTTGTCGATATTGTTCTGATCATTACTGTAGACATAGAGTGCCAGCGGCTTGTCTCTTGCTTCTATATAGGACACCGCATCATCTATGCTTTCACAGGTCATCACCGGCAGTATTGGTCCGAAGATTTCTTCCTGCATGATCTGCATATCCGGAGTCACATCTGTCAGCAGCGTCGGGTGAATGGTGCGGTCACTTTCTTCCAGTACACCACCGACGGCAATTTTGGCACCCTTGGCGATAGCATCATCAAACAGCGCCTTGATACGCGCGAAATTCTGTGGATTAACGATCTGGGCGATATTTTCTTTTCTGATGTTGCCGGCTTCGTCATAGAGATTTTCTTTGACCCTGGCCTGAAAGGTGTCGACCAATTGCTGTTTCTGTTCTTCACCGATCAGCACATAGTCAGGACAGATACAGGCCTGTCCGCCATTAAACTGTTTGGCTCCCGCCAGATCGCCGGCAATTTTCTGAACATCCACGCCCTGGTCCACAATAACGGGTGATTTGCCGCCCAGTTCCAGTGTGACGCTGGCGAGATGTTTGGCGGCAGCCGCCATGACCAGTTTGCCGACTCGAGTACTGCCAGTAAAGAATATATGGTTGAACGGTAATTCGAGCAGCGCGGTGGCCACACTGACGTCGCCTTCAAACAGAGCCACTTCATTTTCAGCAAAGGCTTCGCGGATGATGGTTGCCGCTACACTGGCGGTGGCCGGGCACAGGTCGGTGAGCTTGACCATGCAGCAGTTGCCTGCAGCAATGGCCGCTGCCAACGGGCCCAGCACCAGCCCCAGAGGAAAATTCCACGGCCCCAGTATCAGGCATACGCCGCGCGCTTCCAGCACAATATTGGCCGTATCGTTCGGATTCATGGAAGGCACAACGTCCACTGGCTTCATCCAGTCATCAAGATTATCGATATTGCGCTGAATATTCGCAGTAACGTTCGCCACTTCAGTGATACGAATTTCCTGTTCCGGCTTGCGGGTGTCCTGTTTTACTGCCGCCACAATATCATCGGCATGGGCTTCTACCGCGTCTTTCAGTTTTTGCAGCTTGGCCTTGCGCTCATCGGCAGTAGAGGCTTTGCTGTCCCACTGCTGCTTTTGTTGAAGGGCAAAAATACGATTAATTTCAGTAACAATATCAGGGTTATTCTGTGCGGCAGGGCTGGACATCAAGTCTTCTCGCTATCTTTGGTTAATGAATAATAGTTAATTAATACGGATTTGGGACTATGCCGATGATTGACGCTTTTGGCAAGTTACTGACGAGTGGTATGAGCAGTTGCAGTGCGCTGGAGTTTTTACTCTGAAGACTGGAATTTCCTGCCCAAATACTTGGAAGTTAATTGGTTTTCACTACCAACATCTGGGTTGCGCCTTTCTGAAACTGGTATTGGACATCAACCAGCGAAGCCTCATAATTCAGTTTAGTCAGTTCGCTTATTACGGGTTTCAGGAATTGAGAGAGTTCGCCTTGTAATGTAAGCAGTGGATAGACACGAACTTCATGGGCAATCCGGCAAAGTTCAAGCAGGGAATTGAGATGAGCTTCCAGGCCAAGGTGTTCACTATAAAGAAATAAATAATGTGAACACAGGGCAAGGTCAAAATGTCTGTCTTGAAAGTCGAGAGAGGGAAGCCCTGCATCAATATAGCGGCCTTCCGCTTTGCCCTTTTCATAATCAGCCAAAAATTCTTGCATGGCGGCCATTCGGATTTTTCCCAGCGCGTCTGGTGAAGCAATGCTGTTCCAAAGAAATTTGTCCTGATTAGCCTGGACCTGAGGCATAACTTCTTCATAGACCTCGGCAATACGGACTTTCAACTCATCAGCCCTGAAGCAGTAAGCAGGATCCACGGACACTACTTTGCCGCCTCGTGAGGTGAGCCCGGCATTGAAAGAGGCGGGACCATCACCACACCCTAAAATAAATTTTGATAAATCATTCTGGTTGAGGGAAAACATTTCCCTGTATTCATCAAAAGATCTGCCCCAGGGGACAATACTTTTTAACTCCACTGCTCAATTACCTGCTTTAAAAAATTCCGGATTATGTAGCTCGATAAAGTAGATGAAATCACAGATTGTTAAGAACAATAAAGCCAATTGTTTACGATTCCGGCCAATCAATACACATTTCCTTTCCATAGGCAGTAGCGCGCCAGTTACCCAACAACTGACGTGCGCGTTCATGAATGCGTTCGGCCAGACCACTGGAAGCAAGCTGTGGCTGTATTGTGTCCAGAATATTTTTGTAGACATCAATCCCGGCATTGTTGCGGATTAAGGTTTGTACAGGACCCGCCAGTGATTCGGCAATAACAATTTCCTTGCCGGTAAGTGACTTGCCATCCAGAGCGGCCCCTGCTGCCACTGATCCCCAGTAACCGGCGTTCAACGGAATTTCCATTTCAATAGCCAGATGGGCAAAGTCATGGCGCAGAAAACTTCTGCTGTTGAGAACAGCTTCTTCAGTGGAATTGTCGCGCCGGATAACTTTTACTATATGTTCATCATCAGACGTTTTTACGAACACTATTTTCATAATCTACTATGTAGAGGTTTTCGCAATGTCCTGATCAATTGTAAAAGAATTACCTGGTTTTTTCCGGGTTCATATTTCTGGTGCAGGCGCATCACAAACAAGCTCCCGGAATTGTCTATCCATAAAATAATCGAGCACCAGCACAATTGTTATGGAGGGAATCAACAGGTAAAAACTGTTGGATAAAAAGTATGGAATGATTGCAAGCAGAGCAAGACAAACCGATAAAAACGTCAGCAATGGACGTTTCCTGATTGTTGAGAGTTTGCCGCATTCGCTGCATGTCTTGTTGCCATAAGGCCAGCAATAGGCGCGATTGAAATTAACGCCATCTTTAAAACAATGGGGACAGATCATAGGTGAGTCCTGTGCGCCTTAAGACGCGATGTATGGTTGCTGCTTGCCGGGCTAATTATTTCATTAAATTATAATCGCTCAAATTAAACCATTTGCGCGAAAAGATAAATCCGGTCACTGGTTCGGGAGAAAGGCTGGTCACTTCTTCAGTCATGTTCTTTCTGTAGAAAGCGCTGCAGGGTGCATTTTGCCAGACTGTCTTTTTCATCTTTTCCCTCATTTTACTGACATAGATATCCTGAAGATCCTTCCTGGCATCAATGGCCCTGATACCTTCATCCTGCTTCACAGCACTGATGGCTTGCACAATATAATCGGTC
>CBFICR010000114.1:0-6860 GCA_965661105.1 Pseudohongiellaceae bacterium | reverse complement strand
TCCTATGCACCGCCAACAAAAGGGCATTCCGGACAAATAAAGAAGGCTGTAGAAATCCTCATGAGTGCCACAAGACCGGTTTTGTATACCGGGGGCGGCGTTATTCTGGGTGATGGTTCCGAACTATTGACGCAACTGGCCAGAACCCTTGGTTTCCCGATTACCAATACCCTGATGGGGCTGGGTGCTTATCCTGCCACGGACCCACAGTTTCTTGGCATGTTGGGCATGCATGGTACTTATGAAGCCAATATGGCCATGAGTGAAGCAGATGTTATTCTCTGCATTGGTGCGCGTTTCGATGACCGCGTGACCAATTCCGATGTTTCCAAATTCTGCCCGAATGCAACGATTCTTCATGTGGACATCGATCCTGCGTCTATTTCAAAAACGGTGACCGCCCATGTACCTATAGTTGGTCCGGTAGTCGCGGTGCTGGAGGAAATGCTGGAACAGGTCAAGGCATCCAAAATCAGGATTGATGCAGAAGCTTTGGCGGCGTGGTGGAAGAGAATTGATCACTGGCGTGAGCGTGATTCTCTGGGTGTAACACCGGCAGAAGGCGAAATGATCAAGCCCCAGCAGGTGATTCAGGCGCTTTACAAGGTGACCAACGGTGAAGCCTATGTCACTTCTGATGTAGGACAGCACCAGATGTTTGCCGCCCAGTATTATCATTTTGACCTGCCAAGGCGCTGGATCAACTCCGGTGGTCTGGGCACCATGGGCTTTGGATTGCCAGCAGCCATGGGGGTGCAGTTGGCTTTTCCTGATGCCATTGTCGCCTGCGTTACCGGTGAAGGCAGTATCCAGATGAATATCCAGGAACTTGCCACCTGTAAGCAATGCGCATTGCCAATCAAAATCGTCAATCTCAATAACGAAGCGCTGGGCATGGTCAAGCAGTGGCAGGACATGCAATACAGTGGTCGTTATTCGCAAAGCACCTATGCGGATTCACTGCCTGACTTCGTTGCCCTGGCCGAGGCGTATGGGCATGTCGGTGTGCGTATTGAAAAAATGAGTGAGCTTGAAAGCAAAATGAAGGAAGCATTTGCCATGAAAGACAAGCTGGTCTTCATTGACGTTGCTGTTGATCCCAATGAGCATGTCTACCCGATGGCAATCAGGAATGGGGCCATGAGTGAAATGTTTTTAAGCAAGACAGAGAGGACTTGAGATGAGACGCATTATATCTATTCTTATGGAAAACCAGCCGGGCGCCTTATCCCGTGTGGTGGGTCTTTTCTCGCAACGCAGTTACAACATCAATTCACTGACCGTGGCACCGACGGATGATCCCACATTGTCTCGCCTCACTCTTACCACCATAGGGGATGACCGCAAGATTGAGCAGATCATCAAGCATCTGAACAAGGTGGTGGATGTGGCCAAACTGGTAGATCTGACCGAAGGCAGTCATATTGAGCGTGAACTGATGCTGATCAAGGTCAAGGCAACCGGCGCCCAGCGGGCTGAAGTAAAGCGGGTGGCGGATATATTCCGGGGAGACGTGGTAGATGTCACGCCAACCATGTATACGATTCAGCTCACTGGCACGGAAGAAAAACTGGATGGGTTTATTCAGGCTTTGGCTGGCACTACGATACTTGAAGTGGCTCGGACCGGCGTATCGGGCGTTGCCAGAGGCGAGAAGATACTCAGCCTTTGAAAACAGTTGCAAGTTACAAGTTGCAAGTTACAAGTCGCAAGTTACAAGTCTCAAGTCTCAAAAAAAAACCAGGCAAAGCCTGGTTTTTTTTGTTCTTGAGAAAATAACTCATCAGTTTGCAGTATCAAACCTTGCGACTTGTGACTTGCGACTGTTTTTACACAACCTTCTTCATTGCAGTCATGTAGCCACGCAGTTTTCGGCCTACCGATTCGATCGGATGGTTGCGAATCGCGTCATTGGCTTCAATCAGGGCGCGGTCATCAACACCGTTATCCTTGACCTGAATACCCTTGCCAATGATGTCAGTGTCGACGGCTTTCATGAAGTCTTCCAGCATGGGCACCGCAGCATGGGCAAACAGGTAGCAGCCGTATTCCGCTGTATCAGAAATTACCGCATTCATTTCGTACAATTTTTTGCGGCCAATTAGGTTGGCAATCAATGGTACTTCATGCAGGGATTCATAATAGGCAGATTCGGCAATTACGCCTGCTGCTGTCAGCGTTTCAAAACATAGCTCAACACCGGCCTTGATCATGGCAACCATGAGGATGCCATTGTCATAGTATTCCTGTTCACTGATGTCGGGCGCACCATCAGTAGTAGACAGTTCAAAAGCAGTCTTGCCGGTATCTTCACGCCAGCCAAGTAATTTAGCGTCGTTATTTGCCCAGTCTTCCATCATGCCGGAAGAGAAATTACCTTCCATGATGTCGTCCATATGTTTTTCAAATAATGGACGCAGAATTGTTTTAAGTGATTCGCAGACTTCAAAGGCTTTCAGCTTGGCAGGGTTGGACAGGCGGTCCATCATGTTGGTGATGCCACCCTGTTTAAGACCCTCGGACACGGTTTCCCAGCCAAACTGGATCAATTTGGAGGCGTAGGCAGAATCCATGCCTTTTTCCACCATCTTTTCATAGGCAAGAATAGAACCGGCCTGCAACATGCCGCAAAGAATGGTCTGTTCTCCCATCAGGTCGGATTTCACTTCTGCAATGAATGAGGATTCCAGAACGCCAGCCCTGTGGCCGCCAGTTGCAGCAGCGTAGGCTTTGGCAATTTCAAGACCATCGCCGTTAGGATCGTTTTCCCGGTGCACTGCAATCAGCGTAGGCACGCCAAAGCCGCGTTTGTATTCTTCCCGAACTTCTGTGCCGGGACATTTGGGCGCTACCATGATGACGGTCAGGTCATCACGAATCTGCATGCCTTCCTCAACAATATTAAAGCCATGTGAATAAGCCAGGCAGGCTCCTTGCTTCATCAATGGCATGACGCCATTAATGACCGGCGTATGCTGTTTGTCTGGTGTCAGGTTAAGAACCAGGTCAGCAGCAGGGACCAGCTCTTCAATAGTGCCTACATTGAAGCTGTTTTCAGAGGCATTGACCCATGACTGTCTTTTTTCCTTAATGGCTGCCTCGCGCAGGGCATAGGAAATATCCAGGCCACTGTCACGCATATTCAGACCCTGATTCAAGCCCTGTGCACCGCAACCCAGGATGACGACTTTCTTGCCTTTTAGTTTTTCCACACCGCCTGCGAATTCCTGGGAATCCATGAAGCGACACTTCCCGAGTTCCTCAAGCTGCAGTCGCAGGGGAAGGGTGTTGAAATAATTCATTGGTAACTCCGGTGGTTTTTTTATAGTTGAATAAATCAGGGCGGCAATATTAAGCAAAAATGCCCTGTGGGTAAATTAAAACTCCCCTGATTTCCCTTTCTTTTCGAGATTGTCAGGGGGTATTTGCCCAATTAGGCGGATTTAGCGCGTATAATCATCAATCTTGTCAATTTTACAGGATTATCAGCACCCCATGAGTGACGAAAAAGAATCAGCTTCCAGCCAGGAAAATGAGTCAGAAAGCAGTGAATCGATCCTGATGATTGATGATCATGAAGAAGTGGTCTCGGAAGGTGGGCGTAAAGTTCGCCGCAAAGGTATTTACCTGTTACCCAATCTGCTGACGACGGGTGCCATGTTTGCCGGATTCTACGCTGTAATAGCCGGTATGCAGAACGATTTTCGTCATGCCTGTGTGGCCATAATCGTCGCCATGTTTCTGGATGGTCTTGATGGCCGTGTAGCCCGGCTCACCAATACACAAAGTGCCTTTGGTGCGGAATATGACTCCTTGTCTGACCTGGTTTCCTTCGGTATGGCGCCTGCACTGATCTGTTTCAGCTGGGCCCTGTCAGGTCTGGGCAAGGCAGGATGGACCATCTGCTTTATCTATGTAGCCTGCGCGGCCTTGCGACTGGCCCGTTTCAATGTCCAGTTAGGCACAACCGAGAAGCGTTTTTTTGTCGGCCTTGCCAGTCCTGCCGCTGCCGGATTAGTGGTTTTCATGGTCTGGGCGTGCTTTGAATACAATGTTGAGGTAACACGTTTTGTTGCCATGGTGGCCGCACTGGTTACGTTTATTGCCGGGGCATTGATGGTGTTGAATGTTCGTTATTACAGTTTCAAGGACCTGGATATGAAAAACAGGGTGCCTTTTATTGTGATGATCCTGATTGTGCTGATTTTTGTTATCGTGTCATGGGATCCGCCCATTGTGCTATTTTCCATGGCGATCATATATGCCTTGTCCGGGCCTGGTATGGCTATTTATTCACAGCGTGAAAAGTGGCTGGGTAAATTACAGTCTGCCACCGAAGCCGCCGATGAGGGAAATAAAGCCGCCGGTGAGGGAAATAAAGTACCAAAGGATATGCCTGTCGAGAACGTCAGTAGTGATGCGGATACAGAAACCAGGCCTGAGCCAGACACAGAAAAATAATCTGTTCGGGAAAGTTTTGGCAATATACCGGTCACACTAGGTAATAAGGCAGAGAAAACAAGACAAGCAAAAATTGAAAAAAATCCAGAATACGAGTAAATCACAGGAGTAGTTGCCAGATGATCATCAAAACCAGGAAACAGATTCCTTCTTCAGAGATTACCCCTGAAGCCGTTTATCGAGATCGTCGGAAATTTCTCAAAACCGGCGTTGCGCTGGGAGCAGGCGGATCCGGATTGTTGACCTCAGCGCTCAATGCCCAGACCGGCGATGCCCTGTTTGCCAGGGCTCCCGCAGATATAAATCTGGCCTCCAAGCCAGATTGGCTGGTAGAGAAGGCGGCTTCACGCACTGATGCACCGGCAAGCGGACCATTTAATACCGATGAAGAGCTCACACCGTTTGACGATGTGTCGACCTACAACAATTTCTATGAATTTGGCACTGGAAAAGACGATCCGGCACGTAATGCCCGGGACTTCAAAATTGAACCCTGGACTGTGACCGTGGAAGGTGAATGTGCGAAGCCAGGTTCCTATAGCCTGGAAGATATCCTCAAGCCGCATACCTTTGAAGAAAGAGTGTTTCGACTGCGCTGTGTAGAGGCATGGTCGATGGTCATTCCCTGGGTAGGGTTTTCGCTGGGGGATTTGCTGAAACGTTTTGAACCCACTGGTGATGCCAAGTATGTCCAGTTCGATACTCTGGTGGACTCCGAGCAGATGCCTGCTCAACGTTCAAGGTTTGCCACTATTGACTGGCCGTATCAGGAAGGCCTGCGCATGGACGAAGCCATGCATCCTCTGGCCACCATAGCGACAGGACTTTACAACGACATTCTGCCAGCCCAGAACGGGGCGCCACTGCGCCTGGTGGTACCCTGGAAATACGGCTTCAAAAGTATCAAATCCATAGTGGCTATTCGCTTTACCAAGACCATGCCAAACAATACCTGGCGCGATCTTCAGGCCAGTGAATATGGCTTTTATGCCAATGTAAATCCTCAGGTAAGCCATCCCCGCTGGAGCCAGGCCAGTGAACGACGCCTGCCAACCAGCCTGTTCATGCCGCGCCGCATCGACACCATGATGTTTAATGGCTATGCCGAGGAAGTGGCGAGTCTGTACGACGGGATGGATTTACGCAGATTTTATTAAATTCCCTATCCCGGCAACGCCGAACTGATGAATTTTCTGGTTAAACCTGCCGTTTTCCTGCTTTGCCTCGCACCGGGTGCCTACCTGGCCTATGCCGTTTACCTGGCATTTACCGGTGGTGAGAATCTGCTGGGTCCGGATCCGGCCCAGTTTCTGTCCCTGAAGACAGGCGAATGGGCCATCCGTTTGCTTATATTATCCCTGGCAATTACCCCGCTGAGATACCTGCTTAACTGGCCTGCTTTATTTCGCTTTCGACGCATGATCGGGCTATTTGCCTATTTCTATGTGTGTATGCATGTGCTGGTTTTTCTGATGTTTCTGCTGCAGTGGCAATGGGGCGATATTGGCACTGAAATCGCTGAAAGACCTTTTATTACCATTGGTTTTGCTGCTTTCGTGATTCTTACACCGCTGGCAGCAACCTCTTTCAATATGGCCCAGCGCAAACTGGGCAGAAACTGGAAACGCCTGCACAGGCTGACCTATGCCGCATCGATTCTGGCGGCTTTGCATGTGATCTGGATCGTCAGATCGAGCTATTTTGATGCCGTGTTATACGGTGGACTGGTTGCTCTTTTACTGGGATATCGTCTGTTGAGAAAGTACAGCAAGCCAGTACGGCAGTTCAGCCTTCTAAAGTGATGTGCGCTTTTTAAATCAAAGCACTTGTCTGGCTAGGCGTAATAAGTATAATGCGCCCTTCTCTTTTTCCGAGAGAGCCTTGAAGGAAATTTGGGTCTGTAGCTCAGTTGGTTAGAGCGCACCCCAGGCAGTTGTAAAGAGTAGGGTGAGGTCGGTGCAGGTACTACCTGAATCTGACTGAACAAAAATTGGGTCTGTAGCTCAGTTGGTTAGAGCGCACCCCTGATAAGGGTGAGGTCGGTGGTTCAAATCCACCCAGACCCACCAATTTTTGTTCCTTTCACTTCCATAGAATACCTGGTCTGTAGCTCAGTTGGTTAGAGCGCACCCCATCTCCTCATAAGACCAGGGTGAGGTCGCCAGTTCAAATCCACCCAGACCCACCAAATTTCCAAAATAGTCCAACATGCGTCTGTAGCTCAGTTGGTTAGAGCGCACCCCATCTCCTCATAAGACCAGGGTGAGGTCGCCAGTTCAAATCCACCCAGACCCACCAAATTTCCAAAATAGTCCAACATGCGTCTGTAGCTCAGTTGGTTAGAGCGCACCCCATCTCCTCATAAGACCAGGGTGAGGTCGCCAGTTCAAATCCACCCA
>CBFICR010000113.1:0-6882 GCA_965661105.1 Pseudohongiellaceae bacterium | reverse complement strand
ATCCAGTAATTCAAACCGTATACCCACCTGTCTGCTTCCTCCAGTTTGTTGGTTTTAGCTCTCTCCACTACAAACTCCGTACTTCCCAGAGATTCAAATAATCCGCCCAGGTGAAAAGTCCCCTGCAGATACCAGCCATTTCTTCTGAAATTGTGAATATCATTACCACCATCTTCAGCTTCTTCCAGACCATCAGTATCTGTTTCAATGTATTCACCACGTAGCAGAAAATGTTGTGTGAAGTAATTAATGTCCAAACCCTTAGCGGTAATATCCAGACTAGCGATATCATCGTAACTGGCGTTGTAATAGGAAGCCCCTATTTCAATATTCGGTAAAAAAGCGTAGGCAACACGACCACCAAAAGCTTTGTTTTTATTGTTATCACCACTTGTGGCTTCAAATTCCACTTCAGGTAATTCTTCATCATGCTCATCGGATTCGATTTCTTCTAAAATCCCCTCATCATGCTCCGCTTCGGCCCTGGCACCATTCGTCATGAAGACATCCACAAAAACTTTTTGTCTTGTATTCAGTACAAAGGTTTTCTGAAGCGCCACACCAACATCACTAAGAACCGGGAGTAACGCAGTCATCGCTTGCGCACTTTGGTGACTGCCATAAATACCGGGAGTCCAGGGAGTTCTGTTAATCCAGCTGGGGTGTAGATTTTGACTGAACTGGCCAAATGGCAGCAGGAATTTCCCAGCTGTCAAAGTGACCGTATCGGTCAAAAAATAATGAATATCTGCGTATTCAAGCTCAGTTTCAGTGCCTCCGGTATCATCCAATGTCATTTCCACTTCAGCTTCAACATGCAGATTGTTGTTCAGGCGGAACAAAAAAATCGGGTTGAAAGAAGTTACAAAAACGCTGCTGTCTTGCAAGTCGCTTTCCTCATAGGTCACGTCACCGTAACCAGCAATGGCAAAACGCCCATCCGGCAGGACAGCATCCGACTCAGCAGCAATCCCCGGAAGGGCCAATGCATAAAAACTCATAACCAGAAAAACAAACCTGCCAGGTTTAATAATTCCTTTTATCACTAAATATTTTTGCACTCTACCTCCTAATAATATATTTGCTAACAATTAAACATTCATTACAGAATAAAATTAATCTTTGTACAAAAACTCTCAACATACAAAAGCCATAATTGTTATTGAAGAGGGATATAACTTTCCGTACGCATTGTGATGCTAAACGTATGTCTTAGACCCAAGTCAAGCACCAAAAATGAAGACCTCTCTTTTCTTTCTTTCACTTTCAATTTCTTGAGTTCCTTCTCAGCCCGCGGAAAACCCACTAATTACCTTTCTTCTACACTGTACCTATGACTAATGCCCTTCATGCGCACTTTGCTCATGATTCATGCCAGCTTTTTCACTCGCCATTGCATTTAATGTAAAACTGAATTCCCCCTTTATTTCATGAGTGTCATCACCCACCACCATCCAGATAACGGTATAAACACCAGTGTCCAAATTTTCAGGTAATGCCGTACTGAAAGAGCGGGCAGCTTGAGAACCAGGGGTAAAGTCAGAAAGCACATTCAAACCATGCTCATTTTTAACTTCCAGAGCCATCAAGTAAGTACTATCGCTAAAACTCAGGGAAACAGTTTGAGGCGCTTCATGCATAACTGAGCCATCTGCTGGCTCTGTAATTTTCAAACTATTATGTGCCAAGACATTTGTCGATAATAAGGCTACCAATATCAGGACACTTAAACCTGGTAATTTGTATGATTTATTTTCAGAATTTTTCATTTTTAGTTCCTCAGTTAATTATTTATACAATTTCGGTGTTCCCTTTTTTACTACTCATTCTATTTATCCATTTGTAGCCCTTGATCCTTTTTGATGAAAAAAGTCATTCAGCCCAAAATGAATAAATACACACATAAAATAATTCTTTCTTGAGCCTCAAGTTTTGAGCTTAAGAATCACACTCCCTAGACTTCAAAAGAAAATATAGCGCTGGTAATACCAACAACGTCAGTAATACTGCCGACAACATTCCCCCTACCATGGGAGCGGCAATCCTGCTCATCACTTCAGAGCCAGTACCAGTGCCTAGTAAAATTGGTAGTAATCCCGCAATAACGGCTGCAGCAGTCATCATTACAGGCCTGACTCGAAGTACTGCACCTTCAATAACACTGTGTTTGAGAGAGGCCTTGTCAATTTTTTTACCAGTTTCATTACAATGCTCTAGCAATGTCTGGTAAGACTGGTTTAGGTAAACCAGCATGATCACGCCTATTTCAACTGCGACACCCGCCAATGCAATAAAGCCTACTCCAACGGCTACAGAAAAATTAAAGCCATAGAGATACATCAGCCAAAGCCCTCCAACAAGTGCCAGGGGTAAAGTGCCCATGATCAGTAAAACTTCAGACACGCTTCTGAAATTGAGATACAACAAGATGATAATAATGGCCAAGGTGAGGGGTACCACGTAGGCCAGTTTGGCCTTAGCCCGTTCCATGTATTCATATTGCCCCGACCAATTTAGGGAATAACCTGAAGGCAGCTCTAATTGGTCCTCAACAACCTGACGAGCATTGACCACATAACTACCAACATCCACATTCTGGATGTCAACAAAGGTCCAGCCATTAAGGCGTGCGTTTTCACTTTTAATACCAGGGGGGCCGTCCTCTATGCCCACATCTGCTACATCCGCGAGGGCTATGCGCTGTCCAGAAGGTGTAACAATCGGCAGCAATGCCAGTGTTTCCGGTGAATCTCTATAGGACTGAGGATAGCGCAGACGCACCGGATAACGTTCAAGCCCTTCTACGGTTTCAGTAATATTCATGCCACCAACGGCAGTAGCGATTACCTGCTGGATATCGGCGATGGATAAGCCATATCGTGCCGCCTGGCCGCGATGAATATCCACTTTGATATAGCGCCCCCCCGCCACACGTTCGGAATAAACCGAGGCCGTTCCAGGGACATCTGCCAGAATCCTCTCCAGTTCCTGACCAATAGATTGGATGATGCCAAGGTCAGGTCCTGCCACCTTGATGCCGACAGGTGTTTTTATCCCGGTAGCCAACATATCAATTCTTGTTTTGATGGGCATAACAAATGCATTAGTAAGTCCGGGCACTTGTATTAGTGAATTGAACTCACGTATCAACGCTTCAGTGTCGACGCCCTCTCGCCATTGGTCGCGAGGTTTCAATTGGATGAAAGTTTCGATCATGGTCAATGGTGCCGGATCCGTGGCAGTCTCTGCCCGCCCGATTTTCCCAAACACAGTTTCCACTTCGGGTACGGTCTTGATGAGCTTGTCGGTTTGTTGCAACAGCTCCCTTGCCTTACCTATAGAGATGCCTGGATATGTTGTTGGCATGTACATCAAATCTCCTTCATCCAGGGGAGGAATGAATTCGCTGCCTATTTGTGAAACAGGCCAGAAACCAATAATCGTGATAAGTACTGCCCCCAGCAGGGTCAGCTTGGGGAAACCCAGGAAAAGATTGATTACAGGACGATAGATCCAGATGAAAAAGCGGTTTAAAGGATTGCGGTGTTCAGGAGTAACCTTGCCGCGTATAAAAAACCCCATTAATACCGGTACCAGCGTAATGGCCAAAATCGCAGATGCGGCCATGGCATAAGTCTTGGTAAAAGCTAGTGGAGAAAACATCCTCCCTTCCTGGGCTTCGAGGGTAAAGACTGGCAAAAAACTCATTGTGATAATCAACAAACTGAAAAATAATGCGGGACCTACTTCATTAGCCGACCGGGACACAATTTCCCAACGATTACTGTCTGTCAGTGGTGTTCGCTCCATCTGTTTGTGCATGTTTTCAATCATGACGATGGCGCCGTCCACCATGGCACCAATGGCAATAGCGATACCACCAAGTGACATAATATTGGCGTTGATGCCTTGCAAGTGCATGATGATGAAAGCCGTCAAGATACCTACCGGCAGGCTGACGATGGCAACCAGCGAAGACCGTATATGGAATAAGAAAACCATGCACACCAGGGCCACTACCACGAACTCTTCCAGCAGTTTTTCCCAGAGATTCTCCACTGCACGATCGATCAAATTGGAGCGATCGTAAACAGGAATGATCTCGACCCCATCAGGCAAGCTGGATTTAAGTTCTTCCAAGCGCTCCTTGACTCCTTCAATCACTTTGGCGGCATTTTCACCGAAGCGCATAATAATAATGCCACCGACCGTCTCTCCTTCTCCATTGAGCTCCACAATACCTCGTCGCATTTGGGGCCCCAGATTAATTTCTGCAATATCCTTCAAAAGAACAGGCGTACCTGCATCGTTCAAACCCAGAGGAATATTTTCAAGATCACTGATACCCGTCAAATATCCATTAGCTAATACCATATATTCGGCTTCCGCCATTTCCACTACGGAGGCGCCAACTTCCTGGTTATTTTGACGTATGGCCATCTGGATATGGCTTAAAGGTATGCCATAGGCACGAAGTTTTTCCGGATCCACCTGGATTTGGTACTGCTTGACCATGCCCCCAACAGCGCTCACTTCAGATACGCCAGGCACAGTTTGTAGCTCAAATTTCAGAAACCAATCCTGGATACTGCGTAACTGACTCAGATCATGCTGGCCTGTGCGGTCAACCAATGCATACAGGTACACCCAACCCACACCGGTGGCATCTGGTCCCAGTTGAGGATTGGCAGTCGCGGGAAGCGACCCTGCTACCTGATTCAGATATTCCAATACTCGGCTACGCGCCCAATACAAATCAGTATCATCATCAAAAATAATATAGACATAAGAATCGCCGAAAAAAGAATAACCACGCACTGTAACTGCACCAGGTACAGATAGCATGGCTGTAGTAAGTGGATAGGTGACCTGGTCTTCCACCACCTGGGGCGCCTGCCCAGGATAGGTAGTTTTAATTATGACCTGGACATCGGAAAGATCGGGAATCGCATCCACCGGTGTCTGACGTAGGGAATACAATCCACCGGCAATCAGAATCGCAGTTATTAACAGGACAAAAAACCGGTTATGGATGGACCAGCGTATGACGGCTTCAATCATGATTGTTGTTCTCTTCTCTTTTTGGCATTGTCTTACTCTGCATTTCGGACACCGGAAATAATCTGCCCACCTTCTTGCAGGCGAGTAATTTCAATTTCTATGGTGCTACCTACTTGCACTTCAGAAATATCTACACCATCAGCCACATCAAACATCATAGTCATGGTTGGCCATTCCCATTCAGGGATCGGGTCATGGGTCACCGATAACATCGTGTCTCCCATAACACGCACCACAAGCCCATTGGTCCAGGCCGAATCGCTATCCATAGACTTATCCTCCTCCATTACCATGCCTTCATGTTCGCTGTGATCCATCGCGGTTTCGGTTTCTGGCATTTCCATGCTTGTTTCGCTTTGCGCCATCACTACACCCGCACCGATATTTGAATCGACCTGACCCAGCGGCGGTAATGAATCCATACGTTTAAAATCAGAGGAAATACTGGACTCTGAATCCAGCAGAAACTGGGCTGATGTGACGATAGTGTCATTGACTTCCAAGCCTTTCAGAATCTCGGTTTGGCTATCGCCCCGTCGCCCAATAGCAACTTCAACTGATTTGTAGCGGCCTTCACCCAGCGCCAGCACTACACGATCCCTAACCCCACTGCGTATCACCGCTTCATTGGGAACTAGCAATGTTTGTTCATTCTGGTCACTATGAATGGTGACTTGGGCAAACATATTTGGTTTCAAAGAATGGTCTTGATTCTCAAATCTCAACCTGACTTTCACCGTACGTGTTTCTTCATTAAGTGTGGGGTAAATGAAGTCAACTTTGCCTTGCCATTCCCGACCAGGCAGATAATCCAGCGACATAGTGACCAGATCGCCTAACGAAACGAGGTTTGTCTGTCGTTCAAAGACTTCAGCAATAACCCAGACTTCATCAAGCACACCGATTGACATGAGTGCGCTCCCAGGCTTCACGAAGTGCCCTTCGCGAATTCCCAATTCAGCCAACAGTCCATCCTGCGGCGCATAAACTGTTACGGTTTGATATACAGTTTTATTGGCTTTTATCTGGTCAATCTGGCTCTGCGGTACCTGCAGAGCCAATAAGCGCTCCTCGGCAGACTGGATCAGCCGCTCATTTTTTCTATCAATTGCCAGTAGCAGCTCTTCCTGCGCATTAACCAGCGTAGGAGAGTAAATCGAATAAACCGGCTGTCCTGCCTTAATAAATTCCCCTTCAGTTTTGATATTGAGTTCTTCAATCCAGCCTTCAACTCGAGGGTGCATATGTATTAATTTGTCTTCATCGAAACGGACATATCCCACTGTGCGAATGGCAGTATGTAATGGTCCAATTTCGACTCGAACAGTTCTGACGCCCAGATTATTTTCAACAATCGGTGAAATTGTTACTTCTCCTGCGCTGCCTTTATCTTCATATACCGGAACCAGTTCCATACCCATGGGGGATTTCCCAGGAGTATCACGGCGATATGTGGGGTCCATGGGTGCAATCCAATACAAAGGTTGATTATTATCAGCTTCTGATAATTCACCAGTTTCAAATTCCTTTACCAAGGAAAAACCAATGGCACTAATTAATACTCCACCTCCAACTCCAATAATGCCTATAGCCAATTTATTCATTTGTTACTCTCCTTAAATTTCTTTAGATTCGGTTGACAGATAAGCGATTGTTGCGTGTAATTTTTGCCTTTGAACCGAAATACTCAGGTACTCAATTGTTGCGTTTAACTCAGCAATATAGGCACGCATGACTTCTTCAAAATCACCGGCATCAGCGGTATAGGCAGTTAAAGTAGCTTCAGTTAAATCACTCATTTGTGGCAGGAGCGCATCCTCA
>CBFICR010000112.1:0-6887 GCA_965661105.1 Pseudohongiellaceae bacterium | reverse complement strand
CGGATGGCGCTACGCTTATCCGACCTACAAAAAACCATTGAAGCACTGGAGCGTGGTTGCTTGTCTCTTGTAACTTGTAACTTGTAACTTGTAACTTGTAACTTGAGACTTGTAACTTGGACTTACCCCTGTCTTTTATGTTTTTCCCTTCGATTTCCGGTAAAATCCCGCGATGCCCCTACCCCGCGCCTACCTCATCGACTCCAGCATTTATATCTTTCGTGCCTGGTATGTCTACGATGATTCCATTACCGACAGTCATGGCAATCCCAGCAATGCGGTGTTTGGATTTTCTGATTTTCTTTACCAGTTAATTCAACAGAAAAAGCCTGAATTCATTGCCTGTGCCTTTGATGCTTCCCAGACAGACTCTTATCGCAGGGGACTTTACCCGCAGTACAAAGCCAATCGTGAACCAGCGCCGGAACAGTTAAAAGTACAGTTTCAGCACTGCAGAAGTTTTTGCCGTGCTGTGGGTATAGCTGAATTTGGCAGTGATCGTTATGAAGCAGACGACATTATTGGATCACTGGCTCACCGATTACGTGAACAGGGCATGGCAGTAACAATCGTCAGCGCCGATAAGGATCTGACGCAACTGGTGTTGGGCGAGGAAGATGCCTGGTGGGACTTTGCCCGTGGCAATGTGCTTAATTCGCGCGGCGTGGAAAAACAGTTTGGCGTAAGACCTGATCAGATCGCAGACCTGCTCGCACTAACCGGCGATAAAATCGACAATATCCCCGGCATCCCCGGAATTGGTTACACAACAGCGTCACGCATCCTGCAAAAGTTTCCATCAGTGGAAGCCGTCATCGAAAATATTGAACACATTGCAGCGATGAAATTCAGGGGTGCAACCCGGGTTCAGGCACTGGTTAATGCCCACAAGGAAATGCTTCCGCTGAATAAATTATTGACCACCGTGGTTACCGACATGGATTTTGGTGAGGAACCGAACCTGAGCTGGAGTGGAATCAATGAAGAAGCATTACGTGAAATCAGCGACCTGCTTGCACTGAGTGACACCATGCATCAGCGCTGGCTTAATCTGGACCAGCCTCTTTGAGCAGTAATACCACCTCTGACACTCAACGTGATGACAGCAGTGTGCATCCACTCAGGCACAAACTGCCCTTGCCGTTGATGGCCTCTATTTCAGCGCTGCCGCCCCTGTCCATAGATATGTATTTGCCGGCCATTCCCGGCATGGCTGAAAGTCTGGGGACAGAAATCAGCACAGTCCAATATTCCCTAAGTATTTTTCTGGTGTCTTTCGGCTTTGGTATGCTGCTGTTTGGTCCTTTTTCTGATCGCTTCGGGCGCAGACCGCTGGCACTATTTGGTCTTGTCGGATTTGCGCTGGCCTCTCTTGGTCTTACCCTGAGCCCGAATGCCGAGAGTTTTCTGATTTTTCGGTTTTTCCAGGGTCTGCTGGGGAGTGCGGCCACTATCGTGATACCCGCCATGATTCGCGACACCTTTGGCAAGGATACCGCTAAGGGGATGTCTACCGTCACCATGATCATGCTGACAGCGCCACTGGTTGCTCCACTTGTCGGCTCAATGTTACTGACCTTCAGTAACTGGCGTGCCATTTTTTTATTGTTGAGCGTGTATGCCCTCGTGGTACTGGCCTTGTCCTTCTGGAAGTTGCCGGAAACCCATAGTGTCCAGGCAGCCAATAAAAAATCGTCGTTTGTGAGTAACTACCTGCTGATACTGTCAACCCGGAAAATTTATCCGACCCTGGCCACTTTCCTGCTTTCTTCGCTGGCATTTTTTACCTATCTGACCTCTGCTCCCTTTGTTTATATCAGCTGGTTTGGCTTGTCAGAAATTGTTTTCGGCTTGCTGTTTACTACTACGGCTGCATCCCTGATTCTGGCCAATTATATTAATGTGCGGCATGTAAGCCGACTCGGGTCCCGACGCATGCTGCAGTTGGGAATGAGTGTTGCGCTGGTTTTCTCCCTGGTGCTGGTCTCAGTTACCCTTGCCAGGCTGTCATTTCACTGGACAGTGGCCTGTTACTTTATGATTATCGGCAGTCTTGGCATTATTTCCGTCAACGCGGAATCACTGATATTGATAGATTTTCCAAATCAGGCAAGTTCAGCATCGGCGGTCGCGCGCACTTTGCGTTTCAGTACCGGCGCCCTGGTTGGCCCCATACTTGCCTTAAGCTATACCGGCACCCCGGTTCCCATTGCCTACCAGGTGTTAATCGCAATTTCACTTGCAGTACTGGTTCAGTTAATCAGTCATGTAAACACCAGAAAAAGTTAATCTGCAGTCCAGGTTGATGCCTGTCCGTCAGGCAAAGTACTATGTCGGGAATCTCCCTCAGGACGATTAAATTGCTAGCATGAAACTATTTATACAAATACTCATGTTTTTACTGATACTGGGGCTTGCCAGTATCTATCTTCTGAAGAACCCGGATGGCACACCTGTCGCCGGGCTGGATAGTATTATGCAGCGCCTGAACCTGTCTGCCCTGCTGGATTCCACAGCTTCTTTAAGGACTGTAACTGAAGCTGAGGTTATCAACACCCAAGCTCAAAGCAGCATGGAAAACGCCCCCGCTGAGGCAAAAATCTACCGTTGGCAGGATGAACAGGGAGGCGTGCACTTCAGTAATGTACCGCCACCCGGAATTGAAGCAGAAGTGGTAGACCTCGCTCCGCCTTCTGTATTGACGCTATATCGCAGCGAACCCGAAACCGGTACTCCCTCGCAAAATGAAACCAGTGGTGGCGCACAGGATTCACAGAGCGCTCCCCTGGCAGCAGACAATGCAGAGGCTTTACTGCCTGAGCAGTTCAGTGAGATGCAGGAGACATTGCAAAACGCCGGTGAAGTCTCCAGACAGCTTCAGGAAAAGCTGCAGCAGCAAAAGCAGATTCTGGATAGCCTGTAACTAAGACGGCGTTTGCTTTATGCTTTTTTCTGGCTTTTTTCTGGCTTTTTTCCCTGCGCTATCAGGAAAACCCTGCTAATTTCTCAACGATTCATCCGTCGCTGCAACAAAACAGTATAATCAACACCGTTTATGATATCCGGCCACAACAGAGTCGATCAGCTTTGGAGAAGCACAAACAATGAATTTTATAAAGTGGAGCCTGACCATCGCGCTTTGCCTGACCATATTGGGCGGACTGGCGGCTTATAAAGTGGCGGAGATCAGGCGCGGGATTGCTGCTGGCGAAGCGTACCCGGAGCAGTCTGAGGTGGTTGAGCAGGCACAGGTCACAACAAGCGAATTTATCCCTGTCATTACTGTGATGGCTGAAATCATTGCCCCAAAACGCCTGGATATTCGTAATGAAATAGCCGGTGAAATCACTGCGGTTAATTTTCAATCAGGCGAAATCGTGCAGCAGGGACAATTACTCCTGCAAATGGATATTGCCACAGAGCAAGCCAACCTGCAGGCTGCCAGTGCCCGGGCAGAGCTGTCGCGCCTGGTATTAAATCGAAGCAGGGAACTCTTCGCTTCCAATCTCGCCAGTAAAGAACAGCTTGATACCGCGATCTCTGAACTCAGTACCGCAGAAGCAGAAATCGCAGTACTGGAACGCACCATTGAGAAAAAGACGCTGCGCGCGCCCTTTAGCGGACGGGTAGGTATTCACAGCTTTGAAACCGGGCAGTATCTTTCCGCCAATACACTTGTTACCTCGCTTATCGGCAGTACCGGTGAAATCTGGGTAGATTTCCAGATTCCCCAGTTTTATCCCCAGTTACCCATCGGTTCAACTGTCACTATAAAAACCATCAATAACCGCAGTAATGAAAATAGCCTGGAAGCTGTCATTCTTGCAGAAAATACAGTAATCAACGCCGGCAATCGCAGCAGAGGATATCGTGCCAGTCTCGACAGCGACTTGCAGGCCTATCCGCCACAAACCATCGTTAATGTTTCTGCCCCGGTTGCGGCACCGGAAACAGTATTGCAGGTACCGTCCGTATCAGTACAGTATGATCCACTGGGATCCTATGTTTTTCTGCTCAGGGAAGACCCCGCCAGTAACAGTTTTCGTGCGGCCAGACAGCAGGTAAAAGTTAAACTGGTTGGCAGTGAATTCACACTGCTGGAGGCCAGTGCAGGCCTTAACGCAGGTGACATAATTGCCGGTGCCGGCGCATTCAAGCTTTACGAAGGCATCAAGGTATTTACCGGGCAAAGACAACTCCGAGGCAATGCGACTGAATCGGGCCGCGCCAATGACATGGCTACGCCGGCCAGTGGCAGTGTTCCGGTTATGGATGCACCCTGATGGATATTTTTGTCAAACGGCCTACCCTTTCCCTTGTCATTTCGCTGGTCATTTTACTGGCAGGGACTTTCGCCGCATTTAAAATTCCGGTACTGCAGTTTCCCCAGATCGAAAGTGCTTCATTGCAAATTACTACTTCCTACTTTGGTGCCTCCGCTGAAGTCGTACAGGGCTTTATCACTGAACCCATTGAAGAAGTTGCCATGACCATTCCCGGTGTGGATTACGTTGATACCACCACCGCCCCGGGATTAAGTACGGTTATTGTCTGGCTTGATCTGAATATCGATACCACCCGCGCCCTTGCCGAGTTATCGACACGGCTCGCTCAAATCAGTTATGAACTTCCCCAGGGAGCCGAGGACCCCGCTGTTGAAGTAGTACGGGCGGACCGGTCCAACGCCTTGTTCTATCTTGATATTGCAGGCAAAAACTGGACCCGTAGCGAGCTGACAGATTATATGGACCGCCAGGTAAGACCTCTGCTGGCCGGCATTGAAGGCGTACAACGGGTCGGCCTGGAAGGCAGCCGGTCACCGGCAATGCGGGTATGGATAGATCCCGCCAGAATAGCCGCACTGGAAATAGGTGCCGACCAGGTCATGGCCGCGATCAGGGCCAACAACGTCATTGCTGCCATTGGCAAAAGTGAAAATGATGCCCAGCAATTTAATTTACTCAGCAATGCCACCCTGCAAAGCGCCGAGGATTTCAGAGAACTGGTGGTGGCCGAGCGCGAAGGCAGCGTTATCAAGCTGGGGGATATTGCACGTGTGGAGATTGGTGAAACGCGCGGGTCATCCAATGCTCGCCTGGACATGGACAATACTATCTATCTATCCATCTGGCCTATGCCTGGAGCCAACGAAATAGAAATCGGTGATGCTGTCTATCTGATGCTGGACAACATCAATGAGTCCCTGCCAGCAGGTCTGACTATTAATATCGCAGAAGATGGCACTACTTATATGCGTGACTCACTGCGTGAAATTTTCACAACGCTATTTGAAACTATTCTGCTGGTCAGCATTGTTATACTGCTGTTAATGGGCTCGTTTCGCACAGCTCTGGTGCCACTGGCTGCAATACCGATTTCCATTCTGGGCAGTATTGGCGTGATCTATATGCTGGGCTTTTCCCTGAATCTGCTAACCATACTGGCAGTGGTGCTTTCTGTTGGCCTGGTCGTTGATGACGCCATTGTGGTGGTTGAAAACGTCTCCCGCCACATGCAGGAAGGACGTAGCCGTATGGAAGCTGCGCTGTTGAGTTCGCGAGAATTACTGGCACCCATCATTGCGATGACATTTACGCTGGCCGCTGTTTACACTCCGATAGGATTTGTTTCCGGATTTACCGGTAGCCTGTTTCGCGAGTTTGCCCTGACACTTGCCATTGCGGTGATTATTTCGGGCATAGTAGCCATTACCCTGTCTCCAATTATGAGTGCCTGGGTCTGTGCCGAGCGCGGAAAAGAAGGCTGGCTCACCAAAAAAGTGAATACCGGCTTTGTATCCCTGCGCAATGGCTATGAAAAAGTACTGTCAGGTTCTTTCCAGTGGCATTATCAGGTACTTTTCTTTGCGCTATTTATTTCGATATTAATGGTGCCGTTTTACATGTTCTCGGCAACTGAGCTTGCACCGGTGGAAGACCAGAGTGGCATTTTCCTGATTGTTGAAGCACCGCCCGATGCCTCCCTGGAATATACCAACAGCTATATGGATGATGTCATTGCACAAATCCAGGAGAACATTCCCGGTCTGGATATGATATGGCAGGTGATTTCGCCAACAGGCGGCTTTGGGGGTATTGAGCTGGTGAAATTTGATGCCCGCGACCAGTCGGTCATGGAGATGCTCCCCGAAGTCACAGCCCAGCTAAGTACCATCACCGGATTACGGGTGTTTCCTTCACTGGCATCGAGCCTGCCCAGTCCTGGACAGTCCGATGTCGAAATGGTGGTGCAGTCCACGGACAGTTACGAAAATATGGCTGCCTATGCCCAACAGCTGGTTCAGGCGGCACAGCAAAGCGGACAATTTCTCTATGCCGATACCAATTTAACGCTGGATTTGCCTGAATATCGCATGCTGTTTAACCATGACCGCATTGCTGACCTCGGCCTTGATGTGAATTCGGTCAGCTCCCAACTGGCCACTCTGCTGGCTGAAATGGATGCCAATCGTTTCAATATGAATGGCAAGGCCTATCGCGTCATACCACTGGTTGAAAACCGGGGGCGCGGTACACCCGATGCCATTCTTGATTTGATGATTCGAACACCGGCTGCCGGCTTCATTCCACTGCGCTCAGTAGTGGAGCTTGAACCACTGACCAGCCCGAATTCCCTGAGTACGTTTAACCAGCAGCGTTCGTTTCGTATTACCGGCGCTGTAGTTCCGGGTACCACCAGTGGCCAGGCATTGACCACACTGGAAAATCGCGCGGCAGAGATTCTGCCGACAGATTACAGTATTGATTATGCAGGAATTTCGCGGCAGTTAAGACAAGAGGGAAATACCATGATCTCGGTACTGATGATTTCAGTGATTGTGGTTTACCTGGCACTTGTTGTGCAGTTCAACTCTTTTCGCCTGCCCC
>CBFICR010000111.1:0-7031 GCA_965661105.1 Pseudohongiellaceae bacterium | reverse complement strand
CGTGCTACTTCTTGAGCCAAAGCGGCTTGTTTTGCAATTCTTCTTTTTCAGCTATTTTTAAAAGGGGCGCATTGTAACTTCAGGCATACGCCATTAATTTTTTTTTTTGTAAGTTTTTGTAACGACTTTCATGCTGATTGGATGTAACGCTAATTACAGAGACACAGAGCCTATATCGAGGGAAGGAGATGAAAACAGGCTACCAAGGCCAAGAAATGCAATGCATTAGAATCAACGCAGAAAGGAAAGACCTAGAACGGCTTCTTTTTAAAATAGCTTCTAATGTATCTGGGCAGATACTGTAGCCATGTAACGAGGCAAGCGCCATAGACGGGTCTGTAAACGACCCCGGGCCTGTTTCTCGGTGTTTTAAAGCCCAGCGGTCTAGTAGTGTAGTCTATCCCACAGGGGACAGTGACTTTTGGAAGAAAGAAGTCACTGTCCCCGGGGGTCATTTTTTTAGAGCAGGTGTGCCATGAGTGTGCAACGGCACTGTCAGTAAATATTTCTGTTTCTTTATACTCGACACAATAAGCTAAAAATGATACAACATAATAAGCTAAATATTGCACGTCACAAAAAGCTAATATTTGTACAACACAATAAGCTAAATACTGTACGGCGATATAAGCTAATAAAGATACAGCAAGAGAGACAGGAAAGATGGCTACCCCAAGTGAAAAGCTGGCAGAGTCACTGGAAGTTTTAAGGGTCCTCCAGAAAGGGGGACATATAGCTATACAGTCCAGTGAGCTAAAACGAGTACAAAGAGAAAGACTGCTCAAGGAAGGCTTTATTCAGGAAGTCATGAAGGGGTGGTATATCCCTGCACGACCTGACGAAACAGCAGGGGAAAGCACAGCATGGTATGCCTCATACTGGCATTTTTGCGTTGCCTATCTGGATAAGCAAAAAGGAAATGACTGGTGCGTGTCACCTGAACAGTCAATTTCTCTACATGCCGAAAACTGGACTGTACCAAAGCAATTGCTCATCAGGTCAAGCAAAGCCAGAAATCAAAAGACAGATTTACCATTTGAAACATCTTTGTTTGAAACAAGGGCTGCTCTGCCCGGCAAGACAGACCTGGTTATCAAGGACGGTATACGCATATTTTCACTGCCTGCGGCACTGCTGGCCTGCTCTGCTGCGTCATTTACTAAAAATCCCACCGAAATGCGAACAGCGCTGGCAATGGTTCAGGACTCTTCTGAAATTCTGGAAAAACTGCTGGAAGGAGGACACAGCACCATAGCCGGGAGGCTGGCCGGTGCGTTTCGTAATATAGGTCAGGAAAGCATTGCGGACGATATTGTAAAGACCATGAAGTCTGCCGGATATGATGTCCGGGAGAATGACCCGTTTGAAGAGCCTTCACCGTTAATTTTCTCACCAAGGGAAAGGTCACCCTATGTAAACCGTCTGAAACTCATGTGGCAGGACATGAGAGAGCCGATTATCAAACACTTTCCGGAGGCGCCGGGGCTTCCCGGAAGTTCAAGAAAATACCTTAAAGATGTTGAAGGTATTTATAAGATGGATGCTTATCATTCTCTGTCTATTGAGGGTTACCGGGTAACACCTGAGCTTATTGAACGTGTTCGCAGCGGAGATTGGCAGCCTGATTTAAATGATGAAGACAAAAAACAGGCTGATGCTCTGGCGGCGAGGGGGTACTGGCAAGCCTTTCAGAAAGTAGAAGAAAGCATTGAAAAGATACTTGAAGGCGCAAGCCCTGGAGTAATTACCAGCGCTGACCACCGGGACTGGTATAGAGAAATGTTTGCCCCAAGTGTTACCGCAGGCTTGTTAAAAGCCACAGACTTAGCAGGGTACAGAAACGGGCCGGTATATATCCGGCGTTCTATGCACGTTCCTCCAAGCAGGGAGGCGGTACGGGATGCTATGCCGACCCTGTTTGAATTGCTGGCAGGGGAAGAGCACCCGTCGGTACGGGTTGTGCTGGGGCATTTCGTCTTTGTGTATATACACCCTTATATGGACGGTAATGGTCGTATGGGACGCTTTCTAATGAACGCTATGATGGCAGGAGGGGGCTATCCCTGGCTGGTTGTACCTGTAGATGAATGGGACGCCTACATGGCCGCTTTGGAAACAGCCAGTGTTGAAGGGGACATTGTACCGTTTACTAAGTTTCTAGCTAAATTAATGAAAGCCAGGAATTAAAGGTTCCTTTAAAGGCTCTCTCATATCAGCAGAATACATTTTGGCACCTGTAGCACCTTTACTAATAAAAGCGCCTTTTGAACAGTTTCCTTGATGTCCTCTGACTGCTTGGCGATGAATTCACGGGTTCTGGATTCATCCATATCCAGATGTTCGGCTATTTCCATGATGATTCATTGCAGAAGTTGCAGGCCAGGGGTGCGCCAGGGGAAACCCGGGCTTCATGAATGCAGCGGTATCGTCATGCGCGGGAAAAGGCAGAAATTTGTGATTGCCGACAGGACAGTCCTATGGTCACGGCATTTTTCCCAAAAGGAAAAATGGTGGGCCCACCAGGACTCGAGCCGTTTATCCTGTAAAGAATAGCTGGTGTTTCTGTTTCACATTAACAGTTCGAGACTTGCCGGTTGTTGATGAATGACAAACGGATTATGAGCTGATTCATTGGTCTATATTCTTTAATAAATCAACTAGATAAACTCCTTTTTATTGAGATTTATCCAGCGAATTCTACATTTTTTCCTGCGATGTAAATTCAAGTACATTGAAATCCGGATCCCTAACAAATATTGAAGTTTTTCCATCACCGAAGGTAACGGGGCCTTCGGTTATTTTGATGTCCTTCTCATTAAGAAAATCTACAATCGGTGTTATTGATTCCACCGCCAGAGCAAGGTGAGTAAAGCCTGGATATTTTTGCTCATTGTCCATTAGTATATTAGTTTTTAACTGTTCACTATTTGCATTATCAAGAAGGTTAATTTCGACCCCGGTGGGGTGTCGTACTACTACCACCCCTTCTTGACTATCTTCCCTGATAACTTGAAAACCAAAGAGTTGGTAAAAATTTTTTGAACGAACGAAGTCCAGTACACGTAATCCGACATGATCAATTCTGCTGATATTCATTTTTATTTCTCTATAATTTGGCGGTTAATTGTTTCTTTTAGCGGTAGAGCCAATGGACGAATGGGAGCAGCATCGGCTCCACGTAATTTCAGAGATCCCCCCAAAAATGCAAATGTGTATACCTTGTCCCTGGAAAGAGCTTCAAGATTGACCAACTCCATAATGGGTATACCTTGCTGAGCCAGGAGATAGGTATGTACCGGCACATAGTCGGATTCTATTTCTGAGGGAAATGCTTCCAGGCTGAGATTATCTGCACCTATGATCATGGCTCCTTTTTCTTCGGCCAGGAAGCGGGCAGCAGAAAGGCCTATACCAGGAGAATTTTCCATATAAGCCCTGGCATCTTCGTATACTTGCATTCTTCCTGTGCGGATAAGTACGATATCGCCAGGTTGAACGTCTGTATTTTGGGCTTTTAAAGCCGCAATGATATCCTTTTCAGAAATTCTGAAGCCTTCAGGGAGCATATCCATTCCCTTTGCAGCAGCGACATCAATCAATACCCCACGAGCAATAATGGGAGGTAAGTTTTCTGCACCTGCCACTTTCCAGCCGCGATCCCCAAGGTGTTCATCAGCTTTGAATTGGTTCCAGATTTTTCCGTTGAGGCCAAAGTGATTCAGTGCATCTATGTGCGTTCCCATGTGCGTATACAATGAAATTGCAGCGCCTGTATAACTCACATGCTCATTGATTGTCGTTCCGGTATTGAGAGGATCGTCAATCAATGTGCCGTGTGGTGTATGCGTCATCCAGAGCCTGTAATGTGGGTCTCCAGCTGCTTGCCAGCTAGGCATACCAATGAAATATTCAACTGCCAGGTCGTAGACTTTGCTGGAATTAACTTGCGACAAAATGCTCTGTGTGGATTTCCCAGTGATCATGTTCAGCCTGCCTATTTCATCCGCTTCTCCCCATGGGCTGATACCTACATCTCTTTCCCCGGCACTACTGATTTGCGGCTGGGTGAAAATCCAGCAAGCCAGAAATAACATTTTAAATTTTGAGTGTTTCATGAGTGATCTCCTTCATAATGAGGTTTGTTTTTTTAATACGCGACAGTGAAGCGTTGCCTGATATGTTGCGGGTGCTCGATTTCGTCCAGCAATGCAACCGCAAGGTCCTCCATGGAAATTTCTGATACACCATTTTCGTCGACAAGTAATTCGTCCTTGCCAAGGCGATATCTGCCTGAGCGCTTTCCAGGGCGTATCAGTGCAGGAGGACTCAGGTAGGTCCATTGGACATTTGGGTTGTCCAGGCACAGTTTGTACTGGTCATCACAGGCGCGTGCAATGGGTAAAAACTGCTCAGATAAATATCGACAGTCATCCATAACGCGTTTTTCTTGTGTGTCGGGTATAGTCAATGACGCGGCACCTCCACTGATGATTAGCCGGACACCTGACTGTTTGGCAGCTTCAAGCAGTACCCTCGTTGTTTCTACAAGTTGATTTTCTTCTCCCTCTGGTGGTCTTGTTGCGGCCACCAGTACATCTGCTTCTTTGCTCAGGTTTAGTACCTGATCCAGAATCGAAGCGTCCCCGATAGTAATATTGACGAGATCCGAAAAATTGTCTGTGGTAGTTTTGTTCCGCACAACAGCAGTAACTTTGTGATTACGACTAATAGCCTCAGTGGTTATTCGTTTACCTATATTGCCTGTCGCACCAAAGATGATGATTTTCATGTGACGTCCTCTTAAAGATTGAATGTTGATTAAAATATCCTCTGCCAGATAGACAGTAGGTCGAAGTTGGTTGGCAGTAATTTCTTGCCACCAGGATGGGGAGATGTAATAGGGTCATTGCGTAGTGTCACAGTCGCCGGAGCCCGCATTAATGAAACGGACCGTCGTTGCAATAGCACAATGGAGAGAAGCACAAGGAGGCCACCTGGCAGCATTGCCCACTGTAAGTCAGCATTGCCAAGTAACCATGTCAGTCCCAGAGTAACCAGTGGGATAAGATAGCTATAGCCTTTTACTTCCGCCGGCAATAAAGACTGGGTGGCATACTGGGTCAGCCAGAAAGTCAGGGCGGTAGACATAATACCCAGGTAAAGCAGGATGGCTAAATCGATCAGTCCGATCTGCTTGAGCATTGTTACGGGTTCAATGGAGATCCCTGCTACTGAAGTAAGAAGGGCACCTGCCAGCAAACTGTAGACGCTACGTGCGGCTGCACTTTGGGAAAGGAATTTACGTTCAATTCCCCATTTGCTCAATGTTGGATGCAGTGCTGCCGCCATACAACCCAGGAAATAAATTGCTGGTCCAGCAAGAGATTCGCCTGTGTGGTTTTCAAAACCTGCCCAGGCCAGCAAGAGGGCGCCTCCAGCACCGGTAAGCAGAATTTTGAGTAATCCATTCTCAGGTGAAGCAAGCTGTAAGAAAAGACCCAGGAAATAAGCCATTACCGGTACCAGCACATAGAGGGATGACATGACCAGTGATGATGTTCTGGGCGCCGCCCAAAACATGGCAGAAAAAAATAATGCCTGGCAGGCTCCCATAACGATGTAGAGAGCAATCGACCTGAGAGTGGGTTTTGTTCGGCCCAATGAAGGCATAAATGGTAGCAGAACCACTACTGCCACAATAAACCGGAATGCTGTTACAAGCAGCATAGGTAATTCGGGAGACAGTGCACTGACGAGGGGAAATGAAGTTCCAACAATTATTGCCCAGAGGCTCATGCTGGCATGACCAAGAAAATGTTCTCTCAAGGACTCTTTCATAATTATATCCATTGGTGTGTTGATTAACTGGAATGAAAGAGTAATCGATTAAAATATATTAATAATTATGCTTAAATGAACATTACTGTTTCTAAATATTTACTAATTATCAATTATGGATAACTTTAGCGATATCGCTGTTTTTGTTGAGATAGTGAGGAAGGGGAGTTTTACTGCAGCGGCTGAGAGCCTGAAAATGTCGAGACCTGTGGTAAGCAAATACCTGGCTCGATTGGAAAACAGGCTGGGTGTGAGGTTGCTGAACAGAACCACACGTAAACTCAGTCTAACTGAAGCGGGTCAGGGATTTTTCAATACCTGTAAATCCGGCCTCGAACAGTTGCAGGATGCCGAAGCTGAAGTACTTCAATTGCAGCAATCTCCCAAGGGCATCCTGAGGCTTAATACGCCTATGTCTTTCGGAATCCAGCATGTGGCTCCGTTGCTGAATAATTTCAAGGAAAGCTATCCAGACATACAGGTGGAAATGAATCTGGAAGACCGAAAGCTTGACGTGGTGGAAGAGGGATTTGATGTATCGGTGAGAATTACCGACATGCCGGATTCTTCTCTTGTCGCCCGTCGTTTGTGTAGCTGCAGGCATGTAATTGTTGCGGCGCCCGAATACCTGGAGTCAGCTGGCGTACCGGAAAAACCTGGCGATCTCATCAATCATCATATTCTGGCCTACCGTTATCAGGAGTCCAGTCATGTTTGGCATTTTAATGGCGGGGAGAACAGGCAAGTACAGGTTTCTCTGCCTGTTCATACAAAGATAAATAATAGCCTGGCAATTCGTGAAGCTGTACTGAATGGAATGGGGGTGGCCAGAATGCCTACATTTGTTGTTGGCCAGGATATCCGAGTTGGTAATCTGGTTGCCTTGTTCCCTAAGTTTGATCTTCTTGAGGTAGGGGTATTTCTAGTCTATCCGCAAAGGCGATTATTGAGTCCCAAGGTCAGGGCCTTTATTGACTTCATGGTTAATCAAATTTCAGATCCACCACATTGGGATGAATACTGATAGAGAATAATTTGATGAGACTTGGCATAGTGGTGGGCCCACCAGGGTAAACCCGAGCGTTTTATATGATGCGCTAGCATCATGCACTGGGAACGACCGCAATCGGTGATTGCGGGCCTGGCCTGGTCCGGTGAGGTCTGCCGCGACTGAGCGAAACGAAGGAAGTGGT
>CBFICR010000110.1:0-7136 GCA_965661105.1 Pseudohongiellaceae bacterium | reverse complement strand
TCCCTGATTGTCGCCACGGCTGCTCTGGTGGGCTATAACCTGGCCGAAGACAAATCCCTGGCGACCTTGCCGCTGGCTATTCAGTTTATTGCGGTCATGTGTACCAGCATTCCTGCCGCCATGCTTATGGAAAAAATAGGTCGCAAGGCCGCTTTTCAGATCGCCTGTGGTTTTGGTATCGGGGGAGGCCTGTTAGCCAGTACCGCTATTCTTAATGGCAGTTTCTGGTTATTCGTGTCTGGCACGGCCTTTGTTGGCATGTTCAATGGCTTTGGCAACTATTACCGCTTTACAGCAGCAGACAGTGTGGAGCTGGCCTATAAAAGCAAGGCGGTTTCCTACACCATGCTCGGAGGGGTGATAGCCGCTGTTGCCGGACCAACATTGGCAAAAGCCAGTCGTCAGTGGATCGAGAATGCCGAGTTTGCCGGCAGCTATATGGCAATTATTTTTCTCTATATGGGCAGTTTTGCTGTGCTGAGCTTTCTGGATATCAAAGACAAAGGGCGCAGAAATTTACCCGCTGGCGATAGCGGCAGGCCAACAAAAGAAATCATTTTTCAGCCAGAATATATTGTGGCTTTAATTTGCGGGATGCTGGGCTATGCCATTATGTCATTCATTATGACCGCAACACCGCTTGCCATGAACCAGGCGTCATTTCTGTTTGATGATACGGCTGTCGTTATCCAGTGGCATGTGATGGCGATGTTTGCACCGTCTTTTTTTACCGGTAATTTAATAGTGCGTTTCGGTGTACTGAGAATTATGTTTTCCGGCGCTGTCTTTGCTGCCTGCGCGATAGCGATTAATCTGGCCGGAACCAGTTATTTTCATTTTCTTGTCGCGTTAACCAGTCTTGGTCTGAGCTGGAACTTTCTGTTTGTAGGGGCAACAACTTTGCTAACTGAAACCTATCACAGCAATGAGCGTAACAAGGCCCAGGCGGTCAATGATTTTGTTATCTTTTCCACTGTCTCTATTGGTTCTCTATCTTCCGGCGCTCTGCAAAATGCATTTGGCTGGCAGATAGTTAACCTTGGTGCGGTCCCCTTCCTCGCGGTTATTTTTCTGGCTCTGGGCTGGTTGAAATATTATCGGACCAAACGGTTAGAAATAATAAGCCCCCTGTCTTCCTGACTGGTAACAGTGGTCTACCTTTGTTATAAGTGGGTATGATTTGGTATTGTTGGGTCGGGTCAGGCAGTTACCATTGCGCAACATTAACAGGGGGCGGAGCAAGCAATGAAAACAGTTGCCATTTTAAATAATAAATTCATGCCACTTTTGCTGGTCATGCTGGCTGTGATCTTGCTTGTGTTGCCAACGGCAGCAAGATTGCAACAGAGTATTGGTAGCAGCAGTGGCATAATTCGGGTTTTTTCCATCGATGGCGCAATCGGTCCAGCCACCAGTGATTACCTGCAGCGGGGATTGGCGGCAGCAAGTGAAGAAGGGGTTTACATGGCGATTATTACCATGGATACCCCCGGCGGCCTTGATCTGGCTATGCGCGATATCATCCAGGCGGTGCTGGAATCAGAGATTCCTGTGGCCACCTATGTCTATCCGCAGGGGTCGCGCGCAGCCAGTGCAGGAACCTATATTCTCTATGCCAGCCACATCGCGGCCATGGCGCCTGCCACTAACCTGGGGGCAGCGACACCGGTTCAGATTGGCCTGCCTTCCATGCCAAGCCAAACGCCGGAAGAAAGTGACACACCCGAGTTCGCTCAGTCTGACGAAACAGGCTCTACGGCGATGGAGCGCAAGATAATGAATGATGCTACGGCCTATATAAAAGGTCTGGCTGAACTGCGAGGTCGTAATGCCGAATGGGCTGTGTCTGCAGTGACTGATGCGGCTACCCTGCCAGGCTCTGAAGCGCTGGGCATGAATGTGATCGATATTGTTGCTGAAGATCTGGACGATTTGTTGTTGCAGATGGATGGCCTTGAAGTCATGGTCGATGGCCACCTGATGGTGCTGGCGACTGCAGAGAAGGTGCTACAGATTGATAGCCCCGATTGGCGTTCGCAGTTTCTCAAGGTTATCACTGATCCCAACCTGATCCTGATTCTTGGCATGTTGGGTGCCTATGGTCTGATTATTGAATTTTATAATCCGGGATTTGGTTTTGCCGGCGTAACAGGCGCGATCTGTCTTTTCCTGGCAGCCTATGGGTTGCAACTGCTGCCAATAAATTATGCCGGTCTGGGGCTGATTATTTTCGGCCTTATTCTGATAATCGCGGAAGCCTTTATTCCAAGCTTCGGTATATTGGGAATAGGAGGGATAATTTCATTTGTCATTGGCTCCATCATTCTGGTGGATACCGAACTGGGTGTATACCGTGTTTCGCTACCAATGATTTCTGCCGTTATTACCGCAGCGGCGCTGCTGTTGATAGTGACCATGAGAATCTTTCTCAGAGTCAGACGCCAGGCACCGGTATCAGGTATTCAGATGATTGTCGGACACTGCGGAGAATCAATCGACAATTTTACAAATTCAGGTATGGTGAAAGTTGAGGGTGAATTGTGGCAGGCTGTCACGGACACCCCGTTACAAAAAGGAGATAAAGTTAAGATCAAGGCGGTCAATGGTCTTGAGCTGATGGTGACCAAGGCTTGACGTTTTATCTACCTAATCAGGGGCTCATTGGAAAGGGGAAATACTCATGAATATGTTTTTAATAGTTTTACTGATTATTATTACTGCGCTATTGTTTGCTGCCATCAATGTCATGCGCGAATACGAGCGCGCGGTGGTGTTCTTTCTGGGAAAATTTCAGACCGTGAAAGGGCCGGGATTGATATTGATCATTCCGGTGATCCAGCAAATGGTAAAGGTTGATTTGCGTACCGTGGTTTTTGATGTGCCCACTCAGGATGTAATCTCCCGTGACAATGTCTCGGTTAAGGTGAATGCAGTTATCTATTTTCGTGTTATCGATCCTGAAAAAGCCATTATTCAAGTTGAAAATTATTTCGAGGCAACAAGCCAGTTGGCACAGACCACGCTACGCTCCATTCTTGGACAGCATGAACTTGATGAGATGTTGGCTAGTCGCGAGCAGTTAAATATCGGCATTCAAAAGATTCTTGATGAGCAAACCGACAGCTGGGGGATCAAGGTAAGCAATGTAGAATTGAAACACGTTGATCTGGATGAAAGCATGATCAGGGCCATGGCGAAGCAGGCTGAGGCAGAACGGGAACGACGGGCGAAGGTTATTCATGCCAAAGGTGAGTTCGAAGCCTCCGAGCAATTAGTCGCTGCTGCACGCGTACTTGGCGAATCTCCACAGGCAATCCAGCTGCGTTATATGCAGACCTTGACGGAAATTTCCGGCGAAGGAAATTCCACAATCGTGTTTCCCTTGCCGGTAGATCTTATCAGCAGTTTTCTTAAGAAAAATTAAACAAATTTTAGCTGGCAGAAGTTTGTAAAAACATTGATACGAGTCAATCACGCTTGCATGCATGCAAAGTAAGCTTATGCCCGGCCAATGAATATAAGTATTTAACAGGAAGCCGGCATGTTTGAAGCTGCAGAACTGGGCAGAAAATTATCCAAAAAAGAATTTCAGGCCATTGAGCCTGACCTGCATACACGTCTGCTGAAAGCCCAGCAGGCGCTCAAGAATTCCAATTCCTCTGTGATTATTATTGTCTCCGGTGTGGAAGGGGCTGGTAAAGGCGAAGTGGTAAATCGTCTGAGTGAGTGGCTGGATACTCGCGATATCAATACCAATGCGTTCTGGGAAGAAACCGATGAGCAGCGCTTGCGACCGAAATACTGGCGTTTTTGGCGTACGTTACCAGCGCGGGGAACTATAGGGATCATGTTCGGATCCTGGTATACCCATCCCATCATTGAGCGGGTCTTTGACAAAATTGATGAGGGCGATTTTGAAAGAGATCTGCGTCGCATCGTCGAATTTGAGCGCATGCTGGTTCAGGATGATGCGCTTATTATCAAGTTCTGGTTTCATTTGCCAAAACATGAGGTAGAGAAGCGGGTAGAAAAAGACAAGGATATTCTTGAAATGAAAATCAAGAAGTCTCCGTTGATGCAAAAGTTTTCCAGGCAATATGATGATTTTGCCAGTGTCTCCGAGCGCGCCATTCGTATTACCGATAAAGGTCAGTCGCCATGGCATTTAATTGAAGCCAGCGATCGGCGTTATCGTGATATCACCGTTGGGCAGATTCTCTTGAATGCGCTGGAAAAGAAGTTGGGGGAAGAAAAGCAAAGAGATGCTATTCAAAATTCGGAACAACATGAGGAAGTTGCGGTTACTCATCTTACTGATGAACTGGCTGCCAACAGGATAACCATTCTTGATCATGTCGATCTGACAAAAACCCTGACGTCAAAAGAATATAACGAACAATTAAAACACTATCAGGCCAGACTGTTTGATCTTGCCTGGAAGGCTCATCATGAGGAAAAATCTGTCGTTGCTGTCTTTGAGGGCTGGGATGCTTCAGGTAAAGGTGGAGCTATCAGACGCGTGACGCAGGCAATTGATGCGCGCCTGTATAAAGTCATTTCAGTAGCGGCGCCTACCGATGAAGAAAAAGCGCATCAGTATCTCTGGCGCTTCTGGCGGCATATTCCGTTGGCCGGCTATCTGTCGCTTTATGATCGATCCTGGTATGGCCGGGTCCTGGTAGAGCGGGTAGAGGGATTTGCTAAAGAAGCAGAATGGAAGCGGGCCTATAGCGAAATTAATCACTTTGAAGAACAGCTATGTGAAAACGGCATTAGCATGGTGAAGTTCTGGATTCATCTGGGTAAGGATGAGCAACTGCGTCGCTTCAAGGAGCGTGAAGTAACCCCCTGGAAAGTACACAAGATAACCGATGAAGACTGGCGCAATCGCGAGCGCTGGGATGCTTACAAGGGGGCCGTAAATGATATGGTGGCTCATACCAGTACGGAGTTTGCGCCATGGTCGCTGATTCCCGGGAATGATAAAAAAGTAGCAAGGGTAGAGATATTGAAAACCCTGTGTCATGCGATGGAGGAAACCCTCGGCCAAAATCAGGTTGAGAAAACCGGCTCCAAAAGCGAGCCAAAAGAAAAATAATAAAATAATAAAAGTTGTGAAGTCTGTGAGTGTTGCGTCAGGTTTTATTATCAGATTACTTTTCGGAAAAATTTTACCTTCAAACAGAAAGCGAATTAATCCGGGAGAGGAATATATTCGTCGTCGCCCTGTACGCGGGGAAATCGATTCTCGCGCCAGTCCTTTTTGGCCTGTTCAATACGTTCCTTTCGACTTGAAACAAAATTCCAGTACAGGTGCCTGGGTTCATCCAATGCATCACCGCCAAGCAGCATCAGTTTTGCCTCCTGTGTCGCTCTGATCTGAACTGTCATACCCTGTTTTAATACCAGCATGGACCCTGCAGAGAAAGTACTGCCTGCTATTTCAAGTTCGCCCGAATAAATATAAAGCCCTCTTTCTTCGGCAATATCCGGGATGACAAAGTCCTTATTTAGAGCCAGGTTCAGTTCTGCATAAAGAGTAGGGGACTCGGTTTTCACCGGCGAAGTCTGTCCAAATGCGCTACCGACAATCAGGGAAATACGAATGCCATCCTGATCCATGTGTGGAATCTGATCGGCGGAATAATGATAAAACGCTGCATCAATTTCTTCGCGTTCCTGTGGCAGTGCGACCCAGGCCTGTATGCCGCCCAAGGCAGCATTGACGTTGCGTTGGCTTTGCGGAGAGCGTTCAGAATGCACAATGCCTGAACCGGCGGTCATCCAGTTCACTTCTCCGGGGCGGATAGTAAGGTCAAACCCCAGGCTGTCTTTGTGCTGTATCTCGCCTTCGAATAACCAGGTTATAGTGGAAATCCCGATATGTGGGTGGGGACGTACATCCATGGCGGTGTCCCCGGAAAAAACAGTAGGACCCATCTGGTCAAAAAATATGAAGGGACCAATCATCTGTTTCTTGCCGGCTGGAAGAGCGCGCTTTACTTCAAAGGCGCCTATATCCCGTGCGCGGGGTGTTAGAACCAGAGTGACTGGTTCGCATTCACTATCGGGTATGCAATCGGGGGTATCGGCAAGTTGCCAGCTCATTGCTTGATCCTTCTATGTTGCTTTTGTTTTGCTGTCTTACTATTTCTCTTTTTCTATCTATCTATCTATCTATCTATCTATCTCTATCTCATTGATTGATAGTGTCCTGTTTATTTTAAATAGAATTTGATGGGTGTTTCAAAGAGATTGTTTTTTCCTGAGTAATTGATCTGTCGGCGAGTCCAGCTTTTTCTTTTGTCTGAGGAAATCAAAGCCATCATCTTTTCCGTCTTCTCGCGCCTGCAGCTGCCTTGCCTCGATTTCAGAGGCGCTTCGCTTTAATATCCTGCGCTCTACTGTAAAAAGGTAAACCAGAAAAGCCAGCAGATAGAGGGTAATTTTTATTACAGACGCAAGTATCAGATGCTGGGTGTCACCGGATAATGACACATAGCTCAGGTACTCGGCATGCAGAAAGCGGACAATAAACCAGAAAGTAATTAAAAGCAGCAGGCCTTTAAAGCGCGGCTTTAAAAACCGTCCGGTAACAATAACTGCGCCAATTTTCAGGAAATTATACATAGGCGGCTCCGCTTAATAGATTCCCAGCGCCAACAACAAAACCACCAGGGTGGAGTTTTTATAGCGCTGAATAATCTTGTCTTCCTGTGCCTTGACGATAATTTCCAGCTGTTGTGCGTTGTAGTCAGTGACTTCCTTGCCGGCCAGAGCGATCTCTACCTTGGCCTGGTCAATGGCTTTTTCCCGGATGACGGACCGATACTTGTCGAGAACACCCTGCTTGCGTGTAACCAGCCACTGCTTCATTGCGCTAACCCTTGTCATGAAAGTGCTGCTATTACACCTAGCTGATGTGTTAAATACAAACTATTTTTTCTATTGGTAAATATCACCACTATATGGGGTAAATATTGGAATATTGCGCCATTGGAGAAGTGATAATAAGTTAACTAACTGAAATATATGGATATAATAACTGGCATGATTTTCGCTTAATATACATTGTCAATAAAAATAATTGGTTAAATTTGCGTTTGGAGTCAACAATGAAAGTTATCAGTACCCTT
>CBFICR010000109.1:0-7158 GCA_965661105.1 Pseudohongiellaceae bacterium | reverse complement strand
CCTGTCGGTGATTTTTGTCGTAATTTTGTGCTATTCTCTCCGGTCCAATTTGGCGTAACTAACCTACTATCAAGGGGAATTTAGGTTCATGCGTACATCCATTCGCTTATTCATTCTGTCATTTTTCGTTACTATAGCATTCACTGCCCAGGCGCAGGCCCTGCGCTGGTCTGATCCGGCCACCTGGCCAAATAACCAGGTGCCTGCTGCCGGTGACAAGGTGACGATTGCCAGTGACCAGGAAGTCCTGCTTGACGTCAGCCCGCCGGCCCTGAATGGCCTGACCATCAATGGCAAACTGGTGTTTTCAGATGAGTCCGATCTCGAACTGAGCACTGAATGGATCCTGGTGTTTGGCGAGTTGCAGATCGGTACGGAAGAGACACCCCATCAGCATAAAGCCACCATCACGCTCACCAACAACGTCCAGGACGAACAGCTCATGGGCATGGGCGATCGCGGCATCATGATGTCCGGCGGCACCCTGAACCTGCACGGCAATATCACCAACGCCTGGACCAAGCTGGCTGAAACTGCTGAAAAAGGCAGTAACACCATCGAGGTCCTCAATGCCGACCAGTGGCAGGTGGGTGACGAAATTGTGCTGGCCTCCACCGATTACAATCCGCGTCAGGCAGAAACGCGCCATATCATGGCAATCAGCGGCAACACCATTACGCTGGACGAGTCCCTGGAATACATGCACTTTGGTGAGATTACCTATGGTGTGGATGAACGCGGTGAAGTGGGACTCCTGACCCGCAACATCAAGGTTCAGGCCTCTGAAGATTCGCTTGAGTCGTATTTCGGTGGCCACATCATGGCGATGGTCACCAGCAAAATGTATGTCGAAGGTGTCGAGCTCCATCGTATGGGCCAGCACCTGGAACTGGCGCGCTACCCGATCCACTGGCACCTGGTGGGGGATGGTGGCAAAGGCCAATACGTCAAAAACACAGCCATCCATGACTCCTTCAACCGCTGCGTGACAGTGCACGGCTCCAACGACCTGCGCGTCGAGAACAATGTGACCTACAACACCGTGGGCCACTGTTTCTTCATGGAAGACGGCATTGAGCACGGCAACGAGTTCGTCAAAAACCTGGCGATTCAGACCAAGTGTCATCCCACCATGGAATGCGTGCCATCCAATCTGGCCGCTAACGGTGAGATTGATGCTGAAAACCGCGGTGAACTCAGGCAAGCCAGTTTTTCTGGCAGGCATACCCTGCTGCCATCAGATAATACGGTGTCGTCATTCTGGATCACCAACCCGGACAATAGTTACATTGACAACGTGGCAGCAGGCTCAGACTCGACCGGTTTCTGGTTTTCCATACCGCAACACCCCAATGGCGCGTTCCTGGGCTCGGAAGACAGCCTCAACACCTGGCCGCGCCGAACGCCGCTACGCGCATTCAGAGGCAACGTGGCCCATTCCAACTTCGACGGGTTTATGATTGACCGGCACATCGACGAAGATAACACCTTCGGTCTGGCCTCCCTGCCGCTCTTGCCATTGGCAGATCCTACCGATCTGGAGAGCGACGTCTCGGAGACGCACTTCGAGAACCTGACCGCCTGGAAGAACCGCAATGGGGGTCTCTGGGGCCGGGGCGACCTCTACGTATACAGCAACTTCAAACTTGCTGATAACGCCATTGGCATGACACAGGCGGCTGGCGATATCGGCAGCTTGCCGTTTAGTTCACGGCTGGTTAATGGGCTGGTCGTGGGCGAGTCCGACAATGTCGGCAATCCCACGACACCGGAGGAAATCGCCTATGGCCGCAGCCTGCCGAAGCCTGCCATTCCGGATTTCCCGATCCGTGGCTACGAATACTATGATTACCGCGATGATGTGATAAACACGACATTCGTGAATTTCCAGGACAACTTCATGCGAAAAACAGGCGCGCTGTCCTTCCTGCTGTTCACCAGCGCGGGCTTAAGTACCAATAGCACCATCAAGGGAGCAGAATTCGTCAACGCCAAGCCGGTGTATTTCCCGACATACGATCAACGGTTCGATAACGATAACCGCGGCGGCAACGCCTATCGGACCCTGTCGATACATGACCTGGACGGCTCGGTGACAGGTATCCCTGATTCCCACATCATGCTCCACGACGGTGAGAATGACAGCGTCGTCACCGACGACACTTGTGAAGTCCACCCTACCTGGAACGCCTCGGTGTGCACGGGTGACATTGGTCGCCTGAATCTCTCGGACGCCAGAGGAGAATTTCCAGGCGCAGTCGATCTTGAATCCCGGACCGCTCGCTTTGCCTTGATCGGCGGGCTCAGTCCAAATGCTCCCGACACGCCCCTCGTTCGGTCCCAACGTGCCGCGCTGTTTTCTCGTCGTCCTGTGCAGCCGCCCATTGCGCTGGTTCGCAATGGCAAGGAATTCAAGATCAGCGGCGACCTGAGCACGGTGAAGGCCGGCACCGAGATCCAGGTAAAAACAGAAAGAGACGAAGTGACTCTCAGTCTGGCGGAAATGGACGCGGGCTCATGGGTCATGTTTGAACTGCCGGGTTTCAGTAATTCAGCCTCCGGAACGAAAAAGGGCAGCATGGACGCCTTGCGCCAGGCCAACGAGACCGCCTGGTTCAAAGACGGCGATGCCATGTGGGTCAAGCTGGTGGCCGCGCCTCCGGTCATGGAAGTCATTCGCCCAACGGACCTGCAGGCCAGTATCACCGTCAGCCGCTAGGCCGGAATGTGGGGACAGTGACTTTTCCTTTATAAAAGTCACTGTCCCCTAAAATCAAGGATTCCATTCACCCGGGTGAGCAGGTAGGATGTCGCCTGTTTTGAATTGAGTAAGTGAACCAAGGAGCTTTGTATGCGTACGATTGCAGTCCCAGTTGCCAACCGTCCTGAATGTGCCGTAGCCCTGGATGTGGCCTTTGCCCTGGGAGCCACGCTGGGTTCCGATGTGATCGGTTATCACATTCGCCCCAACCGTCGTGAGAGTAAGGAACTTGATCTGCACTCACTGGTCGATACTGCCGGCGCCTGGCCGGCGGAAAGTGAGGCCCAGATTTCCAAGGCCGCCATCTCCGCCAATGAACTGTTCTCAGAGATGGCGCAGGGTTATTCAATGGAGCTGGCGGGCAAACTTGGCACCCCGGCAGCACCGAAAGCCGTGTTCAGGGAAAAGCTGGGCTCCGCAGATAAACTCTTCCCCTTCATCGGCCCGGTCAGCGACCTGATGGTGGTGTCGCGGCCCAAGAAGGGGGGGGGCAAGAAAGCCAGTATCATTATGATGAGCGCCCTGATGAACACTTCGTCACCGGTGCTGATCCTGCCCCAGAAGCGGGTCAGGATCGATTTCGAGCGGATAGCCATTGCCTGGAACAATGGCCAGACCGAGAGCCTGCTGGTGCACAGCCTGTTGCCTTTGCTGAAAGCCGCCAAGGATGTGGTTTTGATCACCGAGGGCAGGAACCATCAGTTCGGGGCTTCCGCCAGTGACATGACCCAGTACCTGAAAGCCCACGGCGTGAAAGCCCGGCGCAAGCAGGTGACGGCGACCAATACCGCCGATGCCCTGGTCAAGACCGCCAGGGCAGAGAAGGCCGGCATGCTGGTTTGCGGAGCCTATACCCGCAGGAGCCTGACCAGCCAGCGCCTGTTCGGGGGAGTCACCCAGCACTTGCTGAGCGGCTCGGATTTTCCTGTCATCATGATGCATGTGTAAGCAGGGCTGAAAAGCGCTGTCAGCACTATAGGATTGCTGGCAGCCGGTTATATCAAGGTATTTAAATCGGGCCCCAGGGTCTCGTGGATAGCCTTTTTAATCATGATTCTGGCTATAAATTTCATGAACTATTGACCTGATTTACTGGACTCCCGGGGCCTGGACTATTATCCTTCCGGTTCCCGTACAAACCCCTTGTGTATTTTTTAAGCATTTCCAACCCAACACAACTTTTGAGTAGTCATTTTATGACCAGCTTTTGGAGATTTTTATGGTAGTCCCCGGTCAGCAATCACTTACAATGCGAATGTTTCTGGGGCATACCCCAACATGGTACAAAAAGGCAGTCCTGATCTGCCTTGTCCTGAATTTCATCGCTTACTTCACGTTAGGGCCTCTTCTCACCTCATGGCTGATGTTGGCCGAATTCATTGGCACGCTGGCCATGGCCCTGAAATGCTTCCCGCTGCAAACCGGTGGCTTGCTGGCGTTGCAGATCCTGATCCTGCAGTTGACCGATACCCATCACCTGTATGAAGAAGTTGAACTCGGTCTGCCGGTCATCCTGCTGGTGATTTTCATGGTTGCGGGCGTGCATTTCCTGCGCGATATGCTGTTTGCCCTGATCAACCACGTATTACTGGGAATCAAGTCCCCGGTGGTGATGAACCTGGTGGCGATTATCTTTGTCGCCGTTCTCTCTGCCTTTCTGGATGCACTGACCATCCTGGCGGTCCTGGTGGCTATTGCAACCGGTTTCTACGATGTCTATGAAAAGGTGGTTTCCCGTGTTGGTTACCATGATGACCCTGATCCGGATGACGGGCATATTGACGAGTTGCATCGTGACGACCTGGACAAGTTTCGTGCTTTCCTGCGTGGCTTGCTGATGCATGGTGCGGTAGGTACTGCTATCGGTGGGGTCTGTACCATCGTGGGCGAACCCGAAAACATCGTGATTGGCAACGCCGCCGGCTGGACTTTCATGGAATTCATCATGCAGGTGTCACCAACCACTATCCCGACGCTGTTTGCCGGTATATTGACCTGTGTCGTGATCGAAAAAATGGGCTGGTTCAGTTATGGCGCGGTAATGCCGCCTGCTGTACGCCAGATCCTGACCGATGAAGACAAGAAGCTCAAAGACAAACTGACTCATCAAGACAAGGTCGTCATGGTCATCCAGGGTATTGTTGCTGTCCTGATGGTAGCGGCGCTAGCCCTGCACCTGGCTGAAATCGGCCTGATTGGCCTGGGGGTCATTGTGCTGACCTCAGCCCTGACGGGTGTCACCGACGAGCACAAGCTGGCCGAAGCCTTTACACCAGGCCTGCCGTTTGCCTCACTGTTGATTGTGTTTTACGTGGTGGTGGCGATGATCAATACCCAGCACATGTTTACCCCGGTGATGGAGTGGGTGCTGACCCTGGAAGGACCTCAGCAGGTATTCATGGTCTTTCTGTCCAGCGGCTTCCTGTCAGCAATCAGTGACAACGTGTTTGTTGCGACGATTTACATGGACCTGATCAAGGAGCTGTACGATGCAGGTGAAATGGCGAAAGAGGCCTTTGAAGCACAGTCTGTGGCGGTCGTGATGGGTACCGGTATTCCGAGTATGTCCACCCCGAATGGCCAGGCTGCCTTCCTGTTCCTGCTGATGTCGGCAATAGCACCGCGCATTCGTCTGGGATATGGCCGCATGGTCTGGATGGCCCTGCCGTACTTCATTGTCTGTACGTCGGTCGCAGCATTGACTATCGATCTGTATATTGCGCACTGAAGAAAACCCTGAGTAGAAAAAAAACCGGCGCATGCGCCGGTTTTTTTATGGGTCAAAATTTGGGGACAGTGACTTTTCATTTATAAAAGTCACTGTCCCCCAAGATCATCATTTGCTCTTGTTACTTGAAGATGCGATTATCCTCTTGACAGTTGCAATAAAAGACTAAATTTATATTAATATCCACAAAAAGAAGGAGGAAGAGAAAAAATCCAGAGCATTACCCTTGTCTAAATAATAACCTTTTAAAATAAAACTTATAAATATAAAAAAGGAGATTCAATCAAATGGGATACACAAAATCATATAATCACATCAATAGATCCAAGCTCGCTATTTCGATAGCAGCGGCCGTTGGGATGGCTGCTGGTTTCGGAAATGCAGCCCTGGCTCAGGACGAGCCTGTCCTTGAAGAAGTGGTCGTCACCGGTTCCCGCATTGTGCGCCGCGACTTCGAATCCAACAGTCCGATCCGGACCATCGACTCTGCCCAGTTCGAAGAGCAGAGCGGTCTTAACATCGAGTCATATTTAAACCAGCTACCGGATTACAATCCGGCCAACTCGCCCGTAACCACGGGACAAGAAATCAATGCCACACCGGTTAATACACTCGGTATTGCCTCTGTATCAATGCGTGGTTTCGGCCCCAACAGAAACCTGGTACTGATTGATGGCAAACGTATGGTGCCAACCAACGCACTGATGGTGACTGACATCAATGCCATCCCGTCAGCATTGATCGAGCGTGTTGAAACCATTACCGGTGGCGCATCAGCGGTATACGGTGCCGATGCGGTTAGTGGTGTGACCAACTTCATTCTGCGTAAGGATTTCGAGGGTCTGGAACTCGACACGCAGTACGGCACCACCGAGGCTGGTGGCGGTGAAGAGGCCCGTGTTTCAGGCATAATGGGCACCGATGTCTTCGACGGCCGCGGCAATATCACGGTTGGTTTCGAATATTACGATCGCAAGGAAGCGCTTGAAGTCGATCGTAGCTTCTATACAGATGCCTGGAACGATCCCACTGTCGGGGGCGAACTTTTCCAGCAGGGCTACAACGGTATGACCGTAGGTTTCAACCGGGCTAACGATGCCACCATGGATGCCCTCTTTTCTGACCGGCCTGCCGGTACCGGCTTCCGCAACGTGGGGGCGGGCTTTGTCGCTCGCTACCGGTTCAATCCAGATGGCACATTATTTCCTGTGGTTGGCGACAATCTCAGTTTATCCAATGGCATAATCGATGGTGTGGAATATGCCGCCCAAAATGTTCTGGATGGCACGACGCTGGACCCGAACGATGTCGCGCAAGTCCTCAAGTGGAATACGCAGGACGCCATTGTCAGTGCGCCACAGAATCGCTGGTCCTTCTTTACCCGGAGCAATTTCGATATCACGGAAGAAATTTCGGTGTTCGCTAACGCGACCTTCGCCCGGAGCAACTCCGCGACGCGTCTGAACTACGGTTCAACCGCCAGTTTTGGCTGGGAGGCCAATGTACCGTTCAACGCGGCAGTCGACAGCCCGATAGACCCGTCATTGGATTACACAGATCCAGCCGTTGTTGCCGCGGTCCAGGCAAATCCGGCTGCGTTTGCCAATCCTGGCTTTATACCGAGCGGCGCAGCGGGTGCCGGGCATCCCGTAGTTCCTGAATTGGCTAT
>CBFICR010000108.1:0-7160 GCA_965661105.1 Pseudohongiellaceae bacterium | reverse complement strand
TCCTGGCATACCACAGCTGAAAGATTCGTTGAGGATGTGGATGATAGTACCGTCATCAGCTTCCAGGAAATAATCTGCGCTCAAGGTGCCGCAACCTCCGGCATAACGTAACTGGTAATCCCATCCGCCGGGGATGACGCGCCCATTGAGTTTCGGTCCGACAATGGTGCCGCCGGTAATGGGGATGTATTGCCTGTGTCCCAGTGCGGTCTCGCCCTGCACAACAGCCGGGGCGAGTGTCACTCTTTCCTCGAAAATGAATTCCACTTTTGGAAATTGTGCCTCATTGGGCATGGCGCCCAATTCGCTTGCAGGTGGCTGCGCCAAGACGCTCATTGCCAGCCAGGTGATTACCGATATGAGTAATCTAATAATATTTTTCATTTAGTGATTCCTGTTTTCAGTCTACTTTCAATCTTCTTCCAGTCTGGCTAACCTGGCGGCTTTTTCAGTGTTCACGTCTTCTGTCCATGCATTAAGTAAATTACGCATGTGACGAATTAATCCCTGTCCGGTATTGGTGAGGTCGTTACGCTCACCCGGGTCTTCACGTACATTGAACAGAAAGGCTGCACCGGGACCCTGCATGACCAGTTTCATGTCACCACTGCGCACAGCAGTGGTGGTGGGATTGGCGCGCCAGAACAAGGTTCGTTCCACTATAGGTGCTTGGCCACTGACAATGGGGAGAAGGTTGATGCCTTCGGGTGCATAACCTGCAGGAAGGGAAACTCCCGCCAGTGCCAGCATTGTGGCAGTAAAATCCATGGTAATGCCTACCTGGTCTGTTACCTGTCCTGCTGGGATGACACCTGGCCAGCGCATAATGGCAGGCACGCGAATACCGCCTTCCCAAACAGTCCATTTGCGATTAAACAATGGTGTATTCCTGGACAGCCACTCACCGCCGTTATCATTTGTGAAGATCACCAAGGTATTTTCCGTAAGGCCAAGCTGATCCAGTGTTCTCAGGACCTCTCCGATACCCTGGTCGGCCCGCTCAAGTATGGCAACGTAATTTTCCCGCGTGCTGGTGTTTTCCTCATGGGGTTGCAAATGAGCGCCATTGCGGATTGCTGTCGTCGGCATATCTGGCACCTGGTAAGGCCAGTGTGCCGCATTGTACTGAATGGACAGAAAGAATGGTTCACTCTTATGGTCGTTGATAAAGCGTACTGAGCGCTGCGTGATCATGTCGGTCATGTAGCCTTCTTCCTCAATCAACTGACCGTTTTCCCACAAGTCAGGATTACCTTCCCCACTGGTGTGTTGGTAATAATCGGTATAACCAGCCTTGAAGCCGAAGAAGTAATCAAAGCCGTGGGCTTCAGGGATCTGGTCCGGGTGATAGCCAAGGTGCCATTTGCCAACAAGGCCGGTGCTGTAGCCGGCTGTTTTCATCAGTTGCGGCAGGGAATGCCCTTCAGCGACAAGACCATGGGTGCCACGACTTTCGATGGTTTCCAGGCTGGAAGGCAGGGGAGCCTCAACATCATAGCGTTGCTGATAGCGCCCGGTCATAAGACCGGCCCGGGTAGGTGAGCAGGTCGGGCCATTGGAATAAAAGTCAGTAAAACGCACGCCCTCTCTGGCCATGAGGTCAAGTACAGGTGTGCTGATATCCGGACCACCGTAGCTGCCCAGGTCACCATAGCCGACATCATCAGTCATGATGAATATGACATTCGGTCTCTCAGGTTGTGCTTGCAGACAGGTGCTGCAAAGAACGCCAAACAGAAAAGTTAATATCCGTTTCATTGTTATCCCCCAAATTAGTCTTTTTTCCTATATTAAGCCGAATTTCCCCTACCAGTAAAAGTTGGTGTTCCCGATCAATTGCATCCAGCATAGACGTTATTCTGTCATAGCTGACAAGAATATTTAGTCCACTTGCGCCATTAGATCAAGCAGACCATTGACGATGGCATTTTCCGCACAGCCCGGTTGCAAGCGCGAGGACAGCACTTCAAAGGTGTTGTAACCAAAAGCGCCATCATGCGGCACGTAACCGGAATTCGCCGTACCGTTGGTGAGCGTGACCATCATGGTGTGCTTGTGCACTGATTCTTCTTTCAGGCGCTGGGCAATGAGATTGAAAATTTCTGCGTTCACGCCGCCCAGGTAGACATCGCCGATGCGCAGTACACTCAATAGCAGATTCACCTCATCTCCCGGCATATAAGTACCAGGGTACCCTTCACGACCAGTGTCCGTGCGCCGCCGGCCCGGGCAGGTAACGCTTTGCTGGCGACCGCTGATGACAGCAGAAGTAAGCGGGCGCTCAAGACCTGCGCGCATCACATGCAGCACTTCCTCGCCCAGCATCTGACCCATGGTGTCGAGCATCTGGCGCTGCTGGTTCATCAGTTTTGCCACTTCCGGGTTATTCCTGTCCAGGCCCATACCGCCGGGCAACATGGTATTGGAGATATCCTCGCCGCGGCTGATGTAGTCGTTGATGCGGATTTCGCGCAGGTCATAGGTCTGTTGAAAAAAGATCGGGTTCTGGTCGACGGCGGCGCCCAGTGACCAGACCGCCACTACATCGTCTCCCAGTGATTCTTCTATATACCGGGAAGACGCCCCGGGAATATCGCCACTGACTTCATCAAGCTGGCCCGAAATGACCCCGTGTACAGCATAGTTGTAATACACCGCGATGGGTTCGCCGTCGAGGCTTTCAAAATTCACCACAGCAACAGTCTTGTCGGACGGCCCGTCATAGTTCGGTCCTTCATCCCAGAGTCCCGTATCGGGATTAATCATGGTGCGGTTGATATTGATATAGGATTCCCCGCTGCCCCAGGCCATCCGTGCGGGCTGCAGGTCAGCTGCGGCTTCGCGGATAGCCTCAATGACCAGATCGGCATAACCATCACCTTGCTGACGCGGCACACTGTGCGTGTGCGTCGCCATCAGCAGCAGATGTTCGCTGGCAATTCCCAGTTCGGCTTCAGCCCGGGAGGACACGGTTTGCCACAACGGTGTCGGAATACCACCTATATCCAGGGTGACTAGAGCCGCTCGCGTGCCGGCACTTTCAATGACGATGGCGCGGGTAAAGACACGATCGTTGACGCCGCGATAGAGTGCCGGCAGGTCTGCTGGCGCCGGTGTGATGTCTACCTTGGATGCACCCACGTGCAGGGCATTGTCTGCGGCAAGACCCATGTTTGAGATATATAAGGTGGCGATGAAAAAAAATAAAATCTGGATATGTCTGAGCATGAAACTGTCCTCAATCAATTTGCCATTAAGTCTAGCGCGTGCTGCCTGAAGGCCCCGCAGGGCGGGGCCTGAACCGCCACGCTGCGTTGTTGCAGCCCTTGCTAATAGTGACGCTATGAGCGGCGCATCGTAGCGGTTTAGATCCCCGCAGAGACATACTAGACTTAATCAGAGGTTCCCTAGCTGTGCTTCCAGCAAGCGCCGCATGATGACATAGCCGTCCCGGTTTGGATGCACACCGTCATTGCCCAGTTCAGACCGTAATTCTCCCCCGGGTCCGGACAATGCAGTGAAGTAATCAATATACCCCAGGTCTTTTTCTGCTGCGAAATTTTGCAGCCAGCCATTCAATTCACGAACCCGGGGTACCGGGTTGACGGCTGGTTGCCAGCTAAAAACTGCTGCCGGCGGAATGCTGCCGAGGATCACTTTGATGTCATTGGCTTTTGCAAGTTCCACCATGGACCTGATGTTATTCTTGAAATCCTCTGCCCGAAGCGGCCCGGTATTGCCAGCGATATCGTTGGTACCCGCCAGAATGTGAACCATTTCCGGATTCAGGTCCACTACATCATTGCGAAAACGCAGCAGCATTTGCGGCGTGGTTTGAGCACTGATGCCACGGTTCACCATGTCTGACCCGAACAGATTTGGATCACCCAGCAGCCAGTTTTCGGTAATGGAATCGCCCATGAAAACCAGTCTTGGTTTAACACCAGTCCCTATCAAGGCATCGTTGTCAGCGCGAAAACGACACAAGCCAGGCCAGTCCTGAACAGTATTGGCATTCACTGCAGCCAGGTAGTCGGCAAATGCTTTATTGGTATTCAACTGCCCAAAATCCTCGGCAGTCAATGTGCGTGGTTCCATGAAAAGGACTGACAGAATTTCAGCGGCCCCCGCCGGCATGCTGATGGCCGCAGGGCAGGGGCGGTCGACAATGCCGACAGGTGCCCCGTTATCTTGTGCAGCGACGCTGGTCACTGCCAGCAGATAAAACAGATTGGCAAGCAAAAGCTTTTTTCTCATTCGATGTATCACTTTTTACTCTTGTTGAGTTTCAGATAATGGCTTTATAAGTCAGCAGCTAACGAAACGCCTCCAGGTAATCACTGGAAATAATGTTTATTACAGAGTGTTCCATTAAACCTGATCTGAGTTTTAATTATTATATGACCGAGGTTAGCAGGGTGCAGATTGCATCACCAGTGCATTCCATTTCAAACGAGCAAGTGCAATAGAATTCGTGGTTTGAGCCTGGCTAAAATCATTTTCAGATTCATAGATTTCTTATACCGGTTTTTATCTTTTTCTTTATGCTGGCTTTTATTGCATTCTGGAACCCAGCCGGGTAGTTTGCCGGAAATCCACCAGAATACTGATCGATCCCTGATTCTAAAACTGTTCTCTGCGGAGTACTGTCAATGCCATTTATTCAATTTAAACCCCGATGCCCGGCTTTTATATTGTTATGCCCGGCATTTTTAATGAGCGCTTCGATTAGTTTTGCGCAGATTGAAGTTGATAATGACGGAACTGTGCATATGCGCGAGCAGGCAGTTCCTGTTAGTGAATACCTTAGTCCCGAGGGCAAGGATTACCTGATAGAACATTTGCTTGGCCTGAAAAATCCGCAATCCTTTCAAATGGTGGACGGTGTTCCTGCCCTTATCGCAGGCTATCTTGAGCGTCAGCGAGAGTTGTTTGCTGTTAACAAGACCGACACTACAATTGGCGGCGTTCATGCCATCGTCTATCAACCTGCTGCAGGTATAGCACCGGACAATAGTGACAGGATATTGATCAACCTGCATGGTGGCGGTTTTGCCGGCTGCTGGCTTGGTTGCGCTGAACTGGAATCCCTGCCCATTGCTGCCCTGGGTCGAATCAAGGTTGTCAGTCTGGACTATCGCCAGGGACCTGAGCACCGCTTTCCGGCGGCCAGCGAGGATGTTGCTGCCGCCTACCGTGAATTGCTTGACAGTTATGCACCTGAAAATATTGGTCTCTATGGTAGCTCTGCCGGTGGCATGCTCGCTGCCCAGGCCATTGCCTGGTTTCAGCAGCACGACCTGCCGCGCCCCGGTGCGATTGCTTTACTCAATGCTGGCGCGGCACCGACCAGTGTGGCTTTCGGTGGCGATGCCGGTTACTTCACCATGCCCCTGGGAGAAGGGCGCACCATGGCACCTCCCGAATCGCCGCCGACAGGGATTGGAGGTGGAGCAAATGGTTATTTCGCCGATATTGACCTTGATGATCCGCTGGTAGCGCCCACCACCGACCCGGATATACTTTCAAACTTTCCTCCCACATTGATTCTGTCGGGTACTCGCAGCTACGATCTCAGCAATGCCGTGCATACTCATATGCAACTGGTAAAACAGGATGTCTCTGCCCAGTTGTATGTTTGGGAAGGCATGTTTCACGGTTTTATCTACAATGCCGAGGTGCCGGAATCCCGGGAAGCCTTCACTATTATCAATAAATTTTTTGACCGCTGGCTGGGTGGCAAATAACCGGAGCTTTTTTCCATGAAAGGAATTATCACAGCATTACTCTTTTGCGTGGTCACGCTGACCCATGAAACTCTTGCACAGGGAGTCCTTGCCCAGGACACTCATTGGGTAGCGACCTGGGGCACTTCACCCCTGCTGGCGGTGGAGAGTCTGCCGGACTGGATTCAGCCACCTCCTGCTGACAGTCTGCCAGCGGATCCACCCCCATCACCAATCCCTCCGGTTCCCGCTGAATTGAATGATCAGACTGTGCGGATGGTGGTCCGGACCAGTATCGGCGGGGAAGGGCTGCGTCTGCAGTTCAGCAACGCCCGTGGTCTGGATCCGGTCACCCTTGGCGCGGTCCACATTGCCAGGCATCGTGGCAATGGCACAATCGATCCTGACTCGGATCGCGTCGTCAATTTCAGTGGAAAAAATTCCGTTAACCTGCGTCCTGGCGCATTGGTCATCAGCGATCCAGTAAATCTGTCAACGGCAGCCCTGGAAGAGCTGGCGGTGTCTGTGTACCTGCCGTCATCTGCGGCTACTGACACCCGCCATGAGCTGGGCCTCAATACCACCTATATAGTACCGGGCAATGCTGTAGCAACAGCTGTACCGGCAACCGGCGAGAGCAATCGGTCCTATTTCTGGCTCACCGGTATTGAGACGGCAGCACCCACGAATACTGCTACCATTGTAGCGTTTGGAGATTCCATTACCGACGGCTATGCCACCACGGCTGACAGCCACCGCGCCTGGCCTGCGTTGCTGGCAAAACGCCTCCAGGACAATCCGGCCACCAGCGGTCTGGGCGTTATCAATATGGGGATTTCCGGCAACCGGGTATTGCGCACCAATATTGGCGCCAGCGCCCTTGCCCGCTTTGACCGTGATGTACTGGCCCGAAGCGGTGTTGCCTGGATAATCCTGATGGAAGGAATCAACGATATTACCTGGTCCGCACTGCCTGGCGCGCCGGTCAACGAACAGGCCAGTGCGCAGGCCATCATTGAGGGCTTGTCACAACTGGTGGATCGTGCCCATGCCCATGGCATCAGGGTGATGGGCGCCACCATGACCCCCATGGAAGGTTTGTGGTTGTACAGCGAGGAGACCGAGAGCATGCGGCAGGCGGTCAATGAATGGATTCGCACCAGCGGCAAATACGATGCCGTGGTGGATTTCGATGCAGCAACCCGCGACCCGCAACGACCCACGCAACTTCATCCGGCACGGGACAGTGGTGATCACATACATCCCAACGATGCCGGCAATGCTGCCATGGCGGACGCGATTGATATTACTGATTTTCTGCGCTGATAGTCTCTGAATAGTTATGGAATAAAGTGCCTTGATGAGCCGTCTCTTCAATATGGTGAATCAGGGCAAGCTATAGGCAATAAGTTCGCCACCGGCATTGGCACCGGC
>CBFICR010000107.1:0-7264 GCA_965661105.1 Pseudohongiellaceae bacterium | reverse complement strand
ATCGGGATTTTTGCCACTGGTTGTATAGTCGGCCTTATGTTGTTTTCGCGTTTTCTATCCTGGTTGTTACACCACCACCATGATGGCACCATGAGTGCCCTGACCGGCATGCTGGCAGGTTCTCTTTATTTACTCTGGCCCTGGCGTCTGGAAAATGAAATTAACATGGGGGATCATACCTTCACCCGATATGAACATGTTTTGCCAGATACCTACGCGCTGATGACAGGAACAATATTCTCTCCGCTCATTTGTGCAGGACTTCTTCTGCTGGGTATTTTTCTGGTGTTGTTGCTTGAGTTTGTGGCAGGAAATATAACTACGCAGACTGCTGGAGACGCAGGGGAATCAGAGTCAGATATTTCCTGAGGGATAATCCCGGGATCTGGTCCGAAGCGAAAGTCCCGAAAAAAAGTATTGCTGGAAAATCCAAACAGAGAAGCCTGACAAAGAATAGTTTATTCGCCAATGAGTAAAACAACGCCTCATTTACCAATCCTGACCATCATTGCATTATTGCTTATGATAGGCTGCAGTAGCCCCTATCAGTCACCGGTGGCCGAGATTGATGAGCCACGCTTTCTCGACTCCGACCGGATCCATCGTGTCAATTCAGGTGAAACCCTCTATGCTATTGCCTGGATATATGATCTGGACTTCCTGCATATCGCGCGGGTAAATAACCTTACTTCCCCTTACACCATTTTTCCAGGCCAGATATTGAATGTTGATCCGCGCGCGGTAGCGTCACCGCAAACCCGTAGCAACACTGCCAGCGCATCTCCGCCAACCACTAGAACCCGGGAAGTGACGCGCTCAACGTCAATACAAACCCGGTCACCTGTCTCTAACTCAAGCAGTAATCCCGCGACAGCTCCCGCGGTAACGGGTACTTCAGGGCGTCCCGCAGCGACTTCCTCCGTTCAGGTAAATCCTGTAGTTGTCCGTCAGGGACCGGTCAATTGGGCATGGCCGGCGCAAGGCAATATTATCGGTCGCTTTTCTGAAACCGGCGTTGAAACCAAAGGCATCAATATTGCCGGTAAAACAGGCGACCCTGTCAGTGCAGCAGGAGATGGGGAGGTCGTCTATGCCGGCAGAGGACTGCTTGGCTATGGTGATCTCATCATCATTAAACACAATGACCGGTTTCTCAGTGCCTATGCTCACAATAGTGCAATGCTGGTCAATGAAGGTGACAAAGTAAGTCGTGGCCAGAAAATAGCTGAACTTGGATCCACCGGGGTAGATACCGAGATGCTACATTTTGAAATTCGTCTGGAAGGTAAACCTGTAGACCCACTTGCCTATCTTCCGTCACGCTCCTGATTTTTTTTATCGACAGAAAACCGACTTGGTGTATACTGAAAAAGTGGATGTGATGAGGTGGAATATTGAATACTGCAACTGGATAGTTGTAATTAAACAGTTGTAATTAAACAGCTGCAATTAAACAACTGTAATTAAACGACAACAGTTCCAAAACTAATATTTAAAAGGACTTAAATATGGATAATGGAAAAAAGTTTCCAAACACACTCCCCGCACCCATCCTGCTCAAACATGATGACTCTCATTCTCAATTGCGACAGTCGTCACCCCTTGAAAGCCTGCATTCTGAAAACAGCCAATCGCTGAAGCCCTCATCGAGGCTGCCTGATTTTACCACTCTCTATCTCAATGAAATCGGGCGCAGAAAATTGTTGTCTGCTGAAGAAGAGCTGGTATTGGCGAGAAAAGTTGTTGGAGGAGACCGGCAAAGCAAGAATCTGATGATTGAAGCCAACTTGCGTCTGGTGGTGACGATAGCAAAGCGTTATTTGAACAGGGGCTTATCTCTGCTGGATTTGATAGAAGAGGGCAATCTTGGGCTTATTCGTGCAGTCGAAAAATTTGACCCTGAACTAGGCTACCGCTTTTCGACCTACGCAACCTGGTGGATCAAGCAAAATATTGACCGGGCCCTGATGAACCAGTGTCGCACTATACGTTTGCCGGTACATGTGATGAAAGACCTGAATGCCTGTCTGAAAACAATTAGAGATTTGTCCGATGAATTAGGCCGTATACCCAGTGAAAAAGAAATCTGTGAGCGCACCGGCAAGCCCCTGAAGCAACTGAGAAAGCTATTACATAATAATATCCATACCAGTTCTGCAGATATCCCTTTAGCTAATGATCAGGAGCTGACAATGATGGATGTGTTGGCGGACTCTGACTCCAGTGATCCAGCCGTCCAGCATCAGGAAAACGATTTTCAGTCGAGCCTGGAACACTGGATAGATCAGTTGCCGGAAAAACAAAGTGAAATACTGGCCAGACGTTTCGGGTTGCGCGGTTTTGAATCCAGTACGCTGGAAGACATTGGCAAAGAAGTGGGCCTGACCCGCGAGCGTGTCAGGCAGATTCAGATTGAGGCACTTAAAAAATTAAAACGCCTAATAGAAAGGGAAGGCCTGAATCTTGAGTTATTGTTTAGCTGAAAGACACTTTACTCAACTGTCTTTCAGCTATTTTGATAATGGGCTTTATATTTGACTTGCAAGAGCCTTTACGGCCAGTCTTTTTCCAGAAACTCACGTTTATTGGGTTTGCCTGCCCATTCTTCTGCATCGGGAAGGGCCTCTTTCATTTCGGAGATTACTTCCCATTTTTCGGCGAGTTCTTCATTTAGCTCAAGGAACTCTTTCTGATCGTCCGGCAACTCGTCATCAGCATAAATGGCATCAACCGGGCATTCAGGTTCACAGAGGGCGCAGTCAATGCACTCATCCGGATTGATGACCAGCATGTTGGGGCCTTCATAAAAACAGTCAACAGGACAGACTTCCACACAATCAGTGTGCTTGCATTTGATACAGTTTTCACCAACGACAAAGGTCATTATTATTCTCCTTATTCCCTATACTCCCCGGCATCCGTATGACTGACGAAGAACAGGGGGACTCTATTGCTCGAAAAGCGGACATTTTACCTGATAGATTCGGAATTAGTAAATTAAAGGAGTTGGCTAGATCCAACTTAGCTATCCAGCATTTCCTTGAGTCGATAGAGCATGTCCAGAGCCTGTTTTGGCGTGAGGTCATCGGCATTGATTTCTTCGAGTAGATTCACTGCAGGATGCTGGATTTGCGGCAAAAACAATTCTGCCTGTCTTGTTTCGACGGAGCTTGATGACGCTGAGGATTGCCGATCATCCTGCTCAAGCTGGGAGAGTTTCTTACGCGCCCTGTCGATAACGGAAGAGGGGATTCCGGCCAGTTGAGCAACCTGGAGGCCATAGCTTTGATTGGCAGGCCCGGGCTCTACTGAATGTAGAAAGACAATGCCCTTGTCATGCTCTGTGGCATTGAGATGTACATTGCTGATGCCAGGATAAAGATCGGGTAAAGCAGTAAGCTCAAAATAATGGGTGGCGAAAAGTGTCAGGGCTTTTATTTCCGAGGCGATATAAACAGCACTGGCCCAGGCCAGCGAGAGGCCGTCAAAAGTGCTGGTGCCGCGCCCGATTTCATCCATCAGGACGAGACTGCGGGCGGTAGCATTGTGCAGAATATTGGCCGTTTCAGTCATTTCTACCATGAAAGTAGAGCGCCCACCGGCCAGATCATCTGAAGAACCAATGCGGGTAAAGATTCTATCAATGGGGCCGATTCGCGCCGACTCGGCCGGGATGTAACAACCGGTATGGGCCAGCAGAATTATCAGTGCGGTCTGGCGCATATAAGTGGATTTACCCCCCATGTTGGGACCAGTAATGACGAGCATGGTACTGTCAGAGTCCAGCTTGATGCCATTGGCCACAAAACTGCCTTCCATCACCTGTTCCACAACGAGGTGGCGCCCCTGACTGATACTGATGCCAGGTTCGTCGCTTAACTGCGGACAATTCAAATTCAGGGCTATCGCACGTTCTGCGAAATTTGCCAGCACATCCAGTTCACTCAGCGCGTAAGCGGTTTGCTGGAGGAAGGGTAAGTCTTTGGCAATGGTTTCAAGGAGTTCATCGTATAAGAGACGTTCACGAGCCAGAGATTTGGCCCGTGCACTCAGAGCCTTGTCTTCAAACTCCTTGAGTTGTGGCGTAATAAATCGTTCCGCATTCTTCAAGGTCTGGCGTCGTATATAGTCAGCAGGGACTTTGCCTGATTGCATACGGCTGATTTCAATGAAGTAACCATGGACGCGGTTATATCCCACCTTGAGAGTTGAAATGCCGCTGCGTTGTTTTTCTTCAGCTTCCAGGCGCGATAGAAATTCTCCGGCATTGCTGCTCAGTTGACGCAGCTCATCAAGCTCCTGGTCAAAGCCATCGGCAATGACTCCTCCTTCACGAATGACTACTGGAGGATTCTCAAAGATCGCCGCCTCGAGCAACTTGCTGAGTTCCGGGTAGGGCTGGATATTTTCAGACAATACATTCAGACGTGGTGCATCGATTTCGCCAAGCTGAGCCTGCAGAGCGGGCAAAATGGCCAATGCATCCCTTAGATTGGACAAATCCCTGGGCCGCGCACTGCGCAGGGCGACGCGGGACAGAATACGTTCAAGATCACCCGCAGGTTTAATCATGTCATGCAAAGTTTCAAAACGATAATCAACAAGCAGTGCTGCAATGGCATTCTGGCGCAGGCGTATCTGCTCGTGGTTTCGAATCGGGCGATGTAGCCAGCGGTTAAGCATGCGCGTACCCATTGGGGTGGCGCAACAAGAGAGAATGCCCAGCAAGGTATTTTCAGATCCGCCAGCCAGATTGCGATCGATCTCCAGATTGCGACGGCTGATACTATCGAGCACCAGGCTGTCATCACTGTTTTCAACACGAATAGACTGGATATGCGGTAGCTGATTTTGCTGGGTTTCCTGAGCGTAATTGAGCAGGCATCCTGCCGCCTGCAAAGCGACATTAAGGTCAGCACAACCAAAGCCTTCCAGTGAGTCAGTGTTAAATTGCTGTTTAAGCAATCGAATGGCTGAATCCAGGTCAAATTCCCAGCCAGGTCGCTGGCGCAGACCGCGATGTCGGCTAATCTCATCAGGCAGTGAAAAGGCGTCCGGAGCAAGAATCTCGGCCGGGTTAATGCGGCTTATTTCACTCAGCATCGAGGCCTCATTGGGCACTTGTGAAACAAGGAAGCGACCACTACTGATGTCCAGCGTCGCGATGCCCCAGCAGTCCTTATCCGGGTAAAGGGCGAGCAATAGGTTATCGCGGGTTTCCTTCAACAGTGCCTCATCGCTGAGCGTGCCTGGCGTGATCAGACGCACAACCTTGCGCTCAACCGGTCCCTTGCTGGTGGCGGGATCTCCAATCTGTTCACATATCGCTACGGAAACGCCAGCGTCGACAAGTTTGGCCAGATATCTGTCGGCGGCATGATAGGGGATGCCGCACATGGGGATAGGGGTGCCGGCAGATTTACCGCGAGCGGTTAGCGTTATATCCAGAAGTTTGGAGGCTTTCTGGGCATCGGAGTAAAAAAGCTCGTAAAAATCCCCCATGCGATAAAACAAAAGCTCGTCAGGATGCTCAGCCTTGACCTTCAGGTACTGCTGCATCATGGGAGTGTGCTGGGTGGATGATTTGCTCAAAAGAGTGTCGGCAGATTGGCTGGGAAAACTAGCGACTGATTCTACGTTATATAAAAATAAGGCTCCAATTTTTTCATGCTTATATTTGCCAACAGGGGGCTGAAAAAGTGATTTCTATTTTGAATAAAACCGCTTTATCTGCTTTAATGAATGCAAGCGAAGCACGACCTTTTTTGGCCAGATCTCGAAGAAATCATCTGCGTTATTTTGCCAGAACAAGCTAATTTCCAGCGACTAGATTATTTAAACTTTAACCCTCAAGGATTCCAACCGGTAATGGCTGAACAACAAGATTCGAATAAAGAAAAAGCACTCTCTGCGGCACTCTCACAAATAGAAAAGCAATTTGGTAAAGGCTCCATGATGCGTCTTGGAGACTCCGAAACCATTGCCGTGCCTGCCATTTCAACCGGTTCCCTTGGCCTTGATATTGCCCTGGGCGTAGGTGGCTTGCCCCGTGGCCGTGTTGTTGAAATTTACGGCCCGGAATCTTCCGGCAAGACAACACTGGCACTGCAGGTTATAGCGGAAGCCCAGAAACTGGGCGGCACCTGTGCTTTTGTTGATGCAGAACATGCACTGGACCCCATCTATGCTGAGGCTCTCGGCGTCGATGTCGATAACCTGCTGGTAAGTCAGCCGGATACTGGTGAACAGGCGCTGGAAATCTGCGACATGATTGTGCGCTCAAGTGCAGTAGATGTGGTGGTCATTGACTCGGTGGCGGCATTGACCCCAAGAGCAGAAATCGAAGGTGACATGGGCGATTCCCATATGGGCCTGCAGGCCCGTCTGATGTCCCAGGCATTGCGAAAAATGACAGGCAATATCAAGACTTCCAATACCCTGGTGATTTTTATTAACCAGATTCGTATGAAGATCGGCGTTATGTTCGGCTCACCGGAAACCACCACTGGCGGAAACGCTCTCAAATTTTACGCCTCGGTACGTCTGGATATTCGCCGAATTGGTGCCATCAAGGAAGGTGATGAGGTAATGGGTAACGAAACACGGGTTAAAGTGGTCAAGAACAAGGTGGCCCCGCCATTCAAACAAACTGAATTCCAGATTCTCTACGGCAAGGGAATTTCCCGCCTGGGTGAAATCATTGATCTGGGTGTTCAGCATGACCTGGTGGAAAAAGCCGGCGCCTGGTATGCCTACAAGGGCGACAAGATTGGTCAGGGCAAGAAAAATGCGATGGCCTGGCTGGAGGAGAATCCAGCTGCGGCGCAGGAAATTGAGCTGGCACTGAGGGAAAAATTACTCGCCAAGCCGAAAAAGAAAGGTGAAGTTGAGGCTATCGCTCCGCAAGAGGGTGCTGAACCTGAAGTAGCGGAGGCCAAGTAGCCCGGGATAACCAGGGTTACCGGGGTTACGAAGGTAAATAGCTTCTCCAGAACGAATAACTGCATTATTAGTCTGTATTAGTTTCAGCCATGCCACGACATACAGATGAAAAACCTGAAATTACTGTCCGACGGGCCGCAATGAACTTGCTGGCTCGCCGGGAGCAGTCCTTCCATGAATTACTTCAAAAGCTCACGCAAAAATACCCGGAGTTGGATACCAGCGACGTAATCTTGCCAGCGCTGGAGCGATTACGGGACGAGAATCTACAGTCGGATGAACGCTTCGTTGAGGCTTATGTACGCTACAGAAGAACCCGGGG
>CBFICR010000106.1:0-7688 GCA_965661105.1 Pseudohongiellaceae bacterium | reverse complement strand
AGTCGCAAGTCGCAAGATGAAGGGCAGTCGCAAGTCGCAAGTCTCAAGTCTCAAGATGAAGGGCGGTCGCAAGTTACAAGTCTCAAGTCTCAAGGCAGCCACGCTATGGTGGCAGGAGGAGTTGCGTGTTTTATCTGTTTGTTTGCTGCAACTATTTCAAGAAACAAAATTACTGAGCTTGAAAAGTCATTCTTGCGACTTGCGACTTGCGACTTGTGACTGTCCCGGAGGAACAATATGTTCCTGAGTACGGTAATTCTGGTGTTACAGGAAATCCTCGAGGCCGCCTTGTTGATCAGCTTGCTGCTGGTGCTAAGCCGCCTGTTGACCAGAAAGAGCCGGGAGAACCTGGTGATTCCTCTTGGCTGGCTACCGTTGTCGGTTTTGTTTGGACTGGTGGGCGCCTGGTTCTATGCGGCAATGACACCAGCTATTTCCCAGTGGTTTGATTATGTCGGTCTGGAAGTGGTCAATGCATCCATTCAGGTTTTTATTCTGACAGCCCTTGCCATTTTTTGTTTTATGTTCAGCAGCAGTAACCGGGTAAACAGGGCTCCCATGCTCAATACTCTGGCCCCTGTACTGATGTGTATTATCGTGGTGCTGGGCATAACCCGGGAAGTATCTGAAATAATTCTTTATATGAACGGCGTTTTGTCAAACCCGGTTAATGTGTCGCCGGCTATTCTTGGCGCTATCATGGCAGCAGGAATAGGGGTAAGCGGCGGCATTGTTTTGTATTTTCTGATTTTGAGTATGCCGGTAATCTGGAGCTATAGAGCCTGTATGCTGTTGTTGGCATTGTTTGCCGGCAATATATCTTCCCAGGCTATCCTGTTACTGACGCAGGCCGATTGGCTGCCCTATACAGCCGAGTTGTGGAACAGCTCCGGTTTGATCCCTGAATATTCAGTGACTGGTCAGTTGCTTTACGCATTGGTTGGCTATGAAGCCAATCCCTCAGTACTGCAGGTTGTGTTTTACCTTTCAAGTGCGCTCTTGATCGCTTTTAGTCCGCTTTTTTTATTGGCCTGGCGAAACAGCAAAGAGACTGATGGCTATGATTTGAAGGAGAACACGTGACTGAAAATCTAAAGGCAGCAATAGGCGTTTTTTTGCTTTGCCTGCCATCACTGTATGCACAGGCAGATGGCATCGTGGTGGACAAGGTCTATCACCCTTACGTGGATGCGCTGGAAAGTGAACTGGAATACCGCATGGTGGTTCAGGATGCGCAGGAAGGATTACAGACACCTGCCGAGATTCACCAGTTTTCCATAGGGACATCCATTGGCAGTATGCTGTTCGCTGAAATCTATGCCATAGGCACAAAAAACCGGCAGGACAATTTTCACCTTGGTGCATGGGAAGCCGAACTGAAGTGGCAGCTAACCGAGCAGGGAGAATATTTTGCTGACTGGGGGCTTTTTTTTGAATATGAAAATGAAGTGGAGCTCGATAAAAACGAGATCACCGTGGGTATCCTGACCGAAAAGGAGTTTGGACGTTTCAGTGCTACCGCCAACCTGATGCTGATTAATGAGTGGGGGGAAGATATTGTCAACGAATATGAAACTGTACTGGCGACACAAATTCGTTACCGCCATTCCCAGGCATTTGAACCTGCAATAGAATTTTATGCCGGGCAGAACGCTCGTGGCATTGGTCCTGTGATTCAGGGTAATATCAGCCTGAGTTTGAGAAAAACCCTGCACTGGGAAACCGGTGTTATTTTTGGTCTGGGCAATGATAGCCCCAATAGCAGTTATCGATTTTTAATTGAGTATGAGTTCTGACTCCTTTTAGCTTCTTCATTCCTGTAAACCAATCCTGTACCCTTGATTTATTATTTGATCCAGCTCAAATATACTTACTGTTTTTCCCTTTTTGCCTCCGCAGTTGCGCTATATCTTGTTGAATTCTTTTTTTAAATCATAGTATGTAAGCCTACGGTAAGGTTAAGTCATTAAGGTGTACCCAGTTCGCTGAAATGGACATTCGAAAAAATCGAGTATTACTAATGCTGAAATATTTTTCCCTTTGGAAAGAAACATTCCCTCTCCCGAAATGCTTCTGGAGATTAAGTGTTTATTTGTTATTAATGCTGCCAGTCCCTTTGCTCGCGGCCCAAATGCCCCATGAACATCTGGCTATCAGTGAAAGTCTTACTTTCAGTGATGTGTTTGCCAGTGCCCTTGAAAATAGCCCGGAATATATGGAAACCCCGGTTCGTGAGGACCAGGCAGAAAGTTTTACCGCTACCGGAAAAAGCTGGATCGCTGGCAGACCCAGTCTGCAAATGAATTATTACGACGACAGTCGTCTGGATAACGTGGGCTTGATGGAATTCGAATATGGCGTACAGATGCCATTATGGCGTCCGGGGCAGCGTCGTGACACGCGTGCTCTCGGGGAAGGCTATGTTACCCAGGTCGAGCAATGGAAACAGTTACTGTCATGGGTAGTTGCAGGGAGAGTCAGAAACGTACTTGCGGCCTTGGCCGAAGCAGAATTGGGTATAGCGCTGCAAAACCAGGTGGTCGCAGATGCCCGCCGCTTGCGCGATGTCACCCTTACCCTGTTTGAAGCAGGCGAGGTTGCCCGTCTGGAGTTGATGCAGGCAGAAACGTTGCTGGTGGAAAGTCAGGCGGATTTACTCCAGGCTGAAGCAGCTCTGGTTGATGCTGAGAGAACTTATGAGTTTTTGACAGGGCTCAATATGCGTCCTGCAAAAACTTTTTCAGAAGAGCTAACGTCCCGGGAAGAGATTGAGGATACTCATCCGCAACTGCAGTATTTGAGAAGCAGCGTAAATCTTGCAGAGGCCAATGTGAAGCAAAGCGAAAACACGGCGCGGGGTAATCCGACGATTACCATTGGTAGTCGCCGGGAAAGAGGTGATCGCTTTCAGAACTCCATTAGCAGTGTCGGTATTCAACTGAGCATCCCTTTTGGTGGCGGGTCCTTTGTGTCTGCGCAAAGCAGTAGTGCCAGGCGTGCCAAGGTAGATGCAGAAGTGTCTTTTCAGAACAGTTACCTTCAGCTCAATGCAGCTCTGCACGAAGTCGAACACAGCTTGTTTATAGTTGCAGAAGAAGAGCCGCTCAGACGTTCCCAGATGGATCTCAGTAGTCAGCGCTATAACATGGCACTGACGGCTTTCGAGGTGGGCGAAACAACATTGGCCGAAGTCGTCATTGCCCAGCAGCAGGCACAGCAAAGTGACAGAACGCTTCGACTTTTACTGCTGGAAAAACAGCGCTTGATCACAGAATTTAATCAGATTATAGGGGTATTACCATGAAGAAGTGTTTGGAAATGGGAGTGATTTATTTCGGTTTCCTGCTTTCCATGGGGTTGAATGCCCAGGAACGTATTACGTTGACCAATGATGAAGTCGCTCGTTTTGGTATCGAATTTTCTCCGGTCCAGAATATTGATGGTAACGCCGGTATGCGGGTCCCTGCGACGGTGATCAACTCGCCCCTCTCGCTGTCGACTATCACTGCCCGCTATGAAGGTGTTGTTACTGGCTGGCAAGTGGCTCCGGGAGACAAGGTGTCACAAAATCAACTGCTTGGCATCATTAACAGCCAGGAACTGCTGGGTATTCAGCAGGCCTGGATAATGGCTGATAGTGCGCTGAAAGAAGCGCAGTTCAATCTGGGCAAGGACGAAATGTTGTTGGCTGAAGGCGTAATTTCAGAGCAGCGCATGATCCAGACCCGCCGTGATTTCCAGCAGGCGCGAATTAATGATCAGGCCGCAAGACAGAGGCTGCAACTGGCCGGCTTTACTGATGACCAGATGCTGGCCTTGCTGGAAAGCGGGGCAGGGCTTGGGCAGTATTTTATCCGTTCACCTATTGCCGGGACCGTCAGTCATCTGGCACTCAATGCCGGTAGTTATGTTACCGATAACAGCGAACTGGTTTCCTTTAATAGCGGAAATCTTTGGGTGCGAGCCCAATTACCGGCTCGACTGGCACAGCAACTGCAGGCGGGGCAAAAGGCTTCTCTGGCAGACAGTAACCATAGTCTGACGGTGCGCCAGCAGGATTATGCTGCCGATGAAAACTCCCAGATGATAGATGTCTATGCCGAGTTTGATCAGCCCGTAGCTCGACTTCCCGGTCAGGTAGTCAGTCTGTTGTTAACGCCACAGGGAGGCGGTGTGCTGATACCCGGTGCAGCAGTGGTTCATAGCGGTGAACTGACCCAGGTCTTTGTACGCCGTTCTGAAGGAGTAGAAGTAAGAACGCTGGAACTGATTGCAGTGGGAAATGCCTACCTGGCACAAAATGGCATTGAAGCCGGTAGTGAAGTAGTCACCCGGGGTGCCGCTCAACTCAAGGGTATCCAGCTGGGACTTGGTGGCGAATAAGCCATTGTCGTTAAAGCCATCACTATTGAATAAGCCCAATACAGCAAAGGCACGAAAGACAAAGCGTGCAAGTAATACAGGAGTTTCCGGAAATCCATGTTCACTCAGCTAATCCAGTTTTCTCTTAGCCAACGCCTGATGGTGTGCCTGTTGGCATTGCTGCTGGTTGGCTTTGGCACCAGGGCACTTATTACCCTGCCTATCGATGCCTTTCCTGATATTTCGCCTACCCAGGTAAAAATTATTATCAAGGCGCCCGGCATGACGCCGGAAGAAGTGGAATCCCTGATTACCCAGCCCATCGAAGTGGAGCTGTTGGGAATTCCGCGCCAGGATATTTTGCGCTCAATTTCCAAATATGCCCTGAGTTCAATCACGCTGGACTTTGAAGAAGGTACAGATATCTACTGGGCACGCCAACAGGTGACCGAACGTATCAATAATGTCTGGGATGTTCTGCCCGGAGATATCAGTGGTGGGCTAGCCCCCATGAGTACGCCACTGGGTGATATGTTCATGTTTACTGTTGAGAGCGACACCTTGTCCCTGGAAGAAAAACGGTTTTTGCTGGACTGGACCATAAGACCAGCGCTTCGCACGGTCCCAGGTGTGGCTGATGTGAATTCACTGGGCGGCTTTGTAAAAACCTATGAGGTTATTCCACGCCGCGCCGAGATGGCCGCATTACAGGTTCGTAATGTCGACATTATTGATGCCCTGGAAATGAACAACAAGAACGATGGCGCCGGACGTATCGATCAGGGCGAGGAAGCTATTCTGGTCAGGGTTGCCGGGGCGATTACCCGCCTGCACGAAATAGATAATATTCAGGTTGAAAATGCGCTTGGCCAGGCAATCCCTTTGTCAGAAATTGCCGATATTCGTATGGGCGAACTTGAGCGTTACGGGTCAGTTACAGCCGACGGTCAGTCTGAAGCGGTTCAGGGGCTCGTTATTGGGCTACGTGGCGCCAACGCCAGAGAAGTGGTGGAAGGCGTACGTAATAAACTTGAAGAACTGACGACCAGTTATCCTGAAGGCACCACTACACAGATTTTCTATGACCGCAGTGTGCTGATCGAAGGTGCAGTCAGTACTGTGTCCAAGGCGCTGATTGAAGCCGTTGTGCTGGTGGTTGTGTTGCTGGGATTATTTCTGGGCAATGTGCGGGCAGCGCTTACCGTTGCTTTGGTATTACCCCTGGCGGCGCTGATCACTTTCCTGATGATGAATGCCATGAATATGTCGGCCAACCTGATGAGCCTGGGTGGTTTGGTAATTGCCATAGGCATGTTGGTGGACTCCTCGATTGTGATCGTGGAGAACATTGTGTCGGCCTTGCATCATCAAAAAGAAAGCGGTGGCAAATTACCCCGACTGCACATTGTTTTCAGGGCAGTAAAAGATGTGGCGGTGCCTGTTACTGCCGGCATCATTATTATTGTTATCGTGTTCCTGCCGCTGCTGACGCTGGAAGGACTGGAAGGCAAGCTGTTTGGGCCAGTGACCCTGACGATTGTTTTCGCGCTGCTGGGATCTCTGGTGTTGTCCCTCACCCTGATTCCGGTTATCGCCAGCTTTGCGGTTAAAGCCGATGCCCATGGTGACCCGTGGCTGAGTCGAACCCTGTCAAAAATTTATAAGCCCATGCTCAATAAAGCCCTGGACCATCCTGCCTATGTGCTGGGTATGGCGGGTGCCTTGCTCGTTGTCACGGTGCTGCTGTTTCCCTTTGTTGGAAAAACCTTTATGCCAACCATGGACGAAGGCGACATTATTATTCAGCTGGAATCCATTCCCTCAGTGAACCTCAATACCATGACCCGCATGGTGCAATTGGTTGAACAGGCCATTATGGAAGACGTACCGGAAGTGATTCGCGTGGTATCGCGCAGTGGTTCCGATGAAATCGGTATGGATCCCATGGGGCTTAATGAAACGGATATGTTTTTACAGTTAAAAGTGCGCGATGAATGGGAAGCGGGTTCAAAACTGGAGCTGGAAGAAAAGCTGCGTCTGGTACTGGAACAGTTCAAGGGGATCAACTACGGCTTTACCCAGCCTATCGACATGCGGGTCTCGGAAATGCTCACCGGTTCCAGAGGCGATGTGGCCATCAAATTGTTTGGCACTGACCTTGATACCCTGAATCAAAAGGCACAGGAAATTGCCATGGCAATTGAAGCCGTTCCTGGCAGTGTGGATACCATTGCCACCATTAATGAAGGCGCCCAATACCTGCAGGTCGAAGTGGATCGTTATCGGGCCGGGCAGCTTGGCCTGAACGCCGATGAGCTGCAGACCCGTCTTCGTTCGGAAATTGAGGGCCTGCGTGTAGGCACCGTTATCGAGGGCAGCGCCAGGGTCCCCCTGATGCTGCGTTTTGCTTCCATGCAGGGGGATGGTCTGGAACTGATGCGTAATAACCTGATAAATCTTCCTGATGGCGATGTTGTACCGCTGGCAGAAATTGCCACCATTAAACGTGTAGAGGGGCCTGTGAGTATTTCCAGGGAATCCAGCAGACGTTTTGCGGTGATACGAACCAATGTAGAAGGCCGCGATCTGGTGGGTTTTGTTGAAGAAGGCAAGCAGGCTATCGCTGACAACGTGGCATTACCGGAAGGCTACAGCCTGGAATGGGGGGGTGAGTTTGAAAACCAGCAACGTGCAGCCGCGCGACTGACACTGGTGGTGCCGGTGGCGCTGGCACTTATTGCCTTTATTCTGTTTTTGACATTCCGCTCCATTAAGCAAACCCTGATTATTCTGTCGAATATTCCTTTTGCCCTTACCGGCGGCTTGATTGCGCTTTGGCTCACCGGTGAATTTATTTCCGTGCCGGCCTCGGTCGGATTTATAGCCTTGCTGGGGATCGCGGTACTCAACGGTGTGGTGATGATGTCCCATTTCAATTATCTGGTCTCAAGAGGACTGGAAATTTCCCGGGTGGTCAGGGAGGGTGCCTTGCGACGCTTAAGGCCTGTGATGATGACGGCATCAATCTGTGCCATAGGCCTGGTACCACTGCTTCTGGCCACTGGCCCGGGCTCTGAAATCCAGAAACCCCTGGCTATTGTGGTGATTGGCGGGTTGATTAGCTCAACGCTACTGACGCTGTTTCTGTTACCGATTATTTATCGACGTTTTCATCGTGACGGGACGGCAACTACATAAGAGGCAAGAGGCAAGAGACAAGCAACCACACTTGTAGGTCGGATAAGCGCAGCGCCATCCGACGGGGCGACTTTGATTTGGATGCAGGAGACAGGATGCAGGATGCAAGAAGTTGGCTGGTGGTTTAT
>CBFICR010000105.1:0-7727 GCA_965661105.1 Pseudohongiellaceae bacterium | reverse complement strand
GTCGCAAGTCGCAAATAATGATGTTTCGTAAGGTACAGCCGTCAAGCTTTCCCTGAAAGTTTTCTTGAGACTTGAAACTTGTAACTTGTCTCTGCCCGCAGGGCTTATTCGGCCACCTTCAGCGCCACAAGCTCCCCCGGATGCCCGGTATCCCCCACCGGCACCACAATATACTGCACCCCATCTATCTGGTAGGTCATGGGCAGACCGGTTTGTTTCGCCGGCAGTTCAAATTCACTGATGATTTCACCGGTGGCCTTGTCGTGAGCGCGAAACATCGGGCCACCGCCCGTCTGTCCACCATACAGTCCAGCCCCTTCTCCGGAAAACAGCAGTGATTTTGTCACCAGCATTCCGCCACGATCACCATGCCCGGTGCGCTCGGGGATATCAACGCCACGTAATCTTGGGTGGTTTTTGATTTCATCCGGTGTATCGGCATTGGCCATCATCCAGGCATGCTCGCCTTCGTTCATGTCAATGGCGGTAATACGTCCATAGGGCGGCTTGATCAGGGGCAGACCGAAAGGTCCTTCCACGCCAAAGCCACGACCCATGGCGTAATCAAAATCACTGTCCTCAAAAAAAGTATCCGTGGTTAAACCAATACTCATGGGATGCGAAGTGGACGGTACGTATAGCATGTTGGTTTCAGGATCAAAGGCCACGCCCTGCCAGTTTGCACCGCCCCCAAAGCCAGGCATGAACAAAGTCCCCCGGTTGCTGTCGGTCACCAGAGACGGTGGCGTGAATACTGGTCCGTAGGTGTACTCGTTGAGCAGGCGCACCGCTTCGGCCTTGATTTCCGGCGTCCAGTCCAGCAAATCGTTTTCCGTCAGCCCTATGCGCTCAAAGGGGGCCGGTTTGGACGGAAAAGGTTGCGTGGGCGATGTCTGCTCACCAGGGATAGTGGACTGGGGTACGGGTCTTTCCTCGATGGGCCAGACCGGCTCACCGGTTACCCTGTTAAGGGTATAAACCAGCCCCTGTTTGCTCACCTGAATCGCCGCAGGAATAGTCTCTCCATCAACTTCAAGGTCGGCCAGAACCGGTGCTGTCGGGGGATCATAATCCCAGACGTCATGGTGAATCAGTTGAAAGTGCCAGATGCGCTCACCGGTTTTGGCATCCAGTGCCACCAGTGTCTGACTGAATAAATTATCACCGGGGCGATGGCCGCCATACATATCCCCTGTCGCCGCCTCTACCGGGACATAGACAATACCGCGTTCCTGGTCAGCGGACATGGTCGCCCATGACCCGGCATTACCAGTGTAGGCATTGCTGTTGTTGCGCCATGTTTCCACACCGAATTCATCATCCTGGGGGATGGTATGGAAAATCCACAGCATCTCACCGGTATGAATATCATACCCGCGAATATTTCCAGCCGGCCCTCGCATGCTTCTGGGTGAACCACCGGAGGAAAAGGCAGCGCCTATAATAACGACGTCATTGACGATCACTGGCGGTGCAGTGAGTCCGGAACCGATTGCTTCAATATCAATATCAAAACGGTCTTCCTGGCCTACCCGCAGGTCTACCACGCCATTTTCTCCGAAATCCGGATCAGGCTTTCCGGTGGCGGTGTCCAGTGAAATCATGTAATAGCCCGGAGTCACCAGCAGAACACGGGACTCATTTTCGTTGCGCCAGTAGGACACTCCCCTGCCGGAATTAACTCTGGGACCGCGTCTGGTACCCTCGTCATAACGGAACATCCACAGGTTTTCTCCCGTTACCGGATCAATGGCCACCACATCACGACGCCTACCTGCTGTAGCATAAAGGACACCATCGGCCATTATCGGCGTGGACTCATAATTAAATTCAGGATTAGGGCCGTGGTTCAGGGTAGTCCAGCGCCAGGCCACTTCCAGATTCCCGACATTATCTTTATTGATCTGATCAAGCGGGGCATAACGGGTCGCATGGGTGTCATTGTGATACCCAAGCCATTCATATTCGATAACGCGTTGCGCGGTCGAGGCACCATTGAGTAAAGAGGCAACCCGGACCGGTTGTAGTGAAGCCTGCATGGTAATAGCAACAAGATCACCGGTACTGTCAGACAAGGGGTTTTCACCGGCTGGCAGACCGTTTTGTTGCAGCATAAAAGCGACCAGATCAGAATACTGGCCAGGCGAAAAACCATTGGGGTTGTTTACCGGCATGGTGGAAGCTGTGATCTGGTAAAACGCCGCCAGGGACTGATCCTGCCACTGCTCCCAGAAGGCACCGCCAACAAGTGCGGGACCGGCTTCGCCGCCGCCAAGTGTGATGCCATGACATTCAACGCAGGAACGCAGATAAAGCGCACCACCGGCTATGGCCTGAGCTTCGGTATAGACGCCCTCCCGGGTACTGGTCTGGGCAGCAGAAAACTGGGCCAGTAACATAAACAGCAATACAGATACTGTTGTGTTAATTCTTTTCATAACAACTCCAGTGGAAAAACGTGTCATGACACCCCCTATGTGTATGAGCTTTTAATAAACTTTTTCTAAACCAGGTTTCAATTGGATTATTCCAGATCAGGCAAATTCGTTAACAATCCTGTCGCTACCCCATTAGAGGTGATATTACCTAATCGATTATTCTTATGTTTTAATCTGGCTCAGGATATTGCTGGACACAAAGATTTTAGTCAACTGCATCAATAACAGGAATAACCCGACAACTTCTGTTAAATGATGAATAACCATTCCTGGAGAACAGAGAGAATGAACAAAAGAGACTTAAAAAAATTTTTATTGATAGTGGCAGGCGTACTATCCCTGCCTGTTTACGCTCAGGAGTTTACTGCCGGAGAGCCCCTTGGCTCCATTAATGAAGCCGGTACTAAAATGACCATGTCCGACAACGTCAAAGTGTTTGGCAGTTTTCACTTTACCGAGAGCTGTACCTTTGATGCCAACAAAAACCTCATTCTGGCGATGAATGCCGGCAATCGCGCTGAAGGGGCTGAGCAGGACGGCTTTGTTTCCCTGATTAATCCCGATGGCAGTGTGCATACCGCAAAGTGGATTGGCGCCACCCGGGATGGCCTTGAACTTGATAACCCTTTGGGCAGTGCTATTCAGGGTGACTACCTCTATACCGTGGATGCGGGCTTCCTGCGAGCTTTTGATCTGGCCACCGGTGAACCGCTGGGCTCAGTTGAGATTCCGGGCTCCACCATACTCAATGGCATCGCCGTTGCTGAAGACGGTACCGCCTATATTTCCAATTCACGGGACCCTGAGCTTATTTACCGGGTGGATCCGGTAGGCGAAATCACGGTTTTCGCCGAAGGTGGGCTGTTAAGTGTGCCAAACGGCGTGGCCATGGACACCGATGGCAATATTGTCGTGGTCAATATCAATAACAACGCCGTGATTACCTATAACCCTGATGGCGAAGTGATAAATACCGAATATGCGGCAGAGGCCGGCAATGATGGTGTAGTGGTAACGGAAGATGGCACCAAGTATGTGAGCAGTGTGCGCTTTGGCAGTGTCTCCAGAATCAGACCCGGACAGGATGCAGAGATCATTGCCTCTGGTATCCCCAGCGCTGCTTCCATGTGCTACGACTCGGTACAGAAACAGCTGGTGATTCCATTAAACCCGAATAATGCCCTGGCCTTTATCAAGCTCTGATTGGTTAATCTGTGTAACGAATAATCTTGAACAGGAATACCACTGCCGATAGTGTCGAACCATGGCAACAATAACAGGAACAAAGGTAAACGTTTTGCTATGAAAGTTCTTTTTCAATCACTGATTCGCCCAGGCGTTTTACTGGTCAGCCTGCTGCCAGCTTTACCAGCCGCTTCCCAGCAACCGGATTTTATGGACGTCGCCCAATTCATTGAAAGTCTTGGGGGCAGCATCAGTACAATTCAGGACGCTGCCGGCAAAAGCAGTTATGAAATAGATCTACATCGCACAGAGATCAAAAATAGCGATCTTGCCAGGTTGGCAGATTTAGAGAATATCCGGTCACTGGATCTGAGGCTTACGCAGATTGGCGACATGGGAATGGTACATCTCGAAGGAATGACTGATCTTGTTTTCCTGAATCTATTCCGCACAAACCTGAGCGATGATGGACTTGCCTATCTCATGGAAATGACGCAACTGGAAACACTGCTTATCGGTGGCACCATGATCACAGACTCAGGACTGGGTATTCTCAACAAGCTGACATCGCTAAAAACCATCTCGCTTTTCGATACCAAAGTCAGTGATGCTGGTTTGAATCATCTAACCGGAATGTCCAATCTTGAAGTCCTGCTGCTGGACCGTTCACTGGTCACTGACGAGGGACGAAGCATCATTACACAAGCTCTGCCCGGTCTGAGTCTGGAAGAGCCAAATTAATATTCATCAGATAGACAGCTCTAAACAGCGGCTGCATTGCTTTTATTTTAAGTGACATTTTTTTATCACTTATTGAAAGCCAAACATCAATGGCAAGACCAAAAACACGAATACCGACCAGGCTGAATAAACCGGCAGATAGCGGCCAATGGTGGTCCTGATTACCTCTGATGAGCTATTACTCTGAAAGGCTTTCACATATTCATAGAAAATCCACAGCAGGTGAATAAAGATCAAAAGATTCGCTCCGGTCACCGCGATGCGGTTCGGGGTGATGCCAAACTGCAGCAAACGATACACAATCGCTGTCAGGGCAATGGCATCAATCACCAGCGTCACAAACACCAGACTGAGATTGGTAAGATCCAGTAACCTTGCCCCCTTTTCTTCCCTGCCGCTCACAGAAAAGACTGTAATTCCCCAAACTACCAACAACAGGGCATTAAAAATAATCAGAAATTCCCGATCACTGAATGGACTGCGTTGCTGTCCCAACAGGGCAAACAGATAAGCCACTGTTAATAGCAGGAACAAAGGCGAAAACACGTTTGCAATAACACTGGCCAGCTTGCTATCCCTGTGCATCACCTGGTCCCAAAGCCAGGTGGCAATCAGGGGCGCTGACATGCCCCCCCACATCACCACGTAGTCAAAAAACCACTCGTTAATGGCAATGCCGATCAGCTCAAACAAGCCCAGCGACAAGGCCGTCAATACGCCGCCGCCAAGCAGGATCAGAGCTGTAAAGATAAGCAGCTCGCCGCCATAACGAATAAATCGCAAACGTGTCGCGGCGTCACCCCAATTTTCGCCACTAAAAACCAAACCCAGGAGACTCAGCAACACAAAAGGGCTATGGATCAGCGCCATGGTAATCGAATCAGAATCCGGAGAGTCAGGCAGTAGCAGTAATATAAAAAAGACAACAGCTAATGAGCCAATAGTGAACCATAGTCCTGCTTTCTTCACACCATCATTAATGGTGAAGTAGGCAACCAGAGCGCTGATTACAAGAAAGGGAATGAAGCGGGGATAAAACCACTCGCCATCCAGTGAGATAAAGTCCGGGAGTTTCGCAACAGCCCAGACCAGCACTGAAATAAAAATCACATAGAGCAGCAGAGAGTTATCGCTTTGCAGCTTATGGATTCCAGCCGGAGGTTGTGCGCCTGAGTCTTGTGCAGTTTCATCAAAGTAGAGACGCGCCTGCCATGCCTGCAATAACTGAGATTGGGGATTGTGTTGATGAACATCATCAAACCATGTGCGGAATTGAACGGGCTCAAGCCTGTATGCCCGCTCAAGCTGAGTCGCTGTGATTGACTCAAGATCCGCAGGCAAATTATCCATAAGAGACTGGACAACTCATTTCGACAATAAACATGCGTATTTTCAACACTGGCCGCTTAACCCCCTCGAATCATCATTGAGAAACCAGCACCTCGGAGAACATCGGCATCAGTTGCGTAGTAATACGTTCATGAATACCGCTGACATGATCCCCCTCATAAATGGCTGCCCGGTGTGGCACTCCATAATTATCAAGTGTGACATCCATTTCGCGCACGGTGGCAGCAATACCCACATCCCGGTCACCGGCGTCTATATAGACATCCTCAAATGACTCAAGCTGGGGAATATACTGGTGCATCATTATCAATGGCGCGTTGGCAATCCAGCGTGCTACTACGTCTTCCTGTAACTCGCCATCCTTGAACGGCAGGTCAAGATAAAAAGGCGGGTTTTCGGGATTCGGTGACCACACCGCGGCAGAGGCCATGGCGGCCTTGACCCCAAATCCTTCCCGGGCAAGCTGCTCATCATTTTCAATCGCTATGGCTGCTGCGTACTGTTCCAGGCCTGGATTCATATTGGCGCCCATGCAGCAGGGACTCATGGCATACAGGGCGGCAAACACCTGCGGGTATTTCATGCCGATACGCACGGTGCCGTAACCGCCCATGGAATGCCCCGCCAGTCCCCTGCTTTCGCGACTGGCCAGCGTGCGGTAGTGGCCATCAATATAGGCCACCAGGTCTTTCGCCACATAGCTTTCCCAGTCACCGGTGGTCACCGAATTGGAATACATACTGCCCTGGAAGCGGGTAAAGGCATTGGGCATGACAATGATCATTTCTTGCGCCCCGTCACGCCAGGCGGCATCAACCGCATCCGGCACATTAACGAAATGATTGCCGTTCAGGCCAAACCAGTTCTGATCAGAATCCGTGTAGCCATGCAAAAGATAAACAACCGGGTAGCGTTTGCTGGCATCAGTCCGGTAACCCGGTGGCAGATAGACAGACACATCCCGGTTGGGATCATCGCCTGACAGGTTGCCCTGCAGTGAAGGACCGAATACCTTGATGCGTTCAAAATGACCCAGTTGCTGTGCACTGGAAATGACCGGCAACAGCAATATGGCGAAGACAGTAAGAATTTTTATTGGTTTGCTGAACATAGCCCCCCCTTTGAAAATGAGCTCATCTAATGCAGTTCTGATTGCCTGAGAGCCTTGCTGAAGATATTTTTCTAAAGCTTAAAGATACTTTATAGATACTTTATAGATACTTCAGGAATAGTATCATGAGTATCAATGTTGCCAAATCACGTCTGTATGACATGCATAAAATACGCTTAACACTGCTCCTGCTGCTGGCAGGACTCTCTGCGCTGACGATCCACACAGCCAACGCTCATACCGGTATCGCAACAACGGTTCCCGACCATGATGCCGTCATAGATCAGGCTCCGAAAATTTTGCGCTTTGTTTTTCCCGGTGAAGTAACCATTACCAATGCCAGAATCAGGCCGGTCAATGAACAGCTGCTGCAGGTTGGCGAGGCTATTACCGTGCGACTACCACGCAACCGCATTGGTCAATCAACAGCTTTTGGCAAAGAGATAGAGCTGGACATTCCACTGCTTGAACCTGGCATTTACCAGGTAGTATTTCAGGTAAGGTCCATTGATGGCCATCAGCTGGCAGATGATTTCACTTTTACAATTACAGATGCGAATCGAAGTTTATAGACCCGGGTGACGAATATTTAGCCCCGGCTAGTTGCTCATGCTGCAGGTGAGCATCAGCAATAATATCCAGAGCCGGATCGTACACTTTTGTTTCTATTTCCATCAAACCCAGGACCGTGTGGAAAAAGTTATCATGGGAATATTCATTATCGCTGCGAGCCTGAAGCAGCGGCAGATCAATCCCATAATTCTTACCAAACCACATCAGTGCCGGCACATGACGCTGGGATTCAGGCGCCATAAAATTAGGCATGCCATGTAAGTAGAGGCCATGTTCACCCAGCGATTCGCCGTGGTCACTGACATAGAACATCGCAGTTTCAAAGTTGT
>CBFICR010000104.1:0-7862 GCA_965661105.1 Pseudohongiellaceae bacterium | reverse complement strand
CCCGGGACTCGCTTAAAGATAAATGGACCCTGGTTTTTTTGGCTATACTTTTTGTCCGGATATTTGCCCAATCACAATGGCGGCGATTAGACAATTTTATGACTTGTTGGCAGTCGAGGGTTTGGAATCAGATGTGCAGGTAGTCATGATCAGTGTTGACCCAAACCGCGATACACCGGAAAAATTGGCGGAATATGTCGGCTTCTTCAATCCTGAATTTATCGGACTAACAGGCGATTACAACAATCTTTATAATATGGCGCGCAAAATGAACGTGGCATTTTCCTATTTACGGGTAGATGATGATAATTACCTGGTGACTCATAACGGAGAAGTTATGTTGATAGATCCGCAGGCAAATAATGTGGGGTTCTTTAAGGCACCCTACGATCCACAGCTGATGCTTGAAAATTTTCTTGCGGTTAAGAAGTACAACCCAAAACAATAATTCCGGCTAACACACGTCTCACACTTTCTCAGCGCCAAGCGCTATTCTGGAAAGAATAAACAGCAAGCTGGTCATGACTACTATGCTTGGGCCGGTAGGCGTATCCCAGAACCAGGATGCAGCCAAACCTCCACAAACGGAAATACAGCCTACTATACTCGCTATAACCGACATTGATTCAGGGGTTTTGGAAAACGCCCTCGCGCAGGCGGGAGGGATAATGAGAAGGGAGGTGATCAGTAGCACGCCGACCACTTTCATTGAAACCGCGACAATTAATGCAATTAACAGCATTAATAAAAGTCGCAGGCGAGTAACATTGAGGCCTTCAACCTGGGCAAGTTCTTCATGCAGGGTGATTGTTAATAGATGGTTCCAGTTTGCAAATAATACACCGAGTACTATACAAACGCTGGCACCAATCCAGATAAGATCTTGCCATGATACGGTAAGCAAATCACCAAACAGGTAGGCCATCAAATTTATCTGGTTATCAGTAAAACTGATGATTACCAGTCCAAGCGCAAGAGAGCTATGGGCGAGAATTCCAAGAATGGTGTCTGTGGAAAGACCGCGCCGGTTTTCCATCATTACCAGGGCTACAGCCAGAAGCATGCAGGCAACAATAACGGATAGCTGCAGGCTTATATCCAGAATTAGCCCCATCGCTATGCCAAAAAGGGCGGAGTGAGCCAGCGTATCGCCAAAATAAGACATGCGGCGCCATACAACAAAGCATCCCAGCGGTCCTGCAATGATGGCTACCATCAAGCCGGCTAACAATGCGCGTATTATAAAATCAGCCATAGCGTTGTTGCCTAATTCCTGCCATTACTTTTTTCTACGATATCACCACCCAGATCATGGCTATGGTTGTGATGGTGAGTATAGACCGCAAGAGTTTCGGCATCTTTTTTGCCAAATAATTCCAGGTAAGCAGGATCATTACTTACCTGCTCGGGATGGCCGTGACAGCAGACGTGCTGATTAAGGCAGATCACCTCGTCCGTGGCTGACATCACCAGATGTAAGTCATGGGAAATTAGTAAAATCCCGCACTTGTGTCGGGTCCTGATGCTTTCAATAAGGCGGTAGAGTTCAGCCTGACCATTCACATCAACGCCCTGTACAGGCTCATCAAGGACCAGTAACTGGGGCGCCTGAATTAATGCCCTGGCCAGCAAAACACGCTGCAGTTCACCACCAGATAGAGAGTGGAGCTGACTATTGAGTAATGCGCCTGCTCCGACTTCTTTCAGAACCGAGCTTATTTCACTGCGGTTGGCATTCACTGCCAACTTTAAAAAACGATCAACAGAAACCGGCATGCTGGGATCTATATGTAATCGTTGTGGCATATAACCAATTCGTAAACCTTTTTTTAGCGTAACTGTGCCGCTGGAAGGCTTCTGCAGACCAAGCACAATTTTCACCAGAGAAGTTTTGCCAGCGCCATTGGGACCAATCAGTGTGACAATCTGCTCTTTTGCTACCTGAAGGGATATATTTTCAAGAATTTGCCGTTGCTCAATTTGCAAAGAAATGTTGCTGGCATTAATAAGGAAATTTTCTTCCACGACCAAGAGCCCGGATAAGACAAGTTGAGAATGACATAACAGGATTGTGCAGTATATTTTTTAAGCTGAACACTACAATCCTGTGGTATTCATTCAGGGTGATATATCATAGCATCTTTTAAAAGCACAGCTTAACGGCTGGGCATTTTTCTGACTGGTTTTTGTCTTTTACTATGCGCAAATTATTGCTGATTTTTTTTCTTTTCCTGGGTTTTGATACCCAGGTTTTTGCGCAATACTCAGTGGCCGCCAGCATTCGACCATTGCAGTTAATTGCAGCCGCCATAACCCATGAGGTTTCTCAGCCAATGCTGGTGATGGATGGCTCGCAGGACCCACATCATCCCTCACTAAGACCTTCCCAACGCCGAGTAATGAACCAGGCAGATATTTTTATCTGGATAGGGCCGCAACTTGAAACGGGTATGGGCGCAATAATTGGTGAGCTGGACGCACGGGTAGTGACGGCTATTAATCTCGATGGACTGACAATATATCCACTTAACACCAGTATCGATCCCCATATCTGGCTTGATACCCGCAATGCCGGGATAATCGCAGATGTTCTGGCAGCAAAACTGATTCAACTCGACCGCGGCAATGAACCGCGCTATTTACAAAACCTTGAGCATTTCACAGATGGATTGAAAAGCCTGGAGAAAGAGCTGACTGCAACACTTGATCCTGACAGCTTTCCTGCCTTTGCCGTATATCATAATGGTTATCAATATTTTGAAAAACAGCTGGGAATTTCTCATTTGACCAGCTTTACTGATAATGAGGAGGTTCAACCCGGAATAAGGCGTGTCATGGAAATAAAGTCCGTGCTCAATGAAAGCAATGTGAACTGTATTGTCATTGACCCTGCAGTAAATTCAGGCAACCTTCAAAACCAGCTGGAACGTGATAGCTTGCGTTATATTTCCGTTGATGTACTTGCCCATGATATCCCCTTAACAAGGGATGGGTATTTTCAGTTTATGCAAAAGCTGGCAGCAAGCTTTGCTTTGTGTCGTGAATAAACGGAATCTGCCTCTGCATATTGCCGAATAAACCTGCGAAAACCTTAATGTCCTGGAAAGCTGAGCAACATGACCAATAACAATCCACTCATACTCGTTGATGGGTCTTCCTATTTATTTCGGGCTTTTCATGCCTTACCCCCGTTAACCACCAGTAAGGGGCAACCCACCGGTGCTGTTAAAGGGGTCATTAATATGATCAGGAGCCTGATCAATGCCTACCCTGACAGCTATGTTGCCATTGTGTTTGATGCCAAGGGAAAAACATTTCGAAATGATATGTACAGCGAGTACAAGGCGAATCGCCCACCCATGCCCGATGAACTGCGTAGCCAGATTGAGCCGATACATCTTATTATCAAGGCGATGGGTTTGCCGCTGATAATGGTAGACGGTGTCGAGGCTGATGATGTGATTGGCACCCTGGCGCAACAGGCCTGGGAACAAAGTATGCCGACGTTGATATCAACCGGGGATAAGGATCTGGCGCAACTGGTTAATGAGCATGTCACCCTGCTCAATACCATGACCAATGAAACACTGGATATTGACGGTGTAAATACCAAGTTTGGTCTGCCACCGGAAAGAATTATCGACTATCTTGCCTTGATGGGTGACAAGGCCGACAACATTCCCGGTGTTCCCGGTGTAGGGCCGAAAACTGCGGTGAAATGGCTGGATGAATATGGTTCTCTGGACGGGGTCATCAAAAACGCTGAAGCGGTAAAAGGGAAAATTGGTGAAAAACTGCGCGATAACCTGGAGCAGCTGGGACTGTCCCGGGAACTGGCCACCATAAAACTGGATGTCGAACTGGATTTCGGCCCCAAAGACCTTGTTCATGAAGAGGCAAATAAACCTGAGCTGCTGGCGCTTTATAAACAAATGGAATTTCGCTCCTGGATCAAGGAGCTGGAGGGCGAAGGCATCGAGGCACCAGAATTACAGGGGGGGGAGCTGGAAGTTGACAGCAGGGGTGATGATGTTGAAATACCCAACCCTGAATCGGTAGAGTACAAGTGCATACTGGACCAGAAGCTGCTGGAACAATTTATTGCCGATGCTGCCAGCGCAGGACGAATCGCTATTAGTGTTGAGACATTGGGCGGGCATTACAATGAGGCAGAAATCATAGGATTATCTTTTTGCTGTGAGCCCGGGAAAGCCTGTTATATTCCCCTGGCACATAGCGGACTGGATGTCCCGGAACAATTGCCCAGGGATGCAGTAGTTGCCCTGCTAAAGCCGCTTCTGGAAGACAATCACCTGTTTAAAATTGGTCACGATCTTAAACTAATTTCTCACATATTGAGTAATTATGGTATTTCGCTACGCGGCAGGCGTTATGACACCATGCTGCAATCCTATGTGTTGAACTCGGTTGCGTTCAAACACACCTTTGATCGACTGGCCTCTCTTTACCTGGAGCAGGATAAAAAGACTCTTGAAGAGTTGTTGGGCAAAGGCAGAACTAAAATCAGTTTTGCCGAGCTTGAGCTTGAAAAAGCCGCTTCCTGGTCTGCGGAAAATGCGGATTTCTGTTTTCGCTTGCACCAGGTGCTGGACAGCAAGCTAAAACAAACTGTCCAGCTGGCAGAGGTATATCGGTATTTTGAAATTGCCCTGGTTCCGGTGTTGTGCCGTATGGAAGATGCAGGTGTTAGTCTGGATACTGGTGCACTTGGCAGGCAAAGTGTCGAGATTGCTGAAAAACTTCAAAGTCTGGAAAAGAAGGCCTATGAGCTTGCCGGAGAAGAATTCAATCTGGGCTCCCCAAAACAGCTACAGCAAATTTTTTATGACAAACTGAACTACCGGGTCATCAGCAAAACCGCCAAAGGGCAACCTTCCACCGCTGAGCCCGTTCTGCAGGAGCTGGCCCTGGAATACCCGTTGCCGGAAGTAATTCTCGAACATCGTAGTTTGAGCAAATTGAAGTCGACATACACGGATCGTCTGCCACGGGATATAAATCCGAACACCGGGCGAATTCACAGCAATTATCAGCAAGCTGTCGCTGCCACCGGCAGGTTGTCTTCAACAGAGCCCAATCTGCAAAATATCCCCATCAGAACCGAAGAAGGTCGCCGCATCAGACAAGCGTTTGTGGCTGACAAAGGCAAGGTATTGCTGGCAGCGGATTATTCCCAGGTTGAATTGCGGATTATGGCGCATTTGTCTGGCGATGAGGGGCTCTGTGAAGCATTTTCGAAGGGGCTGGATGTCCATCAGGCAACAGCCAGTGAAATTTTCTCAGTAGCCCTGGACAAAGTGGCGCCGGATCAGCGGCGCAGTGCCAAAGCGATCAATTTTGGGTTGATTTACGGCATGTCGGCTTTTGGTCTGGCAAAACAGCTGGGCATTGGACGTGCACAGGCCCAGGAATATGTTGAGCGTTATTTTCAGCGTTATCCGGGAGTACGTAGATACATGGATGACACGCGTATGCTGGCCAGCGAGCAGGGTTATGTGGAGACACTGTTTGGAAGACGTTTGTATCTGCCGGATATCAAGGCAAGCAACGGCATGTTACGCAAGGCGGCGGAAAGGACAGCGATTAATGCCCCCATGCAGGGTACCGCTGCAGATATTATTAAACAGGCGATGGTGGATATAGATCACTGGCTTAAAGTAGCGAAACTCGATGCCATGATGATTATGCAGGTGCATGATGAGCTTGTGTTCGAAGTGACGGAAGAGGATCTTGAATTACTGGCAGAGGGAGTCAGGTTTCGTATGGTGTCATCAGCTTCACTGAATGTACCATTGGTGGTAGATATGGGCTTTGGAAAAGACTGGAATACTGCGCATTAGTCTATAAATCAGGATATTTTATTGTGTCTCTGCCTGAACAGTAAAAATATTTAAGTATTTTTAAGCCTTTTTTGAACTATTGTAAAAACAGTGGGTCAATTACTATAGCAGGAAGGTTTTCTCCCCGATTTTTCCTTCCTGCTAAAGAAGATATATCTCCTGGTTAATAGGAGCGCGTTGGGCCCTAACTGTTTCTCCTACAGTTAGGGCCCTTTTAATTTGGGGTCTTTAATTTTAGGGTCTTAAATTTCAGCTTTCAGCAATTGTTTCAGGGGTTTTTACCACAGGTGGGCATAACCAGGTTTGAAGTCGCCCCTTTAGAGCCCCTGCGCCTTCATGATTAAGGGCTGAAAACAGCTGAATTGAAATCATGTCGCCGTAGCTGGCCAGTTCTCTTCGGGTCTCAAGCAGGACTTTTTGTTTGGCTCCGGACTTCAGCTTGTCACTTTTTGTCAGCAGTATATGCACTGACATTGGGGCCTGGGCACACCATTCAATCATCATTCGATCAAAATCCTTGAGGGGGTGGCGGCAATCCATCAACAGGATCAGTCCGCGCAATGATTTACGTTCTCTGAGATAAGCCTCCAGTTGTTTTTGCCATTTGGCCTTTACCGCCGGAGGCACCTTGGCATAGCCAAAGCCCGGCAGATCAACCAGGAATTTGCCTTCGGCTACCTGAAAGAAATTCAGTAATTGCGTACGCCCTGGCGTTTTACTGGTTCTGGCAAGCTTGGTTTGGTCGGTTAATGTATTGATGGCACTGGATTTACCCGCATTGGAACGACCTACAAAAGCGACCTCATCAGCATTATCTTCCGGGCATTGGGATAGCGTACTGGCACTCATCAAAAAACTGGTGCTGGTGAAATCTAGTCTGTTGGCCTGCGGATCAGCATTCATAATCTGGCATTCTGTTTGGGGTTAAGTGATGGCTTAAGGTATAATCGCGCGGCTTTTATCGGCTGTGGATTGTAACAGCACTGATTAACTAATGAGTAGTTATAAGATTTGACCCTATTGGCTGTTCTCGAAGCAGGGCGCACCATAATGCTCAGGGATAATTTCCTGGATAATTTGCCTGTAGCTTTGAATTTTTAAAATTTAAAATTGATCGAAATGCTCCAGGTAGCAGTAAATATAACTGGCAGTATCTAATATAGAAGTTATTTAACGTCCCGACTGGAAACTGAGAATGAAGAATACCGCAGTAAACACCACTAATTTTGCAAGTACATTAATTTTAAAAACAGCATCCGCGGCCATGATTGTTTTGCTTGCCGTGTTTGCCCCTTTGCAGGCCTTTGCCCAGGGCGACGCTGCCGCTGGCGCAGAGAAAATCACTGTATGCCTTGCCTGTCACGGGCAAGATGGCAATATGAGCCAGCTTCCGAATGTCCCTAAAATAGGCGGACAGACAGAAAAATACCTTTTAAAACAAATGCATGACATCAAGACCGGCCTCAGGGCTGCACCATTGATGACAGGTATGCTGAATGCACTCAATGATCAGGATATGGCAAATGTGGCTGCTTATTACGCTTCCCAGCCCCTGGCACAAGGTGCGGCAGAACCAGAAAAAGTGGCCCTGGGTGAGACATTGTACAAAGCCGGCATTGCTGAAATTGGTGCTGCGGCTTGTTCTGCCTGCCATTCACCAAATGGGGAAGGCCTGTCATCTGCTGGCTATCCTGCGTTGAGTGGACAAGATCCAGCTTATACTGAATTGCAGCTCAAGGCTTTCAGGTCCGGTATGCGTAATAATGACGATGCACAGGTAATGCGCAGTATTGCGGCACGCTTGAGTGACGAAGAAATTGCTGCTCTGTCTTCCTATGTCTCTGGCTTGCGGTAATTCAGCTATAGTTAAGGCGCGTTAAAGAATACTGGAAAACTTCGAGTCTGGTGAAATTAGGAAAAACAGCGAAACATCCTGCTCTAGCCTGCCTTTTTCCGGACCGCTTATGGCATACTCGCCCTTATATTAGGGAAAAGGAAGGT
>CBFICR010000103.1:0-7902 GCA_965661105.1 Pseudohongiellaceae bacterium | reverse complement strand
TGAAAGTGCTGCTATTACACCTAGCTGATGTGTTAAATACAAACTATTTTTTTGTTGGTAAATATCACCACTATATGGGATAAATATTGGAATATTGCGCCACTGGAGAAGTGATATTAAGTTAACTAACTGAAATATATGAATATAATAATTGGCATGATTTTCGCTTTATATAAATTGTCAATAATAATAATTGGTTAAATTTGCGTTTGGAGTCAACAATGAAAGTTATCAGTACCCTTATCGTGCTCTTTCTGCTGGTTATTGCGGGTGTTGCCTTACTCCCGATACTTAGCTTCGGTATTGCTCTATTGTGCATGGCAGGTGTGTTTTTTATCTGGCTGTTGCCAATATTGATGATCGCTGATTCAGAGGTGACCAGTGGGGGAGAAAAAGCGGCCTGGATTTTGGCAATTATTTTTCTGTCATGGTTTGCCTGGATCTTCTATTTCCTGTTGGCCCCCGTGAAACCCGGACCCCGTTATGAGAGGTACTACTATTACGACTGATATAACGATTAATAGATTCGATAAATTTTATGAAGTCTGGCTTACCTGAATATAAGCTATGCATCTTTAGAGGGTCCTGAAAGCAAATGATAGCAAGTATTAAATATACTGCCGGTAAACTGGCCGCCCTTACACTTATCCTGTTCTTGCTGGCTCTGGGGATACTGGGTATTTTGCTCCCCGTATTACCTGGATTGCTGTTCCTGCTTATTGCGGCGCTGGTTGCAGCCCATCATTTCCCTGCCATAGCTTTTTTATTGAAGCAAAACTGCTATAGCCGTAGCGCATTACACATCAGTGAAAGTTTCATGACATTAAGTCTCGCGGATAAACTGCGTTTATGTTTTTGGGGCAGCATAAAAGTAACTATGGATAGCTTTATCTGGGCTTTATCGATGATAAATAAAATTGCCCGGAAGCTGCTTGGCTAATTCTATAACTGGTGAAAGAGGGAAATCATGCTCTACTGGTCTTCTTAAGCTTTCGCTTAAACTGGTAGTTTATTTGCAAATATAAAAATAACAGCTACTTTAATTTATCCTTTGCAGTGGTGTTCTCCGCCTCCCTTCTTTTTTTACTTTCTCCAGGTACTCTTGTCTTTATTCCCGGTCTTCAGATTTGTTTTTAGCATTATCTGAAATCATTTAAATTTACATTATAAAATTTGGTGATATCCTGACTAACCTTGCAGACATTATGGAATACATGGAAAGCACTATCTGCAATAGCATTTCTGGGTGAACAGCCCCACGATGGAAGCCGATATCCACTGATGGAGAAATTCGGTAATAAGGAGGTTATGGATGAATGACACCAGTAATAAGGCTGGAAACCGGCAGCCTTCAGGTTTTAATAATTCAGGTTCTCTGGATTATTCAAGTCACCTTGAGCATGCGCGTTATCAAACTCTAATTGAATCCACTGAAGACTGGCTCTGGGAAGTGGACGAGAAAATGATTTATACCTATGCCAGTCCCCAGGTAGAAAAGATTCTTGGCTATAGCCCGGACGAAGTCGTTGGTACCAGTCCCTTCGACTATATGCCCAGGGAAGAGGTGCAACGTATATCTGAAACCTGCAAGGAAATAGTGAAAACCCGCAGGGACCTTCACCTTATTGAAAATATTAATCTGCATAAAAAGGGACACAAGGTCTTTATTGAAACCAGCGGAAAAGCTTTTTATAACGATCAAGGAAAATTTTGTGGTTATCGGGGTGTGGATCGCGATATCAGTGATCGTAAACATTTCAAGGACGAAAGTGAAATTTTTACTGAAACCATGCAACAAATTTCGGAAGCTGCATTATTTCTGGATGGGGAATGTAGAATCATCTATGCCAACCAGACATTTTTTAATTTGTTTGGGTATACATCTGAAGAGATTCTATACAAGCCCATCAGTATATTGTCTTGCCCCAAAATGGCTGGTGTCTCTAACCCGGAGGAAACGATTCCGGCGCTCAATGAAATAGGGTTCTGGGAAGGTGAAACCTGCAGGGTCACAAAGGCTGGCAAGAGGCTGAAGGTGTTTCTGAAAGCGCGCGCGGTTTATGACAGTGAAGGAAAAATAAAAGGCTATGTTGGCTCCTACCATAATTTAAATCGACATAAAAAAGATGAAAGACGTCTTCGCAAGACGCTTAAATCCACCATTCAGGCCATTGCCAATACTATCGAAAAACGTGACCCCTACACTTTTGGTCATGTTAATCGCGTCGCCCAACTTTCACTGGCTATTGCCAAAGAGATGGGTATGAACAAAGACTTCCTGCGCGGGCTGGAGATGGGCGCCCTGATTCACGATATCGGGAAAATTTATATTCCCTCGGAAATTCTTAACCGACCCGGAAAATTATCGGATAATGAAATGGGAATGATCAGGACCCATAGCGAGGTAGGCTTCGATATCGTCAAGGATATTGATTTTCCCTGGCCCATTAAGGAAATGGTACGCCAGCACCATGAGCGACTGGATGGCAGTGGCTATCCCGACGGCTTGATGGATCAGGAAATTTTACCCGAGGCTAAAATTATGGCGGTAGCCGATGTAATGGAAGCCATGTCTTCTCATCGCCCATACCGGCCAGCGCTGGATCCTGAAATTGCCCTTGCCGAATTGTCAGCGAATAAGAATGCCCGCTACGATGCCGAAGTGGTGGATATATGCGAATATTTGAACCGGAAAAAAGATTTTAAATTCGCCTGATTATTTATTAAAAATGATTTGCGATAAACTCGATTAATAGGCGTTTTTATATCACCATCATTTTACCTTTAGGGATTGTCAGGATTTATGTTTTTCCTTATTACGATAAATTGTGCTCAGGGAGATCGACAATAGTTCTGCTGCAAGATTATGATTTCCATCTTTTATTTCCAGCGCATTATTAATAAATGTTCTTTCAATCTCCGCCATCATTTCCTTAAGCGACAATTTCTCATCAGTCTGAGCTTTGGAGATATAGTCAATCACACGACCACTAATCTCTTTATAAGCTGCTCTTTCACTTGAAAACGGGATGTTCACAAGAAAGCGGAAAAGGTCATTCCTGTTTTCAGTAAACAAATAGACAATAACGAAAATTAGTGTGCTTATTGGCAGGAAGATAGAAAAGTTAATTTTTATACCAATCTGCATTAAAGTTATCACAAGTAATACTGTTAATATTAGTGGGATAAAAGAAAATAGAATGACTATATTTCTCTTTTTTTCTAGGGGGTTATCAGCATTGATAATACTGTTTCCGATTAAAATAGGCGCACCAATAAAACAGATAAGAGTATAAGTCTGAAAAATCCAATAATAATCGCCTTTTACCCTTGATATTGTATAGCTTATTCTTTCAGCACCGGCCACAATTTGATTTGTCAAAAGTATTGAACTGATCAAGGCAATGTTAATAAGGAGTATTAATATATAAAATACTCTCCTCGAGAAATATTTTGGCTTACTTAGTCGTTCACTTAAGCAAATAACATATGATGAAGTAATAAAAGTAGTGCAGTAATAGATTCTTAGAAGAATTTCATAATGCTGGTATATATTACCAAAAGTTAGAACTTCTAAAACATTCATCAAAAGTAATGACAGTAGAAGGCCTGAAATCAAGCTGTTCTCAGAAAGCACCTTCCTCTTTCTTTTGTTCATTATCACTATAAATATAGTGATAATTGTGACCAATGATGGAATCACCAGCCAGTTATTAAAACTTTCTGTAATTAGTTCATTATCCACTTGAGGGCTAATCCTCTGTTATGAAATTCGTGCAGGCTTCTAACTACTTATAATTACTGGGAAAAATATATTCTCACTTGTGAGAATCCATTATTAAAAATGATACTCATTTTTGCAAAAAAAATAATCCAGTTATTGAAAATATAGTGTTGACAGTGTTTTGCAACATCCTCGACACTTGGTTCTGAAGGGTTATTTGTCTCCTGGAAGCAATCTCAAAATGAGTTGTGGATTTGAGCGAAATAAGCTTTCACTGCTCCATGGAAGGGAGCTTTATTTGCAAGGACGCACTAATTTCGATGGCAGCCGGCCTAATCCATACCTCTATGCATCCCACGTCGGGCCGGCTGTCATTGAAATTTCTAGTGTCGTTTACCCTTCATCAGCTCTTCCAGCATGCGGGTCATGCGTGAGCCGATGCGTTTAAGCGCAAGGATTGTGAGATCATCTGACAGGTTCATCTTTTGAAAGCTACAGATTTCTTTTTCCAGGTGATTACACAGGCTCTCAGGCGAGAGGCCTGCATTTTCTTCCAGGAAGGCACGCAAGCGCCCCTCACCATAGAATTCTCCTGCTTCTGAGCGGGCTTCAGTCAGCCCATCGGTGAACAGCAGTAATGTTTCACCTGGATGCAGGCGCATCTGAGCATTGCCATACTCCTGGTTTTCCAGCATGCCTACAATAGTGCCAGTGGCAGCTCCTCTGGCAGTGATGCTGTTATTTTTGCCAATAATCAGGGGCGCAGAATGTCCGCCATTGGCATAAATTATGGCGCCTGAGTTAGTGTTGTAAAAACCCAGGAAAATAGTGACAAAAGCAGAGCCATTATGACTTTCTCTGAGGAGTTCGTTGGTTTCTGCAAGTATTGCCGCCGGGGTTTTTCCACTTTTCGCCAGGTTGCGAATGATAGTGCGCGTAACAGCCATTACCAGAGCTGCCGCCATACCTTTGCCGCTGACGTCTGCGATGACGAATACCAGGGTTTTTGGATTGATCAGGAAAAAGTCAAAGAAGTCTCCGGCGACATGACGCGCTGCTTTGCTCACCGCATGAAGCTGGAATTCCTTTCGCTCTTGGAATGGCGGGAATGTGCTGGGCAGCAGGGCCTGTTGGGTTTCCCTGGCCATCTGCAACTCCTTTTCCACCACTTGCCGGGCCGCGGTTTGCTGGCTTTGTAATTCCACCTGTTTGTTCAGGTTCTTCAGCATCCGGTTAAAACCTACAGACAGCTTGCCGAGCTCGTCCATGGAATAAATTTTCTCAATGGTGGTATCCAGTTTTCCTCGAGCTACTGCTGAAACGGCCTCCGCCAGGTGCTTGATGGGACGTGTCATACGTGAGCTAACATAGAGTGTCAGGGCAATAATCAGGGTAATCATCAGGATCAGGCCATAAATTCCCATCGACATAAGTGACCAAAGTTCCTGTGTGCTTTGTTGCTTTGGAATTGTCGAGATCAGGGTCCAGCCGGTTGAAGACACTGGTGTTGAATAAATCCAGGACTCACCCTCAACAATCTCTCCGTTCAAAAACACATCGTTAACAATATTCAGGCTGGTTTCTCCCGCCAGAATATTGTCTATGGCTATCGAATAAGCGCTGTTGTTCTGCAGTGCAGCCTGTTCATATATTGTTGAGTTCAGCACCATGGAAGGGTTTTCATGAGTGATGAAGCGCCCGGATTTACTGAGAATAATAAAATTCTTTTCATTGAATTTACTGGAGGTGAGTTCACTGAGAGCATCCAGGCGAATATCAAGAGTTGCGACGCCGGCAAAATTGCCATCTCGATAAAAAGGCGCGGAGTAGGTGGTCATAAGGACATCACCAGCGCCTTCATCAAAGTAGGGTTCTGTCCAGATAGCCTCGCCGCCTTCACGCACGGCACTGTACCACTCCCAGTTTCCATCCGTGTAATCATAGGAGTCTTCGCCAATATCAATGATTTCCAGACTGTCTGCGCTTTCATGGACATAGGGTGAAAAAAGGCGCTTGTCCTCTTGGAAGGAGAAGGGTTCAAAGGCTATAGCTGCACCGTAGACCAAGGGGTTGTCGGAGACGTTTCGAAACAGCAGGTTGTAGATTTCCTCTTCACTAATCTCTTCTACCAGGGAGAGGAGATTGGCGGTGGTGGTTGCGATTTGACCAAGACCATTGAACTCCGCCCCTATTTGATTGGCATAAAGACCGAGTTCTCCGAGTTCGTTTTCCTGGATATTAAGAGTCGCAAAGGTATTAATACGAGACAGCGTAAAACCCATTATTACCGAGGTAATAATCATCAGTGGGACAATAATGGAAAGGATCAGTTTCCAGCGTATTGATAGATGTAGCTTGATAAGTGTTCCCCGAAAAAGCCTGGTCTCTGTGGAGCAGGAAACCCAGGCTTGTTATGTCGATAATCAGTTTTCTGATTTTGTATAAAAGTGCCTAAAGTGCTTATTTTACCTGTAGCGACCGGCACTGACTAATCAAGCTTCACTGGAAAAACTCTACTGGTCAAATTTGACTACGTTAGTATCCACGCGGGTAATGAAGGAATAATCAACTATGGGTTCTTCGTCCAGCAGGCGGCGCCTGAGCATGTCGTGTGCTATAGCGCAGCTCATGATGCGAACCAGGCTGCGGGAACGGTTACTTAGTTTTACGGTTTGCTCCCAACAGGTATTTCTGTCACACAGCGCGATAACAACTGTGCCTACGGGTTTTTCATCACTGCCGCCATCGGGGCCGGCAATGCCGGTTGTGGCAAGAGCAAAATCACTATCCAGCAAAGCGCGGGCACCTGTGGCCATTTCTCTGGCCGTTTCCAGTGATACTGCACCATGAGTTGAGAGCGTCGATTCTTTTACCCCGAGAATTTTCTGCTTGGCAGCATTGGAATAGGTGACCAGGCTTTGTAGCAGATAATTTGAGCTGCCTGGAAATTCGACCAGTTGACTGCCAAGTAAACCACCGGTGCAGGATTCTGCCAGGCTCAGCGTTTTTCCGGAGTCTTGTAACAGGGTGTGCACTTCTTCAGCAATGGTAGGAAAGCGTTCAGTGACCAATGCACTGCCCAATACGTTTTTCACCTGCCCGACATATGCAGGTAGTGCAGAAATAGCTTGTGTGCCCCGGGCAAAAATTTTGATTTCCACATGGGGAGGGGATGGACGATAACCCAGAGTAATCCCCTGTGGGATCTCTATCACATTGAGTTGATCCGCAAGGGTTGATTCGCCATGTCCAAGCGTGACCAGCTTGGTCAGTTGAGTTGCCTGGTTGACTGAAAACTCACTATTGATAAAGGGCAGGAATTGCTCCATAACCATCAGCTTTAATTCAACCGGTACCCCCGGTGTAAAAAACAACCAGGCCCGGTTCAGTTTGATGCGAAAACCCGGTGCAGAGCCCACCGGGTTATCTACCAGCACCGCCCCTTGTGGCAACAGGCATTGCTTGTAATTACTGGCGGGCATTTTTCGGTTGCGTTTGCTGTGCCAGTTTTCCAGGTGTTTTAACCAGTCGCTGTGTTCCTCCAGCTCGACGCCCAGGGCTTTGGCAGCCGCTTCGGCAGAGAGATCGTCAGAGGTAGGGCCTAACCCGCCGTTGACGAGAATGACATCGGCATGCTGGCTTCTGTCCTGAAAAATACTGACCAGGTCTTCGATGCGATCACCAACCGTGGTTTTGCGTTGTAATTCCAGGCCACTGTCCATCAACACATTGGCAAACCATGCGGCATTGGTGTCCACGATTTGACCGGAAAGCACCTCTTCGCCGGTACAGATCATTTCAATTTTCATAGTGATTTTCTAACCAAGGTTCAAGCTGATAATAATACCTGAAATTGCAGGCAGAAGTGTGTCTCGTCTGGCAAAAAAGTCCAGGGAGTTAGTCGCCGGCAACAGGGAAAACATAAAAGAAATGTAAGGTAAGGCAGGCAAAGGATGCCAAATGATAATAAGTGTTTACATACAAATTCAGGGCCGGACAGTATAGGAGAAATAGGGGGGTGAGGGTGAGGGGGGTAAGGGGGGTGAGGGGGGTGAGGGGGTGAAAAGGGAAGAGAGGGGGAAGAGACAGAAAGAATTTAACGTTAAAGCGCAAAAGGGCTTTTTGTTATCAGACAAGTCTCGTGGAATGAGACTGGACCGATACTTGTCTTACTCTTC
>CBFICR010000102.1:0-8151 GCA_965661105.1 Pseudohongiellaceae bacterium | reverse complement strand
GGAATAAGAGAAGCGATCCTTTGTTGCTCAATTACCGGAGGTCTACCAGAAGAAGCTAGCGCTCGAATAGCGTCGCGCTCTAGAATCCTTAGATTCTGGGCTGCCATTGCCGCATCCTCGGCAATAGGGGCAAAAGGAACCTGTCCAAGCGTGGAGTTCCACAGCCCAAGAAAAGATGCCCCGAACCCGGTGCCTTGGCCTGGATCGAAGGCCAAATCCTCAACAGCCACACCCTCAGGGGGCTGCACAACAGGTCTTTCTTCGCCCGATACGGCGTCCACAAGGCGACCTTCACCGGACACCGGGTCATAAGTAATCAGGTTTCCCTTGTCGTCAATTCTGACCTGTGCATCTACTGCGCGGATTGCATCTTCCTCGGTCATTCCAAAGCGTTCTTGATACTGCTTTATTCTTCGATCTCTCTGGTCTGCCTCTTTAGGGCCTGGCTCTGGACGCCTTAGGTCGGAATAATCCCCCGTTTTCTGGAACCGGCTGATGGACTCTGGAGTGTAATCCTTTGGGGAAATGTCACCAAACGGGCTTTTGGCCTCTTTACCCGGAGGGCTTTTCAGTAGCCCCTGCTGAATAAACCCGTCCCGCAACTGCACCAAAGACTCACCGGCCTCCTGAATGCGAGCAGGATCACCAGAGGAAAGCGCTTGGATGGTGTCCATATACTGCGTCGGCTCAATCCCCGCCGCCTCAAGAATCGCCGCCTTCTTGGCGCCATACTTGGCCGCGCCTTCTGGATCACCTGCCTCATACATGGTGGCAGTCATCATAATGTCGCCCATCATGCTTTGTAGTCGCTCATCGCTGCCGACCGGAATGCCGAGGGCCTGGGACACATTCATGACCGCCTGCGGGTCCACTTTAGAAAGGCGCGATAACTTCCCGCCAATAACGCCCCCCATGGACTCAGACAGGATTTTACCGACAAGCTCTTTCGATAACTCTGCCTGCCCTGCCGCCCTGCCAATACGGGCAGATTCAGCTACGTTACCGGGGCCAGCCGGATTTCCAATACCCGCTAAAACTGATGGCATCATTATTCTTCTCCTTTATCTTTCTTCGCCCGGTATTGCTCGTAGATTTCCACCAGCGGGCCAATCGCGCCCTGTACCGCTGTATTAGTACCCAAAACCCCCGCCGCCTCAATCTGCCCGATGTTGGCCGCGATATTGGCAGAAGCAGTCCCCTCGCCAACCGCGATATTAGCAAGCATGGTCGCAAGCTGCTGGGCGCTCTGAGAATCCAACAATCCCTGCTGAAGCAGCAGGTTCGAAATATTCCCGACCTGAGATCCAACCACGTTGGAAGCCTGAACGCCTTGACCCTCCTGAAGTCCAGCCAACTGTGAGGAACTTTGTGCAATCGCTGCAGCCAAGTCCCGCCCAGCTTGCGAACGAAGGTTGGCAGAATTTGACCCAAGGTCACTGAGTACCTGCGCCACGTTTAACCCAGTAGACTGGGCCAATTGCGCCAGGTCAGCACCAGTGGCCCTTTCAACCTCTGCCATTCTGGTGTTCATGTCGGCCGATGCCAAAGCGCCTGTTTGGGCAAGTTGTGCAAGCTGTGCCCCTGCATTCTGCTGGATTCCAGCACCCTGCACTCCAATATCAGCCGCTGTTCGGGCACCAGAGGTAACAACATCAGCACCTCTAGCCGCAGTTCCGCTAATCAAATCAAGCCCCGCCAAACCCCGCTGGGCATTCAATCCGCCTGCAGTTGTTGCGGCACTCAAGCCCTGAGAAGCAATCCCACCCAACTGGGCAACTCGGTCATTGAATGCCATTCTTGACCGATCAATAGCCTCCCTGACCAAAGCCTTCCTTACATTGCCCCCACCAAGACCACCAAGCGCCGCCGCGTTCCGTGTCAACCCCTTCTCGGCCTGCTCTCTTTGATACTGTAGGCTGGGATCGTCAGCAAAGTTTTCCATGGCAACCCGCTGCGCCTCTGGGCCGAGCGCCCCAGTCAACGCCGACTGTAAGACCATCGCCTGTTTGCCCGGATCAATAAATCCAGTGAGCGGATCAACTGCGCTCTGAAACGCCCTGTTAAGCTCTTGTAAGCCCTGAACCTTCCCGGCCTCTAACATGCCGGTTGCTTGCGTAGTCGCGCCCTGAACGCCCCTACCTGCGCCTGAGATCAAATCCATTGCGCTGTTAGCGCCTTGGGTCAAATACTGCGTTCCAGACTGCACACCGTCCGTAATCGCGTCTTGCCCAGATTGCAATGATTGCTGCGCTCCGGTACGCCCCGCCAGAATGTTCCCAGTGCTGGCGTCGTAACCTTCCATTAACGCGCCCGTGGCCCCCTGTGCGCCCGCGAGTAATGCTTGCTCTGCGCCAATAACACCAGTGGGAGGGGCTTGCTGAACTGGCGCGGCTTGCGTCGGCCCCATCGGGACAGCACCAGTTGGATCTACCAGTGCTGGTGCGTTTGTTAGCGGGGACGAGGCAGGTCCTGCCGGTACCGGCATCCCGTTCGCATCAATCATGTACCCCGGAGGCAGACCGGCATAGCCGCCGCCTCCAATCATGCTCAGGTTAGCGACCATTTACGGCATCCTCCCACCGAGATTGAATCGGATAAAGTCAGGGTTAATTGCCCCATTCCCTTTTGGCCCACCCCACACATAAGGCGTGAACTGAACAGTATCTGATTTCGGCGTTTCCTTCGGAAGATAGCCGCTAAGATCAAAGTTGAACGAGGAAGGATTGCCCACGTTTCTCGGCTGAAACCCCGACAAATCAACAGGATTTCCCATGATGGCATTCATCGTCTGATCAAGCCCCCGAGAAACCTGCTGTTGGGCAAGGTTGTTCCCCGCCATAAATGGCGCCAACTGCTGCTGAGGTGCGCCGCCAAGAAACTCCAAAGCATTACCGAAACCCTTTTCTCTAGACTTGGTGGCCGCTCCAAAAAGATTTTTAGCCTCGTTTCGGGCGGTATTGGCTGCCTGCTGGGTCGCTTGCAGGGACTTGTCTTGCCCTTTTGCGGCGCTCTTTGACGCATCCCGGCTTGACTTGGCGCCAATCAGCGCACCGCCTATTGTTGCTACTGCTGCAACCATTGCTCAATCTCCTGGCGGGTCATACCCAGCCTGTACATATCGTGAATCTTGCCGTTCTTGCTGAAGGAAAGCCGGTTGACACCCTCGTCCTTAAATCCTTGGTTCTTCGTGAAGTTGTAAACATTCGGGTACAGGTCGGGGATCTCCGCTATCAACTTTTCCATATCGTCTATATTGTCCATGCACCAGCGCAAAATGCACTCACCCGATGACTTGTGGCTCCTGTCCACCATAAAGGCGTGAATCTGGTAACAAACGAGCATGACCCTGTGGATCCGGTACATGCCCACCAATACACCATCAGCCAATATCGCTACCCAAAACTCATTGATGACATCAGGGATATACTCGCTTACCCCATCCTCTGAAATCTCATCCCACATTGACCGCATAACGGCCATGCAGACCTGAACGTCATAAATCCTTTCGGCTGTCAGCGTCATACCAGAACCCACCCGCGCTTCCTGTCACCAGCTACCGCATCAACCTGCTTAACATACAAAACGCTCCCTGATGAACCAGCGGTGTCCATGTACATCCTTGTGGTGCGGGCCTCGATCACGCCCTCTGGTGAACCAGAACCCTCAATAATACTGGACCGTGCCACAGCGTTCATGAAATTACGCATGACCTGCGTCATTATCCCCCCCTGGCCAACAATCGGGCTGCTAGAGGGAATGGGTGATAATCTCATACCAACCCCGGCACTATTTCAGCATCAACCCGGACAATGGCCGCCTGCACCTTCTCCGACGTCAGAACGCGAAATAACGCATACTGTGCAAAGCGCCCATTGCCACGCCACACACACCGCTTTTCGTACTGACCCAGATTTCCCATCGAACGGTTGCGCTCAGCAGAGAAAGACTGCCCATCTTTAGACTTTTTCATCCTGATTTGAGGGTCAGGCGTGGTGTTATCACCAACTCCGGCCTGTATCGTGACCTCAAACCTAGGAACGCAAAAGGCGCGCTTCTCCACTCGGATAGGCGAAACATCGAAAAATCTCAAAATTTCGGTGCCGTACTCGTCATAAAAAGAGCGGCTCAATTCGCCCACCCGACCATCCTGGTTGTCAAAGCAAATGATCTTGTTGTATGCCTTCAGGATCGACATAGACCGCCATGGCCTTTCTTCCACGTACCCGGCGCCATTCGTCACGCGGGACATTCTTAAATGCCACTTGCCGGTTTGGATTCCGTACACAATAGTGTCGTTCCTTAATCCCCATCCAACAAAGGTATCCCCATCTTGGGAATAGGAAAACGACGAAACTGCATTCAGATCGTTTTCGTTTAGCGCCGCTAAAAGCAAATCAACGCCTGTGTTTGAAATCTTCCGCAACTGCGAACCATCAAACATCCATACTGCGGCATCCTCATTATCACCGCCACCGATGAACATGAACGCGCCTGGTGCCTCGATAACAGAAAAGGTCGCCAACAGTCCTTTATCAAGGAAAACACCGTTTCTCAGGAAAGGGAAGTCGGCACCACCCACATTGTCCAGGCCCTCTATTGTCTCTGTTCCAAGCACATAAGCCTGATTCCGAAAACTGACCAGAGCAACCGTGGCATCAGGATCAGATTCTGCGCTGCCGAAATCCAGCGCAGCCCATGCCGTTCCGTCGTTCAAGTTGGAAATGATGACCTTTTTCTCATCGGTCACAGCCATAAAATAACCGTCAATGTAGATCACATATAACGGAGTTCCGTTTGACAGAAAGTCAGGGTCAGTAATCGCGGAAAAGGTAGACGTGTTGGCGTTGTAGATATAACCATTGCCTCTGGCCAAGACCATTACTTGAGTGCCATTCTGTGCCATGGAAACGAGAGAATTACCCGCAACAGTCCCAAGGCTCGTTGTGGTCAGGGCCGAGTTAAGCCGGTACAAGGTCGTCCCGTTAACGAAATATGGAATCCCGTTCATCACAATCGCGCCACGATTACGGTTTGATGCCGCCGTTCCTGTCGTTGCTAGTTGTGACTGGCCGGGAGTACCAAAAAGATGCTTGGTGTAAATTGGCTGACCGTTCTGCTCTCCAGCACTAATGTATTTCGGATAAAAATTAGTACAGGCGCGATTCATCACGGCAAGCGATGTCGCCCGATTAAACCCATCTGTAAAAGGCATATCCATCAGTTAACCGTAAAGTGCCCGTCAGTGATTGTGAGGTTCGTTGTGTCCTCGTTGTTCTCCACGGCGATAGAAACTGTGTCCCCGCGCCTTAACGTCTCAAACCACCTCAGCCTGATATTCTGTGCAGCATCAGCATCAAACACCAAAGCAGACTGCTCTAACTTTGCACCATTCTTCATGAAGTAAAACGTGAATTGATCCGTTGCCGCACTGATAGTCAAACTAGCCTCCAAGGATGCAAGGTAAGACCCATCGTTCAAATACTCCACCGTCCCAGCAGTTGCCGCGTTCACGTTTGTTTGCTGGTCAACCGTCCAGCCGGAAACCACCACCGGAGTATCGATAGCCGCAATAGTAACGGTCGTGCTTGCGTTCAACCGAAGGAGCGCCATAGGAGGGGTGAAGGGATAAAACGCGCTGCTGATAAAACCACTTGTCCTGTTACCAGACCCCATGGGCAACGTGCCTGGGTAGGTACTACGGATCCTGCGGGTGAATTGCGCCTTCATTCGACGCTCTGACTTTCCCGCCTGAACAACCAAAGCAGGCTGCGGCGAGATTCCGAACATCGGGGCCAGCAGCAGTCCCAAGTTTTGCTTGAGCGCCAAATTCACAGAAGAAGGAACAGTAACAGGATCGCCGCTTGAAGAAACAGGGCGATAACCAATATCAACCCCAAGCCCAAACAGTTCGGCACAGTAATCGTTCAGTATCCGGGCGCCTTGCTGAAACTCGTTTGGCTCGATGGAAATATCTTCCTCTCCAACCATGATAAAAGCAGCCGCGTCCTCAATGATCTCAGAGGCGAAGGTCAAGGATTATCCCTCTTTGTTTTTCTTGGGCCGCCCGCGCTTTGGCGCATCCAGCTTCAGTCTTTCGTTTTCCGCAAGCAGTTCATCCACCTGGGCAGAAAGCGCCTTGTTTGAGTCCAGCAGATTGTTCAACTCCACCGGGTCAACAGAAATAGGTTCATGATTAACCGGCTCGGGTGGCGCCACCCAGCCCTCTGGAGCCTGAGTCGTCCAGCCGCTTTTTTCCATAATGGCAACCGCGTCTGCATTATCGTTGACCGGCATTTCCCGGCCATCCCTGAACATCCATACTTTTGACATTACCTTTCCTTAAAAATGGGGCGACACAAGGCCGCCCCGGTTGGTTTACGAAGTACCGAAACCTTGACCCGCAAAGAACGGATTGAGTACAGCGTACGCAGGCAGCAAGTCAAACCTGAAGCCCTGCACGTTTCCTCGGACATCCGCATACTTGGAGCAGCGAATAGAAATGCCGTCTTTTGTAGTCATGATGGTATCAGTGCTGTTCAGCTTGGACAGTTTCACGCCACCGATGGCAAACGCATTCTTGTGGAAGAACAAGTTTGGCTGGTAGGTGGTTGTGCCTGTACCCAAAAGGGTCACAACATCGCCAGAAGTCAGCGCAGATGAAACCGTGTTGTAAGCACCACCAGTCTCGAAGATCGCCGGGCCAGATACGACAAGCGTACCTTCACCAGAAGCACCCAGAGTCACATCAGCCGTTACGGTGCCGCGCCACTTAACCTGAGCGCCAGCGCCATCCACAAAGGCTTGACGGGTGCTGAGGCTGTTACGAAAGCGACCAGTAACCTCGATGATCTCACCAGCCTTAACCGTCAGGTTGGCAGTGAAGGCCGTTACAGCAAGGCTCTGGGTCATCGTGTCCTTCGCCGTGACGTACGTACCATCTGGCGTTGCCGACAAAGTCCCGGCCCGGTCAGTAATAGCGTTCGTGGTGAAGGAATACAGCGTATCCGCTGACATCACGCGACGGAAGCCGGCGAACCGCTCAACCATCGTCGCCTGCTCAAGCGCAGACATTACCGCATTGCCAGCTTTGCCACCTGCGCCCATACCTCGCTGCTGGTCGGCCAACTCCGAAACCGCAAAGGGGTTCAGTACAGCAGACCAATCGCCAGTAGGGACGCCAACAGAACGCATAAGAGCGCCCCAATTAGCCACATGCTGCCAGGTCGTTACCGCTGTATCTGGATCGCCATAAGATAGGTTGCTGTTCTGCACCATGTATTTGGCAAAGTCCGTTTCAAGGTCAGTGACCATCCGAGTTGCGGCAGAATCAATATCCTCATCCTCGCTCAGTTGGTCATACTTCAACGTCATATCAACGTCTTTCAGCTCGTAATCGACCGTGAAGTAGTCCTGCACCGTACCCGTTGCCTTACCAGCAATGATGGACTGTGCATTCTGACCTGAAATGTCACCGTCAGACGTCCTGGTGCTGACGAAATCACGCGGGCGCTGGAAGTCTACGTTTGCGCCTGACCGACGATCAAACTTGCCCTCCAGAATTTGCGTGTTGACCGCTTTTGAAACTGATCTCTTGGACTCGAAACGCTCCAAAAAGACCCTAACCAACTTACGCTGGAAATTACTGTCAAAATTGTTTGGCATGGTAAAAGTTCCTCATCTAAGGAACTACTCAAAGCGGGCACCGTCCAGAAAATGATACGTTTCGCCAGCCCCTGCAGTTCCTCTGCCCGTATCCTCACTTGTAATGGGATCGGGGCGCCTTGGGATTGCAGAACCCGCGGAAAGCTGTGATGAGATTTGCGAAATCATAAGGGCAGCCTGAATATCATCTGCCTGGTTCAGAGTGGCCGCAACATCGGGGCGCTTCGCAATGTAAGCGACCTGTGGGCCGTTATCCACCTCAAGAATTGCCTTGGCTGCCGGGGTCAAAACGGGGTTCCCTGCGGGATCCTGCCCTGACTGTACCTGCAGCATACTGGACTGGACGACTTGCTGAAAATCGGGGACTTTCACTGCCTCAACGCGCTGATAGTAATTATCAATCTTGCGTTGAAGCGACTCAGCACTCCGACTTTGGCGCTCCTGCTCCTGATTCTGGTTGAGCATTTGAGTTACTTTGACAGTGGCTCG
>CBFICR010000101.1:0-8372 GCA_965661105.1 Pseudohongiellaceae bacterium | reverse complement strand
GCACGAACGAAGACCGACTCCTCCCAGGCTTTACCAACCAGGCGCCGTGCATGACTCTGCCGGGCGTAGATCCGGTGCTGGCTGAACAACTCGGCATGGAGTTCGTGGCCTTCGTCGACGACCGTAACGCCGCTCTCATCGAAGGCATGTGCGTGGAACCCACCACTACACGCCTGCGTAACGGCAGCGTGGCCGACCTGGCGGCCTATTTCGACAATCACGAACGCGAGGACCGGGCCGCCAAGGTAGCTTTTTTCGAAAACCGTGGCCGGGAGTTGCTCGGCGACGAGCAATTCGAACGCCTGCTGGACTGGGCCAACGCGAATATCCGGCCGAACACCACTCAGGCGGAGGTAGATATCTACGCTATGCTGGAAATGACGAAAGTCAGCCCGGCGTTCATGATTGAGCAGAGTTGTTCTCAAGCCGCCCTACTGGAGAACCAGCGCTAATAATGAAATTAATAGGAACAGATTTATTTTAGCAATTAATTTATGAATATTTAGGGTCTGAGTCAAAACATACTAATAAAATACAAAATTAAAAAAGCGAGTTATGTGAATCAATGGAAGATAATTATGTACTCATAGATTATGAGAATGTTCAGCCTAAAAATCTGGAGCTGTTGTCCAAGCACCCGGTTAACATCTATGTGTTCACAGGCGCAAATCAAACGAATGTCTCACTAGATCTTGCAGACAAGATGCAACCTATGGGCAAAAATGCAAGATATATAAGGATTTCTGGAAATGGCCCTAACGCCCTGGATTTTCATATTGCATTTTATGTAGGGGAATTAGCAGTTAATGCCCCAAAAGGGAATTTCCATATTATTTCCAAAGACAAAGGCTTTGACCCTTTAATTGATCATTTGAAAAGCAGAGACATAAAGATAAATAGATTTAATGATTTAGCTGAGATTCCAATTCTTAGAACAGCAAGTTCTACAAGTACCGATGAGAAAATATCTATTATCGTTTCCAACTTGATTGGCAGAGGTCAATCGAGACCAAGAAAAGTAAAAACATTGCAAAATACAATCAATACGTTATTTACAAAAAAACTTGATAATCAAGAGCTTCAAAATTTAGTAAATACGCTTCAGAGTAGGAAGTATATTGAGATCAACACTGGCAATATTACATACAAGCTCCCAAAATCAAAATGAATTAAAGGGGACAGATTTAATTTTTTCATGGAACAGAATAATGGGAACAGACCAAGTTTTATTTCACAAATTAATGCTGGTCTGCCCCTTGTTTTCGTGACCTTTGTATTCCTGTTTCGAGCCAACTGGCTAAATCTGGTTTGTTTAATTAGAATAAATCTAGAATCCAATAAAGAGGATAGAACTATTAATCTACGCACATACCACCTCACGCTATTATTACTTGGCATTATGCTTTCGCTTTCATCCTGTAATCAGGAAAGCACTGAAGAATCCGTTTTAATTCAATCTGGAAATGAACTTGATGCTTCAGTAGAAAGTTTTGGATTGGGCGACCTGAAAGTGTCGGGTTCCTACTGGATTGAGTTATCACCGGTCATTGCGGCAGCCAACAGTTTCTACCCTGTGCAGATTCCAGTTGATGAAGGAGGTATCACCCGTATTACTTCCGGAGAAGCCGACATTGCCACCAATGCGGAAACCCAATTGCTCCGGGAATCTCTGGTCAATCCTGATCTGCGTATCATCGCCACAGTAACAGAGAGTTTCTACCGCCTGGTGGGAAAACGTTCATCGGGTATCGAAAGTCTGGAAGACCTGGCGGGCAAGCGCATCATGCTACCGAGGAATACATCCGCGAACTATTACCTGGTAGCCATGTTGGCTGAAGCGGGACTGACGGAAGACGATGTCACATTGGTGCCCTTGCCAGGCGTTGAAGGAGGAGTAAAAGCATCAATCGATGCCATGTCAGATGCCTTGTTGGCAGATGAAGCAGATGTCATTTCCATCTGGGAACCGGAACCTGAAGACGCTATTCACCAGCTGGGTGACGATGCGATTGTGCTCCAGGATCGCAGTGTCTACCGGGAAGTATTCAACCTGCATGCGCGGGCACCCGACCTGGCGGACCCCGCCAAACGTCAAGCCATTGTTACTTTTCTGAGGGCATTGATCGATGCTACCGAGGCACTAAAATCAGAACCTGCACCCTACTGGCCAAATATTGCCAGCGTAATCAACTACACGGAAGAACAAATCAATGACGGTTGGCCGGAGATGGAATTCCCGGTGCAGATTATTCCCGACATGCTTGATGTACTGGAAACAGAGGAAAAATGGGTAGCAATGGAACGTGACAGAGAGCCCCGTTCACGGGAAGAGCTGGCACAGTTCATTGATTACTCCGTACTGGAAGAAGCTTTTAACTTGAAGTAAGTGTGTCTGAGCCAGGAGCGGAATAATGAAATAATGGAGACAGACCACGTTTTATTTCCAAATTAATGGTGGTCTGACCCTTGTTTTCTGACCCTGGTTTTCTGATCCTTGTTTTCTGAACCTGGTTTTCCGTTGATGAAGAATACTCGCCCTTCACTATTATCCGGGAACAGCTTGCCTGGCTCTTTTTTGGCGGACCTTTTTTAAAATAACTGTCTCTCCCCGCTCAGTGATGATGGCACTGAGTAGCATCTCTTCTTCTCCATTTCTGGCCGGCCAACCACGAATGCTGACAGTCTCTCCAACCTGGGTAATATCCCGGGGATGACCAGCTCGCTCCCAACGGTGGGTATTCATTGATTCTATACGCCAGCTTTCTGTTTTACCTTCAGCGTTAAGTACGTCAAGCGTCAGCACGATATGCGGATTGGTGTATGAAAACCCGCTGACTATACCCCTTACCTCTATACTGTTATCAATATCATAGATGGCAAATGAATGGTGCGCCTGAGCCGTGCAGGCACCCAGCGACATCATATAGATAACAGCATTGATAAGACGTTTCATGATTAGCTCCGTTACTCTCTAATCCCTGTAAACGTCTATGTCTGCAAAACGTTGACCTGCCCTTTTAGATAACGAAAATTATAAAAGTTTGAAAGATGGGAACCGATCAGGCTTTAGACTCCGGGTGTATTAACAATATAAGCAGATTCAATATTAACTATGATGGGACCAGACAATGATTCAGCAACTCTTTTTTGGATTACCCGGTATCGTGATTTTCATCCTGTCCGCCACCCTGGCGGCATGGCTGACGAACTATGCCCTGATGGTCTTTGCCCTGGCCTGGAGTCTGCCCAGTGCCTTCTATCTTTTTATGGGCAATGGCTGGATTCAATTGGCGGCGTTATACGTTCCACTAAGTCTGGCCCTGTCCATCTACCTTTTAAAGCGCGAAAAGCCTTTGATTCCCAGACTGCTGCTGCTACCAATCTATGCTCTCTATCTGTTTTTGGGCTACTCGGTGCTTAACCAATAAAGCAAAACAATTTTCAGTGAAAGTTGGCGACAGATTGCGTTTCAGGCTTCCACGCTGATTGACGTCTGTCTCCCGTTTCTCCCGTTTCTCTCGTTTTTCCCTTTACTCCCGTTTCTCCCGTTGCTCCCGTTTCTCTCTTAGCTACTCCTGGCCAAGTCTTTGCACGCGACTTTGCCGCAAGGGGGGTACGCCAAACACCCGCTTGTAGGCACGGGAAAACGCTGCCTCCGAGGTGTAACCCAGCTCTTCTGCCAGTTCTATCAGGGGCACCGGGGACTGCATGATTTTCATGCGGGCAAGATTCATGCGCCATTCGGTCAGGTACTGTTTGGCTGAGGTGCCTATGAGTTCGGTAAAGCGTGCTGAAAACCCTGAGCGTGACATGCCCGCCTGGGATGCCAGACGATCAAGCGTCCAGGTGGTTTCGGGGTGGGCATGCATAACCGCCAGCACCTTGCCGATTTTGGGATCTTTAAGGGCACCAAGCCAGCCCTGGCTGGCCTCGGGGGAATGCTCTACCCAATAGCGAATGGCTTTTATCACGATAATATCCGCCAGGTGAGCCACCACCGTTTCTCCCCCTGCTCCCAACATGCTCGCTTCTTCCCCCATTAAAGTAATGAGTGCCTGTAGCGACGCCGGTAACTGACCATTTTCACTTTGCATATGAATCAGCGGCGGTAGTTGGGCAATGAGTTTTTCACCCACCACGTGATCAAAACTTAAGCAACCGCAGGTCAGCAGAGTCTTTTCTCCCCCACCCCCATAACGCATGAACTCAAAACGCTCCGACAGTTTCGTCACCGGAATATCAAAAAAGGGCTCGCATTCAATCCCGGTTTCAGAACAGATCAAATGCCCCTCTCCCCTTGGCAGTAAAGCCAGCTCACCGGGCTGCAGATAGACATCCTCATGGTCGGGAAAACGTAACCAACAGCCGCCCCGGGTAATGATATGAAACATCATTTTGCCTGGCATGGGAGGCATCGCCACGCCCCAGGGCGCACTCAATTCCGAGTTGGCATAGACCAGGCCATTGAGCCGCAATGAATAAAGAGTTTCCCCCAGGGTATCCATGGATTCAGGGATATCCCGTTGGTACGCGTTTTCCACATTTACCTCGCTTTATGGTCTTAAATGGACGTTTAGCAAAGAAATATAGACCTATAAGCATTAATCATCAAGTTTTCCTTCCGTACACTTGTTCCCGTTCTTTGATGAAACCAACAACACAATCACTAACCAGTAAGGGAGTTAAACCATGAAAAATGAAATCATTGCCATTGTAGGGGCTACCGGCAAAACCGGTGCCCGCGTGGAACACCAGTTAGCAGCGCACGGATATAACACCCGGGGGCTTTCCCGTCACAGTGACCCTGCCTTTGACTGGGCCAACAGGGACAGCTGGCAAAAGGCGCTGGAAGGCGTGACTAGTGCCTATGTCACCTACTTTCCGGATCTGGCCATTCCCCAGGCCGAGAGTGATATTCACGCTTTTGTCGAGCTGGCTAAAAGCGCTGGAGTCAGGCATTTGGTACTGCTTTCCGGCCGTGGTGAAGACGGCGCCCAAAAAGCAGAAAATATTCTCATCAATAGCGGGCTGGCCTGGAATATTGTGCGCGCCAGCTGGTTTATGCAGAACTTCAGTGAGAGCTTCATGCTGGATGGACTCAAGGCCGGCGAACTGGTGTTACCAGAACCAGGGGCCAAAGAGCCATTTATCGATGTGGATGATATCGCCGATATCGCTTTTGCCGCCTTGACGCGCAGGGATCTGCGCAATCAGGTCCTGGAAATCACCGGCCCGGAATTACTGACCTTTGATAACTGCGTGCAGTCAATTGCACAGGCGAGTCATCGCGACATTGGTTTTCAAACCGCGCCCATCGACGCCTACCTGGCCGGTGCCAAAGCCGATGGCTTGCCGGACGATATTGCCTGGCTGATCAATGAGCTGTTTGTGAATGTCCTGGATGGCCGCAATGAATCCACCACCAATACCATTGAACAGGTACTGGGACGTCCGGCCAGAACTTTTCAGCAGTATGTTGAATCCGTTTCACCCACCGGTGTGTGGGCCTAGCTTTTAGCCAGGCCGGCAAGACTAAAGGAGGTACCCGTGATAGTTCTACTTATTGTCATGACCGGCCTGATGGCTGGAATCTATTTCGCTTTTTCCGTTTTCATTATGGAATCACTTGCACAATTGCCCGCCCTTCAGGGCGCCCGTGCCATGAATAAAATCAATGATGTCATAATCAATACGCTGTTCTTACCCGTGTTTTTTGGTTCAACGCTTTGGTATGCAGGCTTGATTGTGTGGTCATTCGCAGACTGGCAACAGACGCGTTCAGTACTGATCATTAGCGCAGCAATTATTTACATAGCGGGAATGTTCCTGGTGACGGCGTTCGGTAACGTGCCGCTAAATAACAGGCTAAAGGAAAGCGAATCCAGTGAAACAGCCCTGGGACATTGCTGGAGTAAATACCTTCAGCAATGGACCCGGCTTAACCATCTGCGTATGCTCAGCTGCATGGCATCCTGTACCCTGCTGGCCCTGGCGCAAAGCTGACTTTCAGAGAAACGGAGAAACAGGGAGAAACAGAGAGAAACAGGAAGAAACGGGCACAGACCACATTCAATGTTTCTACAGTTAAGTTGTACTGTCACTATCTCCGTATTCTTTATTACTATGCAATATCCAGCTCAAATGCCATAAGATTCATTGGATGCCCATACATTACGGTGGGGGTCTGATCGACCAACCTGAAACCAAAGCGCCGATACAAGCCACAGGCGCTTTCATGTTTATCGAATGTAGACACGCAAATCCTTGAGAGCCCTGCCCGCCTGGCCTCATTCACGCAGTCCTGAAGCATTTTCCTGCCAAGGCCTTTACCACGATGAGCTGTGTTCAGAAAAAAGAGATGAATTTTCCCGCTCTCTGGAGAAATCGGTCTCAAAAAGATACACCCTATGGGTACATCACCAAGTTCAGCAATCCGGTAACAGCTGCCCGAATCATCACACTGCTCTTCTATCAGGTCCAGGGCGTTTTGAATATCATCACCAATCCCGGATGCGAACTGTTCGATTTGCATATAGTGCTTAATGTTTTCTGAACTGACCCAATCGCGATCAGACTTTTCATAAGGACGAATAGTGACACTAGCCATACTTCATACTTTCCATTTCATCAATCATCTTGCCCAATCCATTTTATCCCTATTTTTTTTCTATGGTAAAAAATAGAGGTGAATGATGGCGGCCAGGATAATTGGGGACAGACCACGTTCCAGAGCTTTCAACTAATTGGGACCTGCCCCCTTTAATTTTTTTCGTGTCCCGGTAACATTGGGAATCATGTACTTATATATGGAGACTTGAAAATGTTGGATATTAAAATGGATCATGAAAACAGTATCGCCATATTCCAGCCATCCGGGCCTTTGTCAGAATCGGATTTTGTGAATGCAGCGAAAGTCATTGACCCCTTCATCGCTGAAAATGGCAACCTGCTTGGGCTTATTATTAGCACCAGGGAGTTTCCTGGATGGGAGTCTTTCGGTGCGTTGATAAAGCATATTAAATTCGTCAAGAATTATCATGATCAATTGCTGAAGGTTGCCATCGTCACAGACTCCGCGATCGGGAACCTGGGTGAAAAAATTGGCAGTCACTTTGTATCGGCGGAAATTAAACACTATCCTTACGATCAATTCGTGTCTGCGAAAAACTGGATTCAGGGTGAAGAAACCATTTAAAACACATCCCTGAGTACTGAATTGATCACTTCAATATAAAACGGGAACAGACCACGTTTTACGTTTGTAGACCAACTGTGGCCTGTCTGCGATATTCCGGATTACTGCAAAAGCTGCGTAGGTGCCTGAAAAGCCTGAAAAAACGCATCAAAAACAGGCTAACGTGAAGCATTGCCTATAAATTGTTAGTATAGAAAACTCATTACTGACAATTTAGTGGAGCTAATGCATCAATATAAAAGTCAGGATTTGATTCGACGCCTGCAACATTATGGTTACATCTGTCTGGAGGAAACTGATCAGGGTTTCCTCATGCATAACTCCTTTCCCAATTAGCCCTTAATCGTTTACTGCCATCCTTGATGGACCATTAAGTTCGCTATATTCAATATATCTATTGACTATACACCTTACACCAATCCAGCAACACAGGAGAAGAAGCATGAGTAATCAGGAAAAATCAGATATAGATAAATCAAGAGATATCATTTCCCAGTTAAAAGAACTGCAGCATAACGCTAAAAACAACATAGAAAAACTTGGAGAAATATGGATCCAGCTTGATACAGAGTTAAAACAAAAAGAAAATGCGGAATTACTTGAAAACTTGATCAACCAACAAAATACATTTCATGACTCTCTCGATTCCATGGTGTCAGACTATGAAATCGAGTGTAACCGCATCGAAAATGAAGGATCATAAATTTTTGGGTCAGAGTAAAAATTCAGTGTTTGGCTTGCAGGTGATTTTACCTGGACAATTAATATTGGCTGGTTTTTTTCTTTGACCCCAAAAATGTGACCCTGAACATGCCTTTATATTACCCCGGTTCGAAACTGAAATTATCCCTGAAAACTTTAAATTCCTTTTTGGGCACAGGCTTGCAGATACCGTAGCCCTGCAGTAAATCGCACTCCATATCGATCAACTGCTGAGCCGTCTTCATGTCTTCCACACCTTCAGCTACCACAAGCGCCCCCAGATCATGCCCAAGATTGATACTTGCCTGAGTCAGTTTGCGATCGCGTGTCGAATTAATGAGATTTTTTATGAACATCCTGTCTATCTTTATTTCATCAAATTGGAAACGTTTCAGGTATTCCATGGATGAATATCCCGTACCGTAATCATCCAGCGCCAATCGTATGCCCTCTTTTTTGATGATGTCCACATTGG
>CBFICR010000100.1:0-8483 GCA_965661105.1 Pseudohongiellaceae bacterium | reverse complement strand
TGCTTGTCTCTTGCCTCTTGACTCTTGCCTCTCGTTTCTCCCGCCGCCTCCCTGCGCCGCCCACCTTTATCCTGTTTCCTTTATCTTTTTTCTTTCCTCTTGCGACCTGTAACTATTTTTAGAATCGACTGCCAACAGTAAAATAAAGACTCCTATCCTGCCCGACAAAGTAGCGATCCCCGGAAAAATTTGAAAAAGAATTCACATCTGCCCGTTCGGCATATTTCGTATCCAGCAGATTGGTAACCCTGGCAGACATATACCAGTTGTTTCCTGAGTCATACTGGTAACGCAGATTTAACAGGTCATGGCCTTCATACTTAAACTGATTGGATTCGTCTGAATAATAGGGACCCATGTGCACCCACTCAAGATTCATGCTGTTGTTATTATTCATCTGCCAGTTCAACTTGGCATTGCCGGTCAACTTCGGCGCTGTATCGATATCCTTTCCATCCAGTAACACCGTGACGCCCCGGGGCGCGACATTGGAATCGTAGGTATGACGTGCATAGCTGGCGGTCAGGTTAAAGCTCCAGGCATCACTAATATTGTACTGGGTTGTGAGTTCGAGCCCGCGATGTTTGGTGGCACCGCCACTGACATTGTTACGCCCGCTGTCCTGGAAAATGACGTTGTCCTTTTGCATATAGTAGGCAGCCAACGTGTAAGACAAATTACCTCGACTGGCACGGTAGCCGACCTCAATACTTTCCATTTCTTCCGAGTTCAGGTCAGCAACCAGTTGATCCTGCTGCAATCGATATAGCTCTGTTGCCTGGGGAGCACGAAATGCCAGCGACAGATTGGTAAAAAACTGTACATTGGTATCAAGATCGTGGATCCAGCCCAGCTGCAGGGAATAATTGTCAAAATCATCAGTACGATCGGCGGGCCGACTATAGCGGCAGGTCCCCGCGGGATTAAAGGCTGAAGGGGCACAGGAAGACCCGTCTTCTGCGGTATTGCCATCAATCATTCGATTATCGTAATCATATTCCAGGAATTCATAACGCAGACCAAGGGTCAGTTGATCCTGTTCTGTGCTCTGGTATTCCATCAACAGGTAGGGGGAAATCATGTTGGCATCCACAGTAAAGTCATATTGTTTCCCTGTGGGAAAAGAGCCAAAACCGAAAGCCTGGGTCTGCCTCAGAAAGCCTTCCGACATTTCAAAATCTACGCCGGCAGTCCAGCTAAAGGGACCATTTCCTTCAGAGCTGTACATGGTCTGCAACCCAAATGACTCATGGCCATTTTCTTCCAGCGGGGTTCCCGGCAGAAAATGCATAAGAAAGGTCATATCAGTATCACGATAATAGGGGGTAAGCATCCAGCTGCCATTTTCAGTGCTACCCTCGATACGGCTGTGCAACCGTAAACTCTGGGCATCACGAAACGCTTCCGGATTTTCGTTGCTACGTCTCACCGCATCATTCTTGTAAGCTTCAAAGCCACGATCCAGATAACCGGCAGTTTCCTGGTTCAGATTGGTGGCTGCCAGCACGGTGGTCACGCTTATATCAGCACCATCGTACTGATGAGAAAGATTCAGTTTCTGCTGATCAAAACCTGAATCATCGAGATAGCCGCCATCTGTAGCGCCATTGAAATAGGCACCGAAAGAATGGTCACCGCGTTTGCCATTGATGCCAGCATTCAGGCGCGCATATTCATTGGGCCCCATATCAATTGAAATATCACCGCCGGGTTCCTGACCCAGTGACGGAGTGATCACATTAATAGCGCCATGAAGCGCATTCACACCGTACAAAACACTGCCGGGGCCACGCACTATTTCGATAGCAGAAGCCTGCTCTGTATTGGCTTCAAACAACTGGTTTACATTACAGAAACCTGCGCCACGCAAGGGAATTCCATCCTGTGAGGTTTGAAAGGAACCGCAGCTACCAGCGCCGGTAAGTACCGGAGAGCGAATCCCCAAAAGAGATTCCTGGCCGTTACCGCGGTTAAAGACTACCCCGGGGACCGAGTTAAGTACTTCACCAATATGCACATGACGAATCAAATCAAGGGTTTCACCTCCCAGAGCAAAAATACTGGCAGGAATGTCCTGCAACTGGGTTTCACGTCGTTCTGAAGTAACAATAATAGTCTCCAGAATATTCTCCTGGGCGAGCACAAGCGGGGCGTTACCCGCAGCAAGCAGCATAGCCAATGGAAGTGACCTGAATCTGAAAGATGTATTCATAAAGAGCTTTCCCTGTAAAATTTTGTAGTTGCGAATGAAACCTTCGATAAAGCGTTTCTCAATGCGGACTGGCATTTTGATTTTTTATGGTTTATTTGCCTTGGTACCGCTAACAGCGCCTTTCTGACTTCTTGCTAAAAGCGCCTATCTGTCTTCTTGATTGATAGTGTCTTACTGCCGTCCAAGGGGGGGGTATTATCATTTTCTGGCGGTGTCCCCCCGTCATCCCCAATCTGTCCACTTCTGCGTATGGTTAACACTGGAGACTCAAATTTTGCTATATTCTGCATATTTATTGGCGTGAACCAACGCCTTTGTGTTTTAAAAACCTGATTTTTTCCTGATGACGAACGACAGCAAAGAGATCTGACCCTTGAACGACTTTTTCATTAATCAAACCCGCGTCGACCCGGACCGTTGCAAGCTTTACAGGGGTGAAGACATAATTTCCCTGGAACCCAGGGTTATTCAGGTTTTACAGGTTCTAGCCAGACACCAGGGACAGGTGATCAGCCAGAAAACCTTGATGGATGCCATCTGGACCAATACAGTGGTTGAAGCCAGCGCTTTGCAGCGCTGTGTTGCACAATTGCGAAAAGCCTTCGGTGACGATGCGCGTAATCCACAGGTCATTGTAACCTACCCGAAGAAAGGCTACAGCCTGATTGCCCCTGTCAGCTGGCACGCGCCTGTACCGGATACTGCGAATACTGTGGGTTCACGCGGGCTTTTTTTTCGCCCTGGACTGACATCAGGCTTATTGGCTGCCTCCCTGCTACTCGTTGTAAGCGTTATAAGCCTCTTTAGCGTCGGGGCTCTGATCAACAGGGATGGGCCGGCCGCCAGCCAAACCGCTATGAGCGAAGTGCCGGGAGAGCGAGGTCAACAAATCCCCTCTTCACCAGAAACCTCCCTGTTAACCAATGCTGCCCTTATCACAGCGATCGGTGTTCCAGATGATTTTCCTGTGTATTCTCCTGATGGGCGTTTTGTTGTTTATCCGCGTTATCTGGAAGAAAACAAGGCCCACCTTTGGGCAAGAGACCTGGCCTATGGCAAGGATTTCCTGCTCACTGATAAAGTCGGCGACTACAGGCACCTGGCCTGGTCACCGGATGGCAGTCAGCTGGTATTTGTAGACTCAAGCTGTGAGACCGGAAATTGTGCCCTTGGCCAGTGCAGCTCGCTCAAATCAGTGGCCATGTCACAATCTGAAACCAATACCTTGTCCGTAGAGAAACTTATCGATTGCAGCCCTGAACGTCTGTTCGCCCCGGAATGGCTGAATAATCGCGAGATCGCAGTTATTGAAATGAGTAGCGATGCGGCCTCCCTGAAACGTTATGACTTAAAAACCAGGAAGAAAAGCTCCCTCTACCTCAGTGATGAGGTGATACCCTACAAACTCAGCTTTTCCCGTCAAACCAATATATTGACGATCTCTGCCTTGAGCCTGCGGGGAGGAAAACAGTTGTTATTTCTTGATATCAGTAACGGGGCAATTAATCGCAACGACACGGCCACGTTTATGACCGAAGAAGGCTGGTATCCAAGCTCTACGCCGCTTTAATTCCAGCTTCATGGTTGATCCAGGACTCACCCTGCAACAATGAAAAACCAATAAAAACAAGGGCTCAATTCATGTCACCTTTTCATAAGCAGATCGAAGGTCTGCAACTCCACCTGCAAGCCATTGCTGAACTGGATAGCATTATTGCGACCGACAAGTTTTCCCATGTGGACAGGGAAATGATCGACATGATGCTTGATCAGAGTGCCCGTTTTGCCGAAGAAAAGCTGGCACCTCTGGCTGAGTCCGGGGACCTGTCCGGGTGCACACTTACGGATGGCAGCGTCAGTCTGCCAGCTGGCACAAAAGAGGTTTACCAGGAATGGTGTGAACTGGGCTTTCCTGCGCTGGGTTTACCCATGGATTTCGAGGGTATGGATTTCCCCAACATCGTGCAGAGTAGCGTCCAGGAAATACTGGACGGCGCTAACATGGCCTTTGGCATGCTCGGAATAAATCTGCGCTGCGCCGCCCGCGCACTGATTGCCAATGCCTCCCCCGAGCTTGTACAACGCTGGGTACCCGGACTGGTGAGTGGCGAAATCGCCTCTACCATTGTCATCAGTGAACCCCAGGCCGGATCAGACGTTGGCCGCATCAGGACAACGGCCACTCCCGCTGACGATGAGACATGGCATATCAATGGCTCCAAGATATGGATTTCCTATGGCGACCATGATGCCACCAGCCAGATTATTCACCTGGTGCTTGCCAGGGTCCCCAGTGACGAAATCGGCACCCGCGCACTGGGATTATTTGCCGTGCCCAAACTTCTCGATAACGAACAACTCAATAATGTGCTTACCTCGCGTCTGGAACACAAAATGGGACTGCATGGATCTCCCACCTGTGTGCTGGATTTTGATAATGCCCAGGGTGTTCTCATAGGTGAAGCCGGCAAAGGCCTGCAGGCCCTGTTTATCATGATGAATGGCATGCGACTGGCGGTTGGGGTACAGGGATCAGCGGTGGCCAATGTGGCCACACTGCGTGCGCTGGAATACGCCTGTGAGCGCCCCCAGGGCGGCCGTCCTGATGCGGCACCAGTAATGATTTCCGAGCATGCTGATGTTAAACGCATGCTGCTGGAAATGACGGCTAAAAGCGAAATGATTCGCGCGCTGGCACTGAGAACTGCCGCCTATCTCGACCTGGCAGAAGCCAGTGAAGATGACACAAAAGCTGAACGCTACCTCAGGCTTGGGGAGCTGCTATTACCCCTGGCAAAGACCGTAGGCTCAGAAACCGCATTCCAGGTAGCCAGCCAGGGAATCCAGGTGCTCGGCGGTTATGGCTATACCCATGACTATCCCATTGAACGTATGGCGCGGGATATTCGCGTATCGTCTATTTATGAGGGCACCAGCGGCATACAGGCGCTGGATTTCATGAAACGTAAAGTATTGGGTGACCAGGGCGAAACCCTCAGGGAACTGTTAGACATAATTCGCACAGATACAGCAAATACAGAGACAGCTAACCCTCTAAAACCCGGCGTTGCGATGCTGATAGAGCAAATGGAGACACTGCTGGACGAATTGCTGGTGAAGGTCACCAATGATCGTAAATCCATTGAAGCAGGTGCCTACCATTTTCTCAATTTCAGTGGTTTGCTGGTTAACCACTGGCTGGGGATGCTCTTGTTTAACTCAGCCCAAGGTGAAAGTGATTACCAGAAGCGACTGCAAGCCGCGTTGACACTGGCCGCAACAGGGCTGAAGGAAGAAGGCCTTTTGCTGGCCAGATTGTCCCGGCAGCAAGGCCCGGATTTAAGTCTGTAGAGTCCTTTAAATCGCACTAAAACAGGTAGCCAAATTCCATTTGATCTTATCAGCACTATTCGATACTTTAACTGACCTTTCGCCCTAAGATGGCGTAATCAACGCACAAATGAAATAAATTTTCTTTAAACAGTTTCTTTAAAAAACAATAAATAAGGTTTAGTAAAAACTACCCACGTACGGAGAAAAGAAATGAACGAATATCAACTCTTCATTGATGGCAAATACCAGTCCTCAGCATCAGGTACATTTTCTGATGACATGAATCCTGCCACCAACGAAGTCTATGCCAAAGTACAGAATGCCCAAAAAGAAGATTTGGAAACCGTTATTTCCTCTTCCCAGAAAGCCTTTGAAACCTGGAAAGACATGCCTCCTTCCGCACGGGAAAAACTGTTTCTCGACGTGGCAGATCTGATGGAAGAACGCGCCGCAGAATTACGTGATGTCCTCATCGATGAAGCCGGATCCACCCTGTTGAAAGCCGGTTATGAAACCCATCATACACCTGACTTCCTGCGCTCCATGGCCGGCGAATGTCGCCGTATCAAGGGTGAGACCTATGTGTCCAACTATCCTGGTGTGAAATCCATGGCGATTCGTCGTCCACTGGGTGTTACCGTGGCCATCGCCCCATTCAACTTCCCTTTGCTGCTTGGCGTGCGCAAAATCGGTTTCTCCCTGGCTGCCGGTAATACCATGATCCTGAAGCCCTCGGAAATGACCCCGGTCATAGGCCTGAAACTGGGCGAGCTGTTTACCGATGCCGGATTCCCGCCTGGCGTATTGAATGTTATTCCTGCGCAGGGTGCTGAACTGGGCGATGGCCTGATCACTGATCCGCGCGTCAAATTTGTCACCTTCACCGGTTCTACCCGTGTCGGTCGTCAGGTCGGAGCAACTGCTGCTGCGGCTGGCAAACGCTTTGCGCTGGAGATGGGCGGCAAAAACCCGATTCTTGTCCTTAACGATGCCGACGTCGATTATGCTGTAGATACTGCTGCCTTCAGTAACTACATGCATCAGGGCCAGATCTGTATGACGGGCTCACGGGTGATTGTTGAAGCCGGAGTCTATGATGAATTCTGCGAAAAGATGACCAGGAAAGTGGAAGGCATCCCTTATGGTAACGATCCGCGCACTCCGGGACTGATTGTTGGTCCGCTGATCAGAACCACGCAGCCTGGCTTCATCAAGGAACATCTTGATGCTGCCGTTGCTGCCGGTGCCAAACTGCTGATCGGTGGTGAATCCGAAGGCAATGTGTTCCAGCCAACCGCTATTGCTGATATCACTGACAGCATGAGCATATTCAAAACTGAATTGTTTGGCCCGGTGATGTCTATTGTGAAAGCCAATGATCATGAGCATGCTGTGGCGCTGGCCAATGATGTTGACTATGGTCTTTCTTCAGCGGTCATGTCCAATGATATGCAGAAGATCTGGTACTGCATTGAGAACCTGGAGACCGGCATGGTGCATGTCAATGGTCCCAGTGTTCGCGACGAACCTGTCATTCCGTTTGGTGGCGTGAAAGGCTCTTCACATGGTCGTGAAGGCGGACATTTCTCTATTGATGAATGTACTGAACTGAAATGGATCACCATGCAGGTGGGCAAGAACGGCTATCCGTTCTAGGGCTCGGGCTTACTGATCTTGGAAAAAGGGCCTGCGGGCCCTTTTTTTATAATCCCATCTTGCAACCACACCTGTCATTATTTAAATACTGGTAAACTCCTTTTTGCTGAATTCGATTTTCATTTAAAAAAAAGTACACCACAGCATTATTCAGGTAATCACTATAATCATGAACCTCTGGTTTGAACAGCGACATGCCCCCCTGCCCGGCACTTACCTATGCCAGATAACGGATATTGGCATTAATCAGGTCAAGGAATTTCGCTTCGGTACAGACTCCCCGTTTGTGTTCCGCCTGTTCATCTATAACGATAATGGCACCTTCAGGGCCTACCGAAACTCCTGCCCCCATTATGATGTCCCCCTCAACCATACCGCAAAAGATCTGTTCACGGCAGACAATCAGTATTTTCAATGCATGACCCACTTCGCTCACTTTGAAAAACACTCCGGTCTGTGTATCTCAGGTCCCTGCAAAGGCGAAGCCCTGGACGTTATACCCATCGAGCAGGAAGATGAACGCTTGATAATTGGCAACCAAACTAAAAGAACAACAAAAGGGGACGGAGGGATTTAATTTAAATCCCTCCGTCCCCTTTTTCCTTTTGTCATTAATCAGAAGCATCCAGTTCAGTGGAATTGGCTGGTCCCAAACATCCCCATATCAGAAACCCTGAGGTGACCAGCAGTGCTATCCACGTCACTGCGTTATCAATCCCACCACCGAGACTGAAGTAGTCGAAATAAACCCCAAAGGTGAGCAGCATGAGTGCCAGTGGCGCCATCAATAACCAGGGATTATGACCCATGTCACGCAGTCGTTGGGCAAGCAGGGTGAACATCGGGTATAGCAATATCAGCACCGAAAACTGCGAGGTACCAACCAGTCCAATGTAGTTATAGAAAGCAAACACAGCAAGTATCATGACCAGAGCGGGAATATAGGCTGCTTTTCCTGCCTGGCCATTAGCACTTATTAATAATGCATCGTAGTTCCCGGATGAGCCGGGTGACTCCCCTGCGGCAAGGGCCCGTCGCTCCAGTACGTCTTTGTAATAGGGTAAATACGCCAGCATCAGCAGACCGTTCAGGGCAAAGGCTGCCAGGGTCAGGATGGCACCGGGAAGCTGGTGATCCAGAATCAGGGCCCAGTACAGCGCGCAGGTAGTGATGGCCATTTGCACATATAGTGCCAGCGGCAACATGACTCCCGTCAGGATCAACACGCCTGCTATTAATTGCATCACCAGAGCCACATCAATCAGATGCGAGTTGTTCAATG
>CBFICR010000099.1:0-9421 GCA_965661105.1 Pseudohongiellaceae bacterium | reverse complement strand
CTGCGCTTATCCGACCTGTTTATCCTGTAAAGTATTTTTGAAGCTCAGCTTCCTCAATGAGTCCCGGTTTTTGCCTGAAGGTTTTTACGGAACTCTTTTAACTTTGCGCTTTATTCTCGTCGGATGGCGCTGCGCTTATCCGACCTACAAAACTGCATGACCTTTTCGTAGGTCGGAAAAGGCCGCAGGCCGTCTTCCGACGGAAAGTTTGCCTTATCAGCAATTCATACTATTTTGATCTATAGAGGTTCTCTAACAAAACAAAAAAGCTGATTGGCCATTTTCCTGTTTTTTGCATTTGGTAAATGTCACGTCGGATGGCGCTGCGCTTATCCGACCTACAGGACTATGAGATTATGGTCACTTTTTTCCTTTATCCTTTTTCCTTTATCCCTTTTCCTTTATCCATTCCCTCCCAATCTTGGCTATAATCCCACGCCTGTCATCATGAACAAATCTTAAGGGAAATATTATGGGGAACCGAATTATCAGGTTTTGGGGTCTGTTGGCTTGCGGGGCACTGTTGACTGTGACCCAGGGTGTTGTCGCGGCGGAAGCAATAACCCCTGCGCCGGCTTTTTCCATAGCTGAACTAAGCTCTCCACAGGAGGATGGCTGGATTACCAATGGCGGTACGCTTTCCAATCAGCGTTATTCCCCGCTTGATCAGATCAATCATGACACCGTTGGCAATCTCAAGGGCGTATGGCGCGTGGGACTGGATTCGGCGCTGGATTTTCGTCATAACAACCAGGCTCAGCCTCTGGTGCATGAAGGCGTGATTTATATCGTGACCAGTCAGGATGATGTGTTTGCCATCAGTGTCGATAGCGGAGAAATTCTTTGGGAATACCGCAGTGGCCTGAATGCCGATGATGCCTTTGTGTGTTGTGGCTGGGTGAGCCGCGGTCTGGGTCTGGGTGAAGGCAAGGTCTTTCTGGGCCGGGTGGATGCCAAACTGATGGCGCTGGATCAGCAGACCGGCGAAGTGGTCTGGGAAATCCAGGACGCCGAACCCCAAGCAGGCTACAGCCTGACCGCCGCGCCTTTATATTTTGATGGCATGATCATTACCGGCTATTCCGGTGGCGATCTGGGAACCCGCGGGCGGGTTAAAGCCTATGACGTGAATAGCGGTGAAGAAATCTGGACCTTTTATACGATTCCCGGTCCTGGCGAATTCGGTCATGATACCTGGCCACAGGACAATGAAGTCTGGCAATGGGGCGGTGCCCCGGTCTGGCATACCCCGGCGCTGGATGCTGAACTGGGCATGCTGTATTTCTCCACCGGCAATGCCGGCCCGGTACTGGGCGGTGGCGTGCGTCCCGGTGACAACCTGTTTACCGCCTCGATTCTGGCCATCGATGTTTACAGCGGTGAATACCGCTGGCATTTCCAGGAAGTGCATCATGATATCTGGGACTACGACGCCCCCAATCCCATCATTCTGTTTGAAGCCGAATATGACGGTGAAATGCGCAAGGGACTGGCCCAGGCCGGCAAAACCGGTTGGGTCTATATTCTTGATCGCATTACTGGCGAACCCCTGATCGGTATTGAAGAGCGCCCGGTTCCCCAGGAACCAAGACAGGCCACGTCTGCGACCCAACCCTATGTCATTGGTGATGCGCTGGTTTCTCTGGATGTGAAATATGCACCGGAAGAATATGACCTGATCAATGACGGCAGAATTTTTACGCCGTTTTATGAAACCACGGTGTTCACGCCCCTGGCTGGCGTCAACTGGCCGCCGAGCGCCTACGACCCTGCCACTAATTACATGTTTATCTGCGCCACTGACTCTGCCAATGCGGCGCGAGCCGATGCCAGCCAGTATGAAGCGCCTACCTTTGAAGGACAGTTTCTGGGCGGCGCCTATGTGGGTGCCGGCCTGCAAAGTCGCGGCGTATATTCGGCTATTGATCTGAAAACCAACCGCCTGGTATGGCAGCGACAATTCAATAATGGTTGCCGTAGCGGCTCTCTGGCCACCGGCGGTGGGCTGGTGTTCATGGGCAGACGCGACGATGACCGCATCATCGCGCTGGATACCGCCACAGGTGAAAGGCTGTGGGAATTCCGCATGGATGCGCCGGCCAACTCCGGTGTCAGCACCTTTATGCACAAGGGTGAACAATACCTGGTGACCTATGCCGGGGGCGGATTATTTGGTGGCAAGAAAGGCGATGGTGTCTGGCTGTTTTCCCTCAACGGCACCCTCAATGAAGTCCCTTCCGGTCCTTCCGGCGGCGGTATGCGTGGCCCTGGTGCTGCGCCGACTCTGGCCATACCCGAAGGCAGAAACGCCAATGTGGCCAATGGCAAAACTATCTATAACCAGTCCTGTGTCTACTGCCATGGGGAAACCGGTGAAGGTGGTCATGGCGGCGGCGCTGAACTGACCTCGGCGCTGGATGTTCAGGCCATCATGAATATCCTGAGCACCGGCAGAAATGGCATGCCGCCATTTAGTACGGTGCTGGATGCAGAGCAGGCCCATGATGTGTCGACCTATCTGACTACGCAGCTGCTGGCGAGGTAGGGAAGTCTCAAGTCTCAAGTCTCAAGAGGCGTCCGTTGGACGCCTACAGACGCGTCAAGGCATTTTGTAGGTCGGCCATCCGACGTAAATAAAGCGCAAAGTTAAAAGAGTTCCGTAAAAACCTTCAGGCAAAAACCGGGACTCATTGAGGAAGCTGAACTTTACAAATACTTTACAGGATAAACAGGTCGGATAAGCGCAGCGCCATCCGACGTGACATTGCCAAAAAACCGAAACATCAATTGCGACGCGCAGGCCTGCTACGTCGGATGGCGGCCTGGGGCCTTATCCGACCTACGGAAGGGGCAAGGCATTTTTGTTGGTGTAATTATTGAAAACCGGAAAAGAAAAAGGCGATGCCTCTGCATCGCCTTTACGGTTATGAAACATACGTTTCAGGTACTTGTTACTGCCGCCAGATTAACGAGCCAGGCGACGACCCTTGCCTGGAGCACCGCGCCACATGCGTATGTCGCGATTTCTCTCAACTTCCTCGAAGCGGGCGATATTGGCAATATCATCCTTGGCGACACGCTCAACACGAGCGACTTGCGCAGGCAGGGATTTGCCTGGAGCGCCTCTGCGTCTGTTGCTTGATGTAGAGACCAGAACACTGTCCTCAATCTCATCAAACACTGGGTAGGAAGCCCGCTCGTTGGCAGGGATTATCTGGCGTTTAAATGGTGGTTTTCCGGAGTAATTTACTACCTGCAGATCACCTGCCGATGTTTCATTCACGACAGTTTGTGCAGATGTTCCGGCAGAAGCCAGTAGTAAAGCACCGGTCAAGGATATCAGGTAACTTTTCACATTTTTCATTGCTATTACCTCCTAAAGGTAAGCCAGTAAGTTAATTCAACAAAGCCAGTCAGGTGCTTTGTTATGGTGCATAGTGCCTCATTATAGCGCGCTAAAAAACCAAATTCGTAATAGGATCCTCCTATCACCTACGTACCAGGGAGTGAAAAAACCCAGTGATTTAGCGGGTTTAAGCGGACTTCGAGATTTGGCCTTAAAGTGGCATCGTAATTGCTTATATATCAGTAAGGACAATAAATGACTGTCATTTCTGAGGAAATAGCACCAAATGAAAGCCGTTAATACTCTACTGCGATATCTGCTACAAGGCCCCATAGCCTTGCTGATTCTCAGTACCTGCAGTATCTCAGGCGCGCAGGCAGAACCGGTGCAACTCAATATGACGCAAGCAAAGTCGGGCAACCTGTATGTCCATGCCACATTACAGAGCGCATTTGCCAATACAGAAACTGACTTGTTGCTTGATACCGGGGCAAGTTATGTGGCTCTGACAAGAGCAACCTTCGAACGCCTGAATGGTGAGGCAGAATCAAGTTTCAGTCGTTATATTTTCGGCGCCATGGCGAACGGCAAGGTTGAAAAAATCCCGCTGTATTTACTCGCCGAACTCAAGCTGGCAGAAAACTGTGTGCTGAATAATATTGAAGTAGCGGTTTTTCCAAAGGCGGACAAAGATATCCTCGGCCTTAATGCATTATCACGAATGCAGCCCTTCACCATGCAGTTCGCACCGGCAATACTTAGCATTAATCATTGCGCCTCTTCGTAGACAATATCATTCTTCGAGTTGGAATATATTGATAAGGAGCTCAGCGCAGGAAAAAGGAAAAAGGAAAAAGGAAAAAGGAATTATGTTTCAGTGAAAGTCCTTGTCAATTTTTATTAATTAAACTCAGGGTAAAAATAACGGCCTTAAGCCCTGAACACCAATCAAACCAACCTTTATCTTTTATCCTTTATCTTTTATCTGCCCCTAAGCCGCCATCACCAGTAAACTTTTGATCCTGTTAACCAACTGCTCTTCCGAGAAAGGTTTCAGGATGTAATCGTTGGCACCAAGTTCGTAGCCCTTAACGATATTTTCTTCGCTGCCCATGGCTGTCACCATGATGACCGGCAAGCCTTTTAGTCGGCTGTTGTTTCGAATGGACTGTAATGTCTCAAAGCCATCCATCACTGGCATTTTCCCATCCAGAATAACCGCGGAATACGAATTCTTTTCCAGGGCGTCCAGTGCCAGTTGCCCGTTTTCAGCATGGGTAACATCGGCGCCATGCTCGGCAAGCTTTCCGGTAATAAAAATTGCCTGAATTTCATCATCTTCGGCGACCAGTATACTAACGCCTTTGAGCGACATATTTGCTTGCGCTTCCACTTTTCCAGACGTCGATATGGCGGAAATCTTTTCTGCATCGGCACCAACCACCTGCAAGCGGTTACGTTGCAATACCTGCTGCGCTTCAAAATACAGCTTGTCGGTATCAAAAGGCTTGGCAAGGTATTCATCAGCGCCGATTTTGATACATTCCATATAGATGCTGTCACTGGGAACACCCGAGATAACCAGTACCGGACAGTTAAAATCATCCGACTGCTTGATTTCACGAAGCAACTCCCGACCATCCTGGTCAGGCAAAACAAGGTCAAGTACGATCAGGGAATAACGGGTACTGCGATATTTTTCCCGGGCCTGTGCGCCGGTCTCTACCAGTTCACAGTTTTCAATACCGTCAAGCCGACTGATACAGTCAGCCATGGCACGGGCGTTCACCGGGTTGCGTTCGATAATCAGGGCTTGCCTGGAAAATTCAACCGCCTTTGGTGGCGATTCAACTTCATTTGCCGCACTGGGCATTTTCCTGGCAGTGACTCTGCCAAGTATATTTAACAGATTATTGACTCTGTCCAGCAGCTCATTGTCATGGGCCTGCTCAAGCTCCCTGCCCGCATCACTGATTTCAGGAAAGCCAAATGTGGCACCTGACCCTTTTAGCGAATGGGCATGCAGCAGAATCTCATCAAGCACAGATTTATCGCCCTGCAGAAACTTTTCCCACAAGGTTTTTATGATCATGGCCTTGGCGTCAATAGACTCAAGGTATTTTCTGGTTAATTCTTCCTGCACAGACGAAATTATCCCGTTTATCGTTGTACTTTTTATGTTGTACCTGTTCTGTTGTTCTTGCTCTGTTCCGGTTAACAGACTTGTCGCTTTTATTCCTGCGCTCTGGCAATACTGCCACGACTTCTGTGTATGTCCCACCGCCTTACTTTTCCGGCTTTCAACTTTCATTACCGCGCTGAGACTTTAATGACCGTAATGGCTGCAAACATATTGATCATTCAAGCCGGTCAAGGCAGCAAACTCCCACGCGTTTCTTTAAAAAATGTTGAAGGGGAGTCATGGTAATGATACGTCTGATATTTTCTCAAATCCGAGTACCAATTCACAGTTTTACCCGTAAATACGTTATATATAACAGTCACTGGGGGTTATTATCGAGGTTTATTTTGCGTTTAAGGAGACTTTTTACGCGCGCAAAGAGCTGAACTTCTGAATAGGGCTTGAGGATATAGTCTGTGACACCAAGGTCATAGCCACGCACGATGTCATCCTCACTGCCCATGGCGGTAACCATAATTATCGGTAACTCCAGGTTCAGCTCCTGTCTGACACGCTGCAATACTTCGAATCCATCCATTACCGGCATCCTGACATCCAGAATAAGCAAAGAAAACTCCTGGGATCTGAGCAATTGCATCGCATCCCTGCCATTAACAACATGTTTAACCTTGGCGCCCTCTTCCTCAAGGCGTTGCTGAATAAGGGACGCCTGCAACTTGTCATCTTCAGCCACCAGAATACTTTTACCGGCGAGATAGGCAGGCCTGGTGATGTTATCTCCTTCCTCATCCTCCACAGCTTCGCCATTCATAGGTACCAGCGATAATTTTTTCTGGAGCTTTCTATTCAACAGCTTACTGGTTTCTTCCAGCAGCACATCATCATAATAGGGCTTGGTTAAATACTTGTCCGCGCCCAGACCCATGCACTCGATACGCACGGAATCATTTTGCAGGCTGGACAGTACAAGCAGTGGCGTGACTATGCGAAATTCGCGCTTGATCAACTCAATCAGTTCGCGGCCGTCCTTATCAGGTAATAACAGGTCCATGACGATCAGATCGTAACGATTCTTCACCACCGCTTCCTGGGCTTTTACGCCACTTTCTACCAGAGTGAATACCTGTTCGCCGGGAAGCCCGGTAAGCACATTCCGGATGGACTGGGAAATCTCCGGATCATCATCCACTATCAAAACCCGCAGGGCAGAATTTTTCTTCTCTGCTTCTGCTCCTGTTTGCCGTTGCGGCTGTGGTTTTTTTTCTCCTGAAATCGCTGTGGAGTCTGAAGCAGACGTCCTGGCAGAGCCGTTTTCAGAAACCGGGCTGTTCGCAGAGATTGCAGCGCCAGTATTGGCGCGATGGTTGGCAACCACCGCCTCCATGACTTTTTTAAGCGCCAGCAGTTTTTCAGGCAGCGCTTCCTTGTCAGCCAGTTCTGCATTTTTACCGGCCTCACTGATCTCCGGAAAACCGAAGGATGCACCAGAGCCATGCAGGGTATGGGCCAGCAGCCTGATATTGTCACCGGCCTTGGAATTTCCCTCGTTGAACTTTCGCAGTAATGAGTCGATGCGACTGATCTTGCTTTTGAGTGAGTCTATGTATTGTGTAAGTAGCTCTTCCTGCATCCCTGGCTCCTGTTGTCTTTATACATTATAGATTGCAAACATTTCATACATTGAGCCCATCCATAGAACCCTTTCATTGAGCTTATAAATTAATCACACTTTTCAATTCCAGGTGATTAACCAGATGCAAACAGACTTTTATCATTAAAAACCGCTCAGGGCTAAATGTCTGTTAAAAACCTTTAAACCGTCTATCTTTAGCGACTGCTGATTAAGTGATTGATAAAGATTCGCAAATTAAGCAAATCCCGAACACTTGATTGAGACCGATTTTCGGGTTCAAATCACTTGATTGCAAGCCAACTTACTGATTTTATTGTTCTAAATAGAAAAAGAACCGTTTTTCAGGTGAATCTGGCAAGAAATTTATAGCGTGCGCCGCTTTCCTTAAAGCCCCTGTTTTTGCTGGCTCACGCATTATTTGCAAATATTTCCCAAAACAGGCCTCCACTTTTATTGAAAATTGCCGATCAGTTAACATTTTTGTGTGGTTTTTTTCTATATATAAGGTAATTCTGGGATAATAACCAAATATTTGTCTGGCATAAGGCCAGCTCCTGAATTCTTATTTGACGGGTAAAAAAAAATGCAGAAGTCCATCAAGGCTATTCTCGTTGCTTCACTCCTCTTTTCGGCTTTCATCGGCGCGTCTCTTCTCGCCCAGGACGGTGAGCCTATAGGCCGAATTCTGGTGACCACGGGCTCTGTCCAGGCGCAGACTCCTGCTGGTCAGACCCGCGCCCTGAGAAGGGGAGCAGAAATTTTTGAGGCCGACAGTGTGATTACCGGGCCCAATGGTTTTGCCCAGATTCGCATGATTGATGGCGCGCAGATTGCCCTCAAGGAAGACACAACGTTTGCCTTTAACCAGTATGCCTTCGATGGTAATCCGGCCACTGGCGACAATGCCGCCATGGAATTACTGCGCGGCGGCTTCCGCACTATTTCCGGCTCCATTGGCGATAGCGAAAATGATGACTATGTGGTGGAAACCGCCTTTGCCAGTATCGGTGTACGCGGCACTACCCACGAAGCAGTAATTGATTTCAACACCCTGTTTACCGGCGTCTATGATGGTGGTACCACGGTCTCCAATGGCTTTGGTTCCGTTGACACGGGTCTGGGCAGTAACTTTGACTATACGCAAACCACACAGGGCCAATCTCCCCGCGGCCTGCTGCAGCAACCAGGCCAGCTCGGTCGCATTAATCTGAACCCTGGTGTTGGTGCCGGCGCAGGCGGTGATGATGGCGACGGTAATGATGGGGGTGATGGTGGCGACGGCGGTGATGGTGGCGACGGCGGCGATAGTACCGGTGCTGAAAACGGTGGCGCTGGCGGGAATGATGATGGAAACAATGATGAAAACGCGCCCGACTTTAATGGCTTAGGTGCGCCTGGCAATAATCAGGACGGTGGCACAACAACCCCTCCCCCGACAAACCCGACCGGGATTAATACAGGCCTTGGTGGTGGTAATGTCGGCGTAAATGATAGCGGCGCAGGCAGCACCAATACCAATACTGATCAGGCTATTAACCCGACACAGAATATTCGTGACACCCAGGATATTCGTGACCCCGGCAGCACAATCATAGACTCTGATGGCGATGGCGTGCCGGATAACCTTGATGCCTTCCCCAATGACCCGACTGAATCCGTTGACAGCGACGGTGATGGCGTAGGCGACAACAGTGATGCCTTCCCGAATGATCGACTGGAAAGCCGTGATACTGACGGTGACGGTGTCGGTGATAACAGTGATGCGTTCCCTACCGACCCATCAGCCTCAAGAGACACAGATGGTGATGGTGTCGCCGATAATTTCGATGCCTTTCCGGAAGACCCTTCAGAAACACTGGACAGTGATGGCGATGGTGTCGGTGACAATGCGGATGCCTTCCCCAATGATCCCACCCGATCGGAAGCAGAGGATGATGAAGGCGATGGTGGAGATGGTGGAACTGATGATGGAACTACAGACGGCGGTGTAATCGAAGAAGATGACGAAGACGATACCCCACCTGCACCTACAGGGCCGGTCGCGGTTCTCAGTCCTGTCCAATATGATCTTATCGCCAATGGCGTGCGCAGGGGCTTTACCCTGTCACGTAATTTCTGGCAGACCGTCAACGGCGAATCAGAACCCGCTATTTTCTTTGGTGCCAGCAGCGATGCCAGTGGCGGTAATCCCATCATCATTGCGGATTTACTGGATGTTGAGGTTGGCGGAGTGAATAGTCCTAACGCCATCACTGGCGATATTATTTTTGACTCTGTCGGTGCAGCCATTCTGGCCTCA
>CBFICR010000098.1:0-9430 GCA_965661105.1 Pseudohongiellaceae bacterium | reverse complement strand
CTGGTTTTCCAGAGGGTATTTCCGCTCAGCGCATCAAGGCTGACAACACTGCCCTGAAAGGTGCAGCAGGGATAAACGGGCACGGCACCTAATCCCTCTTCACTGGAGGACACCGGCACAATAATCCGGTTGGGGGAGATTTCATTTTCAAGGCTAATGTATTGCGGGGCTCCGGTGAGGATGGCGGCCTGGTGGTTGTCGACTTTAACCTTCCACAGCTGATTTCCTGTTAGCGCATCAACAGCATAAAAATTAGCGCTGCGATCCCCAAAAAACACCAGCCAGCGGCCATCAATTTCTTCAATGAGAGGCATGGTGCGCACACCGTTGTCTGCCTGGAATATCCAGTCTTCGCAGCCACTAGCACGATCCAGTGCGTAGACTTTGCCATTTTCATCACCGATAAAAATCCGGTTACCGGACAGAGCCGGGTTACCTATTACCGAGCGTACCTGATCAAAACCATAAGCCCATTTCAGGGTAAGGCGGGGCAGGGAGTCACTATTGATTGGGTTGCTTGCGGCATTACTAAGGCGGTCATTATTATAGCTTGCCCCCCAACCCTGCCAGTCATCCTGAGTTGCTGGTTGAAAAGTAGCGTTTGTGGCGCATTCAGCAGAAAAAGCCACAAAGGGATTAAGGCTTGTTATAAGGAAGGCAGCAGAGAGCAGGAATGGTTTGATCATAGTGTTCCCGAAGAGGTTCTTTAATGCATTGTAGAGCACAGCTTGCTGTTGAATAAAGCATTCAGCTTATATGTTTTTTTCAAGATAAAAAAACCCGGCTACGTAAACGCAGCCGGGTTGGTTTTTAAACGCAAAAGCCGATTAAAAACTCATATTGACACCCATCACGTAGCGACGACCCAAGGCATCATAGAGGCCGTTAACGCCATTGGTACCACCCAAAAATGCTACGCCGTTACCTGGTGTTTGCGGGGGCTCTTCATCGAAGAGATTATTGATGGACAGGAACACATTGAAATTACTTCCGTTCTCACCGGCAAAATCATAACCCAGAGTCATGTCAGTGTAGAACACTGAATCGACGGTGTTGTCATCTACATCAACACCCTCTACAAAACGCCTGTTGAGGCTATATTCATCAGTGTAACGACCATTCAGGAATGCTCTGAAATCACCCCGGGTATAGGTCAGGTTGGTCAGATAACGCAATGAAGGCTGCTGACGATCCAGGAAATCTCTTGGTGCGCCTGCCACCAGCTGTGAGTTTTCGTCAACTGTGGCTGCTATCAAGCGCCAGGACAATGTTTCATCCCCACCCAGCAAACTTATTTCTGTGGTATAGCGCATTTCAAGGTCAAAGCCTTTCAGGCGCAATTCATCCAGATTAAAATAAATGCTGGTGATTCGTGTGATCAGGTTGTCTGAACCACGCTCAATCAGATCACAAAATACCTGGCCGCCATCGAAGCAACCATCAACTATATCCTGGAAGCCGGGTTGGGCCAGGGCACCATCAATGGTGATACTGTAAGCGTCGCCGGAAACAGAAAAACCATCCAGCCATGCAGGTTGGTATACGGCTCCGAAGGTCAAAGTATCGGCTTCTTCAGGATCCACATTGGGGTTGCCTGCACTGCGACTGGCAGTAAAGATAAAGCTGTTGGCATTGAAAGGGTCAGTAACTGCTGCTCCACCTGCTGTTTCGTCAAACCTTTCACGCAGGGATGCGGCCCTGACGTCGCGGGATTTGGTTGCACGAAGACGCAGTTCATCGTTAACTTGCCAGCTCAGACCAACTTTCCATGAATCGATGCCGCCAGACCCGGAATAATCGGCATAGCGATAAGCCACACTGGCATCAAGCTGCTGCACGAGTGCCATGTCTGATAGCAGGGGGATGTTGATTTCAGTAAAAGCTTCGTCAACCGTAAAACTGCCATCCAGAACAGTGGTGGGGGTCTGTATTGATCCGGTAAACAGAATTCGCGAAAGGTTGCTGGCACCGATAAAACCTGATGGCACACTGCCTGCTCTCACGCCGGCCATACCTCCGGGAAAATTCTCTGGAACCAGACCACGAAAACCGGTGTTTTGGCCGCCAAGAAAGATGAACTCATCCTCCAGTTCAGGAACATACTGGTTGACCTGATCCTTGCGATGGGAGGCGCCGAAGAACGCCAGAATTGGCCCGGCACCGAAACCTTCGTGAAGCTCACCGGCAAGAGTGATTTCAGCAAAGGTTTGTTCATAAAGGCTTTCGATGACTTTTTCCCTGTCCATCACATAATCAATGCCTGCTGGAGTAGAGGTAGCCGTTTGCACGCCACCAAACAGATTGATGGGCTGGCAGTCACCAAAGTCTGCAGGGTTAGCCAGTGCGGCATAACAGGCGGGCTGGCCATCGGGGCCGGTGACGGCATCCATGGCAAGGGGCAAATAGCCCAGGTCAGGACCGTTATAAAAATGCTGATGTTGGTCTACGCGGCCGTATTGAATATAGCCGTTCACATCCCAGTCAGTAAAAAATCCGGCATCGGCCAGCTTCAGTTTAAAGCCGGCGGTACCTGACTTGGAGGCCTCATCCTGCATAATGGTGTACTGACCAAGAGGGTTATCAGCCTGATTATCTCCAATCATCGCCATATTGAAGGAAGCCAGTCCTTCATTATCCATGATCTGTTGTACTTCCGGTGGCAGGAAAGGGTTGCCGGAGAATACGTTGATTGTCCATGGCCCTGACAGGAAGGGGGTTGAAAACCAGGGGCTTTCAACTTCGGTTGTGGCATAAATTCCCTGAACAAAAACATTCAGGTTTTCGTTGATGTCATGGTCATAAAATGCAAACAGGTTTTGCCGTTCATTGCGGTTGGAAATCTGGTTGTCCGCATCATTCCCCCAATCTCTGGTTGATTCTGTCAGAGCCTGACAGTTACAGCCGCCGATGAACTGGCCGGTGCCACTGAAGCTCTGTGGCCCCGCGGTAACAGTGCCGTCATTATTGTTGAATGCCCAGCGATCAAGGGCTGAGCCAGGGGCATTAATCACACCGCCGGTGGAGACCTGGGTAGAAACTACATAAGGGCGATCAATCAGCCGTGGGCCATTGGGATCTGTGTTGGTTATTAATGCGCGCTGTTGATACCAGTCGCGATCTTCCATGGCGGCTGTTGAACGAATGGCTTCCTGGGAAAAGGAATCATAAGACACGATCAGGTGGCCGTCAGTGCCTATATCCCTGCCATGGGTAAACCCGACTTCATGGTTATCCCCGTCAGCTCGTGAGGTGGTGCCTACCTGGGCTTTGACTTTAGTACCTACATAGTCTGTATCCAGTCTGAAGTTGATAACACCGGCCACGGCATCTGTGCCATAGGCGGCAGAAGCTCCGCCTGTTACGGTTTCAACACTGCGAATTGCCGCTTCCGGTAAAGAGCTGATATTGGGAATGCCCCAACGGTTGCCTGCTGGAACGCGGCGCCCATCAAGCAATACCAGTGAGCGCTGCGAGCCGGCACCGCGTAAATTCAGATTTGCACCGGCAGAGTTCCAGCCAACCTGGCTGGGGCGCTGGTTATTAAAAAATTGCGGGAGTTGGCTAAGAGCCTCTGCCAGCTGTCCGGGATCGATATTGCCCAGTTCTTCCAGTGACACGTCAGTGACTGGAGTAGGTGACTCCATTCCGGCGCGCTGGATGCGAGAACCGGTGATCTCAATCTCCTCAATTTCCTGTGCCAGAGTTTGAGTAGCCAAGGTGGTTGCTAATGTGAGAATGGATAATTTAAAGCAGGATGATATTTTATTGTTTTTACGCCCACGCAGAAGTGCAGGCTGATTGTTCAGCTTTTTCATAATTTCCCCTGTTTTATTTTACGTTAGTTTTATTTTTATACTGGTACTAACTTTTACTTCGGGATGAGCTGGGCATAAATGTCCATGAATCCTGAACGCGTAACCAGCCGAATCCTGAAAGCTGACTGCGTGCGTGTTGGAGTCACATGGAAACAGAGTCATTGGTAGTAAGAAATCCTTTTCCAAAGCGGAGTGAGGATTATTCTAAATACTGTGGCAACTGGTTCCTGTAGCACTAATCCCGAATCAATAGTACGTTCTGGAAGGGGGATTGCAAGAAAATATTATCTCTTTTTTATGAAAAAAATACCCGTATAAAAATAAAGGGTTTAAAGGTTTATACAATGGCGGCAGGGTTGTGATAAATGTTATACCCGTTACTTCGTAAAAATCCGATCAGGGTGATATTGAATTCCTGGGCCAGCTCGATAGCCAGGGAAGAGGGTGCACCAACAGCGACCAGCATCGGGCAGCCTGCTACAAGCGCTTTCTGCATAAGTTCAAAGCTGGCCCGGCCACTGACAATGATTCCCATGTCCTGCATGGGGAGTAATCTTGCGCGCAGCATTCCTCCGATTAATTTATCCATGGCATTGTGACGACCCACATCTTCAGTGATGGCAACAATGTTCCCGTGCACATCAAAACTTGCCGTGGCATGACAGCCGCCGGTTTTCCGGAACAGGCTTTGTTTTTCCTTGAGTCTGGCGCCAATGCCACAAAGGTTGTTGTGGGTGATTGAAAAGGTATTGTCCAGAAGCGCGTCATAACCGGTGGTGCTCAGGGCTTCCAGAGATGCCTTGCCGCATACGCCGCAGCTCGATGTCGTATAGAAATGCCTTTCGATACGACTAAGATCAAAAACTCTGTCTTCCTTTAATTCAATGCGAATGACATTATCTGTTCTGTCATCAATTGTGGAAATTTCTTCGATATCGCTAATGATGCTCTCACTATAAAGGAAGCCGCAGGCCAGATTAATGTCGTCACCGGGAGTGCGCATCGTGATGGAAATGCTTTTGTGCACACGCCCCTTTAGCGGGTCTGTATAACCAAGCCGGATCTCCAGCGGCTCTTCTGCTGCAACGATATCCTTGGTTTCCTGTCGGTGGTTATCCCTGACTTTTGTAATCAACGTTGTCGCATCGGGTTTTTCAAGTTCAGTCATTGGATAAATCCTGTCAGGAATTTTATAAGTGGTTTCTGTAAAGACTTTTCTTCTGGCTATTTACAAGGTGCTATCGTGAGGGACTATAAGTCGCTGGTTGTCTTGTGTGAGAAATATGTCGGCATAGTGCACAGGAAAACTGTTTTGCGATAGATCACGATAATAGTGTTGCAGTGTATTGGTCACTGCTGGAAAAGCAATTTCATCCCAGGGAATATCTTTTTCCTTAAACAGTTCCACTTCCAGGCTCTCGGCGCCTGCCGAAAAATCCAGATCAAGCAGGGTGGCCCGAAAGAACAGATGTACCTGGTTGATGTAAGGCAGGGAATAATAAGTATACAGACCATGTATCTTGATACGGGCACAAGCCTCCTCAAGAGTTTCTCGAGAGGCGCCCTCGTGTGTTGTTTCATTGTTTTCCATAAAGCCACCCGGCAATGTCCACAGTCCATAGCGGGGTTCTATTGAGCGTTTACATAATAATACCCGGTCTTCATAACAGGGCAGTGAACACACGATAATGTTGGGGTTTTGATAATGTACTTCACCACAGGCTTCGCAAACATAGCGTTCACGGTCATCATTGGGTGGCGTTTTAATGCTTAATTCACTGCTGCATGTATGGCAATATTTCATTATAAAAAGATCAGTTTATAACTTTAGCTAAAAAGGGATTTTTGGATCTGTGTGGCCTGGATACTTTCCAGAGACCACATTTTTACGGTTTTTATGGCGTTGTCCTGAACATTAAGGATTTCAACATAATGGAGCGGCAGGCGCACACATACATTTTTTTCAGGAATGATTTCCAGCAACTCTGTCAGTAGCCCGTTCAGGGTCTTGGGGCCGTCTATCGGCAAGTCCCAATCCAGCGCCTTGTTTATCTCCCTGATGGTAGCAGTGCCATTAATAAGATAGGTGCCATCATTCTGGGGATGAATATCATCGGTTTCTTCAGACAGGTTAGTCGTGAAATTGCCGACGATTTCCTCGAGGATATCCTGCAGAGTTACGATACCCTGCACATCGCCATACTCATCAACGACCATCGCCATGCGTCGTTTGTTGTTCTGGAATTTAAACAGCTGGGTATGCAGAGGTGTTGTTTCCGGGACGAAATATGCTTCTTCAGTCAGCTGCATCAATTCGGCCTTGTTAATCTCTTCTACGCCAATCATGCGGGCAATATTTCTCAGATGCATGAAACTTATGACTTCGTTAAGGTCCTTGCGAAAAACCGGAAGCAGGGTATGGGAGCTTTGACTAATGATATCGAGAATGTCTTCTATATCATCTTCCAGATCTATCCCGACCACTTCGTTTCTTGGCACCATAATGTCGGTCACTGTAGCTTTTTCAAGATCAAGAATATTCATCAACATACCGTGACGTTTGACTGGAATCAGGGCGCCGCTCTCATCAAGAACGGTGCGTAATTCTTCCTTGGTGAGATGATGCGACATATCTTCTTCAACACTGAGGCCGCAAAGTTTGACCAGGCCATTGGACACGGCATTTATCATCCATACTGCCGGGTAGCAGACTTTCAGTAATAACAATAACAGTACAGATGAAGGATAGGCGATTTTTTCCGGATACAGTGCGGCTATGGTTTTTGGTGTTACTTCAGCAAAAATTAGCACAATTATTGTCAGTAAAACCGGCGCGAGAATAAAGCCCAGATTACCCCAGAGTCTAACCGCGATGGCTGTGCCCACAGAAGCAGCGATAAAGTTAACCAGATTATTACCTATCAGAATGATGCCAATCAGACGGTCGGGTTTTTCCAGTAATTTTCCCGCCCTGATGGCGCCACGATGGTTGTGTTTTATCAGATGACGCAGGCGATAACGGTTCAGGGCCATCATCGCGGTTTCAGAGCTGGAAAAATAGGCAGACATAAGGATCAGGAAAATCAGTATGCCCAGCAATACGGTAAGTGAGGTTTCTTGCAAAAGGGGGTCTCTGTTATATCTTGGTTAGGCTGTCAGTATTGATCAGTAATGTTCAGGAATAAGAAAAATTACACACGGTCCAGGATAATTTCCAGTACGAACTTGCTGCCGAAATAGGCCAGTATAAGAAAGGCAAAGCCGGTGAGTATCCAGCGATTAGCCGTCTTTCCACGCCAGCCCAGTTGATGTCTTCCCCACAATAATATAGAGAAAACGACCCAGGAAATTGTTGAAAGTATGGCCTTGTGACCCAGATGCTGGCCAAAAAAGTCATCCATGAACAGCACGCCAGTAATTAAAACGCCGGTCAGCAACAAGAGTCCGAACCAGAGCATTTCAAATAGCAAAACTTCCATGGTTTCCAGGGGCGGCAAATGACTCACCAGGGCAAACGACTGCTTTTGTTTCAATAGTCTGTTGAGAAACGAGAGTAGCAATGCCTGAAATGCTGCGATGGTGATGATGCTCACTGACAATATACCCAGCAGTATATGCAAGGCTACCCCCGGGCTGTATCCGGATTGCGGTACATAGTTGCCAGGGATGAAAACCGAAGCCAGGAGACACAATATGGCCAGTGGAAAGAGAGTAAGGAAAAGGTTTTCCAGCGGTTTTTGCCAGCTGCTAATTAAAACGGCAACGACAATTACCCAGCTAATTAAGGAGGCTACCTTGAAGAAGCCAAGGTCGAGCCCATCCGGGCGCAGCGTAATGAGCACAATCACTGCCAGGTGGGCAGTGACGGCAATAAAGCTGCTGACAAATAATTTTTTTCGCTCAGGGAGGCCGCTGTTTAGGTTTTGACGCTGAAAGAGGAAACCCAGAGCATAACTAATGACAGCTATGATACTGATGCTGGTGCTTAACATGGCGGAAAGTCTCTCACATGTGCGCCATCCATTGAAGCCCTTTTTCCGGATATGGATTTGTTGTGTCAACCAGCAAGAGTCGACTATCAAGTGTCAACTACAAGGATATTGTTAATTAGCCCTGTGTTCCTGGTTCCTGATTTTGTAGAATGGCGAATTAACGTACTGGACAATGACACATTACCTGGTTGGATCCTCGATGTTTGAAAATTTAACTGATCGCCTTTCACAAACCCTGCGCTCGATTACGGGCAAAGCCAAGCTCACTGAAGAAAATATTCAGGATAGTTTGCGTGAAGTCAGACGTGCATTGCTGGAGGCGGATGTCGCGCTACCCGTCGTTCAGGAGTTTGTTGATAAGGTCAAATTCAGGGCCGTTGGCCAGGAGGTCAGCAAAAGCCTGACTCCCGGGCAAGCTTTCCTCAAGATAGTACAGGCCGAGCTTCAGGCCTTGATGGGAGATTCCAACGAGGCGCTTAACCTGAGCGCCACTCCCCCCGCTGTTATTCTGATGGCAGGTTTGCAGGGTGCTGGTAAGACCACAACGGTCGCCAAACTGTCGCTGTGGTTAAAGAATACCCAGAAAAAAACCGTCATGGTGGCCAGTGCAGACGTCTATCGGCCGGCAGCTATCAAGCAGCTGGAAACGCTGGCGGCGGAAGTAGGGGTGAGCTTCTTTCCCAGTGATCTTTCACAGAAACCTGAAGACATCGCAAGGCAGGCAATCGCCGAAGCTAAAAAGCAGTTTGTTGATGTGCTGTTCATCGATACTGCAGGACGTCTGGCAGTTGATGAAGAGATGATGTCAGAAATCAAGTCCTTGCATGCCGCCACCAACCCTGTTGAAACCCTGTTTGTGGTGGATGCCATGACCGGTCAGGATGCGGCCAATACGGCGAAGGCTTTTAATGATGCCTTGCCTTTGACCGGTGTGATCCTGACCAAGGCAGATGGTGATGCCAGGGGCGGTGCTGCGCTGTCAGTAAGACATATAACAGGCAAGCCCATCAAGTTCATGGGTATAGGTGAAAAAATAGATGGCCTTGAAGCCTTTCACCCGGACCGGGTTGCTTCACGAATCCTTGGCATGGGCGATGTCCTGTCCCTGATTGAGGATGTGGAAAAGAAAGTTGATAAGGAAAAGGCCGAACGTCTGGCCAGAAAGATCAAGCGCGGACAGCGCTTTGATCTTCAGGATTTCAAGGAACAGCTGCAACAAATGCAGAATATGGGGGGAATGGCCAATATGCTGGATAAAATGCCCGGCCTGAGTAGTGCCCAGAAATCGGCTGCCGGCATGGTGGATGAGAAGTCCTTCGCCCGCATGGAAGCTATAATTAATTCAATGACACTCAAGGAAAGGCGTCGGCCGGAATTGCTCAATGGCTCAAGAAAGCGTCGAATTACTATGGGCTCAGGCTCTTCCATTCAGGATCTGAACCGTTTGCTCAAGCAGCATAAGCAGATGCAAAAGGTAATGAAAAAAATGAAAGGCGGCGGTATGGCCAATATGATGCGTGGCCTGGGTGGCCTTGGGGGTGGAATGAAGCCGCCTGGTGGAGGCTTTCCAGGTATGTAGAGTGGGTCAACACGCAAAATCAGAGTTATTGTGTTATATCAGGC
>CBFICR010000097.1:0-9455 GCA_965661105.1 Pseudohongiellaceae bacterium | reverse complement strand
AAGATATCTGGCATCCGGAAAAGGATACCTACTGGGGCTCGGAGAAGGAGTGGCTTGCACCTACCGGTAGCGAAGGCAACCGCTACTCCGGCGAGCGCGACCTGGAAAATCCGCTGGCCGCAGTGATGATGGGGCTGATCTACGTCAATCCGGAAGGCGTGGACGGCAAGCCGGATCCCCTCAAGACGGCCCATGATGTGCGCGTTACCTTTGAACGCATGGCCATGAACGACGAGGAAACTGTCGCCCTGACCGCCGGTGGGCACACCGTTGGCAAGTGCCACGGCAACGGCGATGCCAGTCTGCTTGGCCCGGAACCCGAAGCCGCCGATGTTGAAGAACAGGGCCTGGGCTGGAACAACCACAGCAAACGTGGCATCGGCCGTGACACGGTTACCAGTGGCCTCGAAGGAGCCTGGACGTCTAACCCGACGGTGTTTGATATGGGTTACTTCGACATGTTGCTTGATCACGAGTGGGAATCCAGGAAGAGTCCCGCCGGAGCATGGCAGTGGGAACCGCTCAATATCAATGAGGAAGACAAGCCGGTCGATGTGGAAGATATGACGACCCGTTACAACCCGATCATGACCGATGCCGACATGGCCATGAAGGTGGATCCGGCGTATTGCAAAATTATGGAGAAATTCCGCGCCGATCCTGATGCCTTCAAGGACGCTTTCACTCGAGCCTGGTTCAAACTTACCCACCGTGATATGGGTCCAAAGCCCCGCTACATCGGTCCCGATGTGCCCAAAGAAGAACTGATCTGGCAGGACCCGGTGCCGGTTGGTACAGCCGATTACGATGTCCAGGCTGTGAAGGAGAAGATTATCGCCAGCGATCTGAGTATCAGCGAGATGGTGACCACTGCCTGGGATAGCGCCAGAACATTCCGCGCTTCGGATATGCGCGGCGGCGCCAACGGTGCGCGCATCCGTCTGGCTCCCCAGAAAGACTGGGAAGGCAACGAGCCCGAACGTCTGAACAAAGTCCTGGGCGTGCTGGAACCCATCGCCGCCCAAAGTGGCGCAAGCGTCGCAGATGTGATCGTACTGGCCGGTAATGTCGGTGTCGAGCAGGCCGCCAAAGCGGCCGGGGTTGAAGTGACCGTGCCCTTCTCGCCCGGGCGCGGCGATGCGACAGACGAGATGACCGATGTCGAGTCCTTCGAGTACCTCGAACCGCTCCATGACGGCTACCGCAATTGGCTCAAGAAGGACTATGCTGTCAGTGCGGAAGAGCTTATGCTCGATCAAACCCAGCTCCTGGGCCTGAGTGCACCCCAGATGACGGTGTTGCTTGGCGGCATGCGGGTGCTGGACACCAACCACGGCGGCAGCAAGCATGGTGTATTTACCGATCGTGAAGGCGCATTGACCAATGACTTCTTCGTCAACCTGACGGACATGAACAACTCATGGAAGCCGGCAGGTAATAAACTCTATGAAGTCTGCGACCGCAAAACGAACAAGGTCAAATGGACAGCGACCAGAGTGGACCTCGTTTTTGGTTCAAACTCGATACTTCGCGCCTACGCCGAGGTTTATGCGCAGAACGACAACATGGATAAGTTTGTGCATGACTTTGTGACAGCATGGAGCAAAGTGATGAACGCCGACCGTTTCGATCTGGCCTGATTCACAGCACTCTTATCTGCACCCCTGCGCCAATCATCATTGCGGCGTGGGGAAAACTTACCAGGAACGCTTGTGACTTGATAACTTCATTAAGGAGAATATTAAGAAAAGGGGACAGATTTATATATTACCTGAATTCGGATTTTCCAGATTGAATACAATACTGCCGAAAATAATTCCGTCCCCCTTTTTATTTCCCTTTTTATTTGGGTGCATCATGGCGCCTCTTATGAAGTCATGGTGTGTCAAAAGTTATACCAACCCTAAAACAGCATCAAAAGAGAGTAGTGAATGATTGAAGTTTTGATTTTAGCAGTGGCGCTAAGCATGGATGCTTTTGCTGTATCTATTGGTCTTGGCTCAAAGCACCTGCAGAAAACCAAATCACTGGCACTCACAGCTGCAATTTACTTTGGCATATTTCAGGGATTAATGCCTTTAATTGGATACCTGGGAGGCAAAGGAGTCTTGGGGTGGGTTGAGAGCTACGCGCATTGGATTGCTTTCTTTCTGCTTGTAATAGTTGGCGGAAAAATGATTTATGAATCAATGGCAGAGGGTATAGAAGAGGATATCGCTCAAATAACCCATAAAGTTTTACTGATTCTTGCCATAGCCACCAGTATTGATGCAATGGCTGCTGGATTTACATTAACACTCATCGAAGTAAATGCGTTTCTCGCTTGCGTCATAATAGGGATCACAACATTTTTATTTAGCTGGATAGGCGTATTCGTGGGCGCAAAAGGTGGTACATGGTTAGAAAGCAAGGCGGAGTTATTGGGGGGAATAGTACTTATCGGTATAGGCTTCAAAATATTACTGCTTTGAATACCAGCTTAAATAAACGGAGCATTACAAATAACTAATAAATGTCCGCTTATGGCCGTTAGCATACTTTATAAAAAAAATATTAGGAAAGAATAATAATAAGAGTTAGGGTTACTGATCGGGACTGTGACAGGAAAGTTATTTAAGTTTCTCCGCATTTAGTTGTAACGTAAGTCACTCAACTCTCTGATAGATTCAGGTAAACAGATGTTTGCTGAATCTGAACAATAATAATAATTAACGAAGCTTCCCCGAGCCTTTTATGTTTAAGCCAAGAGAGCATTCTTATTGCCTGTCATTGCTGGTCATTTTTTCGCTGATTAGTACTTTATCGATGGCCCAGTCTTCCAACGCTGAGCAGCCAGATTTAAAATCGGTTGTTATGGTTCGCACAGACAACCGTCCTGTTATTGATGGATCATTGGACGACCCCGCCTGGCAGAGTGCCTCACTAATCGATAATTTGCACCAGGTTAATCCTGTGGAATATGGAGAGCCAAGCGAGCGCACAGAAATATATTTGCTCTACGACGATGATGCTTTGTACATCGGCGCAAGGCTCTATATGGATCCGGAACAAATCACTGCGAATGTCCTGCGTCAGAATGGCAGTATGACCAGCGATGATAATTTATTCGTGACATTAGACCCCTTCAATAATCAGCGCGGTGGTGTATTTTTTGGAATAAATCCCAATGGTGTGCGCATGGACGGACTTTATCAGAATGTCAGCGAATACTATTCTGACTGGGATACTATTTTCTTCGCAGAAACAGGTCGTTTTGAAGGTGGCTGGACTGTGGAATTTGAAATTCCGTTCAAGTCTCTTTCGTTTGATCCTACCTCAGACACCTGGGGCCTGAATTTTTCCCGATCCATTAAAAGCCGAGCAGAGGATATTGCCTGGCAGTCCTATAACCGACGCTGGGATCCCAGCACGGCAGGAAAGGCTACCGGGTTTAAAGACCTCAAACAGGGTGTTGGTCTGGACATCATTCCTTCCATGAGTCTTGGTCGTGAACGTAAGTTCTCACCTGTGTCATCAGATTCCCGTACCGATCCGTCTTTGGACGTGATTTACAAGATTACCCCATCATTGAATGGCTCTCTTACCTTTAATACGGATTTCTCAGCGACGGAAGTAGATGATCGCCAGGTTAATCTGACTCGCTTTAATTTATTCTTTCCGGAAAAAAGAGACTTTTTTTTGCGCGAGGCAGATATTTTTGAATTTGGTCGTATTGGCGCCCAGGGCAGTATCGGTGGGGGCGCGGACAGCCAAAATGCTCGCCCATTTTTTTCACGTAACATCGGACTGGGAAAAACCGGTCAAATTGTTGATCTTGATTATGGCGCTAAAGTCAGTGGGCGAATTGGGAACTGGGAGATTGGCGCCCTGTCTATTCGACAGGCAGATTATGCCGATATAGAGGCTGAGACTTTATCCGTGGTGCGCGGAAAAGTTGGTATTGGCGGGGAATCAACCCTTGGCGTCATGTTTACGGAGGGAAACCCCCATTCAAACATCGACAATTCCCTCAGTGGTATTGATTACCTGTACCGCAATTCCCGCTTGCCTGGTGGAAGACTAATGGAAATTTCTGCCTGGTATCAGGAGTCTGATACACAGGGAATTTCTGCAGCTCAGAGTGCTGCCGGTATTGGAATTTCCATGCCTAATAACACCGGCTTTCGCTTTAGTGCCGCGGCCAAGAAAGTGGAAGACAATTTTAATCCGGCGCTGGGTTTTGTCAGTCGTCTCGGTGTCAGAGACACAGCGGCTAACGTGGGTTATACCTATAGACCGGATGGTGGCGCCTTGCAGTCAATCTTCTTTAGTCTGGAAGGCCAACGTATTGAAGAACTGTCTGGCGGTTTACAGTCACAAAAAGTTTCCCTGACGCCCCTGAATCTGACCACCAATACCGGCGACGTCCTTTTTCTACGCTCCAATTTTGAAAAGGAAGTACTGATCAGCCCTTTTCAGATTTATCCCGGCGTTGTTATTCCTGTTGGCGAATATACTTTTCAAAATCACGGCATCGAGGTTCGAAGCGCTAATTTCCGCAAAGTGACCGGGCGCCTGGCTTATATTGAAGGCAGTTTTTACAGCGGCGATCAGGCAAGGCTCTTTGGTAATGTTACCTGGCAGCCGTCCCCAAAATTCAGAACCAACCTTGGTTTTAATATCACCGATGTGGAATTACCGGAGGGTGATTTCACGACCAGACTAATCACTGCCGGTGTTGATTATGTCTTTTCTTCAAGCCTGTCCTGGGTGAATCTTATTCAGTACGATAACATCAGTGAAACTGCCGGCATTAACATGCGTCTGCACTGGATACCGGAAATTGGCAAAGAAATGTTTTTTGTTATAAATCACACCTTGGAAGATTATGATCTGGACAACCGTTTTCACTCTATCAATTCCGATGTTACAGTTAAATTTTCCTACACATTCAGATACTGATCGCTAACTAACATTGGTTAAGAAAATAAAGTCGACAACAAAGGGAACAGATGTATTTCCAGGATTTTTGGGACAGACCACGTTTAATGTTTTCATAATATTATGGTCTGCCCCAATATACACCACTAGTCGTGCCCTGCCCCTAAGATTCGCTATTCTTTTTGGTCAAAAATAATGACTACAACAATAGAGACGAGACAAATCATTTGTGAACAAAATAAAAACAGATACTCCAAAATTACTCTGTCACAACTTATCTTGATTGCAACGGCCGCATTCCTTTGCTTATTGACCATAGGGTGCGTGAATAAAAGCAAATCATTTGAAGAAATACTTACTCTTCATGAAATTTATATAGATGATCGTGATATTGGTAAGTCAGGCAATATTTATTTAGTTTTTCAAATAACAAATGATAAAAAAGAGGAATATTTTAGCCTGAATAAATCAGGTGATTTGCAGCCGTGGAATTTGAATCTTGAGTCTATTTCTGTTGCAAGAAACGTAATTTCATTCAAAGATAAAGAAGTTTTAAATGTTCCAGTGAGTACACTTCCAAAAGGAGACTATAGAGTAATTCCAGCTTACTGTGCAGAATCCTGCACAGAGTTCATTTATGCAGGAAGAGCTTACAGCTTTTCCAAAAATCACTAACATCAAATGCCAACAAATCGGTTAAAGGGGTCGGAGGGATTAATATTTAATCCCTCCGACCCCTTTATTATAGTTGGATCAAATCGCGCATTTGATCCCTGGCGTTCCAGCTACTGTTGATCCGCAGCGTCCTCTGCCCGCCTTTGTAGCAATCTTTCCAGACGGTCCTCGACCAATTGCCAACCCGGTTCAATTTCAAGCGCACTGCGGAACTGTCTTTCTGCGGCATCGTCATTACCCAGTTTTTCATAAGCCATGCCCATGTTATAGCGGACAAAGTGGATTTGCCGAATACCCAGTTCCAGGGAATGCTCATAATCTGCCAGGGCCATGGCGTAGTCCATGTTCAGGAAATACGCATTGCCGCGATTCACATAAATTTCCGGGGTCTCCGGGCGAATACCCACAGCTTTTTCGTAATCTGCCATGGCGGCCGTAATATTTTTGGTGGCGGCGTGAATAATCCCCCTGTTAGCGAAAGTGGCAGCACGATCGGACAAACTCAGCGTGCCGTAATCAAGGGCTGAATCACAGGGCTCCAGCAGACTCCGACTGACAAGCGGAGAATTGTTGGTGGCGTATTCGGCGTTCTCATAACAACTATTGGCCCAGGCATCACCGCCCATCACTGTCAGGGCCTGCGCCAGCAGCGGCATGGGCAGCAGCAGGCAAGCGGACATTATGAAATGCCGGGTCATTCTCATTAGAGCACCTTGTAAATCTGCACAAATACCATTCCCGGTCGTTCCGGTTTGACCACCAGATTACTCAGGAAAATATGCTTGTTGAGCCAGTCATACTTTCCTACCGGGGCATTGAAGCGGGGCGTTGTCCTTATGTAGGAAGCGCCACCGTTTTCCCCCGGCACAATAATGCCATCATTACGGACATTGATATTAACCCCATCATCTGTGCGAATCATGTAGATGGCTTCCACCTCGGTCACGCCATCGGCCCTGCGCGTCTGATAATCAGCACCACCTGGAATAACCACGCCCTTGATGCCAGGTCCCGAGAAATCACCTCCGGTAATGGGAATTGCCTGGCGCACGCCATCACTGGACTGCCCCATCACTTCAGGCGGACTGATTTCGGCGCGTACTTCAAAAACATATTCTGCGTTCAGGTTTTCCATGTCTTCCTGCGCCTGGACTAACAACGGGTTTATAAGAGTATAGAGCAGTAAAAATTGTAAAAATTTCATAATCGCGTCCTTCCTATTCCGGATTCCGACAACTGTAGTTTTCAGCAGCATTAATATCGCCACTGCCATCATAATGAGGATAGGTAGGCCAGGCACATAACGGACGGCTGGTATCAGGCATACTTCTTCCGGTTGCGGTGATGGCATCAGGGGCCGTGTCATTTTCGACCCATTCGACAATGGCGCTTAACATATCAAAGGAATCCAGCGTCTCTTCCCCACCCTGACAATGCCCCATGCCGGGCACATGGAAAAAGCGACTCCAGTCTTTTACTGTTTCAAGGCCACCATTGAACTGCGCCATCTCTTCATAATAGCGAATGGTTTCATTGACCGAGAACCAGGGATCCGCTGCGCCATGATATAAAATCTGCTTCCCACCCTGGTCAGCAAAACTGCTCATCATCACCGAGGTGCTTTCTCCCATGATCAAATCAGGTCTGGTGGTAGCAAGCACAGCACTATCGATATCAAATTCCAGCACGCCGGTTGAGCCAGGCCCTTCAGGGGGATTATTGGCGCTATTGAGAATGCCGCCCAGAAAACCGGGATCATCGATACCCGGATCATACGCAAAGCCGGGATAGACCTGGTAGCCGCGCGAATCACTGGGTCCCTGCATGGCCATGTGAATCGCCTCTGCCTTGGCTGGTGCCAGGCAATTATCGGTGGAGGCGCCAATGCCGCAGGCAATCTGACGCGGGTCGAAATCACAGGCCTGGGGATTGAATAACAAACCATCTTCTGCACCATCCAGACCGTCACAACGAGCCTTCAGGGAATCAATCACCAGACGTCGTTCGCTTTCATCCAGCATGGGACCGGCGACAGGCAAGCCCTGGGCATCCCTGGGCGCGGCCTGATTCAACTGTACACCCACCCAGCGAATGCCGATATTGGACACGCTGGTGCGCATGGCGGGCGCGCCGGAAACCACACCATCAAAATAAGTCGGATAGCGCTGGGTCATTAACATGCCTTCCCTGCCTCCCGTTGAACAGCCAACAAAGTAACTGTAGGCAATGTCCTGCTCGTAATAGTCAGTCACCAGCAGTTTGGCTACTTCGGTAACTTTTGGATTAGCCTTGTAATAGAAATTCAGCGTGGCTTCCTGATCTTCAAAAAAGCTGTTATCAAAGGGCCCCTGAGCCTGATGGCCGGTGTCATTTGTGACCACGGCAAACCCCTGCAGGATCGCCGCCCGATTACCCGCTGCCTGCGCGCCAAGAGGCTCGCCAACCGTGCCATTAAGACCACCACCGCCCTGGAACAAAAAGCGGCCATTCCAGTTGTCAGGCAGATTAATAGCAAAACCAATACCGTACTGCACATCATTGACACCAGTGCGCCTGTCGATCATGCCTTCTACATGGCAGTGTGGTGGCAATTCCATGCCCGGCCCATTAAATCCACCGGGCAAGGATCGATCTTCATACCACTGGGCACTGGTCACCTCCACCTGGTAACCCGCCAGTGAAAAGTTCGTCAGCGCAGCACAATCGGCCGCACTCTGGGCAAAACCGGACACCGAAAAACACAATAGCAAACCGGATAATGTTAATTGCAAACGCATGAATAGCTTCCCCTTAAATTACTTGTCCTACTTTATTTTATAGTCAAAAAAAGCCGGAGGACTTACCAGCCGGCTTCTTTCTTTTTCTTTTTGCTTGCCTCTTGTCTCTTGCCTCTTGCCTCTGGTTTTTAAACCTGAGGCATCTGGGATTCAGGGACCCACCAGCCATGAATCTGGCCTGTTGCGCGAATTGGCAGGTGGACTATAGCTACCGGGCCATCTGAAAGATGCTCTGCATCCAGAATTACCAGATCTCCCCTGCCGTTTTCATTTTGGCGTGTCGCCACGCCCATCAGGTAGCCTTCCCCTTCCCTGGCATTGTCGCGCTTGGGCGCGAAACAGCATTCAGCCAGCGACGTGCCTGCACCGGCATTCCAGAATTCCGTAGTGCGTGTGGCATTATCCATGCGCACATAGCCGGCATTGGCCTGGCGCGGATTCGCGGCTTCCTTGTCTCGAGTACCCAGGAAACCATAACGGTAGGACGCGGTGTTGTAACGGTCATCCTGACGCGGCAAAGCCCCCATGTAATCGTAGAGTCTTTCAATGTCATACCCGGACACATTGCGGTTGTTCATGTCTGCTGACAGGCGGGTGATATAACTGGTACCACGAACCGGATCCCACTGTTTGCCACCCTGCATGGGCATGAAGGGGAACGGGTTTGACTCTGACATTTCCACATCAACATAGACCCTGCCGCCGTCTTCAAAGGCACCCATTACATGCGTGGCACTTCTTGTAGGTCCAGTAAACCAGCGCATATCAGAACCGTCACCGTCACGGCGAACGACGCCAAAGTGGGTACGCTCGGAATCATTCCAGGCCCAGTGGATGCCACCTTCCTGAATTTGCTGACGATCTATCACCATCGGTATCACATAAATAATTATGTAATTTTCGGTGACCGCGAAATCATGCAACATGCCCACATAGGGCACTTTCACCATGGCATTCCACACCAGTTCGCCCTGTGGTGTGTATTCGAACAGGCTGACATCGTCACTGCCAAAGCCAGTGGCCTCGTAACCAAAAGCCACCATATTCCCGGTTTGGGAATCTATCTTGGGATGGGCCGTAAAG
>CBFICR010000096.1:0-9697 GCA_965661105.1 Pseudohongiellaceae bacterium | reverse complement strand
AACCCGTTTCTGAACCCATAATGACTTTAAATTTTATACTTGTGGTGATGAGCCGGGTTGTGTTTTCAATGGACTATGCTCACATAATATTTCGTCATGAAAATCAGTTCCCCGGCAAGATAACTCAAATACTATGCTTGGGGGATACTTTCTATTACACTGGTCTTTGATTGGTAATTTATTTTATTGAAAAACGTAACAATTTAAAGCACTTTGATTGCATGTTGATATCAACAGCCATTAACATTTCTGGAACAGGGTTATGAGTAATATTACCTATAGCAAGAATGTTTCTCTTGATACATTCAGTCAGATCAAAATAGACATTGAACCTGATAAAGGCATTGTCTGGAAATATTTGAAACCCTCCCCCAGGCCCTGCTTCAATTCCCAGTTGATTGCTGAAGTTGAACATCTTCAGACCATGCTTAAGTTCTATAAAGGCAAGCTGCCCTGTAATGGCAAACTGGTACCAATTAAATATCATGTTATGGATTCCCTGACGCCGGGCATATTCAACTTTGGTGGTGATCTGGCTAAATTTCTTCAGCTGATCAGCGCGCAGGATGAAGAAGGTATGTACAGGTATGCCAAATCCTGTATTGATGGCATCCATCCAATTATGACCAATTTCAATCTTCCTATTACGACTATCTCACTGGTAAGGGGAGATGCTCTTGGCGGTGGTTGTGAAGTGGCTTTAAGCAGCAGTATCGTTGTCGCCGAGAAAGGTGTGCAGATGGGGTTTCCGGAAATCCTGTTTAATCTGTTTCCAGGCATGGGTGGTTATCACTTGCTGAAACGCAGGCTCAATCCGTCAAAGGCTGAAGAGATGCTTCTCAATGGCCGTGTCTATAGTGCTGAAGAAATGCATGAGATGGGCGTGATTGATGTGCTTGCCGAAGTTGGTGAGGGGAAACAGGCCCTGTATGGAAAAATTGCTGAATGTGAAAAACACCGGAAAGGCCGAATAGCCATGCAAAAAGTTATGGCTCGCACCGAGCCGGTGGATTACGATGAATTACTGGATGTCTGCCAGATCTGGGTGAAAGCAGCCATGCAACTTTCAGAAAAAGATTTGCGCATGATGACCCGGTTGGTGAAGGCGCAAGACAGAAAAATTCAGTCTGCTGTTCTGGAGAGTAATGCTATTGTTAATGATCATGATTGCGCTGGTATTGAAATAATCAACCAGAATATTGCCTGATCATTTAGCTGTATTTCTCACAACATTTCTATTAATTTTTCCCGCAATTCTTTTTGTAACTTATCTCGCAACTTATTCAGATGTCTGCGACAAATTGTTGTCCGCACATTTTAGATGCAGGCTGTATTTAATAACCTGCATCATAAATTATCATTCTAAAGAGAAGCAGAATCATACTCATCAAGATAGGCATTCAAAGCTGAAATGGTTATGCCGCTTATCTGAACAAGATTAATATATAACTCTGGCATATTTGTATAAGCTCTTTTCTTGCTTTCATTAACAATTCTGTTTGCAGATTCTGCAATGGCCAGAGCGCCAATATTATGGGCACTGCCCTTGATGGCGTGAGCATGCTCCTGAACTTCTTCAAAATTTTCTTCTTCTATGGACAATTTGATTTTGGTTATCAGTTTCTTGGTGTCGCTAATAAAGCCATTGATCAGCTCTTTCATAAAATCAGGGTTTGTATTAATTTTGGATAGCTGGTCCAGAGTCTTGTGATTCAGCACTTGCTGATCGGATTCGAATATTTCAGCCTGTAATGCTGCCTCGTTCGGCTGAGTAAGTTTTTCAATTGCTTTCAGTAATTTTTCCGACTCCAAAGGCTTGGTCATGAAGAAGTCTATATCCGCTTCATTGCTCGCATCAATGGCATCAACTGTGGCGTCAGCAGTGAGCATAATAATGGGAATTCGTTTATTACTGACCTGGAGGAAGCGCAACGCTTTGGCAGCTTCAATGCCATCAATTTCAGGCATGTGCATATCAAGGATTACCAGATCGTAGGTTTTTTCTTCGATGGCATTGAGGATGTCGTTGCCATTTTTAAATATATCCACCGCATAGCCGCCGTATTCAAGAATAGTGCGGATTACTTTTTGGTTGGTGTCATTATCTTCTCCAACCAATATCTTCAGCTTGCTCTTCTTCGAAGAATCAGATTTGAAATTCCACAAGCGGGTAACATTTGTTTCCTTGGTTTGCGCTGTGCTGGTTGCATGCAGGGCGTTAAACAGAAAGCGCTTTTCAACAGGTGAGTTGAGAATGCAAAAATACCCCGAGGCTAATAGTGCGGCGCGCCTGCTTTGTACAAGACTCGGCGAGCTTATCAGTATCAGGTTGCTCTGATTCGTTCTTGGATCATTGGCAATTTTCAAGGCCAGGCGATCTATTTCTTTCTCCTCTCCCAGACTGAGATGGTCAATTAAAACCACGTTGTATGGGTTGGCACTATCCAGTGCGGTTTGCATTTTGCTGTAAGCTTCTTCCATGGTTTCAGTGTACTCCCAGTCGAAACCCCATTCCTGCAGATGCTGGGTAAGGGCCTTTCGGCGTTTTCCGGAGATGCCAATGATCAGTATCGACGATGTGGTTAAAATGATCGGCTCTTCTTCTGCAGGGGAAGGTTCGCTGGCTTTGAACAGATATTCCAGTTCAAACCAGAATTTGCTGCCACGCCCGGGTGAACTCACTACCCCGATGCTTCCATCCATCAGCTCCACCAGTTTTTTGGAAATGGTTGTACCAAGTCCGGTACCGCCAAATTTTCTGCTGATTGATTGGTCGGCCTGGGTAAAATTATCGAAAATAGACTGCTGTTCTTTTTTTGTCATACCAATGCCGGTGTCTATTACTTCAAATCTGAGCCTTACCCGGTCATCTTCTGAATCAAGTGAAAAAAGGTTCAGCTCTATGGACCCTTTGTCGGTAAATTTGACTGCATTACCTAATAAATTGAGCAGCACTTGTCGAAGATGGATTGCATCGCCACGCAGGCTATAGGGAACATCTGCGGAAATATGCACGCTACATGACACGCCTTTAATCGTTGCCTGCGGAAAAACCATGCCAGTGATGGAATGAATCAATTCATGCAAGTCGAACTCAACATCTTCAAGTTCGGTTTTGCCGGATTCAATTTTTGAAAAATCCAGAATATTTTCAATCAAAGCCAGCAAGATTTTTGAGGAAGATTGAATCGTGTTTGCAAACTCCCTTTGCTCATCCGTCATGTCAGTAGCATTGAGCATGTCGCTCATGCCTACTACACCATTCAGGGGGGTTCGTAATTCATGGCTCATGGTGGCCAGAAATTGACTCTTGGCGAGGCTGGCTTTTCTGGCTTCATCTGTTGCAGCCTGGAGCCTTCTCAGCAGGGTTGCGATGTAGACAGGCAGTACCGACAGGGACATCAATAGCCCGCCAGCGAAATACAGATGCTCCGACCAGTAGGAGCTTAAAAAGAGCACAATGCTGAAGCCGATAATGCTCATACACATGCTCAGGTAAAGATACTTTTCTCCATAGCGAAAACCGTTGCCAACAGTGGTCCATAAATAAATCAGAAACAGTGGACTGGAGGCTTCGCCTGAAATACTCATGGCGGCTGTGGTAGTACCCAGATCTGCGAGCATGCCGATTATGCGGCGGAAACGATTGGCTCCCGGATTCCTGATGCACCAGAAAATAATAACCAGTGAGAAGGGAATTGCGTAGAGATAGATAAGAAGAACGGTTTTGGGCAGGACTTCATTGACGTAACAAAAAGCGGCGTATACGACAACGATAACGCAGTTGATTAACCTGACGATAGCCTGTTCACGGTCCGTCGAAAATGGCTTTGTTGACGTTTGGCTGCTCGATACCTGCATAGACTCCAGATTCCCTGGATGGTCCTTTTATTATAATTATTAAAAGTACTTAAGCAGTTGCTTAATTATTCAGATTGTCTTCAATAAGTTTAAGTATCAGTGCTTTCTGGTCAAAAAATGCATCAACACAGTCCGGATCAAAATGTTTGCCTCTACCATTTTCTATATAGCTAAGGGCGGATTCTACCGACCAGGCTTCCTTGTAGGGGCGCTCGGAAATAAGCGCATCAAACACGTCTGCCACCATGGCAATGCGTGCCTCTATGGAAATTTCATTGCCTTGAAGGCCTCTGGGGTAGCCGCTACCGTCAAATTTCTCGTGGTGATGAAGGGCAATGATGGCGCCCATTTGAACAAAAGGTGAGCTGCTGTCCTTGAGAATTTCATAGCCGATTTGGGGGTGTCGCTTCATGATCTCAAACTCGTCAACTTCAAGAGGCCCCTGCTTCAAAAGAATGTTGTCTGGTATCCCGATCTTGCCAATATCGTGCATGGTTGATGATACCTTAAGCTTCATCCTGTGTTCAGGATCAAGTCCAATTTTTTCAGCAATAAGATAGGAGATTTCCCCCATCCGCATGAGGTTGCGGCCTGTGATTTTGCCTTTGAATTCACCGGCTTTGGCGAGCCTGTTCAGGGTCTCAAGCTCACGCAGCTGCACTTGTTCAGTGGCTTGCTTGACCTTTTGCTCCAGATTCTGGGCATGACTGCTGATGATCAGCTTTTGCCGCTGCATGGTCAGCAGGTTCCGGCAACGGACCTGGCATTCATGAATGTCCACCGGTTTTACAAGAAAGTCAGTGGCACCTGCTTCCAGCGCGTTATACAGCGCTTCCTTGTCTTCCAGTGCGGTGATGATGATAATGGGAATATCGTTGAATTGGCCGGCGGCACGAATTTTCTCAATAAATTGAACGCCATCCATTAGCGGCATTTGATAGTCGGTCAAAATGAGATCAGGCTTGCTTGTTTCCAGGGCTTGCAGGGCGGCGACTGCATTGTCAAAGGACATGACCTCAATCTGGTCGTCAATAGTCCTGGCAATGCTTTCCATTATTATCCGGCTGGTGGCCTGGTCGTCGATGATGAAAACAATGTTTTTAGCGTTTTCCTCACTAGGGACTTCGTTCATGAGTGCTGTTCCAGTGGCCAGATTTACCTGTCGTGGTTATTTCTCATTTGCGTCCATGCAACTCCTTGTTTATTCAGTGGGTTACTGGAAATAAACAGGCTAACTATGAATTATTGCTATGTGTCTGACTCTCGAACTGTTGTTAAGTTGGGCCAGACCCCGCTGATTAAACATGGATGAAGCTCTGCGTAATTTACCACAGACACCTCCTTCGTGAGTGCTTAAGTTGAACTATTCAAGAATAGTGACTTTACCGCTATCCCCGTCAACTCTGATTCTCTGACCGTCTTTAATGCGCTTGGTGGCGGATCCGGTGCCAACTACTGCCGGCATGCCGTATTCCCTGGCGACAATCGCCATATGGGACATGGTGCCGCCAATATCGGATACCGCTGCACTGATTTTGCTGAACAGCGGGCTCCAGCTGGGATGGGTAATGGGGCAAACCAGAATATCGCCTTCGTTGATTGAGCCGAAGTCATTGATACTGCGCAGCACTCGCGCGATCCCTTCCACTGTGCCAGAGGAGGCTGCATAGCCAATAATTTCATTTTCGTTTTGTATGGCGGGTGCTGCCCAGTTGTTCAGGGTTTCTGTGGTAATACCCCAGAGCATCTGCAGTGCCGGGTCTTCAATGTTATCCGGCATTGGTCCAATGGCTGGCGGGGCCTGCCACTCTTTCAATACTTCAAGCATACGGCGGCGTTCGGCAATAATGGGCGGCCAGTAACCCTGATTCACCGGTTTGGAGCCGGCAGCCCAGCTGTTCATCAGGTTGCCCAATGTGAGATTCACTTCCGTATGATGCATGTGGAAGATGTCATCGCTGGTTTCAATGATGCCATGCATGGCGAGTAAATCACCGAATTCGCGGATCTTGTTGAAGAAGCTGGTGGTCAGCCAGTGCTCACAGTAAAACTTGTGATCTTCCACATAGGGAAACACCAGATGGCTTACACCCAGCATCTGGTCGAAAGCGGCTCTTTCTTCATCGGTATTCAGTAAATCACGGTATTCGCTAATGATGCGTTCGCGCTCTGCTTTCAACTGTTCAGTAGGACGCTCCAGGTTTTCGCCCTGTTTCACCAGCTCAATATAATGGGGCAAGGCCGACAGTGGCACTGTCAGATCATCATTCCAGCTTCGCTCAAAATGATAAAAACCATCACCGATGCTGATGTTAAACCAGGGGTCCCTGGATTCGGCCAGAGCATCCAGCCACTCTTTCCCGGCGTCACCCTTTGCTTCCACAGCCGGCAGGATGACATCCGGATTGCCGTCTGAAGTGAACACGTCGTCAATTCCGAGTTTCACGGCCAGTTTGGCGAGTTTCTTGAGTTCGTCATCGGGCCGGAACATCAGCACATCAATGCCGGCAACCATGCGCGCCACTGTCTGATCGGTTATTTCAGGAAAGGCCTGTTTGCAGAACTGGAAAAACACCACATAAGCACCGTATCCCAGCATCAGCATTTCAAAATGGTGGTTCCACATGATGGAATATTTTTCCAGCACGTCGTTGTAGGTTTCACGCAGGTAATGATTCTGGGCAATGCCTTTCGCCTCTTTTACGACGGCGTCATCTTCAAACTCAGGCAGCTCGGGTATTTCAATGGCATTCATTTCCTTGATGAGCTGGCCCATACGCTTTTCCCACTGGCCATAGATTTCATTCCAGTTTTCGTAATAGTGGCCAGCGCGCTCCTGAAAGATGCCAAGGCGATGTTGAATTTCTTCCGGATCGGTAGCGGTATTCGCCGTAATATAAATCCGCCCATTGATGCAGCGATAGTCAATGCCCTTGCCGGTAGGGAAAGCAAAAACCCGGTTCACATAAGCGCCCATGGCGTGATAGGCGGATTCAGCGGTGATCATGTCAAAAGCAGACATGGGCTCGGAGAAATGCATGGAGTTATAAAACCAGAAACGTTCGTCGTCTTCCGGTTGTACATGCGTGTAATAGGGATACATTTCAGACCAGTTTTCAGCCCCCGGGGCACTCTCTATTTCGGTAGGTAAGGGAAAAGGGGATTTCTTTTCGCTCATGGTCAGGACTCCGCAATTAACAAAGTTATTTCTTCAATATAACCCTATTATTTTTATTGGTTTATTTATCAGATGGGTGAATATAATGGACGCTAATCATCGCCTTTCTGGCAAAAAAATGGAAGTACCTGGAAGTGAGGGAGGTTTAACGATAATTGAAGAGGTGTCTCAGTGGTTCAACCCTGATCAGATTGTTCACTACCGCCTTTTCTGTAGACATCCAGGATATGGTCAAATGCTTCTTTTAGAGTCAGTTCCCGAAAATCGGTAAATTCGCCGGCATCCATGAAAACACCATGTTCCTTGCACACTTCATACTGGATATGGGGTTGCTTGGGATCCTTTGCCGATTCCATGATTTTGTCGCAACGTGGGCATTCGATTTTGGTGATTTCATTATAAATCTGTCCCAGGTAGGCATCGCCGTCATCCAGACTAACCGAGCTCCATTCATCCTTGACCTTTTCTGCTTCCCCTTGATCAAACCACAGGCCGGCACAACGCTCACATTTATCAATCATGACTTCACCTGACTGGGTGAGCACTTTCTCTTCTTTCATGTCGGCAAAACATTTGGGACAACGCACGATTTCAAATCTCCATGGGTACAAATCAATTTAGTGGCTAAAGTGTATAGCGCAAGAGCGTAATTTGCTATTCGGAGTATGGCTTATACAGATAATCCCGGGTGACCGGTACAACCCCATGCTGTTTCGCCAGCTGGCACTGGAATACCACTAAATTGGCAAATTCAAAACTCATATCACACACCGCCAGATAGAACTCCCACATACGGTAAAAAGACTCATCCTTGAGTGCCAGTATTTCATCCTTATGCGCCTCAAACCGCTCCAGCCATGCCCGCAGTGTCCAGGCATAATGCATGCGCCAGATTTCCACATCGGTCAGCATCAGACGGCTTTTTTCAATGCCAATGGCGGTTTCAGAAAGGCTTGGAATCCTGCCGCCGGGAAAGATGTAGCGGTTGATCCAGGGGTTTGTTTCCAGGGGAACCGTTTTATTGCCGATGGTATGAATCAGCGCGACACCCTCGTCATCAAGCATGTCATTAACGCGGCTGAAATAGACTGGTAAGGCAGCAACGCTCACATGTTCCAGCATGCCAACACTGACTATACGATCATATTTACCCTCATGTTCACGGTAATCGGACAGCAGGAATTGAGTCTTGTCGGCCAGGCCTCGGGTTTTTGCCTCATCAGTGGCAACCCGTAATTGCTCCCTGGACAAGGTAATGCCGGTGACATGTACATCATGATGACTGGCCAGGTGAAAGGCCAGGCTACCCCAGCCGCACCCTATGTCGAGAACTTTCATGCCCGGTTGCAGTAACAATTTACCGGCGATGTGTGATGCCTTGTTCTGTTGTGCCTGCTCAATGCTGTCATTCGGATCCTTAAAATAGGCACACGAATAATACATTTCCTTATCGAGCAACATGCGGAAAATGGCTTCTTCGGTATCGTAGTGATGGGAGATATTGCGATAACTGCGGGTGATATGGTTGAACTGCTGGTACAGCTTCACCAGTGGGGTATACCACTTGATGACGCCCTTGGGCGAAAAGTTGGTGCGCAGCAGGCCCAGCAGGATGCGTAGATCCTGGTCGCCAGTGTCCCAGCCGCCTTCCATATAGGTCTGGCCCAGTTCAAACTCCCAGTCCCTGGCTACACGTTTAATGGCCTTCTCGTCGCGAATGTACCAGTGAGCTTCAATGCCGGACTCACCAAATCGGTGACTGCTTCCATCCGGTAAGTGCAGGTTCAGGATGCCTTGCTTCACATTTTTTTTCAGCAACTTCAGGTACATCTGGTACTCCCCGTCCTGGTGTTATTTTTTTAGGAAATAATTGTATTAGAATGTTGAAAGAAAGCCTTGCGTGCACAGAACAGCCCGGCGAGAGCGAAAAAAGCCTGCACAATATGATTGATTTCTGCCTGCAGGCTCGGTGCTCCAAGCTCTGCCATAAAAGGCATGCCAATCCAGTAGGGAAGATAATAACCCAGCAATAAAACCAGGCTGATCCACCATGTCAGAGGCTGGCGGACTTTTTCATTGGCAAAAAACAGGTAAAGCACGATGGCAATCGTGGCGATATCCCCACAGGCTTCGCGTAGCGCGTGATACCAGGAATGGGCCTGGCCACCGCCGAAATTACTTTGCACAAGGTAAGCCGGATCGCCGATATGAGTGAAGGTTGCCAGCAGGCTGGTCAAACCATAACCAAAACCGAATACCAGCATTGCTCTGGCAATATTCAATTGGCTCATCATGGATAATTTCCTTTTACGCGTTTTTGTTCACAAAGACAGTTACTGGGGTTTTAATATTTTTTTAGGGTTTATTTGTTTTTGGTTTTATATTATCGCGTAAGCTACCAAGGTTATCAGATGCGCGCTGTTATTAAAAAAACGCCACTGTTAAACTTTGTTAACTAAACAACTGGTATAGTATTTTTTCAATTCTGCAAATTCAATTATTTATGGCAAAACTTATCAAACAGCCCCTGCTGCATTTTATCGTCGCAGGAATACTTATTTTTGCTGCTTACCAGTTGTCAGAGCCCACTGTGCCGGATACTGAAAATATGGACAAGGTGATTGCGGTGGACAGACTGGCGCTGTTAAATTTTATGCA
>CBFICR010000095.1:0-9907 GCA_965661105.1 Pseudohongiellaceae bacterium | reverse complement strand
GCCTGGGACTATTACAACAACGTGCAGACCAGGGATGTCACCTACGTTCCATTGCTGCGTCCACAGGATGAGCCGGCCATTCATTTGAATGCGGAAATCATGTCAACCTGGCGTCCGGTATTGGAAGATTACTATTACGATGCGGACAAATATGACACTTATATGGAACAACTGGGTGTCGAGTATCCAACGGTAAAATAATAAGGTCTGTTTTTTACGATTTCTCCTAGTCGGATTTGCACCAGAGGGACCTGGTGCAGATTCGCTTTTTTGCTTGTTTGAACAGCTGAATAGCTGAGCAGGTGGATAAGCAAAAAGGTGATTCGTGTTGCTTTGAATTTGTTAGTGGTTTGTAAAAGTTCATATTTACAGGTCCGGTTAAAAAGTCAGAATTGCAAGGGGTGTGCATTCCATGTCGATCAATATCATTCAGTCAGCTCGGGTTCTATCAGTTAAATATTTCATTGGCTTGCTTCTTGCCTGCCAATGTTTGCTTGCAGCAAGCCTGGTGTCGGCGCAGCCGGCAGATTCTTTTGCTGATGTCACCGGTGATGCTCAGCGGCAGGAAGGCTTTGTGCCTTTTTACTGGCACGAAAGCACTGGTCGTGTCTTTATTGAAATTCCGGTTTTTGACCAGGACGTCCTTTATTATGTATCTGCTGCGACCGGTAGTGGCTCGGTTGAATTGTCCGTGGATCGCGGCATTCTCGCCACCAAAGTCATTCACTTCCGGCGCAGTGGCTCGAAAGTGTTGGTAGAAGAACAAAACCTGGATTACAGAGCCCTTGGTGGTTCCCAGGCCCGTGCTCAAAATGTCAAAGATTCCTTTGCCTCTTCTGTGCTGGCTGGCCTGCCCATTGTTGCCATGGAAGATGGCCGGGTACTGGTTGATGCCACTTCTCTTTTTATTCGTGATGCCGGCGGTATAGAACCGCGTCTCAATGGTAATAATCAGGGCGTTTTCCGCTTCGAGGCTTCCCTTAGCGGGTTTTATCCCCAGCGCATGAAAGCTTTTCCGGAAAATACCGAAATTGAAACCATTTCCACTTTCAGTGTCAGTAATGCCGGTGCGGTAATCCGTAATGTTTTGCCAGATGAGCGTGCGCTGACCATGCGTATTCATCATTCCTTTCTCAAGCCACCGGAAGGCTATACACCGCGTGTTGCTGACAGTCGCATTGGTGTCAGTGATATCGAATTTCGTAATTATGCCAACCCGGTAAATGATTCAACCGCAGCTGGCTGGGTCACGCGCTGGCGCCTGGAGAAAAAGAATCCCGGTGCGGCCATGAGTGAGCCGGTTAAACCGATTATTTTTTATCTTGATCCGGCCATCCCCGATGATATTCGCGAAGCCATGCGTATTGGTACGCTGTGGTGGAATGAGGCCTATGAGGCGGCCGGCTTTATCAATGCCGTGGAAGTGCGTGAACCAACCCCTGATATGGATCCCATGGATATCCGCTATGCCTGGGTGCAGTGGATCGAACGGGATGAGCGGGGTTTCTCGAGCGGGGGCACCTTCCGTGATCCTCGCACCGGTGAAATCCTGGGTTCCAAGACGCGCATGGATTCCCATCGCATCAGAACTATTGCCAACTATTGGGAAGCCTATGTCCAGGCAGATACCGGCAGTTTTGGTTTGCCCTCGGAGCAGAAAGAAATGGTGCTGCTGCGACAATCGGTTCTTATCGCCCATGAGCTTGGCCATGTACTGGGTTTTGGGCATAACTGGGCATCCAGTATCAACGATCGCGCCTCAGTGATGGAGTATCCCACGCCACGGGTCAGGGTAGTGGACGGCAAACTGGATTTAAGTGAAGTGTTTGCCATTGGTATCGGTGAATACGATAAATACATGGTGCGTTACTCCTATTCGGAATTCCCGGCCGCCAGTGAAGCAGCCGAACTGGAAAATGTGATTCAGGAAATGCGTGAGGAAGGTATTTTGTTTGTGCCCTCCACTGATCCACGCTGGGCCTGGTATGACGACCTGGAAACTCCCGAACAATATCTGCGCGAAACCATGGCGGCCAGGAAAATAATGCTGGCCCAGTATGGTCTGGACAATTTACAGGAAGGCGAGCCGGTGGGTTCCCTGCGTGATCTGCGCTTCTGGATGGTGTATCTGCATCATCGTTGGGCGATAGAGGCAGGTCAGCGTTTTATTGGTGGCATGTATCATAATTTTGTTAATAAAGGTGATGATCTGGTGCCTACAGAAATTGTTCCCGGTGCTCAGCAGCGCGAAGTACTTGCGCTTTTACTTGACGCTATCAGTCCGGAAAACATGATTTTGCGTGAAGACCTTCTGCAACTGCTGACACCCCATCCAGGAGACAATCTGGAAGACATGTCGGATGACTATGCCTTTGATCAGCTGCGCGCGGCGGGCATTCTGGCGGGCATGGTTATTGATCCTTTACTGGATCCAAAACGTACAGCAAGAATGGTCGCCTTCGCTGATCGCGACCCGAATACCCTGACCTTGCCGGAACTGGTGCAGGCCTTGATGGGCATTAGCTGGTATGCAGATGACAGTGACATCCCGCGCTATACTTCCCTGCAGCAGGTCACTGAAGGCGTCGTGTTACAAAGCCTGATGAAACTGGGCGCCCATGAAGACACTACGCCACAGGTCAGAGCCTATGTGCTGGACCAGTTGGCGGAACTGCGAATGGCGCTGGATTCTCCCAGAGAACGCGACCCGATGCGTCTTGCCCATTACCGGCAAGCGGCCAGGGATATCGATAATTACCTGCAGGATCCACAGAAGTTTGCGCCAGACTTTGTGATTCCAGCCTGGGGATCCGGACCGCGTTCCAGGTATCCTTTGCCCCCCGGTCCTCCGTTATAATCGGCTGAGCGGAAAAGAAGATTAATTCCTTTAACAACATTGATAATGAGTAGTTCATGTTAAAACGTACACCTCTTTTTGATAAACACATTGAAGCCGGCGGCAAAATGATTGATTTTGCCGGCTGGGAAATGCCCATCAATTACGGCTCGCAAATCAGTGAACATAAACAGGTGCGCGAACACGCGGGCCTGTTTGATGTATCACATATGACTGTCGTGGATATTAGCGGTGAGGGCACGGTGGACTATTTACGCACCCTGCTGACCAACGATATTGCCAAACTGGACAAGCCTGGCATGGCGCTTTATACCGCCATGTTGAATGAAGAAGGCGGCGTCATTGATGACTTGATTGTCTACAGCATGCACGGGTTCTTTCGCCTGGTGGTGAATTGTGCGACTCGGGAAAAGGACCTTGCCTGGCTGAATCAGCAAGCGGCCAGTTACGATGTTGAAATTACAGAGCGACCCGAGTTGGCGATACTGGCGGTGCATGGGCCTGAAGCCATTGAAAAGGTGTGTTCGCTGTTGACACCAGAGGATGCGGAAGTCGTCATGCAGCTGGGTAACTTTAAAGCCGCTGAGCTTGGCGAACGTTTTATTGCCCGTACCGGTTACACCGGGGAGAAAGGCCTTGAGTTGATAATTCCGGAACAGCAGGCAGCGACACTCTGGGATGAATTGCTGGCAGCGGATGTAAAGCCAATCGGGCTTGGCGCGCGGGACTCCCTGCGCCTTGAGGCAGGCATGAATCTCTATGGTCATGATATGGATGAAGAGACTTCGCCGTTGGCGGCCAATATGGAACAGGTCATCACCTGGACTTCCGAAGGCAGAAATTTTATCGGTCGTGATGCGGTCATGAAGGACAAAGCCAAACAAATAGATGGCTCCTTGCCTTATCTTACCGGAATGGTTCTGGAAGGCAGGGGCGTTTTGCGTGAAGGGCAGAAAGTGGTTACCGATACTGGTGAGGGTGTGATTACCAGCGGCGGATTTTCACCCACTCTGGGTCATTCCATTGCCCTGGTACGAATTCCTGCCGGCAGCAAGACATGCAAGGTCGAAATGCGCGGTGAGCTGGTAGAAGCAAGACTTGTTAAACCTAATTTTGTTCGCTTCGGCAAAAAAGTATTTGAATAATCTGAAACATTTTTTGAAAAGCCTGATTAGCTGTTTAAGCTTAATATATACGAGGAAATAATTTTGAGTAATATAAAATATACAACATCCCATGAATGGATAAAGCTTGAAGATGATGGCACCGCGAGCGTTGGTATCAGTGAAAATGCCCAGGACCTGCTGGGTGATATTGTATTCGTCGAGTTGCCAGATGTCGGTACCCAAATCAGTGCCAAGCAGGAAGTCGCCGTGGTTGAATCTGTCAAGGCCGCTTCGGATATTTACAGCCCGGTAACAGGTGAAGTGCTTGCAGTAAACGAAGTGCTGCTTGATGCGCCGGAAACCATTAATGCTTCGCCTGAGGAAGATGGCTGGATATTTAAAATTAAAATCAGTGATGAATCAGAACTGGATGAGCTGATGGATGCTGAAACCTACGCAGAGCATATCGAATGAACACGCAGTCAAAGATTGAACAATCAGCAGAATTGGAAGACCTGAAGTCCTTCGAGAATACAGAAGAATTTCTCGGTCGTCATATTGGTCCCGATGATGCAGAAATCGGTGTAATGCTGGGTGAGCTCGGACTTGATTCCCTTGATGCCCTGGTGAGCTCAACAGTGCCTGCCAATATTCTACTCCAGGAGAATCTCAAGCTGGGTTCCGCCATGACAGAAAATATGGCGCTGAGCGAACTGAAAACCATCATGGCAGATGATGTACCAGGTCGCTCCTATATTGGTCTTGGTTACTATGACACTTTTACGCCAACCGTCATTCTGCGCAACGTATTGGAAAATCCAGGTTGGTATACCTCCTATACGCCGTATCAGCCGGAAATATCCCAGGGCAGGCTTGAGTGTCTGCTGAACTTCCAGCAGATGGTGATGGATTTAACCGGTATGGAAATTGCCAATGCCTCACTGCTGGATGAAGCAACGGCTGCAGCTGAAGGTATGGCGCTGGCAAAAAGAGTGTGCAAGAAAAAACAGTGCAACCTGTTTTTTGTCGATAAAAACTGTTTCCCGCAAACCATTGATGTGATCAAGACCCGCGCCAGTGGCTCAGGTTATGAAATCGTTATTGATGACGTTGCAAATATTGAAAAGCACGATGTTTTTGGTGCAATGTTCCAGTATCCAAATATCGAAGGCACTCCTGAGGATCTTGGCAACTATATAGACAAGCTGCATGAGCAGGAAGGTATTGCGGTTGTTGCTGCTGACATTATGAGCCTGGTGTTATTAAAAGCGCCGGGTGAGATGGGTGCTGATGTTGTGGTCGGCACGACACAGCGCTTTGGTGTACCAATGGGATACGGCGGTCCCCATGCTGCCTACTTTGCTACCCGGGATGAGTACAAAAGAAGTATCCCCGGGCGCATGATAGGTGTCTCCATTGATGCCCGTGGCAAGCCAGCCTATCGAATGGCATTGCAAACCCGTGAGCAACATATTCGTCGCGAGAAGGCCAATAGTAATATTTGTACTGCCCAGGCTTTGCTGGCTAATATTTCTGCCCTTTATGCCATGTATCACGGACCTGTTGGTCTGAAACGAATTGCATCCAGAATCCATCGCCTGACTGCGATTCTGGCCACTGCCCTTAACAAGCATGGTATCAAGACTGTTAATGACAGTTTTTTCGATACCCTGACAATCTCCCTGTCCGACAAAGCGCTTGGTGATGTAAAAAACAGGGCAGACACTGCCGGTATTAACCTGTTCATGGGTAATGCTGCCAAGGGTAGTGTGGGAATCAGTCTTGATGAATGCTGCAGCCTCAAGGATGTCAGTACACTGATCTGGGTAATACTGGGTGAGGATGCGTCAAGACTTGATCTTGATGCGCTGGATGGTGAAATTACTGCACAGGGTGAATCTGCATTTATTCCGCAAACCCTCAAGCGCGATAGTGCATTTCTGGAACATCCCATATTCAATATTTTGCAAAGTGAAACTGAAATGTTGCGCTATCTGAAGCGCATGGAAAACAAGGATTTATCACTGACCCATTCCATGATTCCACTGGGTTCATGCACCATGAAGCTGAATGCCACCTCGGAAATGATTCCCATATCCTGGCCAGAGTTCAACAGCGTGCATCCTTTTGTGCCTGTCGACAAAGTGCCCGGCTATCAGAAAATGATTGCCGGACTTGAGTCAATGCTGGAAGAAATACTGGGTTTTGACGGCATAAGCAGTCAGCCAAATTCAGGTGCCCAGGGTGAGTATGCAGGCCTGCTTGCTATTCGTGGTTACCTCGACAGTAAAGGTCAGCAGGCCAGAAATGTTTGTCTGATTCCGAGCTCTGCCCATGGCACCAATCCTGCAAGTGCACAGATGGTTGGTATGAAAGTGGTCATTGTTGCCTGTGATGAACTGGGTAATATTGACCTGGAAGATTTAAAAGCCAAAGCGGCTGCCAATGCCAATGAGCTTGCGGCCCTGATGATCACCTATCCTTCTACCCATGGTGTTTTTGAAGAAGCGGTAAAAGAAATTTGCCAGACCATCCATGATTTTGGTGGACAGGTTTATATGGATGGCGCCAATCTCAACGCCCAGGTTGGAGTTACCCGACCCGGGGATATAGGCGCTGATGTATCCCATGTCAACCTGCACAAGACTTTCTGTATCCCTCATGGTGGTGGTGGTCCCGGCATGGGGCCCATTGGTGTGAAAGCGCACCTGATTCCTTTTTTAGCGAATCACAGTGTTATCAAGCTTGAGGATCCAATGGCAGAAAACTCGGCGGTATCAGCGGCTCCCTGGGGCAGTGCCAGCATTCTTCCCATCTCCTGGATGTATATGAAAATGATGGGCTGGCAAGGTCTCAAGAAAGCCACTGAAGTGGCCATGCTCAATGCCAATTACATTGCGCGCAAACTTGCACCCCATTATCCCATTCTATACACAGGTAAAAATGGTCTGGTGGCACATGAGTGCATTATCGATCTGCGTCCATTGAAAGCAGCCAGTGGGATTAGTGAGGAAGATGTCGCCAAGCGCCTGATGGATTTTGGTTTTCATGCGCCAACCATGTCTTTCCCTGTGGCCGGCACCTTGATGATTGAGCCTACTGAAAGTGAGTCTAAAATAGAGCTGGATAGATTTATCGACGCCATGATTCTGATTCGTCAGGAGATTGCCGCGGTTGAATCCGGTGAAATAGATCCGGCAAACAATCCCTTGAAACATGCACCGCATACACTGCGTGATATAGTTTTTGAGGAATGGGATCGTCCTTATAGCAAGGAGCAGGGCGCATTTCCGGCCCCCTGGTTGATCGAGGCCAAGTACTGGCCCACGGTAAATCGTGTAGACAATGTATACGGCGACCGTAACCTGATATGTTCCTGTCCTCCTCTTGAAGACTATATGTAAAAGCCGGATGCAGGATGCAGGATTAAAGCAAAACGACAATAACCAATCTGTCACTCAGTTCAGTACAATAAGTTTTTTATAAAAGCTCGTACTGTTATAAAAACATAGAGTGATTCACAGAGTCGTTTATAACCCCGGAGAAAGCTGAAAGGTGAGTAACCGGGTTTATCAATTTAGTATGGGAGAAGTGTGTGGATAGTTTTAATAATTTTTTGCTTGGCCTGGATGGTCTTCTGGGCTCGTCTCCCTGGTTTCCTTTTGTGTTGCTTGGGGTAGGATTATTTTTCACTGTCTACCTGGGTTTTCCCCAGATTCGATTTTTCAAACATGCCTGGACCGTGCTAAGCGGTAAGCATGACAAGAAAAACCTACCCGGTGACACTTCTCATTTTCAGGCATTGAGCCTTGCCCTCTCTGGTACCATCGGCACCGGTAATATTGGCGGTGTTGGTCTGGCTATTTATATAGGTGGTCCGGCGGCCCTGTTCTGGATGTGGATGACCGCTTTTCTTGGTATGGCCACCAAACTGACCGAAGTTACCCTGTCCCATAAATACCGCGTCGTGGCCGATAATGGCACCATGGCTGGTGGGCCCATGTTTTATATGGAGCGTGGCCTGAAAATGCACTGGCTGGCAATATTCTTTGCCATTGCCACAATTTTCAGTTCCTTTGGTACCGGCAATATGCCGCAAATCAATAATATTGCCCTGAGTGTGCAGTCTACCTTTTCCATTGAGCCAATTATTACCGGCGCTATTCTTGCCGTGATACTGGGGCTCGTGATCGTTGGGGGTATTCAGCGTATTAAAATTGTTGCTGCGACTCTGGTTCCTTCTATGGCGGCGTTATACCTGGTGGGTGCGGTGGCTGTGATATTGGCTAATTACGAAAACATTATTCCGTCATTTGGCGCGGTATTTGGCGGTGTCTTTAATGGTACTTCCGCAGTAGGCGGCTTTCTTGGTGCCAGTTTTGCGTTTGCCTTCACCCGTGGTGTTAATCGCGGACTGTTTTCCAACGAAGCCGGTCAGGGCTCGGCACCCATTGCCCATGCTTCTGCCCGTGCAGACGAACCTGTGTCTGAAGGTATGGTATCTCTGCTGGAGCCGTTTATAGATACCATCGTGATCTGCACCTTGACCGGGCTGGTGATACTTTCATCCGGTGCCTGGATCAACAAGTATGAGAATGAATTTCAGTCAGCAGATATGGCTATCATTGAGGGTGTTTACTCAGATCAGGATGAGACTGACCAGGCGGCTTTATACACTTACCTGATGCAGGATAGCGAGACAACAGTATCCGCATTCAATGGCGACATGCTGGTCGTGAATGGTGCTGTCACCAACAGTGGCGATTTCACCATGCTGCATGCCAGATCAGTCGCTGAAGATATTGTTGTTACTGAAAACGGTGAGCCCTATACCGGTTCTGTGCCTGTAGTTGATGGCGCTATTGTCCAGGAAGGCTTAACCGTGACAGGCAAGTCCCTTATTCATTCATCTGCATTAACTACGGTTGCCTTTGGCTATGGTCTTTTTGGTGATTTCGGTCAGTACATCGTCACTTTTTCCCTGGTGCTGTTCGCGTTTTCAACCGCTATCGCCTGGTCCTATTATGGTGACCGCGCAGTAATTTATCTTGTCGGCTTCAAATGGGTAATGCCATATCGACTTGTTTACTGCGCCGGCTTTTTTATCGCGTCATTTGCTGACACAACTATCGTCTGGAATTTTGCAGCGGTGTCTGTGGTATTGATGGCACTACCCAACCTGTTTGGTATTTTTCTATTGCGCAAGGAAATGAAGACCCTGGTACATGATTACGAGGAATCCCACATGAAATAGTGAGGGCGCCTGTTGTCCTTGCCCGTTTCATGGAAGCGTTTTTTCTCAGCACATCAAGTACTATTCTGGAAGCAACAAACACTGGCATAGAGATCTTTGTCGGTGTTTCCGGCAAGCTGCTGAAGATAGCTGTCAGAAGAAGTTGTTATAGAATTTGTTAGAGTTTATTTAGCAGCTAGCTTCCTCATCCATCCTGTTTGCTTCAAGCCCTTGAGCTTTTTGACCGGCCCCCGAAAACCTTTACTACCTTTCTTCTGACCATCTATTAACTTCTTACTAATTGTTGCCAGCTCTCCAGTGAAGCTATGGCGACAGGGTGTTGCTTGCAAAAGAATTGATTCTTTAAATGGCATCGCAGTGCAGCATAAAAAAAACAATTTTTTAGAAAAAATAAAATAACTGTTGATCAATTTTTCAAGGTGGATTACTCTGGTTTGCGTTCCAATTTTAGACTAACAAAACGCACTAAATTGGAGCAAAATCAGCAAAGTTATTGATTACTAAAACTAAATTTCGACCTATAAATACATTTGTGCCCCAAAAGAGAGCGGAGAATATAAAAAGAAAAATAGCAAGTGTCTTTTGCACTCTTTTAGAACAATAAATAGAACAATAAATAGAACAATAAATATGAATTGGAAATAGAAATCGAAACATAAACTAAAAAAGTAAAACCAAAAAAAGCAAAAT
>CBFICR010000094.1:0-10209 GCA_965661105.1 Pseudohongiellaceae bacterium | reverse complement strand
CACGCATTAGCCACCGCTGGCGCAATGCCTGGCGTAGCAGGTTCACCAATACCGGAAGGATCAATTTCGGATTCGACAATATGCACATCAAAGACCGGCGCCTGGTTCATACGAATCACCGGATAATTATGGAAGTTCGATGTCTGTACAACGCCGTTGTCCATATTGATTTCACCGTACAGTGCTGCGCTGAGACCATACATGATGGCGCTCTCAACCTGGGCTTCAATAATATGCGGGTTGATCGGCATACCGCAGTCCACAACACAGAAAACCTTGTCCACCTTGATACGACCGGCGTTGTCGCGGGAGATATCAACCACCTGCGCCACTCTGCCACCAAAGGCTTCGGTAAAGGCAAAGCCGCGACCGGTTCCATCAGGAACCTCGGCTCCCCAGTTTGAGCGCTCGGCTACCTGGCGAATCACCGCCATGGAGCGTTCATCATCCATCAGGTCGAGACGACCCTGGATTGGATCCTTACCGGCGGCAACCAGAGCCTCATCAATAATGGTTTCCTTGGAAAACTGGCTATGGGTATGGCCCACGGAACGCCAGAACAAAACCGGCACACCGGTTTTGGCCATGTGAATATCTACGCTGACATTGGGAATGTGATACGGTAGTTCAGCGGCGCCTTCAAAACTCAGGGCATCAACACCGTTCTGAATCATGCCGGCCAGAAAAGTATCCTGAATCAGGGACTGTCCTACCAGACGATTTTCCCAGGCGGTGATATTACCCAGGCCATCAAGACCAACACGCATCCTGTGAATATTCATCGGACGGTAGAAACCAGCCGCCATATCGTCTTCACGGGTATATTGCAGTTTCACCGGATAGCGTTCACCGGTGGCCTTGAGAATGGACGCCACTTCGATATCCAGGTCCGGTGACACATTACCGCGACGACCGAAACCACCACCGGCATACAGATTTTCAAGTTCCACTTTCTCCAGTGGTACCCCTAAAAATTCCGCCACGCGCTGTTGCTCAACGGAAGGCATCTGGGTACCGGAACGAATCACATAGCGATCGCCAATTTTTTCAATAGTGCTGTTCAGTGGCTCCATGGGCGCATGGGACAGGAACGGAAACTCATAGGTCGCCTCAATGGTCTGTGCGGCGGAAGCCAGCGCTGCGGCTGAATCCCCTTCCACTTCCATCGGCGTTCCAGGCTGCATGGCAATTTCGGCATAATCGCGGAAAATATCTTCATCACTGCGCATTTCCGCCGCACTGTTATCCCATTGCGTAATCAGCGCATCGCGACCACGTTTGGCGGTATGGAAATTTTTCGCCAGCACGGCGACACCGCGCGGGATCTCAACCACATCGACAATGCCGGGGATTTTTCGGGTTTCAGTGTCATCAAAAGACGACAGCTTGGCCCCAAAACGCGGCGCATGAGCGACCACGGCGGTCATGATGCCCGGACGCTGAACATCAATAGTAAAGGTGGCTTTACCGGTGACTTTGTCCAGCGTATCCACTTTAGGCAGGCTGGAACCAATCATCGTGTACTGGTCGGCAGGTTTAAAGGACACATCCTCAGGTACCGGCAAGGCTGCGGCGGCTTCAGCAAAGGCGCCAAAGCCGGATTCACGACCACTGGGCGCGTGACTGATAACACCCTGGCTCACGGTGATTTCAGCTTCGGGAACATTCCAGCTGTCAGCCGCTGCAGTGACCAGCATGGCGCGACAGGCGGCACCCACAGTGCGGTACTGAACCCAGCAATTGGGAATGCTCATGGAGCCACCGGTGCCCTGCAGGCCCAACATCAGGTGCATATAAAGCTCCACATTGGCAGGCGCAGATTCAACCTTCATCTGATCCCAGGAAGCATCAAGCTCTTCAGCAATCAAAGTCGCCAAACCGGTATAAATACCCTGACCCATCTCGGTATGCTTGGAAATGACGGTCACGCTGTTATCAGGCGCAATTCGCACAAAGGCATTGGTTGGCCAGCTGCTCGGTGCCGGGCCAAATTGGGCCATGGCATTTTTAACCGGAATATGAAAACCAATGACCAGGCCGGTGCCCAGTGCTGTGCCTTTTAAAAATTGTCGTCTTTCCACGGTGTCTCTCCTGTCCTTTCTGTCTGCCTGTTGTATATGAGTATCTTGCCAGATGGGGCTACTGCAGCTACTGCAGCTAATATACGAAATGGCACTATGATAACAAAGTACGTGTTACCCTGCGTAGCAGTTCATGCCGATGCTGAAAACACGACTATTTGAGCATTATCAAGCTCAACATGGCTAAAATCACGTTATTATTGTGGTAAATTCATCCTGTAATCAAAGGGACTTATCATGAACAGACAGCGACTCCCCGGGCTACCATCCCTGCTACTATGCGTATGCGCATTATTACTGAGCGCATGCAGCAATACCTTCAATCCCCTTGAAGACTACGAACAGCTTACTCCCAGCACTATCCTGGAGTCCCCTGAACCGGCCGCACAAAGTAATTACCCGGCAGACCGGGTAGAAAAAGGCAAATACCTGACAGGGCTACTGGGTTGTGGGAGTTGTCACACCAATGGCGCCTTGGTGGGACTGCCACGACAGGATCAACTACTGGCCGGATCCAGCACAGGCATTGCGTATTCCAACCCCATGCAGGAGTCCAATCCCGGCATTGTCTACCCCTCCAATCTCACCCCCGATATGGCAACCGGCATCGGCTCCTGGTCAATCGCCCAGATAGTCACCATGGTTCAGGCCGGCATCGACAACCACGGCTCGCGCACACTACCCGTCATGCCCTGGCCCAGCTACGCCAACATCAACGACGAAGATGCCAATTCCATAGCCATGTACCTGAAAAGCCTGCCACCCGTCAGGCACCAGGTTCCACAGAATGTTTCACCAGGTCAAAAAGCCGTCGCGCCGTTTGTGCATTTTGGGGTCTATCAGAGCCGATAGGGCGGATGGGCGAAAAGGAAAAAGGATAAAGGATAAAGGATAAAGGTGACCATTGAGGACCTGAACATTGCTTAAAGAGAAAGTGAGCATTGAAGACCGGAACGCTGGTTAAGGGAAAAGCTGAAAATGGTGAATGGTGAATGGTGAATCTACTGTAGGTCGGATATGTATTGTAGGTCGGATAAGGCCTGCAAGGCCGCCATCCGACGTATGACCTGAACCCGGACATACCCTTAAAAATTTCGGTGATGGCTTCTTTTTGCGTCGGATGGCACCACGTTTATCCAACCGACAACTGAACTGCTCACCTTTATCCTTTATCCTTCTTCCTTTATCTTTTACCTTTATCCAAAAAAAAGGCGCCAATCCTGACGCCCTCTCTTGCCTCTTGCCTCTTGTCTCTAGTCTCTATGTGTTCGTATTCCGACTAATCTCCATCAAATCCGCCAACGATCTCGCATTCAGCTTCTTCATCATATTGGCACGATGAAATTCTACCGTGCCGTTTGAAATATTGAGGGTATCAGCAATCGCCTTGTTGGTGAGGCCTTCGGTGACCAGTCGATAAACTTCATGCTCTCGTGCCGTAAGTCCTTCCAGCAAGAGTTTGTATTGCATGGCCTGCTGCTTACGTTGGGAGAGGATTCTGCTGGTGTCGATGGCTTCGCGTACCCTGGCCAGTAATTCCGTGCGTGCAAACGGTTTTTGTAAAAAATAAAAAGCACCGTCCCTTACCGCATCTGCCACTTCGTTATAACGACTGTCACCACTGATAAAAATAATCGGAATGGGATTATCCCGTTTCAACAACTCCGCCTGAACCTGCAAGCCCTTCATGCCAGGCATCTGGTTATCCAGCAACAGACAGCCCACTTCACTGATAAATTCCTGGGCAAGAAAGTCTTCGCCAGAATTAAAGGTTATCGACTTGATCCCGTCATTTTCCAGAATAAGCCGCACCACATCCTGCACCTGCTCAACATCATCCACGATATAGACAACAGGATCCGCTTCATCCTCGCGAGTTATATTGATTGACTGCATTAGATTATCTGACACGTATTTATTTTTTCAGCTTGTGTAAATGGGTACATTCGTAAATCAAACATTAAGTGAACAAGCGGTAAGATCGCGCTCACTTTTTTCCTTTATCCGCCGTCTTAAAACCACAGCTTCCAGTAAACGCCAATACCCGTAGGTCGGATAAGGCCTGCAAGGCCGTCATCCGACGTGAACCCGGACATAGCTCTTGAACATTTCGGTGCAGGGTGCTTTTACGTCGGATGGCGCTTCGCTTATCCGACCTACAACTAAACCGCCCACCTTTATCCTTTTTCCTTTATCCAGCCTGTAAAAACCACCATCCCTTCCAGCTAACGCTAATAACAATTCAAAAAAGAATAATCACGTCAGCTCTCATGATAGGCTTTCCAGCAAGCCTGGATTTTGTCCGACAGCGTCATCGGGTCAAACGGTTTTTCTATCACATCAAAACCCCCAATGGCTTTGAAATGCGCAATCTCATCGTCCTGTACCTTGGCGGTCATGAACAGCACCATGATGGATGACAGGTCAAAACCGGCTTTCATTTTTTCGAGGGTTTCAGGGCCATCCAGTTCCGGCATCATGACATCCATGAGAATAACCTGGGGCTTGAATTCTTCAAACTGCTCAAGGGCCAGAAAACCACTTTCACAACTTCTGACTTCCATGTTACCGACAGATTCAAGGGTAATACTGGTTATCATGCGAATTGATTCATCATCTTCCACATGCATGATACGTTTTAATGCTTCCATTAGAATCTGTTCCTCTGGTGACGGTTTAAATCTGCCTGATTGATTAAGCGCATTATATTATAAAGCGCAGGCATTGGGCACGCAGGAAAGTGACATGGTACTTGGGAAAACTGGCAGAAAACAGATAAACTCCTGATATAGCGTGAAATCATGCCTAATGCCCTTGCGGGCAGCCTTTCTGGAGTTAACTTTGTTCGAAGCATTTCGCGAGAAAAATATCCTGTTACTACGCGAACAGGTAAAAATTCTCTACAGCGGTATTCCCAACAGTCTGTTGGCCAATCTTTTTGGGGCTTATATAGCACTGTATATCTTCAGTGGCATCGTTTCCCCGGGAAGATTGTTGGTGTGGGTAGTGCTGATGCTGGCTGTCAGTCTGCTGCGTTTCATGCAATACCTGTTTTTTAAAAATGCCATCCTTGATCCCCCCGAGAACTGCTATCGATGGTATCTGCACTTCCTGCTGGGTGTCGGCTTTATGGCGCTGGCGGTAGGCAGCAGCGGATACCTGCTGTTTGTTTTTGAGAGTGTCAGCCTGCAGGTCACCCTGGCCTTGATGATTGCCTGTATTGCCTCCTTCGCCACCACCACCCTGTCACCAAGGGCAGAGCTGGCCATTCCCTTCCAGATTATGATTTTCGTGCCGATTCTGGTCAGCTTGTACACCAGGCAAAGCAGTGAAACCGAGCACATGTTCTGGATGATGCTGGCGCTAATGATACTGCTATCGCTGAGCGCCTATCGTATCTACCTCACCATCAGACGTTCCATCGAGCTGACCATTGATGCCGAGTACCGGGAAGAAGAACTGCGTAAATCCCAGCAACGACTGACCCTGTTCATCAAGGATACGCCCATGGCGGTCATTGAATGGACCAAACAAGGGGAAGTAGTGGCCTGGAACCCGGCTGCCGAATCCATGTTTCAGTACACCGAGAAAGAAGCCCTGGGCAAACGCGGTCAGGACCTTATTGTCCCGGAGCAGGCCACCAAGGCTGCCAGTGAAACCTGGCAGGCCCTGCTTGACCAGACCGGAGGCAATCATTTTATCGAACAGACCTGCCGCAAGGATGGCGTGCCATTGTTCTGCGAATGGTTCAACACCCCCCTGGTCAGCAATAGCGGTCAGGTCATCGGGGTAATCTCCCTGATTCAGGACATCTCACTGGAAATGGAGAACGAACGATTAAAAAGCGAATTCGTTTCCATAGTCAGCCATGAACTACGCACCCCGGTTACATCCATCAAAGGTTCTCTGGGACTGCTCGCTGCCGGCGTATTAAAAGACAACCCCGAAAAAACCCAGGAAATGCTCAATATTGCCATGAAGAATACCGATCGGCTGCAATTACTGATCAATGATATTCTCGATGTGGAAAAACTGGATTCCGGTAACATTGAATACCACTTCAAGCAAGTGGATCTGTGCAGGCTTATTCAGGATGTTATTCAGGCCAATGATTCCTATGCCCAAAAATACAATATCAATGTCATTACCGGCGCCATGCCGGAACAGGCCATGGTGAAAATTGATCCGGACAGAATCTTTCAGGTAATCACCAACCTGCTCTCCAATGCCATCAAGTTTTCCGAGCATAACGGCACGGTGATTTTATCCATTGATGTGCTCGCTGATAACAAGTTCCGTATTCTGGTCAACAACAAGGGCGATGTCCTGCCCTTGTCGGAAAAGAAAAAACTCTTTTCCAAATTTTATCAGACCGACTCCAGCGACAAGCGCGCCAAGGAAGGCAGCGGTCTGGGGCTGTACATCAGCCAGAAAATTCTGGAACAGCACAGCAGCGTAATGGACTATAATTCCACTGAAGAAGAAGGCACGACGTTCTTCTTTGATCTTGCAATTGCGGAATAAAAATTCTATTACTCAGTTTGCGTATTTTTTTCTCTCGTCTCTCGTCGCTTTTCGTCCTTCTTAACCAGCAACATTCAGTGCTGGCAAAATGCCATGCCCGAAAGATAAAATATGGCTGTTTTTCATAGTGTTATTGACTATTCACGGAATACGACGCTAAATAGATCACTGAATGGTCGCACACAGGGATGGTGCTACTGCCCATCGTAGTCCTGCACCCTTACCCTGATTGACAGAATATGGATAAGTGGCCGCATGCAGGTTGCCCGAAAAACGAATAATAATCGGGTATCCCGCCAAGGGAATGATGATGAATTCACAGGAATCACTCTGGTATGTTCCGGAAGCCGTGCTTGAGCGACTCAGCGCCAAGCAGCGTGATCACAGTTGGGCGGAATTTCTTCTCTGTGGTCTTTACTGTCTGGTGGCCGTTACCGCCCTGCTTATTTTTAGTGTTGCCGCTTTCCTGCGCGACGAAAATGCCTACGCCATGACCATCCTGGGCTTTGCTCTGGCCACGGTTATCGTCTATGGCGCCATCTGGTTTAGTGAGCAGCTGCATTTGGCCCGGCATTTTGTGGTGGCCCTGATGGGCGCCCTGTGTCTGTTTCTGTTTTATTCCGGCGGCACCGAAAACACCGGCCCCCTGTATTATTTCGTGTTCCCTATTGTTGCCGTGTTTCTGCAGGGCATTCGCCTGGGGTCTGTCAGTGTCCTGTCGCTGCTGCTGATTAGTCTGATCATTCAGGATACCGGTGTGTTTGGTTTTTCCAATGAGCGCTACAGCTTCGTTTTTATGTCACGCATCTACAGTGTCTACATCATCATCTCCGTATTGTCCTTCCTGTTTGCCTGGTCCCGGGAAAAAGCCGAGCGTGAACTGCTGGTCAGTGATGAGGATATCGAGCAAATCATTCATGTGGATCCACTCACCGGTCTGTGCAATCGCAATTTTATGGAACGCCTGCTGCGTCTGGAACATAACCGCTTCAAGCGTTATCAGAATCCTTTCTGCCTGATGGCGATTCGCATGGATAACTCTGAGCGCATTCATCAGCGTTATGGCACCGAATACAGCAATAAACTCATCGATCAAATTGCAGACATACTTATGGGGACTTTACGCAACGTGGACATTCCTGCGCGCTGGGAACGCGACGTGCTGCTGGCCATGATGCCCCAATGCAATTTGACAGAAGCCGGACTGATGGCAGAGCGTATTCGTGAGGAAATCCGGCGCCAGACCTTTATGGTGGGATCCATTACCGTAAGCATCGGCATTAGCGAGATCAATGATGATCTTGAGGAAGCCATCACCAGTGCGGAAGAAAATCTGCGCAGTGCTGCGCGGGACAATGGCAACAGTGTGGTCAGCAGTAAGGCCGGCGGCTCCGCCAGCACAATGGACAAGGCCTTATTTGATAACCTGCCTGAACACTAGATTAAACTGGACTGGACTGGAAGAAAATTAAAAGAAGACTAAAGGCGATAAGAGAAGATTAGAGACGTGACTTATTATAGCTCGGGCTTTTTCGTTATCACGCAATTGCCGCCCCGCTGTTTGGCCAGGTAAAGAAAGTCATCCGCCTTGCCAAGGGTTTTCTCAATGACATTCGCACCCTTGTGCTCACAAATACCGAAGCTGGTAGTGACCTTAATACTGTTACCGTCCAGAGTGAATGGTGATTTGTTAATTTCCTCGCGCAGTCGATGGGCAAAGACCTCTGCCCCTTCTGCGCCGGTGCCAGGCATCAACAATAGAAACTCATCGCCACCCCAGCGACTCACATCATCTATTTTTCTCAGATTTTTTGTACATAACTCAGCAATGGCCTGAATCACATAATCCCCAAACAGGTGACCGTATTCATCATTGATGCCTTTGAAGCCATCGATATCAATCATGATCAGGCTAAAGGGCGTTTGAAAACGCGAATGGATCTGCATCATGTTATCCAGCCGCTCCTCCATGCCACGCCGGTTCAGCAGACCTGACAACTTGTCGGTATTGGACATGGTCTCCAGCTGCTCATTGATCTTGGCGAGCTGGGTTTCGTTCTGGAATCGAAAGTAGGCAAATAAATAAGTTAGCGCCGTGATGGCAATATACACCGCCACCAGGCGTTGCATGAATGCATCACTATAAGGATAGGTATCCAGACCAAAGAGATCGGTGCTGGCCAACAGAAAAGTCACCCCCATCAGCACGCCAATGGACATCATGCCATACACATGCCCCTGCAGAAATAACGCCAGCACCGGAAACAGCAGATACCACAAGGGAGCGGTACCCTGCTCGCCGCCATTATTAAAAAGCCACAGACAAAGCAGGCCATAAAGCCCGATAATGATATGACTGATCCAGGGGTAGTAACCCAGATACCACACCAGCCAGTAACCACAAACCGTCAGCGCCGCAAACCCCAGTAGCACAAACGCATAACCGTCTCGCCCCAGCGCCAGCGACTGCAAGCCAAAAAACAGCAGGAAAAACAGTGCAATCACGCAATACAGGCCACTAAGCAAAAACATGGTCGTAATCGCATGTCGCTGCCGCGCATCATAACGCCCCGGGTAACGGTTAAAATCCAGAAAGGAATAAAGATAGGCGATGAATTTATTCATTAAGTACTGCCCGAAACAGCCCTACTACTAAAACATGCGTTAATCATCTGTGTGCTGCCCCGAACCGATACCGTCCGAAACAAAAACGTTTATAGCATTTTTCACATACCTAGTAAATTTCCTTAGGTTCCCCAGATGCAACCCGTAGGTCGAATTACCGTGGGTCGAACTATCGTAGGTCGAACTATCGTAGGTCGAACTATCGTAGGTCGGATAAGCGTAGCGCCATCCGACATTACTTGTCGTCGGACCTGAAATCCATTTATTTGGTTTTTGTTAAGCATTCTTACCGTCGTACCTCAAATCCATTTAGTTGGTTTTTGTTAAACATTCATGTCGGATGACGGTCTTCCAGACCTTATCCGACCTACAACACTTTTTCTTGCTTGTCTCTTGCCTCTTGCCTCTTGTCTCTATCTCCCTTAACCTCACAAACCCAACCCAAATTCAGGTAAGCAGAAGAAGCCCATGAAAATCACCCCCCTCTCCCCCAGCGAATCCATAAAATCCGTCATCCTGCCCTTCTTCTCATCCAGCGTGCCGGCAGGCTTCCCGTCCCCGGCGGACGACTATATCGAAGCCGGCCTGGACCTGAATGAATACCTGGTCAAACACCCCAGCGCCACCTTCCTGGCCCGCGCCTCCGGCGACTCCATGACCAAAGCCGGCATCCTCGACGGCGCCCTGCTGGTAGTCGATAAATCCATCACCCCGAAAACCGGCCACATCGTCATCGCCGCCATCAACGGCGAACTCACCTGTAAAATCCTCGACATAGAACACCGCCTGCTAAGAGCCGCCAACCCCAGCTACCCGTCAGTATCACTAAATGAAGATCTGGATTTATTAATAGAAGGGGTAGTAGTCCACGCCATCAACCCCATGATGAATCAAACATAAACGGATGCAGGATGCAGGATGCAGGATGCAGGATGCAGGATGCAGGATGCAGGATGCAGGATGCAGGATGCAGGATGCA
>CBFICR010000093.1:0-10249 GCA_965661105.1 Pseudohongiellaceae bacterium | reverse complement strand
CTACCGTTTTACGCAAGGTATGCGTGGTGGTCAGCAACAGATTGCCAATTTCCTGCCACTGGAATAATGCATTGGCGGATGCGGGAGGCAGGCCATTTTGAAAATCGCAGGCACTCAGTGCGTCATACCCCTGATTTTTTAAATTGTTGGCAGCAAAATCAAGCAGGGGTAACAATTGTGTCTGGTAGGGTGATAAAGCCTGTGCAAGTTCCGCCAGCTTATGACTGACCAGGTTTTGCAATGTGGATTCAAGAATCTGGCGGGCTTTATCGGAATGGCGTTGAATATCAACTATATTGGTCAGCCATTGATCGCGTTTGCCGAGCAGGTTAACCAGTAATCCGCTCAGGGTATGCCATTGGTTATTTACGTGGGCGAGGAGCTTGTGCAGATGCCGCGATAAGGCATTGTTATTTTCCAGTTCACTTAATAACTCCAGGACCGCTTCTTCATACATCACACTGGCATCATCGACGACACCAGGGGTGACACCCAGAGCTGACACCACGGGCAGTTGATTGGTAAGTTGCGCATTGAAACTGTCGATGGTTGAAATTCGCAGGCGTGTCGTGTTTTCCAATAATTGCCAGTGTAAGGTGTGATCGCGGGAAATCACTTTTTCAGCAAGCTCAAGAGTAAGTCGTTCATGTTCTGCCATGACGGCTAGCTCATCTTTTGATAAATGCCGGGCCTGAGTCATTTTTTCAAGGATGCGATTACGCATTTCCGAGGCGGCTTTGCGGGTAAAGGTGATGGCCAGGATTTCTTCGGGGCGTTCGCAACGGGAAAGTAATGACAGGTAGCGCTGTGTCAGCAATTCGGTTTTTCCTGAGCCTGCCGGCGCCTGTACACAGAATGAATCGTCAAGATCAAGTGCCAGGCGTCTTTCTTTGTGATCTGCCGGAATCTGGCTCATACCTGAATCTCGTCATTGATGCGGCACAGGCCTTCCAGATGGCACCAGGTACAACTTGAGCTGATCTGCTTGGGATCCACGGCGGCAAAACCCTGCAGGTATTCATTGGCTACAGCCGTCAACGATTGCTGCCATGACTGGCGCAGATCATCCCAGCTACTTTCATCAGAAATGTTGGTTTTATGACTGAACAGGCTTTTGGGATAGATGGCGTCGTCATTACTGATTCCTTTGTAACGAGATTCTTCCACATGAATCTGCGCTATAAACAAGCCGACTACCTGTTTTTGTTGTTGTGCCTGTTCAGCCTCCACCGCTTGCATATAAAGCATGAGTTGCGGATCTGTCTGGCGCTCATCCGTCCATTTGATCTCGCTATTTTTGGAGGACTTGTAATCCACCACTACCAGCGTGCCTGCGGGGGTTTCATCGAGGCGATCCACTCTTATATTCAGGGACAGATTGGCATGTTGCCAGACATAACGTGCTTCGCTACGCAGTACCTTGAAACTGCCGCGTTTTTTTTCTTCCTCAAGCCAGGAAAAAAGAAGCGCGCTGAGGCGCTGGCTTTCCAGCGTAATAAATTTTTCTGTCATGGTATGACGATAATGACGGGCTTTATCCTGTAATGCGGCGTTAACAATTGTGTAGCTGAGCTCTTCAATAGTCTGTGCACTGGAATCCAGCAACTGTTGTTGGGTTTTAATCTGTTGCCAGAATCTTTCCATGACTTCATGTAGCAGGCTACCCAGCACATGGGCAGGCAGGCCAATTGCGGGTCTGGGTAAAGGCATGGCACCGAGTCTGTGTATGGCAAAGGCTTTGAAAGGACAGTCCGCCTGGTGCGCCAGCAGTGAAACACCGCCACTGCTTTGTTCCTTATCTGACAACGGGATAGTCGCATTATCGGAAAACAGTTCAGTACTCTGAGTATTCAGCATTGCCATCACCCGGGCAGACAATGGCGCAAGGGGTTCGGGTTTTTCATCAGACGATGCCATACCCGTAAGCGATTCCAACATGGCACTGGGTTTCAAGCTGAGCTCGTCATCCTGACAGGGAAAGCTGAAGACAATGTGCGTCTCGGTGTTATCAATGAATTGTTGCAACTGTTGTTTGGCCAGGGTGGTGAGTAAATTCACATCGCTTTCCGGAATGCCTGCTGCTTTCTGTAAAGACAGTGGAATAAAAGGGGAAGGATGTGCTGCGGCTGGCCAGTGTTGTTCTGATAAGCCCATTACCCAGGTATGGGTGAAATGCAGCCCATCAGCTTCGGTAGGATTGAGCACCTGAACCGGCGCTACGTCACTGCCGCTATTGACTGAAAGCGCTCTTACAATTTGCTGGAGGTGGGAAAGTGCAGAATCAATACTGACCGCGCCATGCCAGTGACTGGTCTGCTTGAAAAGTTTGAGGGCTCTTGACCAGGCTTTTAACTGGAGCGTTTCCGTATGATTCAATGGACGCTTGCCGGGCCAGCCCAGACAGCGTAATTGCTCTTCAAAAACATCACACCACTGCCCGCACAGCGCTTTGGCGGGTGCCTGTCGACGCAGGGAGTCCAGTGCCAGTAATGATGTAGAAATCAATTTGGAAAATTCTGCTTTGCCTTCACGTCCGCTCATTTCCCTGGCCAGTGAAAGCTGAATTTTCAATTCCCCCTTGTCACGCAGGTTTGCTTCAAGTGCAGCACAGGCAGCTTCCTCGGAGTCTGAAAACAACAGGAAAGGGGAACGCAATAGTTTGCATAAGGACAAGGTATCCAGCCAGCGACGGTTCAGGCCCAGCACCCCCAAAGCGGTGTCTATAACAGGCATCTCCTGGAGCGGATTTTGCAGGGAAAGACTGAATACCTTGTTGTACTGGCTGGTCAGTGAAACGCTGACATCAACACTAAAGATAGTGGAGAACAGGCGTTGCAGTGAATCTGCCTGCTGATTCATTTTGGGGTTGATGATGGCAATTTTTGCGGAGGGATCTGTTGCCAGAATAGCTTTGGCCCAATGCGCGGCTTTTTGAATTTCGTCTTCGGCATCCAGGCAGGGAATAATCTCCTGTTCCGGCTTAAAGCTGACAGGGACAAAATATTGCACATTTTTACTATTATTTTTGAGGGTATTGATCAGTTCACTGTAAAGAGGAGGGGGCGTCTGAAACCCGGCCAGAATAATATTTTGCGGGACAGAAACTTTTTCCTCAGTTATTTTTTCTATTAGCTGCGCTACCAGTTCCGACAGGCTGATCAGGCCATGTTTGCCACAAAAGGTTTCAAAACTTTCAATCCATGACAGGAAGGCCGCCAGGTCATCGGCATTATTGGCTGAGCCCTGGAAATGACTCTGCCGGCGAAGCGCGTCCAGACTGATTTTCCAGAGTTGCATAAGCCGCCAGGCTTCCTGGGCCGAGCGAGCAGTGCCATGTTTGTTGACCAGTGCGGCGCCTGAGTCGGATTGCGCAATGATGCTTTGCCAGACAGAGGATTCCAGTATCGGCTCAAGCACCTGCTTCCTGGTATCCGCTGAGACGGGAATGGTTTGCTGCCATTGTCGACGTATCCATATATCAACGGGAAAGACCTGGGGAGTAAGGCACACTGCTGGTAGCTGTTGCTGTTGCCGCCATTGACCATAAAAATCCAGCAGTTGAATGTGGGTTCGATGATTTGGCGTCAGCACAAGATGTCCCTGGGACATCGCTTGCAGAAGTGCGGAATATTCCTTGAGATGATCTGTCATCGGTCCTTGCTCAGTGTGTCCCGGTCGCCTCTGCACATTGCTGGTTAATCGATACGCCGACTATCGATTGTAATAACAGGTGGGGCAAAATTACATATTGGGGTAGTTGGGGCCGCCGCCACCTTCAGGGCTTACCCAGTTAATATTTTGTGTAGGATCCTTGATGTCACAGGTTTTGCAATGCACACAATTCTGGGGATTGATCTGAAAACGCGATTCACCATTGGCATGGATGATTTCATAAACCCCTGCCGGACAATAGCGTTGTGCCGGTTCATCATATTCCGGCAGATTGAAATCCAGTGGTGTCTGCGGATCAAACAGTTGCAGATGACAGGGCTGGTCTTCTTCATGATTGGTGTTTGACAGGTACACCGAGCTCAGGCGGTCGAAGCTGATTTCATTGTCAGGTTTCGGGTAATGGATTTTCGGGCTGGATTGTGCGGGTTTCAGGCAGGCATGGTCCGCAGTGCTGTCGATCAGTGTGAAGGGTAATTTGCCCCTGAACAGAACCTGGTCAACAAAACTGAAGGCCGAGCCCAGCAGAGTGCCGAAGCGATGCATGGCGGGCGCTGTATTACGCGCCTGATGCAGCTCGCTTTGCAGCCAGGACTGTGCCACTTTTTCCTCAAAGGAAGACAGCAAACGGTCAGCCCCGGTGCCATCTTCTTGTAAGGCTGAAAAAATACTGTCAGCGGCAAGCATGCCAGATTTCATCGCCGTATGGGTGCCCTTGAGTTTAAGAAAATTCAGAAAGCCTGCGTTATCACCAGCCAGCAGACCACCAGGGAATGCGAGGCCTGGCAAGGATTGAATACCACCTTTTACCAGGGCTCTGGCACCGTAGGAAATTCGCTTGCCGCCCTTTAACAAGGGCTTGATCAGCCCATGATGTTTCAGACGCTGAAATTCCTGAAACGGGTCCAGCCAGGGATTGCTGTAGTTAAGATCGGTAATCAGTCCGACAGCAACCTGATTGTTTTCAAGATGGTAGAGAAAGCTGCCTCCGGTGGTTTTACCCATGCCCAGTGGCCATCCCAGGCCATGCACTATTTTTCCTGGCTGGTGCAGGGCAGGATCAATTTCCCATAACTCTTTTATGCCGAGTCCATAGTGTTGCGGAGCCTTGCCTTTATCCAGCTTGAATTTCCGGTTTAGCTGTTTGCCCAGATGGCCGCGGCAGCCTTCAGTAAAGACGGTGTATTTAGCCTGCAATTCATAACCGGCTTCAAAAGAGCCTTTCTCATTGCCGTCCCTGTCTCGCCCCATATCACCGGTGGCAACACCGATGACAGCCCCGGACTCGTCATAAAGAATTTGAGCCGCACTGAAACCGGTAAAAACCTGTACGCCGAGATTTTCAGCCTGTTCGCCCAGCCAGCGACACAGGTTGGCCAGACTCACCACATAGTTACCCTTGTTATGCAGACCCGCAGGGATGAGAAAGTTGGGCAGTTTGATTGAGCCGGATTTACTGGTTAAAAAATGAATTTCTTCTGCGCTGACGGGCGTCGTCAGTGGTGCGCCCATGGCTTTCCAGTCCGGGAAGAGTTCATCCAGTGCAGTGGTTTCAATAACGGCCCCGGAAAGTATATGGGCACCAATTTCCGAACCTTTTTCTATCAGGCAGATATCCAGTGATAAATCGTGTTGCAGGCACAACTGTGCCAGTTGGCATGCTGTGGCTAATCCGGCAGGACCGCCCCCTACGATGACTACATCAAAGGGCATTACTTCGCGGTGTGACAATGGAGGCTCATCCCTTCTATTAAAAGACTTTTTGTTATCAGAACATTATAATAGCCCTGAATTTTAATATCATAAGAATATATAAAAACTCTTACTTTTATTACCACAAACTACTTAAGCTGAGTTCTATGAAAATCCTTGTACCCATCAAGCGTGTTGTTGATGCCAATATAAAAGTCCGTGTTGCGGCTGACAATACTGGTGTTGATCTCAATAATGTCAAAATGTCGATGAATCCTTTTTGTGAAATCGCCGTGGAAGAAGCGGTGCGTCTGAAAGAGCAGGGGCTTGCCACAGAGGTGATCGCCGTCACGGTGGGCGAGGAGAAGGCCCAGGAACAGCTGCGTACTGCCATGGCCCTTGGCGCCGATCGCAGTATCTGGATTGAACAGTCAGGACCGGTGGAGCCGTTGACCATTGCCAAACTGTTACAGGCGGTGGTGGAAAAGGAAACGCCTGATCTGGTGATTCTGGGTAAGCAGAGTATCGATGGGGACAATAACCAGGTAGGACAGATGCTGGCGGCCCTTTGTGACATGCCCCAGGGTACCTTTGCTTTCAAACTGGCAATTGAAGATGGTAGAGCCATCGTTAGCAGGGAAGTGGATGGCGGAGAGCAGGTGGTTAGTCTTGCCTTGCCAGCAGTCGTCACCACGGATCTGCGTTTAAATGAGCCGCGCTATGCCAAATTGCCGGATATTATGAAGGCGAAAAAGAAACCGGTAGAGCACATTACGCCAGACGCACTGGGTGTGGTGGTGAGGAGCAGTCTGAAAACCTTGTCTGTTAGTGAGCCTGAAGGACGCAGCGCCGGTGTAATGGTAAACAGTGCCCGTGAACTGGTGGAAAAACTGCGCAATGAGGCCAGGGTCATTCCTTGATGAATGACTTTTCCCTGATTCTCCCAATATTCCGGATACCCCGAAAACCCGCCCAGCAAGAATTAGCAGGAAACAGAAATAAATGACCGTACTCGTTATTGCCGAACATAATAATCTCAGCCTGAACCCTGTCACGGGTAGTGTTATCAGGGCTGCCGGACTGATTGATCAGGAGATTCATGTACTGGTAGCCGGCACTGGCTGTGAGTCTGTGGCCGAGGCTGCCGGGCAGTATGAGGGCGTCAGCAAGGTATTGCTTGCTGACAATGCTGTCTATCAGCATCAGTTACCAGAAACATTGACGGCGTTGTTGCTGCCAATCAGCGAAAAATATGCGGCGCTATTGTCCGCAGCCAGTACCAGTGGTAAAAATCTGATGCCACGAATTGCTGCCTTACTGGATGTGGGGCAGATATCCGACATTGTGGCGGTGCATTCGCCGAACACTTTTGTGCGTCCCATCTATGCTGGTAATGCTCTGGCAACAGTTGAATCCTCTGATCCTGTGAAGATCATTACCGTTCGTACCTCTGCTTTTGATGAGGCGGATAAAGGGGAAGGGGGGGCGACCATTGAGAGTCTTGATCAGGTAATCAACCAGGACAAAAGCCGGTTTGTCAGTGAAAACCTCACTGCCAGTGAGCGCCCTGAGCTGGCGGGTGCAGCCATTGTGGTTTCCGGCGGTCGTGGGCTGGGCAGTGCCGAAAATTTTCATATGCTGGAAAAACTGGCGGACAAGCTGGGCGCTGCAATTGGCGCCTCGCGTGCCGCTGTTGATGCCGGTTACGTAGGCAATGATCTGCAGGTTGGTCAGACCGGTAAAATAGTCGCCCCCGATTTGTACATAGCGGTAGGGATATCCGGTGCCATTCAACATCTGGCCGGGATGAAGGACAGCAAAATTATCGTCGCCATTAATACTGATGCGGATGCCCCTATCTTTCAGGTAGCCGACTATGGCCTGGTAGCAGATTTGTTTCAGGTGCTACCAGAGCTCGAAGCCCTGCTGTAGTTTGGCGTCTTATTTGGCCTGCCCAGGCCGCTGTCGACTTAACATGATCCGTCTATCCTGTGCTTTGCGTAGCAATAGCATATAATCTGGTCTTCGCCAGCAATATTCACTTTGCGCGATTCACCAATTTACAGGAGTAAGTTATGCCCAATTGCAAACGCTTTCGAGTCCCGGCCCTCTCATCACTGGTTTTGTTGTTACTGACCTTTAGTCAGGCAGGATTCGCAGGCTGGACACTCAATTCGGAAGGTTCCTCACTTTATTACGTTACCAGCAAGGCCGCAGCAATATCAGAGCTGAATAGCTTTGGTGAGCTGAACGGAGCCATTGATGATGATGGCAATGCCAGTGTCGCTATTAGTCTGGCCAGTGTTGATACCGCCATTGATATTCGTAACCAGCGCATGCAGGAAATCGTTTTTCAGGTGGCTAATTATCCACTTGCCTCAATTTCATTGACTGCCAATGGTGCACAACTGGCGTCCTCCAGTGCGGGGCAGAGCTTTAGGGCATCCTACGAGGCCACCATAGATATACGTGGTACACAGCAGACAATGACAGTCGAGCTGGCAGTGACTAAATTACGCGGTGGAGGTCTACTGGTAACACTTGCCAAACCCCTGATCGTCAATGCCGCTTCCTTCGGACTGGCGGAAAGCGTTGAGCAGCTGCGTGAGATCGCCGGCCTGCCAAGCATCAACAATAATGTAGTGGTTGATTTTACCCTGCAATTCGATGCTGATTAGGTTGGATCGTTGATAAGAAAACCGATGAATCCGGCATTTGCTGCCTGGTAAAATCCGGCTGAATGATTGAATGGTCTGCTTGAGTTTTCAATACTCAATCAGACCATTCGATAAGACTTAATCACTTCGTGACTAACTTGAACCAGGGCTATCCTGCTTGTCGTCCTGGCTTGAGGAATCCTGCGATATTTCCTGATTTGGCGTAAAGGGTTTTCCCTGTGAACCGGAATCAACCATCACATCATTCCCGGCAGCTGGTGCCTGATTCATCCTGTTTCTGGGATCATTAGGCGCACGCTGGCGTTCTCTTTTGGGTGTTGATGTTGATGCTGGTGGCGTTGACGCAGCCGCGGCATCCGTGTCGCTCTTCACTGTTGCAGGCGCGGAATTTTCAGGGCTACTGTGATTTTTAATTGGCTCATTCTGAACATTAGTCTGAGCCGGAGCACTGTTAAAACCACTGGCATTGCCTGCACTGGCAGCAGGCTTTTCAGCCGGACTGCTTTCCCCCGCAGAGTTTGCCTGTTCCCTGTTAATAGCTTTGCCTTCCTGAACCACATTTCCCTGAGCGCGGCTGTTGTCTGCAGGATCATTCTGGTAAGCGCTGTTTTGGGAAGGCTTATTCCGAGAATTGCCATCCTGGAAAGAGCTGTCCTGAGAAGAACTGTCCTGAGACAAGTTGCTTGCGGAATAACTCGACTGTGGCGCAGAAACTTCAGTCTTTGCGGAAGAGCTATCAGAAATGTCATCAGAAGAGCTGTTAGAAGATTTCGCAGTAACATTCGCAGAAACGTCAGCATCTTTTTTGCTTTCAGTGCTTTGCAGGCTATCTGTTTTTTCAGGCGCTTTTTCTACAGATGATTCTGAACTAGATGAATCTGAACTGCTGCTTGCCGCAGCAGAGGGTGTCTGTTGCTCAGCCCCAGAGGGGCTATTACCCTTGGCAATACCGGTTTCAACAGCAGTGTCCGAATTAACGTTCTGCTCTGTGGCTGTTGCCGCGCTGGAATTTCCCGACCCCTGTTGCACAGCAGAATCATCCTGCTGATTTTCAGGCTTGGCTTCAGTATTGCTGGCGCTCTTTCGATTTCTTGGTGGCCGCTGTCGGCGTGCCGGTTTTTTATCAGCGTCGTTATTGCCGGTCGGGCCATCATTCAAGGCAACATTACCGTTAACATCCGCATTGACATTAGCCTCAGTCACTGCATCTGCCGAGATAGCCGGTGTCTCCTGCGAATTATCAGTCGCTTGCTGTGCATCCAGTTTTCCGCGGCGACGTTCCCTAGGTGAGCGTTGACGTTTTTCTGAAGGACGCTTGCGTGGCTTGTCCTTATTATCCGACGCTGTTGATGCTTCAGAGGGGCTATCGCCATTCGCGGCGTTATTACCGGCCAGCTGATTACCATTGTCTTCGTTGCCTGCAGCCTGAGGTTTGCGGGTGCGTTTTCGATTACTGCTCTTGCGAGAATCATCCTTGTTGGCCGGGTCACGGGAAGCATTCCGATCGGCTTTTCCGGATTCAGCATTCCTGGCTGGTTTTCGTCTGGGGTTTTCTCCCTTGGCAGGGCGTTTTCGGTTACGGGACGGTCTTGCCGCGCCTTTGTCAGTATTTTCCTTGCTGTCAGTTTTGGCCGTTGTGCTGGCTTTCTTCGGTTCTTCATCATTGGCTGAAGGGCTGAACAGACTGCCCAGGGCAGCACTGATGCTGGCTAAAATGCCAGTGCTTTGTTTTGGTTCGCTACCTTTAGCGGTTGTTGCCGGGGCTTTAGTAACTTCTGCCCGCGGTGTGGCAGGAACCATGTGTGGCGCCTGTATGGCAGGGGCATCAGCACGCTCAGGTTGTTTGGGAAGAAATTCATCGATTTCTTCCGCATCATCAGCATGAATGTTGTAGCTTCGCTCCTCACTGTCATCCGTAATATTCTGGATTTCGTAGTGGGGCGTATCCATGTTTGGATTGGCAATCACGACAATTTTGGTTGAGCTCAGGTTTTCGATAGCGCCGATAACCTCACGTTTTTCATTCAGCAGATACGAGGAAACGCTGATAGGCACAATAGCTCGTACTTCTTTGGAATTGTTCTTATTGGACTCTTCTTCAAGAATTCGGAGGATCGAGAGCGCGAGAGATTCGATATCGCGAATGCTGCCCTGACCATTACAGCGTGGGCAAACGATAGCACTGGTCTCTCCCAATGAGGGACGCAAGC
>CBFICR010000092.1:0-10420 GCA_965661105.1 Pseudohongiellaceae bacterium | reverse complement strand
AGATAGCATCAGGCTTGATGCCAAATTTGAAACAAAAAAAACCCCGCAATTGCGGGGTTTTTTGTTCAGGGTAATAAAAATCCCCTGATACTGATTACATGATTAACGTCGTCGTTGCTCTTCTACTTCTACACTGATCACAGCTTCGATGCGACGATTTTGTGCACGGCCTGCATCTGTATTATTGGAAGAAACCGGACGTGACTCGCCATAACCTACTGTGCTTACTCGCTCAGCAGCTATGCCATTTTCATTAACCAGTTCATCGCGGACAGCATTGGCGCGACGTTCGGACAGAGCCTGATTGTAGGCATCAGAACCACGGCTATCAGTATGGCCTTCAATAACCACATTGGTATTGCCATAGAGTTCCATGAACCCGGCAAAGTCTTCGATCTGGTTATCGTATTGTGGTTTTACCTCTGAACGATCGTAATCAAAATTCACCAGTAATTCCTGGCGACGCTGGGTAACTTCCAGGATAGGGCAGCCATTGCTATCAACCGCCAGGTTGGCTGTTGTATCAGGGCAGTTATCGCGCGAATCAACAACACCATCGCGGTCGCTGTCTATTTCACAGCCACGACTGTCAACCTGTGTTCCAGCTGGGGTGTTGCGGCACGCGTCACTGCTATCAGGGACGCCGTCATTGTCGCTGTCCATCATGGTTGTTGATGTCGCTCGACGTGAGGCTGGCGCTGATGAAGGTTTGCCAAAGGTATAAGCAATACCCACGGACAGGGCATCATCAAAACCATGAACGTCTTCGCCATTGATGAGCTTGTAGTCACCACGCAACATCCACTTGTCGTTCATCATGCGTTTGAAGCCGAAACCCACATCAAGGGTATGCTCGGTTTCGTCATTGGTAAACCCCGGGGCTTCCAGATCCACATAACCAGTACCGAATGCCAGGTAAGGCTGCCAACCATTGACCTGGTTGAAGTGATAGTTCAGACCGACTCGATAAAGATCCAGGTCAGCATCGCCACCAATGAATTTCACATCTGAACGAATCATGTAGTAGTCGGAAGATACAGACCAACGCTCGGACAGCGGAAGTTCTCCACCTAAAACGATTCCCAGGTCATCATCAATGTTGCGGTCGGTATCTGAAAAATAGCCAACGCCACCAATATAGATGTTGCCTGTATTGAGAATTTCCTGGGCTGACAGCAGACCAGAAAAAATCAGGCTAATGGTGAGGGTTGTAGTGGTGAATATCACCTTCAGGGATTTCATGTAATTTCCTTTAAAAATGTAGTGTTATGGGGGGTTGATCGGGCGCGAATATTAGGCTGATTGCAGAAAAATACAATAGATATTGATGTTTTTTCACAGTTAAACGGGTAATTCACGGAGTAGGATAATACTGAAACCAGAGATTGATTCAAGTGCTATGGCAAGTCAGTCCCGCTGCGGTTTTAAATCCCGCTCTGTGACTGGTATATAAAGGAAGTTGTCAGGCTAAAGAAAGTTATTAGGCCAGATCATCGTGCGCCACATATGAGAGGAGGGTGAGTCATCAAAGCCCAGGCCTTCCTCAGGCTGGCGGAAGTTGCGCGCAATCAGTTCATCAAATTCCCCGATTTCAACCGGAGTGTCCAGTTCATCAAAAAAGTAAATATCATAGAGCGTGATATAGCGGGATGTCATATACCATTCATGCGCCATGGCATAGTCGGCATCGCGCTTGATATAGGCCGGCGGCTCATAGTCTTCACCAAATAATTTCAGATACAAGTCAGGATAGTCGTAGTTAACGGCTGGATCCGGGGTATAGCGCAGCGCCTGGTGGTATTTCACGGCCCAGGCCACTTCTTCATCGACATAGGGAGCGATCAATTGACTTCCCCAGTAACCATGATCGGTGCGTACCAGGCAGGCATTGGTAATGTCATGCAGCATGCAGGCCAGTACGACTTTATCATCGCGCCCGTCATCTTTTGCCCGCTTGGCTGATTCCAGCAGGTGGCGCCGGGTGGATTCATTCATGCGCAGATTGAAAAAGTCCTGCAGTGTAGGCTTTTCCGGCATGCGTGGCAGCGCCGGGTTATCACCCATCATCAGCACATGGTCATCATCGACTTTGCCCAGCATTTCGGCACGCCGATCCGGCAGGTCTGTGCCATAGGTGCCAACGGGCTGGGGGACGATCAGGCGTTCTCGACCTGCCTGGGGCCAGGGTTTGTTTTCACTCATTTAATTTCCGGCGTTGTATTCAGTGTGATTGTAACCTGAAAAAACATCAGGGTTGCCAGCGGGAGGCAGCTTCCATAAAGGAGAGGGTTTCCCCATCCTGGGCCGAATTATCACCCGGAGGGAAATAACTCAGTTTCACGATCACGGTCCGGCTGTCCGGATCAATATAGATGTATTGGCCCTGCAGCCCAATGGCAGAAAAGGCTTCGCTATTTCCCATGGTCCACCACTGATAACCATAGCCGCCACGACGCTGATCTTCACCGCCAGAAGGTTGGGTCGACAGGTTTATCCAGTCTTCGGACACAATACGCTGGCCATTGGCGACGCCGCCATTAAGTACCATCTGACCCACACGGGCATAGTCGCGTAACGTGGCATTGAAACCCGCACCACTGAATTCCCTGCCTATGCCAGGTGGGCCATCCATAATATAGAATCCATCGGCTTCAGCGCCCAGCGGTTCCCACAGGCAGCGTTCAGTATAGGCAGCGGTACTCATGCCGGTACTGCGTTCAATCAGCCAACCCAGAACGGCGGTGTCGATGGTTTTGTACTGAAAAACTTCACCAGGCTGATTGATGCTGGTTAATGTTTTTGCAACATCGGTAAAGCGGCTATTGTTTTTCACCAGGGAAGAAATATGGTTGCTGGCAGCAATGCCGGGATTGGCAAAGTCGTAGCGTTCTTCATAGTCTACGCCGGAGCGCATTTGCATGACGTGGCGAATAGAAACGTCTTCATAGCCGCCACCGATAAGTTCTGGCAGATATTCTGAAATAGCTGTATCGAGGGAGTCGATATAACCCTCTTGCATGGCGCAGCCGATAAGGATGGAGGTAATGGACTTGGTCATCGACCAGCCGATAAACCGGGACTTTGGTGTTGAGTTGTTGCGGTAAATCTCTGCCACTATTCTGCCCTCTTTCATTACTAGCAGGGCGTTAGTGTAGGTACGTTCCAGAAAATCATTTGCAGTGTAGGCTTTTCCCTGCCAGCTATAGGAGAAATCCATAGCATGGTCGGTCCTGGGTAATTCCCAAACAGGGCCGCTGCGGGCCACGCTGCGGGTAGTAAATAACTGGTCCATTTCCCGAAACGCCAGGGCACTGACATTGTTGTCCAGCATACTCCAGCGCAATATCTGAACAGCCACGGGAACATCAGAAGGTATTCCTTCCAGAGGAGCTGGCAGCTTTTGTTGCGCAAGCAGCTGCGATGAAAAAAGGCAGCCGACAAAAAGCGAAAAAATCTTTATTTGTAACTTGTTCATATTATTCTTCCCATGGGGGTATTTCACCTACGCCTACCTGAGCAGAATTGACCAGGATGAAGTTATCAAGTACGTCAATGACATCTGGATAAAGCCCGCGCATTTTTGCGATGAGTGCAGTTGAATTTCTGGCAGCTTTAGCTTCCCGGTTGAAATCCACGATATAGTCTCGAGTGAACGTCAGGCTGGAAAGATCGTCGTCAAGTCCCGGGCGCTTGTGGCCAGCCACGACAATCTTCGGATTCATATCGATCAGAGCGTTAAGGTTTGCTACCCAGTCAAGACGCTGTTCTTCCAAAGTTTCACCCAGCCACACATGAATGCCGTGAAAAACAATATCACCGGCAATGAGAGCCTCAAGCTCGGGAATCCAGATGGCAGTGGCATTGTGATGATCACCCTGCATCGGTCCAACAACTTCCAGGCGATGGCCTTCCATTTCAAACCAGTCCTGTGTCATCGGTACAGGCGCCGTAGGAAATTCCGGGCCGTTAGTACCCAGCATCGGACTCCAGCGGGCAATCTTGAATGGAATGGAGCGCCAGATGTCGGCCACCACATCGGGATGAGAAATAACCTGCGCATCGGGATAGGCGTCCATCACAACCTGCATGGCCCAGAAATGATCCGGGTGGTCATGAGTAATATAGATAGCAGTGAGATTTTTTCCGGTTTCCAGCATATCCGCTACCAGTCGGTGTGCATCAGCATTGGTAAAGGGTGCGTCAATCAGCACCATGTCTTTTTCCCCCATCACCAGAGTGAAATTGGCATGGAGACTACCTTCGTTGGAGGTGATGACTTTAAGGGAAATAGCCTCATCGGCAGCATGGGCTGGCACATGCATTAGCAAGCCCCAAAATGGTATTAGTAGTATGTAGCAGGTTTTTTTGATATTCATGTCTCAGTCCTTGTTATTCTTATATGTATGTTTATAGCGCATGCGGGCCAATGCTGCTACCCGGCAGAGCAAGAATTCCTGAAAATTCGGCTTCCGTTATGCATAAGGGGCTATATAATAATTTTTCCACTTGTCCTAGTCATATCAATTATTCAAAGCAAGTTAATAAACCTATGTCTCTGAAAACAAGCCATATTTTCATTCCAGTACTGAGCCTTATGCTAATGGGGTGCGGTGATAATGGTGACTCCGGACAACAGGCAGATAATGTGGGCCCACTCTCCTACAACTGGGATGTGCGTCCCATCATTTCAGATAACTGTTTTGCCTGCCATGGTCCTGATGCCGAAGGGGGGCAGAAAGCTGGCCTGAGACTGGATTTAGCAGAAACTGCTACCGGCGAACTACCGGAATCGCCGGGCAAGTTTGCGATTGTTTCTGGAGATCCTGATGCCAGTGAGCTAGTGCGCAGGATTATGTCCACGGATCCTGATGTGGTAATGCCTCCGCCTGACACCAACAAAACGCTTAGCCCGGAAGAAAAACAGTTATTGACCCACTGGATTGAACAGGGGGCGCAATATGAAAGGCATTGGGCCTATGTGCCTGTCAGCAGGCCAGATACTCCTTCGCCTGCAGGCGTAAATGAAATAGACGCATTCATTGATGCCCGCCTGAAACAGGAGGGGCTTGCGCTGTCAGAAGAAGCTGACAAGGCGACTCTGATCAATCGTGTCACCCTCGACCTGACCGGGTTGCCGCCAACGCTGGATGCGGTCGCAGACTTTGAAGCAAACACTTCTCCTGATGCCTATGAAAATCTGGTAGATAGCTTGCTGGCATCAGCGGAGCATGCAGAACACATCACGGGCCAGTGGCTGGATATTGCCCGTTGGGCAGATACGGATGGATATCTGGAGGATGGCGGCAACAGGTTGTTGCATCCCTGGCGTGACTGGGTCATCAGCGCCTATCAGAAAAACATGCCCTATGATGAATTTCTTACCTGGCAGATTGCCGGAGACCTTTTGCCCAACGCGACTCGCGAGCAAATCATGGCCACTACCTTTTTACGTCTGGGTCAGCGTAGTTCAGAAAATGGCATCATCCCGGAAGAATATGAAAACGAGTATGCCATAGACCGTGTGGAGACTCTGGGTGTGGGTGTTCTCGGCCATACGGTTGGCTGTGCAAGGTGCCATGACCATAAGTATGACCCCATATCCATTCGTGACTTTTATGCGTTTGCGGGATTCTTCAGCAACACTCTGGAAAATGGCTTTTATTCACCTGGTGGATCTATTGCCACTGCCGGTTTTGTCGGTGCAGAGTCAGGCGCTTCCCTGGTGTTGCCGGATGTCGAAACCCAGGCCAGGCTGGCAGCGCTGGAAGAGGAAATCGAGGCCTTACAGCAGAATGTCGACAATGTGCTCTCCATGACCGAAAAGGAATTATTTACTATCGGCTTGCCCGAGAATAATCAGGTCTTGTCCGAAATCGAGACAGCCCTTGATGACGCCCTTGCAGCACATTATGCCTTTGAAAGTGTTTACGAGGGTGATCTGGATTTTGCCAAAATAGAAATCTATGGAAGACAGGAACAAGGCCAGCCAATGACGGTCAGTCGAAATATGCCCGCGGGGATTCGTGAAGATCTGGTAAAACTGTCAGCAAGTGAAATTCCGGGTCAGGTGCCAGCAGTTATTCAGTCACCGGCACTCGGAGAAGGCATTCGCGGCAATGCCTTTGTCTTTGATGAACAGAACAAGGGTTATTTTGGTGGTGACGTTGGCGATTATGATCGCACCGATGCCTTCAGCCTGGATTTCTGGATTCAGTTTGCACAGATTTATGAAACGGCGACTGTCCTGAACCACAATCAGCACATCCGTTTTGCCGGTATGGGCTATACCCTGGATGTGGAAAACAATCACCTGCGATTTGATATTCAGCATACACGGGATAACAAGATCAGTGTGATTACACTGGAACCAGTTGCGCCTGGAGATTGGTCACACATTACAGTCACTTATGATGGCTCCAGCCAGGCACAGGGAATAAGGCTTTACCTGAACGGTTCGCCGATGGAGGTTGAAATTCTGGCAGACAACCTGACCCAGACAATTATCAGCGAGCCTCTTGCCTTCATTGATGACACCCTCTATGGCCTGGGCTTTGGCAAACGCTGGCAGCAATATACATTGGCTGGCTCGAAGCTGGATGAGGTCAGGGTTTTCAATCGGGATATTGGCCCATTGGAAATCACTTACCTGCACACTGACGGTAACCCGGATATTGCAGCTGATGATTACCGCGAATTCAGGCTAATGATTGACCCTGAAGTTCTCGCTGCGAGAGACACTTTGAGTGAAGTCGCTGCAGAACATAACCAACTCATCTCCTGGCTCCCTGAAATCATGGTAATGGGAGAAGATGCCTTTGCCTCGCCCATGCAAGTCAAGCAGCGCGGTATTTATACGGAGCCTGGAGAAGAGGTGGAAGCTCAGGCCTTTGATCAGATTTTCTCATGGAATGAAGCGCTGCCCAATAACCGGCTTGGTCTGACCCGGTGGTTGTTTGATTCTGACAATCCGCTGACCTCACGTGTTTATGCCAACCGTCTATGGCAGGGTGTATTTGGTCGTGGTCTGGTGGAAACTGCAGAGGACTTCGGTACCCAGGGAGCGATCCCCAGTCACCCCGCGCTTCTGGACTGGCTGGCGGCAGAGTTGATGGATTCTGGATGGGATACCAGGCACCTTTTGAAAAAGATGGTGATGTCTGCAAGCTACAGACAGGATTCCAGGGTCAGCGACCTCAAAAAGGAAAAAGACCCCTTTAATCATTTGCTCAGTCGAGGTGTGAGACTGCGTCAGAGTGCCGAGGTGATTCGGGACAGCGCCCTGTTTGCCAGTGGTTTGCTGGAAAACGAAGTGGGTGGCCCCAGTGTGCATCCCTACCAGCCAGAAGGTGTGTGGTTGGCAGTGTCTGTGAATCAACCTGTGGATTATCCTCTGGCTGAAGAGGTGCCATTGGATGAGCATCATCGCCGAACAATGTATGGTTATGTGAAGCGTGCTTCCCAGCATCCGGCATTACAGGTGTTCGATTTTCCACAGCGCATTACTACCATTGCACGTCGAAGAACGTCCAACACCCCTTTACAGGCATTGGTGCTGCTTAATGATGAACAATATCTGGAAGCCTATGAGGGGATGGCTTATCGAGCGCTTGAAGAAAGCGAAGACCTGACCGGGCAGATTAATCATCTTTACAAGTTGGCATTGCGTCGTGACCCGTCGAATGAGGAACTGGGAATTCTCCGTGATCATTACAACCGTTCTTTCCAGCGCTTTTCGGAAGACAATGTACGTGCTGAGAGCTACTTGAGTGCCGGGCTTGTGGTTTTTGACTTTGCCGAAGAGCAGTTGGCGCAGTTTGCCGCACTGGCATCCACGGCCCGTATTGTCATGAATTCACCTGATGCCTATACACGCCGCTGACAAAAGCGCCACAGAAAAGAGAAATTGCACAAATGAGCAATAAAGAAAGAGACATCATTCAATCCCTTGCCCGTCGTGCCTTTCTAAAAAAAGGTAGCCTGGGGATTGGCGCGGCCGCGCTGGCCGAGATGCTAAATAGTGAAACACTGGCCCAGTCCAGTTTTCAACAGGACCTGGGTGTTCTCGGTGCTACCCATCATGCTCCCAAAGCCAAACGGGTAATTTATCTGCACATGTTTGGTGCTATATCTCATGTGGATACCTTTGATTACTGTCCCATGCTGGAAAAAATGCATGGCCAGCAGACCCCGGCATCTATTATGGGTGAAGGACGACTGTCGACAATGGTGCAGGGGCAGACCCAGTTCCCTCTGGTACGTAATCTGGCCCCCTTCAGGCAGCGCGGCGAAAGTGGTGCCTGGGTCAGTGATTTTTGGCCCCATGTGGGCGGTGTTGCCGATGAGTTGTGCATTATTAATTCGATGGTTACCGAACATGTGAATCATAATCCTGCCGCACAATTTCTACAGACCGGCTTTCAATTGGTGGGCAGGCCGTCAATGGGTTCCTGGCTCAGTTATGGTCTTGGCTCGGACAACCACAACCTTCCCTCATTTATTGTTCTGAATAACATGGGCCCAGGTCAGGGGCAGAACATGGACTCAGCCAACTTCGGCTCCGGATTTTTGCCCTCCCATTTCCAGGGTGTGCAATTCATGAAAGGGGAGAAACCGGTCCACTACATTGATATTCCTGAAGGAATGAACCTGCAGGATCAGAGTGAAGATATTGAGGCCATTAATGCTCTGGCCATGGCTCAGTATCAACGCAGTGGTGACGAGGAAATTCTGTCCAAGATCAGTTCCTATGAAATGGCTTACCGCATGCAGAGCTCTGTTCCGGAAGCCACCAGTATCGAGGATGAACCCGATCACGTGCTGGACCTGTATGGGCCGGAAGTACACAACCCGAATTCCTTTGCCCGCCAGTGTCTGTTGGCGCGTCGCCTGGCGGAACGCAACGTCAAGTTTGTACAGCTTTTTTACAATGGCTGGGATTTCCATTTCAGTATCAGTGCTACCCAGCCGGCGATGTCTAAAACGGCGGATCAGCCCATTGCGGGTTTGATCATGGATCTGAAGCAGCGCGGTCTGCTGGAAGATACGCTGGTTGTCTTTACCAGTGAATTTGGGCGTACGCCTTATTCACAAGGCGATATCAATAATCCTATTTTTGGCCGTGATCATCATCCCTATGCCTTTAGTAGCTGGCTGGCAGGTGCCGGTGTGAAAGCGGGTACCACCTATGGCAAGACCGATGAGTTCGGCTACAATGTGGTGGAAAACCCGGTGCATGTGCATGATTTCAATGCCACACTTTTGCATCTGATGGGAATTGATCACGAAAAGCTGACCTATTTCTTTCAGGGCCGGGACTTCCGCCTGACAGATGTTCACGGTGAAGTCATTCACCCGATTCTGGCCTGAGCAATGTCCGATTTTCTGCTTTTTCTGGGTCGTTTCCATGTTCTTGCACTGCACTTGCCCATTGGCATGGTGTTGCTTACTGCAATAGTGCATTGGCTATCCCGTGATGCCAGAAATAATGCCCTGCAAGCTGTCCTGCCCGTGCTCTGGGGGTGCACGGCAGTAAGCGCGCTGATCACCGTCGCATTGGGTTTGTTACATTTCGGGGAAGGAGGATTTACCGGACCTTCAGCCAGAGCGCACAGACTCTGGGGAATTGTTTTTGCCCTTGGCACACAAGTGGTCTGGTTTTTGTCGGTATTCAATAAAGTAATATATGAGCGTCTGGGTAGCCCGATTTGTTCAGTCTTGCTGGTCGCCGTAGCCATTGCGGGACACTATGGTGGCAACCTGACGCATGGTTCCAGCTATCTGGTGGAATATGCCCCTCAGCCAATCCGAACTATTGCCGGTCTTGAGCCCAGAAGAACCGCTGTAAATGATCTTTCTCGGGCAGACCCCTGGCATGATGTAGTCGCCCCCATGCTGCAATCCCGTTGTGGCAGTTGCCATAATGCTGACAAGCAGCGCGGACAACTGAATCTGTCTTCACTGGATTCATTGTTGGTGGGTGGAGAAAGTGGTGCAGTGGTCCTGCCTGGAAATGCTGAAGGCAGCGATTTATACAAACGCGTAAATCTGCCTGAAAACCATGAAAATTTTATGCCCGCTGAGGGTAAGCCTCCCCTGACAACCGGGCAGGTGCAGATACTTGGCTGGTGGATCAATGCCGGACTGCCGGCAGACACCTCTGTGAGTGCGCTTACTATTGATGAAGATACAGCAGCAATGCTGTCTGTTGAGCTGGGGCTTTCGCCTTCGCTGATCAGCAGCACAGCTGATGTTTATGATTCTGTTCCGACAGAAATAGTCAATCAGATGGTTGCCAGTGGCTGGTTGGTGCGGCCTTTGTCCAGGGACAGTAAAGGTTTAAGTGTCAGTATCAATGCCGTTGGCCAGCCAGTCAGCCGGGATATGCTGGCCCTGTTGAACCAGGCCAACAAATCCATGGTGG
>CBFICR010000091.1:0-10434 GCA_965661105.1 Pseudohongiellaceae bacterium | reverse complement strand
TCTGGAAAGTGGTTCTCCCACACTGATGCAGCGCGCCGGGATTCCCCGCGATGCCATTTCTGTCGGCATGACGATTCGGGTGGCTGCATGGCCTCCTCTCACTGGCAAGCAGGAAGCCTTTGCCACCAATGTCCTGCTTCCCGATGGCCGTGAATTTGTCATGCAAACGGGCGCCGAGGCCAAATTCAAGGATCAGTTTATCGGTGATTTTTCCTATCGCTTTCGTACCGAGGGTGACCGGAGCAGACCGGAACTGGGCTTATTCAGAATGTGGACATTTACCGGCGCTGACGGCTTTTTGTTTCCGGAATCCATTAACCGCAACTATGACCTTAACAACTATCCGATGACTGCCGCAGCAAGACAGGTCCTGGCCAATTTCAATCCGGCCACCGACAACCCGACCAATAACTGTACGCCCAAAGGCATGCCGTTGATTATGGAACAGCCTCTCCCCATGGAGATTATTCGTGATGGTGGCAATGTGGTTTTGCGTATAGAGGAATATGATTTGACTCGCACCATTCATATCGGCCAGGAGTCTGCACCGGAAGGCACCCCCTTCTCGCCGCTGGGTTATACAACAGGCTACTGGGACAATGACACGCTGGTAGCCAACACCGACCATATCAACTGGCCCTGGTTCGATCAGGCCGGCATTCCCCTGAGCACCCAGGCCTCAATCACTGAACGCTTCACGGCGATTGAGGAGGGCAGCATGCTGGATTATGAAATGGTGATCACAGACCCGGTTAATTTCACCGAACCCGTCACCCTGAACAAGAAATGGATTCATGTGCCGGGCGTGGAAATATTACCGTTTGAGTGTGAAGAGTACAGCCAGAATTAATTACCGTATTCAGCTTACAGGCACTGGGCAAGCATTGGTAATGTATGAACAAGGGTTTTAAAAACCGATTATTGGCTTTCCAAACCCGCCAGCCTTTGGGCATAGGCCTTTACCTGAGCCCAATCGGTATATTCATGATCCCGTGAAGTGTCTGTACTGCCTCCTTCCTTGCGCGCAATGCGTTTCATCATCCATTTCACCAGCCAGTTGTATTGGCTATATTTAATGGCACCCGCAATCATTTCTATTTCCGGAAAATGTACCTCAAGCTGTTTCGACATATTACGACGAATTTCTGTTAAAGACTTTTCCCGCCGCTGCGCATCTTTGGTTGCTGCTGCCATTAATACCAGGAAAAAGGAACGCGGCATGGTACTGATCACCTCAGCATTCGCATTAATAAATAGCGCCATGGTTTTTTCTATTTTTCCCACATGGATAGAGGCCCCAAAAACCAGCCGATCAAAAGAGGCCAGCACCGGCTTTTCCCGATCAACATCATTGATATTAATCAGCGTGGCCTGAGCTCCCACGCTGGAAATATGATCCGCAATAGTGTGCGCTATTTTTTCTGCCTGCCCTTGCTGAGAGGCATACAGAATCAGAATTTTCTGCATCCGGGGTTTAAACCTCGTTTTAACCAGATTTTAAATCTCGGCATAAATTGTCAGGTTTAGGCGTTTTTTTAATTGATATTTATCAAGCCTGCACTATTAAAGATCTGTCGATTTTCAGCATTCCCAGGATTTCCCTATAGAATATAGCACCAGAGGATGGAATCATGAGTGAATCTACTCAACCTGTACTTAACGGCAAAGCTATAAAGCCTGAACCTGTCTTGCAAGCCAGGCAATTGTGTAAAACATACCAGATGGGTGAGATCACAGTCTCCGCTCTTCAGGATGTTGACCTGGATCTGTATCAAGGAGAGCTGGCTGTCTTGCTGGGCGCGTCCGGGAGTGGTAAGTCCACCCTGCTGAACATTATCGGTGGCCTGGATGTACCAACCACAGGCAAGGTCTTTTACAGGCATAAGGAACTATCAACAAAAATTGATCGGGATCTTACCAATTACCGCAGAATGCATGTTGGTTTTGTTTTCCAGTTCTACAACCTGATCCCAAGTCTCACTGCCAGAGAAAACGTAGCACTTGTCACAGATATTGCAGAAAATCCCATGGACCCTGCGGAATCCCTGGCCCTGGTTGGGCTTGAGAATCGCATAAACCATTTTCCCTCCCAGTTATCTGGTGGTGAACAACAACGTGTAGCCATTGCCCGTGCCGTCGCAAAAAGGCCGCAGATATTACTGTGTGACGAACCTACCGGTGCCCTGGATGCCGAGACTGGCAAACTGGTATTAAAGGTGCTTGATACCGTTAATCGGGAAACCGGCACTACCACCGCCATCATTACCCATAATGCAGATATTGCGGGTATGGGCGACAAAGTCATTCGCATGAGCAGTGGCCGCATAGTGGAATATCATGAAAATACCCGGCGTATAAGCATTGATGAGATTGACTGGTAATCATGAAAGCCATCAATCGCAAATTATTACGGGAACTCTGGCAAATGCGCATGCAGGTGATTTCCATTGCCCTGGTTGTGGCCACTGGCATCATGTCTGTTATGACCATGCGTGGTACCTATGAATCCCTCACCTGGTCCCAGTCTTCCTACTATCAACTCACCCGCTTTGCGGATGTCTGGGCTCCTCTGGTGCGGGCCCCGGTTCTTATCTCAGACAAGGTCGCCTCATTACCTGGTGTCGAGTCAGTAGATACCCGCATTACTTTTCTTGCCACCCTGGATCTTGATGGCCTGGACATGCCAGCCCAGGGTCGTTTTGTCTCTCTGCCCGAGTTCGGGCGTCCACTACTAAATGATTTGTTAATCAAACAAGGTCGCTATATTGTCAGCGGCGCACCCGATGAAGTCATTATCAATGAAAAATTCGCACTGGCCCGGGGACTTGAGCCAGGGCAGTCAGTGCGGGCAGTAATGAATGGTCGTGCCCGTGACCTGCGCATCGTCGGCATTGCCAATTCACCGGAGCATTCCTATGCAGTACCCCCCGGCGCATTGTTCCCTGAAGATGAGCGCTACGGGGTGTTCTGGATGAGCGAGGAAATCCTGGGGCCGGCATATGATATGGATGGCGCCTTTAATGAACTTGTAGTTCGCCTGTCTCCTCAAGCGAACCCGGATGCCGTACTGGATGGTATTGATTACATCCTGGAGCCCTATGGTGGATTTGGCGCTTACCTGCGCGAAGATCAACTCAGTCATCAGATTATCGAAAATGAGCTTACTGAAATCCGAATTAACGGTACTGTCATTCCGGCCATCTTTCTGGGCGTAGCGGTGTTTCTTTTATACCTGGTACTGGGTCGACTGATTGCTACTCAACGGAACGAGATTGCCGTACTCAAGGCCTTTGGTTACCAGGACTGGGAAGTCGGACGCCACTACCTGATGTATGCCATGCTTGCGGTCGCTCTGGGTTCTATAATAGGTGCTATAGGCGGCATCGAACTGGGTGAGGGGATGGTTAACCTGTATCGACAATACCTGGATATTCCCAATCTGTTTTATCGCGTCACACCGGCACTACTGGTGATGGCAATATCCATCAGCGTACTGGGGGCATGTGCTGGCGCCCTGTCCGCCGTCAGAAAAGCGGCCAATCTCCCACCGGCTGAAGCCATGCGACCTGCCAGCCCTACCCGTTTTGAACCAGGCCCTTTCGAAAAAATGGGCGTCGGTAAAATCCTTTCCGCCTCCGGCAGAATGATACTGAGAAACATTGAACGCAAACCGGTTCAGGGCTTTTTTTCTGCACTCGGCGTCGCCCTTTCCACAGCCATCCTGGTGCTGGGTATGTTCATGTTTGACAGTGTCCTTTACATGATGGATTTGCAGTTCCGCACTATTCAGCGCGAAGATCTGACTCTTACCTTCAAGGAAATCATGCCTGATTCGGTGAAATATGAATTACTTAATATGGAGGGCGTCAGCGCTGTAGAAACCTACCGCATGACAGCCGCACGGCTGAAATCCATGCAGCATGAAGAAGAGATTGCTGTACAAGGCCTGGAAGCTCAAAGCAGGATGCGGCGCATAATCAATGCCGCTGGCAATGAAATACCAATTCCCGATGGGGGCCTTATTATCAGCGCATTGCTGGCCAAGCGTCTGCATGTTGGACCCGGTGATATACTCAACGTGGAATGGCTGGAGGGCAAGCGACTGGAATCGCGCATCCCCGTCAGCGGCATCGTCGAGGATTTTATCGGTGTTTCAGCCTATATGAGCAAACGCAGTCTGAAACAGTTAACGGGTGACTCATGGGTCGTGTCCGGTGCCTTCCTGCAAGTCGAGGAATCCCGACGCGGAGCGCTGCTTGCACATCTAAAGCAGGTCCCTGGCATTGCGGGCGTTTCATCGCCGGAATTAATGCTGCAAACCTTCAACGAAGAGCTCGCAAAAACCATTGATATCACCACCAGCTTCCTGCTTGGCTTTGCCTGTGTGATTGCTATTGGGGTTATTTATAACGGGGCCCGCATCTCGCTATCCGAACGCGGCCGGGAACTGGCCAGCTTGCGGGTCATGGGATTCCACCGACGAGAAGTCGCTGTTCTTTTACTTGGTGAACAGGCACTAATCACCCTGCTGGGCATTCCACTGGGATGCTGGATTGGCTATGGTTTGTCAAAACTGATTGCAGGGGCTATAGAAACCGACGCCTACCGTATTCCATTTATTGCCGACCCCAAAACCTATCTGTCCGCGGGTATTATCATTGTGCTTGCCGCATTGGCCAGCGGTTTTGCCGTTCGCCGCCGGCTGGACAGGTTTGACCTGGTTGAAGTGTTGAAATCAAGGGAGTAACAACCAATGACGATTGCCAATTCCACTCTGAAACGCAGCCTGATCACCGGTTCGGCGGTTGTGATACTGGTATTGATTGCTGTTTATGCCCTCAGTCCCACTGCCCTGCCCGTTGAAGCTGTCAGCGCGGAATCGCGTACCCTGACCATACTGGTGGAAGAGCAGGGTCGCACCCGCGCCCGGGATCCCTATATTGTCGCTGCGCCCATCACCGGGCGTTTACTGCGTTCAGAAATGGATGAGGGTGATGCCGTTTCAAGGAGCCAGGTTATCGCACGCATTGCCCTGGCCCCCGAGGATCAGCGAACTGAGGCTATTTCCAGAGCTAATCTGACCGCTGCAGAGGCCCGTTATACCGCCGCAGAAGCCGCATTAATGGAAACCGAAAGCAGTTATGCCAGGGCACGCAAGGAAGAAGAACGGCGCAATGAATTATTCAAGAATAATCTCACCAGCCAGGAGGAGATGGAATACTATTTTCAGGTTACTGATTCTGCAGAAGCCCGTTTTCTGAGTGCGCAGGCCACGCTTGCTGCCGCAGCAGCGGATGTGGAAAGTGCCCGCTCACGCTTGCTGGGTATCAACCTGGATAACGATGAAGGCATCCAGGAAGTTATTGCGCCAGTGGACGGGACCATTTATCGCGTCTATGAAGAAAGCGAACGCATCGTACAAGCGGGCACGCCATTATTTGATATCAGCAATGATGACAGCCTTGAAATTGTGATCGACCTGCTTACCCAGGATGCAGTAAAAATTCAGCCCGGTGATCCCATCCTGGTATCCGGCTGGGGGGAAGATCGTGTTATCAGTGCTCGCGTCAGTTATATAGAGCCCCAGGCCTTTACAAAAATTTCGGCGCTGGGTGTGGAGGAACAACGGGTCAATGTGATCGGCGAATTTCTGGAATCCCATGCGCCTCTTGGTGCCGGTTATCGAATTGAAACGGGTATTGTGGTGTGGGAACAGGAAAATGTGCTAACTGTGCCTACCAGTGCAATTTTTCAACGCAATAACAGCTGGCAGGTTTTCATAATTAATGCTGACAAGGTAGAACAACGATCTCTGGAACTGGGGCAACGAGGGCGGGAATTTGCCCAGGTAATCAGCGGTATAAATGAGGGTGACACTGTGATTCTTTATCCATCCGATCTAATTGCGGAAGGAATCACTGTCAGTTACTAATACCGTATTAGCCTGGCATCCCCCTCGCAGGACTAACTAAAACCAAAGGCCGCTTAATTGACCTGATTCAAGTTCATTGGCATAACTTAAATAATAATTTCTGTTAGGTGCGTTATATTCCATCGCTCCCAGGCCTCTCAATGCTGCAATCTTGACTGTGCGAGCTAGCTGCCTGTCGCCATCATCCAGCCACTTTACATGATCCGATAGTTCCAATGCCCACTGGAAGTCGCTCTCTGCCAGTGCGGATTGCATTTGCTCGCTGAGCTTCCGCGTCCCGCCTGCCAATTCTGCTACTTTTTGTGCCCTGATTCTGGGCTCCAAAGGGTTTAAGGTTGTCGGATTGCCGTCAAACCACCCTAGAAGCCCGGTATAAATTGCTCTGACCGCATTGGGGACTGTGCCGTAAAACTCCAATAGATAGGGTTTCTCTTTAAGATTTTCCGGGAGGACGACTTCGTGAGCGATCTGATCCGGGCTCTTTCCAGCATTAATTCCTTCGATAGTCTGATCGTACACGCTTCTAATTGCGCTACTGTAATCGTTGAGCGCGTTAGTCGCCTCGCTTTCTCCAAGGATAGGCATTGTGTGACCGGGAACCACTGCACCCGGTTTGAATGAAGCCATCCTGGCAACGCTGTCTGACCAATTCAGCACATTTCGATATGCCGAACCCCGAATGGCGTATAAATTAGGGAAAGAGCTGTAGAAGTTGTCTCCCGCGAACAGGACCTTCTCTTCCGGAAGCCATATAAATAATGCATCGTCGGTTTCACCAGGAGCAAAATGGAACTCCACATCAATACCAGCAATCTCTGCACCTAAACCATCGAATGGAACCAGGATAGTGGGAGGCAAAAATCCCTGGCTACGATCACCATCAAATGTATTGGCCGGAGCAACACCACGATTTGTGATATCGCTCTGAGGAAGGGAGCGGCCAAATTGGCGAGCCCCCCTTCTGTTTCCTACCGGAGTGACCGCTTCATCTACGCCGGCATCTGAGCTGAAACTTTCCATGGCATAAATATCCGGCAACAAGTCCCCCGCAAAGACTGTACTCCCGCCTGTGTGGTCGGGATGATTGTGGGTATAGATGATAGCCTTTACTGGTTTGTTGCTATACGCACGCAATGCCTCGAAAGTCTTGGCTGCACTGCTAGGTCCCATCAGAGTGTCAACAATAATGACCCCGTCAGTCCCAACTATCATTGAGGTATTAGCGCCATGAAAACCGACTGCTGTAAACACATTGTCAGCAACTTGAACGATTGTCTGTTCGAATTGTTGCTCCTGTGTACGAAGCATCTCCAAAGCAATTACTGGCTCAACCTGTGTGTCGGCACTGGTTGTTTCTACTACCAGAATCGTGGCTGAAAATATGCTGAGAATTCCTGTTAATAATTTCATAGTGTTTTACTAGTATGTATTTATAAATTAAAAATCGTATACAAATGAGGCGCCATAAGTGCGGGTAGAGGCATTGCTAAGCCTGCACAGTACCACCTGATTGGTATCCCCACGGGCATCTGTAGTTGGCGCCAGAATGCCATTGCCATCGTTAACCAGTATGTTTCCACAAAAGCGCTCATTTGTCAGATTTCTTCCGTAAACGGATAGAGTATATTGATTGAAATCCCCGAAGCTATAATTAACATTGGCGTTAAACAAGGTATAGGCTTCTTGAGTGAGCTGATCTACCACCAAATTATTTCCATTCGTAGCGGTGAATTTAACCTGATCTCCAGTATGGGAAACATTTGCCATAACGGTTAGTAAATTACCATTTTGAAGTTCAAATTCCTGCGAACCTAGCAGGTTAAAAGATATATCAGGAGCACTTGCCAGTTCGGCTCCTTTAACAAAGCTGCTGGTGCCAGCGTCAGTTACTTCTGTATCAAGAAATGAAATACCTGCCTGCAGGAAAAAGCCACTATCATTTCCATACTTTATATTTGCATCAAATCCACTGATCTCAGATTCAGGCGCATTCTCCAGCCTTGGAAGACCTCCACGAGCCGACGTGAACTGTTGTAGATTTTCATAAATATAAAAAAATGAAGAAGCATCAAGTTCAATCCGGTTATCCCAAAACGACCCTTTGTAACCGATCTCCCAAACATCGAGTGATTCCGGCTGCAGCCTCGTATCTTCAAGAGAATTAACAACATTGGCAACAGGAAACAAAGCGTAGACGGGCCTGGTATCCAAAGCCGACCCTTTGAACCCCCTGGATGTGCTGGCATAAATCAATGAGTTTTCTGTTGCTTTCCAGTCCAGCTTAATGGTGTACCCGACATCGTCATTTTCAAGAGTTTGCTGTATCTGCCTCGCAATTTCAAAGCCGTTTCCATCAAATCCAGGAGTACCTGGATTTTGCTCAGCAACCAATTCGTTAACATCATTTGAGAAAAACAATCTGTGAGTATCAATACCGGCAACGCTGGGAGATGATGGTAAATAATTTCCAACTATTTCTTCTTCCGAATAACGAACACCCGCTGTCAACGTTATAGCACTGGTAAAATCATACTCGCCTTGAAAGTACACACCTCGGTTTTCTTTGGTGTGATCCAGCTGAACATTTGGAATTATCAAACCATTTCCAAATGCGCCCCTGCCTCCACGCAGGCCCGTATAGGAATCAGCCTCTTCATCAAGAAAGTATACGCCTGCTATCCAGCGATAATTTTCATCGCTGTTGGAAATCAGGCGAAACTCTTGCTGAAATGTATCTCGATCATCTTGCTGAAAGGTGTGTAAATTTAACGTGTCATTGCCATCATTATCATTGGCATTTTTATAGTCAAGGTTGTCCCATGAAGTAATGGAATTAAAAGTAGCCCACTCCAGGTCGTAATCAAATTTTAGATAGAAGCCCTGCGTAGAAAGGTCTTCAAGACCAATATCCTGTGCATTCAATCTCCAATCACCAGTAGAGGGGTCTGAACCCAACTCGCCGGTAGCACCACCATCACGACTGAGGCAGTTGGTATCAAGCTCAAAATCTACTACGCCCCTTGGCGCATCATCACATAAGCCGCCAGAACCATCAGGCGATCTGGTTCCAATTCCTCTAACAGCTGTACTATTATTCTTGTTGTCCAGAAAGTGAACATTAAAGGCAACATCAGCAACATCACTTGGCTGCCATAGCAACGATACACGACCGCTTGTAGAATCAGTGTCTCCATACCTTTGCCCATTACTGATCGATCTAAATGCACCATCATTTTTAACGGTTTGAACAGCAACGCGAGCAGCTAATGTATCTGACACATCAAAGCCAACTGCTAATTCTGTGTCCATTTGACTATAATTACCCAGATTTATTCTCGCACTACCTTGAGTACCGCCGCCCACAATTGGTTTTCTACTGATGTAATTGACCGCCCCGCCAGTAGTATTCAGGCCAAACAGCGTATTCTGAGGTCCTTTGAGAATCTCAACCCGCTCCATGTCATACAACGCTGCTTTAGCATGATAGCCACTGGTTAAAGTGATTCCATCGAAATATTGGCCAACTGCCGCAGCAGCTGTTAAATGAACATCATTGGTACCAACACCACGTAAAAAATAACTTTGGTTCGAGCCTTGTTGAGCGTTACCTGAAAACCCTGGGGTTATATTCACCAAATCGCTGGCATTCGTCACCCCATAGTCCTGCAAGGTTTCTCCGGTGAAAGCTGTTATAGCAATAGGTACGTCCTGACTTGACTCAGAACGTTTTTGGGAAGTTACAATTATCTCTTCTATTTGCGCAGAAGCAGTCGAACAACAAAGCGCCATTACGGAACCTTTGATAATATTTATTTGAACTTTCTTATTCATAACAATCCCCCAGGGTAAAACATGCTTAATTTTTTCTTTCGCGAATTAATAATTCAGCACTCACCCACTGATTGCTGAATGATAGAAAGATAATTGATAACAAAAGGCATGATAAGATGTAATTTAATGGGCTTACTGTTCACTCTTTTAGAACAATAAGCTTGCTGTTTAATCAACTGGAGATATGTAGTCTGTTAAAGTCATTCAAATATTTATCAGAAGGGCAGTCGTGAAATTTTTTGTCATTACCAAATATTTCATAAAGCTGCTAATTTGAAACGATTAATTTTGATACTAACACTATGAAGCAAAGCGAAGAGGTCTTATGTAATAATTTTAATAAGACGGTCAGGACATAACCGCAATATCTAATCCAGATTTCATAATTTTATTATTGTGTATCAAAATAATTATTACCGATATAACAATGCCGGTCTTTCAGCTTTGGACATTACACATTCCATTTTACAACGATATTAAAGTCTGTTTTGATTCAAAAGCGATTCAAATAACTACTAAAGTTGTGAAGAGTCAAATGGTAACACTTTAGGCGTCTTACTAACTTCTATGCTCATAAGATCATTACCAATTTCAAAACTTCCTTTATATCCTGCCTGAGTTTTATGTATTATTTCATCAAGACCAGTTTTTTCATCTGCATAACCCTGCAC
>CBFICR010000090.1:0-10850 GCA_965661105.1 Pseudohongiellaceae bacterium | reverse complement strand
TCACTTTCAGGATTGTCGGCCTGGAAGTGGCAGAAGATACATTGACAATCTCGGCAAATCCCGTCGTACTCACGTCCACTTCTATCAGCTCATTGTCATCAAAAGGGTACTCTTCAGAAACCTGTTTTTTATAGGCGAGTATTGTATAGAAATTACTGGTTCTCCGGGAATTTAACCAGGGTCTCAATTCTGCCATGTTTTCAGCCGGCACTATTTGTGCAATATCGCCATTACCTCTGAATTCATTGTTTTGCCTGAAAGCCAGAATTTCTCCGATCAACTCATCATCAAGGCCTGGCAGTAACTGCATTGCCTCAAAAGTGGCCAGGTTGAGATTAATCAGCTCTTCATCTGTATAAAGTGTAAACGCAGCATCCAGATCAATACCTGCAAACACTTCATCAAATCCTCTTATATTTAATATTTCCTCGACCGTTTCCAGCTTGCCATTGCGGGGAATAAACGGGTTATCAAGGGCTTCGTAATATTCCACTTCTGCGCCATTAATTCCCGCATTGTTGTTCAGATCTACCCAGTCACCCCACGCGGCTATGAGTTCATCAATTTCAGTATCTGCATCTTCACCCAAAAGCTTCTCAAGCAATGCGCGCATTCTGGGACGGCTAATTTCGCGCAGGTTTATTTTTCCGGCATGATCATAAATTCTTACGGCGATTCCTTCTCTGGCAGGGTAATTAAGCTCCAGAAGCTGGCCATTAAATTTAAATAACGGATTTCTGTTAATTTCATCAAGATCATCCAGACTTTCGGGGGGACGGGGCATGCGCTCAAGCATTAGCTCCATCTCACCCTGATTAATTGCAGAGATGACAGCAGCCCAGTCATTAAGCTCTTCCTGATGATACAGGGCAGCCCTGGAAGATAGTCTTATCTGTCCGGCAATTACTGTTATCAGGATGGTAAGCAGGATGATTGTCCATAAAGTGACGACAATCACAGACCCGCGCTGACTTGCTTTAATCATATTGGCGGTATGGTTGCTTGTATATCTTCATGTTTAAACGATTTAATCGACGCAAGAATCTCTATTGGCTCTTCATTGCGTGAATCATCAATGGGCGTAAAAACTATGTGCACAGCGATGGGCAAACTTTGCATTTCCTCCCCAATCCATTCGTCAAGCCACTCTTTTTCGTCTTCATTTCTTTGTACAAGATAACGAAACACTGCGGTGAAATTTGGCAAAATTGTGGTTGGTTCCAGCTCATCAAAGCGCGCATCAGGATTGTCACTATAAGCCGGTGACAGGGTAAGTTGAATGCCTTCCTGAAAGTCTGAAACCAGTCGCCATGCAGTCAATCCCGTTCGACGCTGGGGCGATACTGTGGATACCCAGCGCATTTCATTTTCATCACCATAAAAATAGACAAAACGGGCCAGCCTGTCGCGGTCAATATAGCTGTGGGGAAATGCCGCGAACAGCGCTCTTTCAATCTGCAGTAATACCAACGATTGATCCAGCGTTTCATCAAGTACCGACGTTTCATTCTGCCAGTCATTAACTACAGAGTAGAGTCCGGCACTTAACATCCCCAGCAGCATTGCCGTCAATGTCATGGACATCATGATCTCGAGCAGGGTAAATCCGGATTGTTTTTCTGGCTGCTGCATCACCATCTATTCCGGCAAATCCAGTTCTATCCAATAGGTACCGGATGTGATTAATTCACCAAACTCATCAATCACTTCGTATTGTCTTAATGCCCCGGTAGTCGCCTGGGTTTTTCTGCTCGGCACTTCCAGTTCATAGCCCGAATCAATTAACAAATCTTCATTTTCGAAATTTATATACACTTCGCCCTGTTCATCATTAAGCTGGGAGAAATTGATCAGGCTTCTGGCCTGCATGGTTTTTACCAGCGTTTCTTCAGCCCGCCATGCGAGTCTTTTATTCCCCGCAATCACACCGAAAAGCGCGCCCATTGCCATGCCGGTAATCGTCATCGCTACCATAACTTCAAGCAGGGTAAATCCACTGCTGTGATGACAGGGTAGCCGGGAACCTGTTTTCATTTTGTCAGCTCTACTCATGGTCAAAAGGCTTCCTCAGTCTCTTCCCCGGGATAGAAAATACTGACCCTGCCAGTAAGGGGATCAATCCGGACACTGCCGTTCAAGTCTGCCATTGAAAAGTTGAGAATGCCGCCGGTGCTCCCCCCCTGAGGAAAAAATATCACCTCAATGATATCCCTGACTTCTGGCTCTTCATTAATATCTGCCTGAAAAGAAATTTCTGCTTCATATTGTTCAAGTATCGGAACACCGGCTTTCTGGATAATTTCCCCTCTGGCTTCAGGGTAGTCCGGATCTTCAGGATCCATCTGGAAAAGCGTAACGACCTGGGGCGCACCCTTAACTATGGCAATTCTGCGCGCATAGTTAAACGCTGAAGCCGTTTGTCTGATCTGGGCAGCCAGGACATTACTTTCAGTGCCGGAAATACTGGGAATTATGATGGCTGAGGCGAGCACAATAATGCTCAGGACAATGAGAAGTTCAAGCAGTGTGAACCCTTGTTGTTTCATAACCCCTGGCTGCAGGACAGGAGAATTAACTCCCGATATCGGCGTCATCACCTTCGCCGCCTGGCACCCCATCGGCACCATAGGAAATCAGGGTAAAGTCTCTACCGCCAGCCTCATAATGATAGGCATTGTCCCAGGGGTCCAATGGCACTTCATCGTCTCTTATATACGGGCCGTTCCAGCGCTGACTGCCACTGTCGTTTTCAACAAGACCTCTTAAACTATCAGGGTAACTTCCAACATCCAGCCGATAGGTATCCAGAGCAGATTCAAGATTGCTGATTTGCGAAGCCGCTGTCGTTCGCTGTCCCTTGCTCAGGTTACCAAACAGGGCTGGACCAACCAGCGCCGCAAGCATGCCCAGAATAGCCATGACGACCAATAGCTCAATAAGGGTAAATCCGTTTCTTTTATTCATAATTCTGCTCCACATACCTGGTCAATTTATTTCACGACCATACTAGATTTTTTCTGCCTGCTTATAATCCTGCCTCTTCAAAAAGCGCGGCAACATTATCGAAACTGTCCCTGAATTGACGCATCAATTCAGCATCACGTTCATCACCATTGATAATCTGGGGTCTGAGTATGACAAACAATTCCCGTCGTACTGAGCGGTTTTGCTGATAGGAAAATAATGCGCCTAATACCGGAACTCTTTGTAATCCCGGAATACCGGTATTAAGGTCAGTATCATCTTCCTGTATCAGGCCACCCAAAGTAATGGTTGATTGATCCGCAACAACCGCTGTTGTTGTGATCTCCTGATTGGAAAAAATAGGATTGCCCTGAACACCACCGGCACCATCCTCAATGGAGGACAGACTCTGAAAAATTTCCAGATTGATAAACCCATCGTCATTAATATGCGGCGTAATTGTCAACACTATACCCACGTCCCGATAGGCGACATTCGACGTCACTGCACCCTGACCGGTAATTGTCTGGCCCTGATCAATCGGTACTGATTGACCGACTTTAATCTCCCCTTCCTGATTATTGGTCGCCAGAATGGTAGGACGCGCCAGCAATCGGACTTCATTATCCTGGGAGATGGCATTCAAGGTCGCATCAATAATGGAAGTTCCATCATTAAATGTCCGCGACATCACCAGGCCTGAGCCCGCAGCAGCTGTGCCATTGCTCTGAATTAGCCCGGCAGCAGGAAGAAACCTGGAACTGACTATTCCGGTATTGGCATTCTCGGAAATGCGCACCCAATCTACCCCGAATTCGTTATTGTCGCTAAGGGTTACCTGACCGATAACAGCATTGATCAGAACCTGGGGTGGTACCCTGTCGAGATTGTTAATGGTGGTAAGTAACTGCCGGTAATCCCGTGGTGTACTGCGTACGAGTAGACTATTGGTATCCTCGTCAGCAACAATAGTCACCGAAATATTTGCTGAAACAACCCCTTCCTGGGCAGGAGCCGCGACCTCTTCCGATGTCGTTTCAGTAGCCGTGTCGCTTTCGCTGGCGCCTGTAACTACCTCGGCTTCAGTGACCACAGTGACCCGGTTTTCTTCATTCTGCTGAAAAACATTGGTCAAGGTCTGCGCCAGTGTTGTAGCACTGAGATTTTTAACCTTGTAGAAAAATAATTGTTCCACCTGTTCCTGGCTTTCTGCATCCAGCAAACGAATCCAGCGCGTCACTTCTTCAAAGCCACGATTGGCCGGCGCCAATACCAGCACAGAATTTATTCTTTCAAGTCCGAGGACCTGGTACGAGGACTGCTCACCATCAATCAAGGCAAGAATATTGGTTAACTCCAGTGCCACTTCCGCAGCCTGGGAATTAAGTAATTCATATAACTGAATACCCTGATTCTGGAACGGGTCATCATCGATAATATCCAGCAGAGCATTGACCCGCTGTAATTGTTGCGGGCTACCACTCAAGCCAATCAGGTTAGCCTGACCAAGACTGACAATAGTGCCTTCAGGTTGCAACATGGGCGTTAATAACTGGACCGCTGTTTCCACCGAAATATAAGTCAGTGGTGTTACCTGCAAAACCTCTGAAGAGGTAGCGTCATTCAGCCAGGCAGGCATTACAATTTCAACCGGAATACTGGAGTTGTCTTTCATAAAGCGGTACACATTGCCCGCCTGTTCTATGGTAACCCCGGCATTGCTGGCCAGCATTCTCATCAAGGGCCACAGGTCTTCATATTGCAAGGGATTGTCAGGTGATGAACGCAAGCTGACCTTGTCATCAATAGTCGGGTCTATAACCATATTGATTTGTAATTGATCACCCAGTTGCTCAAACACCAGCCGCAGATCTTCCTGTTCATAGTTCAGTTCAACCGTGGTGCCTTCCGGTACCTCTACCTGGGGACGATCCTCGACAAACCTGCCCAGCTGAATAATCCTGCCAGTCCGGTTAATACCGGGGTCTTCCTGTTCACCCTGTACTCCCTCAGTCGAAGACGACGGGTCTACCGAAACAGCGTTCTGGTTTGCTGCTGCCGAGCGTTCATTCTGAGGGGAATTTTCAGTACGCGAAGCTGCAGAAACGCTAGACCCATTGTTTTCCTGCATGGTGGCACAGGAAGATAACAAGACGGAGAATACCGCCAAAAACGTCATCTTTCTCAATGAATAGAAATTTGTAAACCCGTTGTAATTCACACTTAACTCCAGTTAGAAATCCACAGTATTCATGCTAAACACCGCGGAAAGCATTACAATAATTATTCCACCTACGGCTATGCCCAGTAACAGTATAAGAGCAGGCTGCAGAGCACTGACAAGTCGTGCCACATCATCTCTTACATTGGCATCAAATGTTTTTGCCAGCTTTTTCAAAATAGGACCAGTCCTGCCTGACTCTTCCCCGACAGTCACCAGTTGATGCAACAAGACGGGAAACATCCCGGTCTTTTCCAGTGATATACCAAGACCGGCACCACTGCGAACATCCTCTTCTACGACCTCAAGGTGATGAATCAGTTCCTCATTACTTATTACTTCACGGGCAACTCTCAAGCCCCTGATTAATGGAATTCCTGCGCCCAGTAATGCGCCAAGGGTTCTGGCGAAAATTGCCACATCACGATTCAGCAGTAACTTTCCGGCAATGGGTAAACGCAGCATAAAGGCATCTTTTTGTCGTTTTCTTTGCTTGTCGGCCCCAAGCCAACGCCACCAGTAAATAATTCCGAAAACCAGGGGCACGATTAACCAGCCAAAATTTTTCAGACCAGAACTCAGGTTTAGCAGGAATTCTGCAGAAGCCGGTATTTCCGAGCCCACATCTTCAAACATGGCTGTAAACTGGGGCACAACATAGACCAGCAATAAAACTACTGAAATCACGCCGGTGATAAGCAACACCATCGGATAAGTCAGCGCTGAAATAATCTGCTTTTTGGTTTCCTCTGCCGTTTCCAGAAAATTACCCAGATCCGGCAACAACTGGTCTAGAATACCGCCTGTTTCGCCAGCTCTGATAATATTGATATAGAGTTTTGAAAAAACATCAGGCCTGGATTCCATCGCATCTGCCAGGCTCTTTCCTTCTTTAACATCCCGTCTTAATGAAACCACCAGACGTTTCATATGCTCTTTTGCGGTGATGCCTTCCAGTAGCTGCAGTGCCTTATCTATGGGTATCCGCGCTTCAATCAAGGTAGTAAGACCGCTGGTGAAGTCCACCAGGTCAGCTGTACTAATTTTTTTGCCACCGGAACGCTGCAAACTTTGCCTGGACGTCGCGTTGAGCTTGACCGGGACCAGCTTCCTGGCCTGCAACATCGCTATGGCTTCACGTTCCGATTCGGCACTGAGCTGACCGCTGGTTATATTGCCCTGGGCATCACAGGCCTGATACTGGTAATAATTAACACTCATATGGCGCGGGTTACCCTGACCACTTCTTCAGGGGTAGTCATCCCGGATTTAAGTTTATCAAGGGCATCTTCGCGCAGGGTTTTCATGCCCTCCTTGATGCCCTGCTTTCTGATCACGTTGGCATCTGCACCACTGGTGATCAAGTGCCTGATTTCATCGGTCATCAACAAAAGCTCATAAAGACCAACCCTGCCCCGATAACCTGTATCGCCACAACGTTCACAGCCTTTACCGCGTTTTATTGATGGATAATCCTCTTTTTTCACATCCAGTACATTGGCTTCATCTTCTGTCAGCGAGGTATCTTCTACACAATCAGTACAAATCCTGCGAACCAGACGCTGCGCCTGTATGCCAAGCAAACTTGAACTGATGAGATAGCTTTCGACCCCCATATCCTGCATTCGGGTTACGGCGCCTGCTGCATCGTTGGTATGCAGGGTTGAAAATACAAGGTGACCGGTAAGGGCAGACTCAATAGCGATTTCTGCAGTCTCATGATCACGAATTTCACCGATCATGAGAATGTCCGGGTCCTGGCGCACAATGGAGCGCAGGCCTGAAGCAAAGTCGAGTCCTATCTTGGAGTTCACCTGTATCTGGGTGATGCCATCCAGCTGGTATTCCACCGGGTCTTCAACGGTAATTATTTTTTGTCTTTCATTGTGAATTTTTTCCAGCGTGCCATACAGGGTGGTGGTCTTTCCGCTGCCGGTTGGGCCGGTAATCAGGATCAGACCATGGGGCTGGGAAATTACCCGCGAATAATCCTGCAGGATTTTCTCCGGCATACCCAGCTCGGAAAGCTCAATATTCAGATCACTGCGGTCAAGGATACGCAGTACTACCGACTCACCCAGTACACCTGGCAAGGTAGAGACACGCATATCCAGGTCACGATCACCAATTCGATAATCAATTCTTCCATCCTGCGGCAAACGCTTTTCACCGATATCAAGTTTAGCCATGAGCTTCAATCGTGAAGCAACCGCAGACTGAATTTTTATTGGGAGCTTTTCGATTCGAGTCATGATGCCATCGACCCGACAACGCACTTCCAGATAATGTTCAGTGGGTTCAAAGTGTATGTCACTGGCATTTAAATCCAGCGCGCGTGCAAACAAATGATTTACCAGGCGAATTATCGGCGCTTCGGAATCCATATCTGAAAATGCATCATCATCCCCAAAGCCGGAAACAAACGCATCATCTGCATCAGCAATCTCAGGTGAAAGTTCGGCACGCCAGTGTTTGGTAAGACGGGCGACTTCATCGGTATTGCCAATGCGAAACAACACCTGTTCACCAATCACGAACCTGACCTTTGCCCGGCTCTCGATACTCGGCAACTTATTACAAACCAGCTCCCAGGAATCTTTAAAATTCTGCGCAGGAGCCATACCTTCCGGTTCCAGAAGTTGGCTAAAAACAGGTAATGTCAGTTGTGTGTTTTCCATCTACCTAACCATTAACTTGCGATCAATAAGTATGTAACTATCCACCAAAGGATTTTTTGCTGAAACCGGTAACCGTTATAGAGCCGGTATACTGTCTCCGATTACGGTTGATAGTGAATTCCGTTACATGCAACCTGGGCCTGGAATTTTCCAGTAGGTCGAGAAATTGCAGAATAGCGTTCTGCTCAATAACAAAGTCCATTTCCTGGGTTATCAATAACCAGCCTTCCGCCTCGGCGATTCGTGGCGTGTTATAAGAGCGAGGCAATACGCCGGCTTCTTCAACTGCCTGACGTAATTGACGCTGTACGCTGGTACCAATCAGATTCGGATCCTGGCCAGTGAATGTCCAGCTTGCCAGAGCCGCAACTTCTTCACGCCTTGCTGCTTCGTCATCTTTAATAAAAGGCGCTTCTTCCATCAGGGAGCGCATACGGGCAATACGCTGCTCCAGAAACTCAATTTCCTGGAGGTCTTCATTGTAGGATTCCTTTAATAATGGAATGACTCTTACAATAACCACCAGCAAAAATAAAATTGCTGCAACTGCAACCAGTTTTTTATCGTTATTCTTCATGTTTATCGGAATATAACCTTCATTAACCTTTCTATCGCCCCTGGGAAACTACCGGGTATTTTTCTTCATAAGCTTCAAAATCTGCACTGCTCAGATTCATACGAATTCCAAACTGGGCGCCGCCACCTCGAGTATTGGTACTTTGTGCCACGTTGAAAAATTCTTCCCTTTGCGCCAGCAATTCAACCAGGTAAGCCGGGTCATCAGTTGATCCGCTAATATCAATTACCCCTTTGTTCATAGAGAAAGAAGTCAGTGAACTTTGCACGACATCATTCAGGGAGATTAAAACCTGCGCTACTTTTTGATCCGGATACTCTTCAAGGGCCCCCCATTCCTCATCCATGTCAAAGATAGAAGCCTGCAGGCTTCTTGGCTCAATAGACATTTCTTCAACACGGGCAAGTTCAGCCTGTAAGTCACGCAATTTCAACCAGTTCGAAACAAACGGCGCGAAAAGAAGGAGTACAATGCAGGCTGCGACAGCCAGCGCCGCCTTACTTTTTCGGGCCAGACTAATTTTCTTTTCTTCTTCAATGGCGCCGGCGGGGAGAAAACAATAATCAACGATCGGGTTAACTGTTTGCCGAATAGCACGCCAGTCTTCCAGAGAACTCATATTTTGCGAAGCATCAGCCTTTAACTGGCTAATCTCAATTTCCCATTGCTTGGCAAATACTTCCTGATCCAGGTCTGCCTTGTTAACTGTCAACAATCGTCTGATGGTATTGCCAGTGATTAGTAATAATGAAACATTGCAACCCTCTTCATCATTAACAAGGATGCTTCTGTCATCATCTTCAGTATTTTCAAGCAATGCCAGTGACCGCGGCATGATGGCGCTGAGAAACATGCCCTGCTCTTCAAAGGCACGAAACAAGCGGTTTACCTGCTTTTCACTAAACCACAAAGCAACCCCTTCGGTGTTTTTGGCATTCACAGCAAGGAGGAGTTTTTCGTCATAAGCGGGGATCAGGCTGTGGGATTGTAATTCCAGCGCTGAACGAATCATTTTCTCGCCCATTACCTGCATCTGGTAAGACGTGGCTGCAAATTCAGAAGTAGGTAACAACAACAGAATGTGCCAATTATCCTGATTGGCGGGCAACAAGCGCCTGGCCGCCCTTGCCAGAGCCTGCTCTTTAGGTTCGTCTGCCGAGATCGTAACTTCTTCTGTCCGACCGTTTTCCGTATTTATCAGACTATGGTCAAAAAGCAACAGGCTGGCATCCACTCGTTTCAGGCTTTCTGTATGGCGCCCGGACGGCAAGAATGACTGAACTTTCAGGCTCAGTTCCTGTAGCGGGATTTTTTCAAGCAATGGTATAGCCAGCTTCATAATTTAAACAGGGAGTTATTATAGTAAGTATTTATCTAAAACATTGAATTATAGGTTATTTCCCGGCCTCTCCCTAGTAATTGCTATGACTCTCAGGCAAATCAGGGTTGCAGGTCTGTACTATGACACCAGGGTCTACTAAAAAGTTTATTCTTTTCCTGAATATTTTGCGCTAAGCGTCTAAATTTACTGGAAAATTTTCTAAAGTATGGCGAATTCCGCAAATTTGCGACACTACCATAAAAAAACGCCCATGCTGGCAAAGCATGGGCGTCTTGTCTTTGTACCGAATGGTGGAAGAAGTTAGCTGCTGGATTTTTCCTTCTGCACCAGAAAATCAACAATCTTTAAAAGTTCAGTCTGGGTAGGAACGGGACCGCCTACTGTAACCAGGTATTTACCGTTAACCACCATGCTTGGGACACCACGAACACCGTAGTCTCTCATGCGTGTGCCAGCGCGTTTTACAGCGCTGGAAACGGAAAACGATTTCCAGGCCTTGTCAAAAGCATCAGGGGCTACGCCTGCACCGACGAACATATCCTTAACAGCTTCTTCGGATTGCAGGTAGTTGCGGCGCTGGTGAATCTCACTAAACGCTATGGGATGTATTGTTTCTGCAACACCAAGTGCTTCTGCTGCGTAATAAATCTGTGCGTGAATTTCCATGGTGCCATTCCACATACCCGGGCTACGGACGAAAGTGACGTCAGAAGGAAGTTTTTCTTCCCAGCTGGTGATCAGTGGTTCGAATGCATAGCAGTGTGGACAGCCATACCAGAAGATTTCAGTCACTTCGACTTTGTTGGGGTCTGATGTTCTGACCGGCTCAGCGATGATTTCATAGTGAGTACCTTCAACATAAAGGGCCGGCTGAGCTATAGCGGTAGCGGCTACATTAAAAGCCAGTACCAAGGTCATCAGTAATTTAGTGGATAATTTCATTGGGTCTCTCTCCCTCGGAGTATTCTTGCGTGATCACTATTCTATTTACTACTTATTCAAACGATAAGACAGTAGTTCTCAAGTCATGGGTTGAAGCATTGCTTATCTGTCTTTTCCCTGCTTTTC
>CBFICR010000089.1:0-10920 GCA_965661105.1 Pseudohongiellaceae bacterium | reverse complement strand
CAGGATAGAGAGGGCGTCAGGATTGGCGCCTTTTTTTTTGAATGCAGGATTTAGGAGGAAAGTCTCAAGTTACAAGTCGCAAGAGGGAGGTTGTGTGGTAGGTCGGATAAGCGCAGCGCCATCCGACGTTAAAGTTAAAGATACCTGCCTCGATATTTTTAAGGGTTATGTCCGGGTTCAGGTCAGTTGTCGGATGACGGCCTTGCAGGCCTTATCCGACCTACGGGGTTTGCAGCGTGCTTTTTCGAAGTAGTAGGTCGGATAAGCGCAGCGCCATCCGACGAGAAGTCTCAAGTTGCAATTCACAAGGTAGCGACTGTATCGCCTTTAAAAAGTGTTCCGGTCTTCAATGGTCACCTTTATCCTTTTTCTTTTATCCTTTATCTGCTGTTATCCTTTATCCGCTTTACAGATTTTTCAGGACTTCATCGATGCTGGATTTGGCGTCGCCGAATAGCATGCGGGTGTTTTCCTTGTAGAACAGGGGATTGTCTACGCCGGCGTAGCCAGAGGCCATGGAGCGTTTCAGGACTACGGTGGTTTTACCAAGCCAGGGTTCCAGGACCGGCATACCGGCGATGGGGCTGTCGGGGACTTCCTGGGCGGCGGGATTGACGATGTCGTTGGCGCCGATGACAATGGAGACATCCACATTGGGGAAGTCCTCATTGATTTCTTCCATTTCAAATACGATGTCATAAGGCACCCTGGCTTCTGCCAGTAACACATTCATATGACCTGGCATGCGGCCGGCTACCGGGTGAATACCAAAGCGCACATCGACGCCGGCTTCGCGTAATTTCCGACTCATCTCAAACACGGAATGCTGGGCCTGGGCGACGGCCATGCCATAGCCTGGCAGGATCATGACTTTTTTGGCGGAAAGCAGCATATGGGCGACAGATTCTGCATCAATGGCCTGCACGTCTGCTTCACTGCCGGCGCTTGCCGCTGCGCCGGAACTCTTGCTGCTGGTGGTACCGAAACCACCGGCAATAACGGAGAGGAATTTGCGGTTCATGGCGCGACACATGATATAGCTGAGAATGGCGCCGCTGGAACCCACCAAAGCACCGATAACAATCAGCAGGTCATTACTGAGCATGAAGCCGGTGGCTGCGGCGGCCCAGCCCGAGTAGGAATTAAGCATGGATACCACCACCGGCATGTCGGCCCCGCCAATGGCCAGCACCATATGGATGCCAAACAGCAGTGAAATTGCTGTCATCACCAGCAGGGCGTTGAGTGCCTGCGTATCATCCCCGGCATTAACGAACTGCACCAGGTAGGTAATGGCACCCAGCAAGAGAATCATATTGAGAAAATGACGACCCGGTAACAGCAGGGGTTTGCCGCCGATTTTGGCACTGAGCTTTAGATAGGCAAGCACTGAGCCGGAAAATGTCAGGGCGCCAATCAGTATGCCGATATAAATTTCCACGTTGTGAATGGTTTTTTCAACACCGCTGAAGACCACGCTGTGATCCAGGAAGGTACCGAAACCTACCACCACTGCGGCAAGACCCACGAGACTATGGAGAATGGCCACCAGTTCCGGCATCTGGGTCATTTCCACTTTCTTTGCCAGTACCAGACCGATCACGCCGCCAATGGCAATACAGGCAAACATGAGAATGTAGTTGGCGGTAACGATGCCAATTATGGTGGCCAGTAAGGCAATGGCCATACCACTCATACCAAAATAATTGCCACGGCGCGCTGTTTCCTGATTGCTGAGACCGCTGAGTGCCAGAATGAACAAAATACTGGCGGCCAGGTAGGCCATGGTGATTATTCCTTCAGACATGTTTTATTTCCCGTTTATTTTTGTAACGTATTATTTTTTATTTTTTCGAAAGTATTTATTTTCTAAACATTGCCAACATGCGCTGGGTCACCGCAAAGCCACCGACGATATTGATGCTGGTAATCAGTATGGCAAAGGCAGCAAGCAAACTGGTCAGTCCATCAGGCGAGGATATCTGCAGCAGGGCACCAATAATGATAATGCTGCTGATGGCATTGGTGACGCTCATTAATGGCGTGTGCAATGAAGGACTGACATTCCAGATCACCATATAGCCGATGAAACACGACAAGACGAAAACCGTGAAATGGGACATGAATTCAGCCGGTGCTACGGAGCCCAGACCCAACAGCAGTACTCCGCAGACGGCCAACAGGGCGAGCGATTTTAAACCACCAGGCGCGGAGTCCGCGGCTTTGCCTGCTGGCGCCGGTGGCGCAGTGTCTTCTTTGTTTTGCGGTACCGCGTAAAGTCGTGGGGCAGGTGGCGGCCAGGTAATTTCACCCTGGTTTATTACTGTGGCGCCCCGAATCACTTCATCTTCCATATCAACCCGGGCCTGACCTTCTTTTTCCGGGGTCATATCACTGAGCAGGTGGAAAAGATTGGTGGCATAGAGCTGGCTGGATTGTGCAGCGAGTCGCGAAGGCAGGTCGGTATAGCCAATCAGGGTGACGCCGTGTTTCACCACCACCTTGTCGGCTTCGGTTAATTTACAGTTGCCGCCCATCTCGGCCGCCAGATCAACAATGACACTGCCGTCTTTCATGGTTTCCACCATGGCTTCGGTCCACAGTTCAGGCGCGGGTTTGCCGGGAATCAGCGCGGTGGTAATGACGATATCCACTTCCATGGCTTGCCTGGCGAATAACTCCATTTCCTTCCTGATGAATTCCTCGCTCATGGTTTTGGCGTAGCCGCCTTCGCCACTGCCGTCTTCCTCAAAATCCAGCATCAGGAATTCAGCGTCCATACTTTCCACCTGCTCCTTTACTTCAGGGCGGGTATCAAAGGCGCGCACAATGGCGCCCATACTCTTGGCTGCACCGATCGCCGCCAGTCCAGCTACGCCGCCACCAATGACCAGCACTTTCGCCGGGGGTACTTTGCCGGCAGCGGTAATTTGCCCGGTAAAGAAACGACCGAAATGCTGGGCGGCTTCCACCACCGCGCGATAACCGGCGATGTTGGCCATGGAGCTCAGGGCGTCCATCTTTTGTGCGCGGGAAATTCGGGGAATACTGTCCATGGCCAATACCGTGCCACCGGACTGCGACAGATGTTCCAGCAGTTCCTGATTGATAGCCGGCTGAATAAAGCTGATCAGGATCTGGTGTTTGTGCAGCAGTTCTGCTTCGTCCATACACAATTCGGGATGGGTTTCGGGCGCACGCACTTTCAAAATGATGTCGGCTTTTTCCCAGATTTCGCGGGCAGTTTCGAAAACACTGACACCGGCTTCACGATAGGTGTCGTCGGTAAAGTTGGCAGCAACACCCGCACCGGTTTCAATAGCAACATCAAAACCCAGGGCGCGAATTTTTTCAGCGGCTTCAGGAGTGGTGGCGACGCGTTTTTCGCCCGCATGAATTTCTTTTGGAATGCCGATCAGCATGGGGAGCCCTTTTTGAATGGTTATTTTTATTTTGATCAGTAAACTATTTTTGGCTAAACATTTCAATTGTTTCTAATAATAAGAGGCAAGCATGCAGGCGGAAAAAGGATGAAGGATAAAGGATAAAGGTGGGCGGTTTGGATATGGCGTCAGGTTTTGCGCCTTTTTTTTGGGGGGATGCAGGAGGCAGGATGCAGGATGCAAGAAGAAAGTCTCAAGTTACAAGTCTCAAGTTGCAAGAGGGCCACTTCCGTCGCCGTGTCGGATGGCGGCCTTGCAGGCCTTATCCGACCTACAATTTTCACCATTCACCTATTTCCCATAGTGCATTTTCGTTAAATCAGTGATCCGGTCTTCAATGGTCACCTTCATCCTTTATCCGTTTTTAGTGGTAGTTCGGATAAGCGCAGCGCCATCCGACGATTAGTTAAATAATGTCACCTTTTTGGTAGCTTGCTCCGTTGCCCATGTTCCTAGTACCTTTGTAGTTTTTCTCAATCTAAACATTATGACAGGAGCAAGCCATGACGCCGCAAGACGCCACTGATATTACCGCTATCACCCAACTGGTGGTGCGGGAACGGGAAAGCCGGGATATGTGTATGTGGAATCGAATGGCTGATTGTTTTTTTGCAGACTCCCATGTGGAGATAAGCTGGTTTCAGGGCAATGGCAAGGATTTTGTCCAGGCGTCAAAAGGAATGTTTGAGAGAGGGATGCGGGCCAAACATCGCTTGGGGCCGGTGCTGGTGACGCTCAATGGTGACCGGGCTGTAGCCACTTTAAGTGGCATTATCGATATTCCTGAAACCATCGATGGGGTTGAACTGACACTGTCGGCCCATTGCCTGATGTTGTACAAGGTGGAGAAGCGCGAAGGCGAATGGGGGCTGATGAGTTTTGGCGCCATTTACCGTCGTGATGAATTTACCCCGGTGATTCCCGGCGAAACGGTCAAGTTGCCAAAAGAACAGCTGGCACAATACCGTCCTTCCTATAGAAACCTTTGTTACAGCCTGAGCCTGACAGGTTATGAGCCAAGTAACGATCTGCCCGGGGAAGATCGACCGGAAACGGTGACAGCAATTCTTGAAGACGTGTTTGGCTGGGCCGGTTTGCCGGTGCCGAACTAGAGTGCCCGCTCACGTTAGCGTTTTCCGGCAGCGGAGAGCTAAAAACCTGGCTAATCCGAAGGCGTGGTTTTCTACCCGATACATACTGTCATTAATGATGAACAACCTATAGTGTTCTAGGATTTAAAGTTCTAATAGCGTTACAATTACGACTTGGACAATAGAGTTGATATTTATCAACCAATTACCGGGCCATTTCCATATAATGGTCTGCTTACCCCAACTTGAATTTGGTTCGGATAGACTTTTGCTTGTAGCCGTCTTACATACTCCAGGTGTTATTTTCAAGGAAATTGCCGCAGGCAATGCCCGGGTGATTAGTGCCGTTCAGAAACTCACTTTTCTTTTTATCCTGATGCCACCGGTTTTCTCCTGGTTTGGCTCTACGTATTTTGGCTGGCGCCTGGGCTCAAACGACCCCCTTTACTTCGACACCACCTCGCGTGTCATCATCAGCTTCTTTTATGCGGATGCCCTGATTCTGGGTTATATCTCGACGGTGTTAATCGCCCGCTGGATGTCAAAAACCTACGGCGGTGGCAAAGTGGCTACCGAAAAACTGTTTGCCTTGTTTACCGTGGTAGTGGCGCCCTTGTGTGTTGCCAGTGCCTCACATCTTTATCCGCAGGTCTTCTTCAATGTACTGATACTTATTCCCGCGGTTATGTGGTCCATGACCCTGCTGTATCGCGGCTTACCAATAGTGATGAATATTCCCCCCGAACGCGGCATGTTGATGTCCTCCTCACTGGTGGGCTGGTTGCTGGTGGCCTTTGTCAGCCTGTTGGGTATCTCGGCGGCATTGTGGACTTATGGAATCGGTCCTTCTATGGGCGTCTAGGGAGTGTCCAGGCGGTATCCAGGACGCACTGGAACGGGTCTAGAAACGGGAACAGACAGGAAAACAGGTCTTTGGCCTTCATAACTTAAATACTGATTAACAAGCAAGACTACAGGAGTTACCCCCAAGCCATGACTGAAATACGTGAAACGTATCATGATGGTGTCGTCAAACGGCTGGTCCAGTTTTCAATAATCTGGGCGGTGGTTGGCATGCTGGTGGGGGTCTGGATTGCCGCAGAACTGATCTGGCCGGGTCTGGATCTGGGACAGTTCTGGTTATCCTTTGGACGCCTGCGGCCCCTGCATACCAATGGCATTATTTTCGGTTTCGGGGTGTCGGCATTGATGGCGACGGCCTTTTACAGTGTACAACGTACCAGTAACGTGCCTCTATTCATGCCGCGACTGGCCTGGATTTGCTGCTACGGCTGGCAGGTTGTGGTACTGGCTGGCGGCCTGTCATTACTGGCTGGCTGGACCTCCACCAAGGAATATGCGGAACTGGAATGGCCCTTTGATATCGCCATCACTATTTTGTGGGTGTGTTTTGCGGTGGTTTTTTTCGGCACCATTGCCACCCGCCGCATCAAACCGATTTATGTCTCCAACTGGTTTTACGGCGCGCTGATAATCGTTATTGCCATGCTGCATATCGTGAATAATCTGGCGCTGCCGGTTTCCCTGAACAAGTCCTATTCCATTTATGCCGGTGCACAGGATGCCGTCGTGCAGTGGTGGTACGGGCACAACGCGGTGGGCTTTTTGCTGACCGGTGGCTTTCTGGGCATGCTCTACTATTTCCTGCCCAAACAGGCCAATCAGCCAATCTGGAGCTACCGTCTTTCCGTGATTTCTTTCTGGGCGTTCACCTATACCTATATCTGGGCTGGCCCCCATCACCTGCATTACAGTTCCGTTCCCGAATGGGTGCAGTCCCTGGCCATGGTCATGAGTCTGATCCTGCTGGCACCGTCCTGGGCCACCATGATTAACGGCATCATGACGGTGAGCAAGGCCTGGCGAAAACTCAGGGTCGATCCGGCCATGAAGTTCATTGTACTGGCGCTGGCCTTCTATGGACTGGCCACCTTCGAGGGGCCGATGATGGCCATTCGCAGTGTGAATATTGTCAGTCACTTTACCGACTGGACCATCGGCCATGTGCATTCCGGGGCCCTTGGCTGGAATGCGATGATCACTTACGGTACGTTCTACTTTATGGTGCCGCGCATGATGGGCAGAGAGCTTCACAGCGTACGCCTGGCCAATATTCATTTCTGGATGGCACTGGCCGGCACCATGTTGTATGTCATTGCCATGTGGGGCGCGGGTATTTCCCAGGGCCTGTTATGGTTAAGCGTTGATGGTATTGGTGAACTGAGCTACAGCTTCAATGATGTGATGGCATCCATGGTGCCGTATTACGGATTACGTCTGATTGCGGGCCTGATCTTTCTCACCGGGACCATACTGATGGCCTATAACCTGTTCAGAACCATGTGGGGACGTCACACGGTTTCTGTCAGCCCGCCCGATATCGTTGATGAAATACACGGCACGGCGCACATGCCGGAACCGGAACCGGAGTTTGATGAAGGCACAGGCCGGGAGGTACCAGCATGAAATACCATGGCGTAACCCTGCATCGAAAACTGGAAAATAATATTGGTCTGCTGATCTTTGGCATTCTGTTCGTATCCTCCATTGGCGGCCTGGTTCAGGTGTTGCCAAGCGTGTTCCAGGAATCCCTGAGTACCGCCACGCAGAACAGTCATCTGTACACTGCTGAAGAGTTAACCGGCAGGGATGTCTATATTCAGGAAGGCTGTCATGTTTGCCACACTCAGCAGATCAGACCCCTGGTCGCTGAAGTGGAACGCTATGGACCGTTTTCGCGTGCCGATGAATTTGTCTATGACCGACCTTTTTTGTGGGGCTCAAAACGCACCGGGCCTGATTTGCACAGAGTTGGCGGCAAGTATTCCGATGACTGGCACCGGGTGCACTTGCTGGATCCTCGCAGTGTGGTGAATAACTCCATCATGCCGGCCTATCCCTGGTTGGCAGAGAAGCAAGCCAATGACATGGGGGATATTCAGAAAAAAATGCGCGCCCTACAGAAGCTGGGTCATCCCTATAGCGAAGAAGAGATTGCAGTGGCAGCTGATGAAATTGATGGTCTGAGCCAAATGGATGTGCTGATTACCTATCTTCAGGTACTGGGTACTGGCCTGGCGGAGGAGAACCGATGAGCTGGTTTATTTTTGTCGGCGACATGTTGGTGATGTTGTTTATGGTCGTTTTGGTCATTTGGGTGTTTATGGTGAGTGCTGACAGCAACATTGACCGGTCTGCGAATATTCCCCTGAACGACGAAGATTATGGTGATGAAAACCCGGATCTATCAGGTGAATTAAAGAAAGCAGGTGTTTCCCATGGCTGATATGCCCAATGATTTCTGGAGTGGCTGGATTATTCTGATCACGGTGATCAGTTTCATTTCGCTGGTGTGGCTGGTGATCAGTGTCTATACCGCTGCGCCACCTACCCCGGAAGAAGTCGAACACACAATCTGGGATGGCAACCTCGAGGAAGGCTTGAACCCGGCGCCTTTATGGTGGTTCTGGCTGATCTTCGCAATGATGGTTTTTTCCGTGTTCTACCTTATGTTCTATCCCGGACTGGGCTCTTTCAAGGGTGCTTTCCAGTGGTCCCAGGGCGGCGAGTTAAGTGAGCGTTATAGCGCATTCAATGAAAATTTCACCGAGCTACGGGCAGAAATTGCCGCCATGCCGTTGGCAGAAATACAGGCTGACGAAGCCCTGATGGGCAGTGCCAGCGATCTCTTCAAACAAAATTGCGCCGCCTGTCATGGCTATGAAGCCCAGGGGCAGGCGAACCTGTTTCCCGATCTTACCGATGGTATCTGGCAGTGGGGTGGCAGTGCGGAAAATATTGAGCAGACCCTGCTTAATGGCAGAACCGCTGTGATGGCCAGTTGGGATGCCTTACTTGGCCAGCAGGGCGTCACGGATGTGGCCAACTACGTCCTTGTAGTAGGAACACCTGAAGCCGAAGGCCACCCCGGACAGGCTAGGTTTAACCAGATATGCGCCGCCTGTCACGGCATGGATGGCACGGGAAATCCCTTATTGGGCGCTCCCAACCTGGTGGATGATGTCTGGTTATATGGTGGTGATGTGGAAACCATCCGCACCACGCTGCGACAAGGCCGAAATGGCCGTATGCCGGCGTTCGGGGACAAGCTGGATGATGCGCAGATTCGATTGCTTGTAGCCTGGTTGACGAAATAAACAAAGAGACAAGAGGCAAGAGACAAGCGGATAAAGGAAAAAGGATAAAGGTGGGCAGGATGGAGAGGGCGTCAGGATTGGCGCCTTTTTTTTGGGTGCGGGATGCGGGAGGAAAGTCTCAAGTTACAAGTTACAAGTTACAAGTCTCAAGTTGCAAGTTACAAGTCACAAGAGGGCGACTTTGTCGCCTTTTGGATTACGGCCTTGCAGGCCTTATCCGACCTACAATTTTTCCCATTCACCATTTTCCATAACTCTTTAATCCTTTAAGCAGTGTTCCGGTCTTCAATGGTCACCTTTATCCTTTTTCTTTTATCCTTAATCCTTTATCCTTAATCCGGTTTTCTGAACAGTCCGCCAATTTTTTGCTACAATACCTCGCCTGAATTTAGTCAGTAGTCATTTCCTGTATTTATTACTGAATTCTGTCACTTTCACCGATATGGAGTTTTTTTATGTCAATTGAACTACCCGCTTTGCCTTATGCTCAGGATGCACTTGAGCCTCACATTTCCAAAGAAACGCTTGAATTTCATTATGGCAAGCATCACAACACCTATGTGGTAAAACTCAATGGTCTCATCGATGGTACGCCTGATGCTGACAAAACTCTGGAGGAGATCGTAACGAGTTCTTCCGGTGGTGTTTTCAATAATGCGGCGCAGATCTGGAACCATACTTTTTACTGGCATTGTCTGAGCCCCAATGGTGGTGGTGAGCCTGACGGTGCTGTGGCTGACGCTATCAGCGCTGCCTTTGGTTCTTTTGAGGACTTCAAAAGCAAGTTTACCGACAGCGCGGTAAACAACTTTGGCTCTGGCTGGACCTGGCTGGTGAAAAATGCCGATGGCAGCCTGGCGATTGTGAATACCTCCAATGCTGCTACTCCGCTGACAGACGAAGGCGTTACACCTTTGCTGACAGTGGATGTCTGGGAGCATGCCTATTACATCGATTACCGTAATGCGCGTCCGAATTATATGGAAGCATTCTGGAAGCTTGTTAACTGGGAATTTGTTGCTGCGAACATGGCTTAAATTTTTCAGGTATTGAGAGAAAGCGGGCTTTTAGCCCGCTTTTTTTTGTTCAGGTTTTTTTATATAGAAAGTTACAAGTTACAAGTGTTACTCCGGATCAATCGGCGTCGGCGCTGCCTTGCCGAGAATCATATCCGCAGCTTTCTCCGCCACCATCACTGTCGGGGCATTGCTGTTGCCGCTTACCATTCTTGGGAATACCGAGGCATCGGCTACCCGCAGGCCTTCTACGCCGCGGACTCTGAGTTGGGAATCCACTACACATTCCTCATTGTCTCCCATGCGGCAGGTACCACCGGGATGGTGAACCGAGGTCATGCTGGCCTTGATGAAAGCCTTCATCTCTTCATCACTCTCCACGTCCACGCCGGGCAGGGTTTCCTTGCCCTGGTATTTACTCATCTGGGGAGTATCAAGAATCTGGCGGGCAATTCGCATGCCGCGCAGCAAGGGTTCCAGGTCGGCGTCGTCACCGAGAAAGTTGGTATCAATCAGGGGGGGCTGGTGCGGATCACTGGACGCCAGGGTGACGCTGCCGCGGCTCTTCGGTCTTAACAATACCGAGTTAATGCCATAGCCATGGCCCACCGGGAAGGGAAAGCCGGGTTTGGGCCGGTTGGCGGGCATGAAGACAAACTGTACATCGGGTCGGTCGAGTCCGTCTGTAGTTTGCAGGAAGCCGGTGACTTCAAATAGATTGCCGGCCAGCTGTCCCTTGCGCAGCAAAAGGTATTGAAAAACGCTGAGCGCATTGCGCGGCAGGGCTTTCCAGGAAATACCATAGGATTCGGAATTACTGCATACCCTCTGGACGACAGCCGAAGGGTGGTCATGCAGGTTCTTGCCGACGCCGGGCAGATTAATATGGGTAGCGATACCCAGTTTGCCGAGAGCTTCACTGTCACCAATGCCCGAATGCTGGAGCAGGGCGGGGCTACCATAGGTGCCGCCGCACAGAATCACCTCCTTGCGCGCAATAAAATTTTGTCGCAGGCCGGACAACTCAAGATCAAGTCCCGTTGCCCGATTGTTTTCCAAAAGTACCCGGTTAACGAAACACTCGGTCACTATGGTCAGGTTGGGGCGTTTGATGACCGGTTTCAGAAACGCAGTAACACCAGAGACGCGGCGGCCTTTATGGAGGGCATTCTGGCGTACATCAAACCCGGTG